>NZ_CP036423.1:2476313-3095392 GCF_009910365.1 Aequoribacter fuscus | reverse complement strand
ACGGGTCTTTGGCCTTAAACAATATACTTTTTAGGTGTAAATCATGAAAAGAACTTTTCAGCCAAGCGTCTTAAAACGCAAACGTACTCACGGTTTTCGCGCTCGCATGGCTACAAAGTCAGGCCGTCAGCTTATTAACCGTCGTCGCGCTAAAGGTCGTAAGCGTCTGTCTGCTTAATCGTATCGGACCTTCTTTGGTTCTGTGACCGATTCAAAGCAAGATTCCTCTTTTGGTCGGCACAAACGATTGCTGACCAAAAGCGATTATCAACACGTTTTCGATAACGCGCCCTTCAAAGCCAGCTCTCAATCCTTTCTGCTACTCGCAAAACCAAGCCTCGGCGACACGTCGCGTTTGGGCCTTGTTATTGCAAAAAAACACATCAAAACTGCTGTTGGACGCAATCGCGTGAAACGACAAGCTCGCGAACTTTTTCGGTGTCAAAAAGAGGGCGCTTTGCCTCTAGACATGATATTGTTGGCGCGCTCAGGTGCTGGAAGCTTGGACACAAAGTTTATACGAATTGCAATTACGAAAATGATTGAAAAAGTGCAAACTCAAGCCTCACGAAACGTTAGTGAACATCGTAAAGCCAATGCGTCAGTTGCTGATTAGTTTTATAAAGCTGTATCGTTTGCTTTTAAGCCCCTTTTTAGGGCGAAACTGCCGCTTCTATCCAACCTGCTCTGAATATGCAATCGAAGCCTTGCACGAGCACGGCGCTTTACGTGGATCAATACTGACTGCCCAACGATTGGGTAAATGCCATCCGTGGCATGATGGTGGGTATGACCCTGTTCCAAAAACTCAACAAACCGTAAATAAGTGATCACTATGGACATTCAACGCTACGCACTCATTGGCGCCATAGCCGTTCTTTCATGGATGCTACTGACGGAATGGGTCATCTTTAAAGATAAGGCGACTGAACAGCAAGCTGTCATGACACCAGCTTTTGCGCCGTCCGAATCCGTCAGTTTAGATGACAGCAGCTCTGACATTCCCAGTATCATTGACGCCTCTGATGAGTCATCCCTAGGGCTTTCCAACGCGACAAACCAAGGGGTCATAAACGTCACTACCGACACCTTAGTAGCTACCATTGACCTTCAAGGCGGAGACATCGTCTACGCGGGCCTGCGCGACTACCTGGCTAAGATCGACGACCCTTCTAATCCTTTCGTTTTACTGGAACAAAATGCCCGACGTGTTTACGTTGCACAAAGTGGCTTGATCGGTCCAGATGGGGTCGACAGTAAGGCCCGAGCTCAATACCGAAGCGAAGAAGCAAACTATGCACTGGCGGACGATCAAGCCACCCTTTCAGTAAAGCTTTATCATACCGATAACGCTGGCCTCTCCGTAGTCAAAGAGTTTGTCTTCAATCGTGGTACCCACTTAATTGATGTCAACTATCAGCTTTCTAATAGCGATGTAAAATCGAAGACCGTCTACTTATTTGGACAGTTGAAACGGGATAGCTCAGCTGATCCCTCCAGCGAAAATTCTGGAATGGGCTTAGCGCCATTTTTAGGTGCGGCGACCAGCAACGCCGATGACCGATTCAAAAAATTCAACTTCAAAGATATGCTGGAAGAGCCTTACAAAGCACAAACACAAGGCAGTTGGATCGCCTTGATTCAGCACTACTTTTTAAGCGCTTGGATACCCAACCCAGACAAAATACACACCTATACGACCCGGGTTACCAAAGACGGCTTCAATATCGCTGGGTTTTTGAGCCCGGCTACTGTCGTTGCTCCGGGAGCCACGGCAACCACAAGTGCACAACTGTACGTGGGGCCAAAAGATCAATACACCCTCGAGAAAATATCGCCATTCTTAGAGCTAAGCGTCGATTACGGCTGGCTTTGGTGGATTGCACAACCTCTTTTCTGGCTGCTGACAAAAATTCACGGATTAGTTGGTAATTGGGGCGTTGCTATCATTCTGCTAACGGTTCTCATTAAAGGTGCTTTTTTCAAACTTTCAGCAGCGAGCTACCGCTCAATGGCTAATATGCGCCGCGTACAGCCCAAAATGGCTGACATACGTGAACAATACGCGGACGACAAACAAAAACAAAGCCAAGCGATGATGGAGTTGTATAAGAAGGAAAAAATCAACCCCATGGGCGGATGCCTTCCCATTCTCGTGCAAATGCCTGTGTTTATCGCTCTTTATTGGACGCTGATGGAAAGTGTCGAACTGCGCCATGCACCATTTGCCTTATGGATTAACGACCTTTCTGTTATGGACCCTTACTTCGTGCTTCCAATTCTTATGGGCGCCAGCATGTGGTTTATGCAGAAACTGAATCCACCACCACCAGATCCAATGCAAGCAAAATTGATGCAATGGCTACCCATTGTATTTACGTTTTTCTTCTTGTGGTTCCCTGCAGGCCTCGTACTGTATTGGGTAGTCAATAACTTGCTGTCGATGACACAGCAATACATTATTACCAAGCAAATAGAGAACTCAGCACCTCAACGCTAATGCACGTAGGCCCCGCTTCCGACACAGATACCATCTGTGCTATCGCCACACCGCCCGGACGAGGTGGTGTTGGCGTCATTCGAATCAGTGGGCCCAGGGCATTAGCCATTGCGAAACAACTTTCTTCTATTACTAACATTGCGCCGCGAACTGCTCATTTTAGTTCTTTTAAAACACCTGACGGCGAGTTAGTCGACACAGGTTTGCTGCTTTTCTTCGCAACTCCCCGGTCATTTACCGGAGAAGATGTCGTCGAATTACAAACACACGGTAGCCCTATCGTATTGAATCGTCTGCTCGCTGAAATTTGCGGCCTGGGTGGTCGTCTTGCAGAGCCTGGCGAATTTTCTAAACGCGCCTTCTTGAATAACAAACTCGATCTCGTGCAAGCAGAAGCCATTTCTGACTTAATCAATGCTAATACAGAGACTGCCGCAAAAAACGCCCAAAACTCCTTACAAGGCGCTTTCTCTAGCCACGTTAACGGCTTACTCGCAAAAATTATTGGCTTACGCGTTTTAGTTGAAGCAGCCATCGACTTTCCAGAGGAAGAGGTCGATTTTATTTCGGAGCTCGATGTTCAAACCCAACTCAACACAATAATAACCGAGACCGAGTTGACGCTTAACCAAGCGAATCAAGGACAAATCATTCAAGAAGGCCTTACTGTTGCATTGGTGGGTGCTCCAAATGCAGGAAAGTCGTCTTTACTTAATCAACTCTGCGGACTCGATAAAGCAATCGTGACCGACATTCCAGGCACAACCCGAGATACCCTGGAAACGGTTGTGAATATTAAAGGCGTCCCTGTTACCTTTATCGATACTGCAGGTCTTAGACTAACAGACGATGTTATCGAACAAGCAGGCATTCAACGCGCCGTTAATACCTTAGAACGCGCCCAGTTGGTTCTATTTTTAATGGACGCGAGCGCAACATCCGAACAATCTGTAAGTTTATTTACATTACTCCCGTCAAACCTAGCTGAGGCTTGCTTAGCGCACCCATTCATTGGTGTCAGTAATAAGATTGATTTACTCGACGGTCCAATACCTCAGATACAAGAAGCCACCACGAATGTCAGTATCGCCGCAAAAATGGGGCTTAATATCGAGGGATTAAAGCAAGCCATTATCGATGCTGTTGGCCTCCACCCTGAATCAGAGCATCTTTTTTCCGCACGGCAACGTCACATATCTGCGCTTCAATCAACTCTCTCGGCTCTTAAAAATGGCTTTGTTCAGCTTCAAGAGCACGCCGCTTCAGAATTACTAGCAGAGGATCTTCGACTTGCTCAGCAAGCTATTAATTCCATAACGGGTGAGTTTACAAACGACGACTTATTAGGCGAAATTTTCAGCAGTTTTTGTATCGGCAAATAGAGTTATCCACAATAACTCACAGCGAATCCACAACCATGTTGCTGCGCGCCAATACCTGTGAACAAACGATGTAAAACACCTTAGGGAAAACTGTACTAAAAACAACGCCTAATTGACCACGAGTTATACACAGATTTTACGTCGTATTTCCACCTAGCTTAGGCCACTTTTTACAACCTTTTTTATCGTCTTAACTAGTTAATTTTTAACAAAATTTTATCGTTTTACACAGAAAGTAGGCGCTCTAATAATTACTAGAATAAGAACTACATACCTAATATATATCTATTTATTTACATCGTTTTATATAAAGTGTCTTATTCAAAAACACCAAGAACAAGCTTTGGCTTGAACGAAAATTTACTCGTATAATGCCCCCCTTTTTCAAAGTAAGAGGGTTATGCAGTGGACTATCCACAGACCTTTGACGTTATCGTTATTGGTGGCGGTCACGCCGGCACAGAAGCCGCTTTAGCTTCAGCCAGGATGGGCTGCGCTACCTTATTGATTACTCACAGCGTAGATACTTTGGGTCAAATGTCGTGTAACCCTGCGATAGGTGGCATCGGAAAAAGCCACCTGGTGCGGGAAATCGACGCCTTGGGTGGCGCTATGGCTGAAGCGACTGACGAGGCGGGAATACAATTTCGAGTACTCAATTCTCGCAAAGGGCCAGCGGTGAGAGCGACTCGTGCACAAGCCGACCGGGTATTGTACAAAGCAGCAATTCGTAAACGTTTAGAGCAGCAATCGAACCTTTGGATTTTTCAGCAAGCGGTCGACGATCTCATTATCAAGGGCGATCGCGTAGAAGGTGTCATCACTCAAATGGGGCTGCGCTTTAAAGCGCCCGCCGTTGTACTTACCGCCGGTACTTTTTTAGCCGGTAAAATCCACATTGGTTTAGAGCAAAGCCAAGGTGGACGCGCTGGTGATCCTGCAGCGATGACTTTAGCTGCCCGCTTACGAGATCTCAATTTACGTGTTGATCGCTTAAAGACTGGAACTCCCCCAAGAATAGACGCCAGAACCGTTGATTTTTCTGTTATGCAAGAACAGTGGGGTGATACCCCCGAGCCGGTAATGTCTTTGATGGGCTCAGCTGCAACACATCCCAAGCAAATGTGCTGTTGGATAACGCATACCAATGCGCAAACCCACGAAATTATCTCGCAAAATCTTGATCGGTCGCCTTTATTTTCAGGTGTCATTGAAGGCACGGGACCGCGATATTGCCCTAGCATTGAAGACAAAATTCACCGTTTTGCCGACAAAGATTCTCATCAAGTTTTTGTAGAGCCAGAGGGGTTAACCACCAATGAGTTATATCCCAATGGGATTTCAACAAGCTTACCTTTTGATGTGCAGTATGCCGTAGTTCGAAGCATAAAAGGCTTCGAAAACGCCCATATTGTGCGCCCAGGCTATGCCATTGAGTATGATTTTTTTGACCCTCGAGGCTTGAAGCACACCTTAGAAACGAAAGCTATTGACGGTCTATTTTTTGCAGGACAAATCAATGGCACAACGGGGTATGAGGAAGCCGGCGCACAAGGGTTGATTGCCGGTTTGAACGCGGGCTTACGTGTTAAAGGTAAACCTGCGTGGTATCCGACCAGGAAAGAAGCCTACATTGGGGTGATGATTGACGATTTAGTGACTCACGGCACTGCTGAGCCTTATCGAATGTTTACTTCACGGGCGGAATATCGATTGATGTTGCGTGAAGACAATGCGGATCAACGATTAACGGCAATAGGTCGACAATTGGGGCTTGTTAACGATTTACGTTGGCAAGATTACTCGACCAAAATGGAGCAGCTAGCCGCTGAACATGAGCGATTAGCCAGCACATACATCCAAGCAAAAACACCACAAGCTGAAAAAGTTGAGCAAATTAGCGGTAAACCTTTGACGCGCGAGTACTCGCTGTTGGATTTGCTTAAGCGACCAGAATTACACTACCACGATATTGCCGATTTGAAAGGCGCTGCCTGCGAACGTTTAGACGTGGCTCAACAAGTCGAGATAGAATCGAAATATGCCGGCTATATCGCGCGGCAAGAACAAGAAATTCAGCGCATGGCGGGTCAAGCAGAGACTCAAATTCCAAGCGATTTTGATTATCAGTCGGTCTCTGGTTTGTCTAACGAATTGCGATCTAAATTGGAAGATGTTAACCCATTAACCCTGGATCAAGCGGGTCGTATTGCCGGTATGACACCCGCTGCGTTATCCCTGCTGGCCATTTACCTAAAAAAGCATCGATCCGATAAAGAAGTCAAACAAAGTGCCTAGTGAATCGGAGCTCGCGCTGCGACTGCAACAAGGGTTAGATCAATTGCAGCTGGCTTTGAGCGCGCAGCAGCAAGGACAACTACTGACTTATTTGTCGTTACTTCAAAAATGGAATAAAGCGTACAATTTAACCGCTATACGCGACATAGATGAAATGCTGGTAAAGCACATTCTAGATTCTTTAAGTGTAGCCCCCTTTTGTGGGGCAGCGACCAGTTTGCTTGATATTGGTGCTGGCGCCGGCTTACCCAGCGTGGTTCTTGCCATAGTGTATCCTGGTATGCGGGTCAGCGGCTTGGATAGCAATATAAAAAAAACACGTTTTATGCAGCAGGTTGGTTACGAATTAAATTTGACGAATTTTCATGTGCTTCATGCCCGAGCTGACACAGCCGATCTGAGTACGACCTTTGATATCGTCATTTCGCGCGCTTTTTCCTCGTTTAGTGATTTTGTTACTTTGGCACTACCTCGATTAGTACCCGGCGGTCAGATTTATGCCATGAAAGGGCGGTATCCCGAGTCAGAACTAGCCGAAGCTTCCTCGCTGTGCGATATTAATAGCGTGATTCCATTATCGGTGCCCTATCTATCTGAAGAACGGCACTTGATTACTGCTACTGCGCCGTCGACACAAAAGGTTAACTAAGTGCCACAGATTATCGCTATTGCAAACCAGAAAGGTGGCGTCGGTAAAACGACGACTTGCGTGAATCTAGCGGCATCTTTAGCGGCTATGAAGCGCCGCGTCTTATTGATCGATTTGGATCCACAAGGTAATGCCACCATGGGATCTGGCGTCAATAAACACGAAATTGACCTGACTGTTTGCGATGTGTTGTTAAATCGCGTTGAGATTACAAAAGCTATCGCAAGATCCGAGGTCGCTCGGTTCGATGTCTTACCTGCAAACAGCGATTTAACAGAGGCCGACGTAAAATTGATGGGAGAGATAGGCCGAGACTCCCGTTTGCGTAAAAGTCTGCAAAAAATACAAGATCAATACGATTACATTTTAATCGATTGTCCGCCGACGCTGACTATGTTGACGGTCAATGGGTTGGTCGCCGCTAACGGCATCATCATAGCAATGCAGTGTGAATATTTCGCGTTAGAAGGACTATCGGATCTACTGGAAACCATTGACGGGGTGAAAGAGCATTTGAATCCAACATTGGATATTGTTGGCATTTTGCGCACGATGTTCGACCCTAGGACCAGTCTGACCAATGATGTATCGAACCAGTTACATGAGTTCTTTGGGCCTAAAGTGTTTCGTACCGTTGTGCCTAGAAATGTTCGTTTGGCTGAGGCACCCAGTCATGGCCTCCCCGCGATGCATTACGATAAGCAATCCGCGGGAGCAAAAGCCTATTTAGCGCTCGCTGCGGAATTAGTGCGTCGCCAAAGTACAGCAAACAGGTAATCAGTATGTCAGCAAAAAAAAGAGGTTTAGGTAGAGGTTTAAATGCTTTGTTGCGTGAGGCAAATAACGAAGTCTCACCTTCCGAGAGTCATGAAGCAGGCCAGGCCTTAGGTGATTATGCCACCTTAAAAAAATTACCCGTTGAACTTATCCAGCGAGGAAAGTATCAGCCCAGACGTGATATCGAACCTGAGGCATTAGAAGAATTAGCCGAAAGTATCAAAGCACAGGGTGTGATGCAGCCAATCGTTGTTCGGGAAATTGCGCCACAAAAATACGAGATTATCGCTGGCGAACGACGCTGGCGCGCAACGCAACTGGCCGGCTTAGATACCATTCCTGCTTTAGTGCGTGAACTTAGCGACGAAACCGCTTTGGCGATGGCGCTTATTGAAAACATCCAACGAGAAGATCTCAACGCGATGGAAGAGGCGATTGCGTTACATCGTTTACAGACCGAATTTGAATTGACTCAACAAGAAGTTGCCACGGCGGTGGGCAAATCACGATCTACAGTTGCTAATTTTCTACGGTTGATGTCTCTGCCTAAAGAAACACAAACCTTGCTTGAGCGCGGCGATATAGAAATGGGGCACGCCAAGACCCTATTGGGTTTGCCGCAAGATCAACAAGCCGCGGCGGCTCGTTGGGTCGTTGCTAAGGGTTTAACGGTTCGCGAAACAGAGGGTTACGTAGCGCGGCTTTTAGAGGGTGGGACTCAAAACAACGAAAAGCCTTCACAAGACCCTAATATTAGAGCGCTAGAATTAGAGCTGGCGTCTAAACTCGGTGCCAAAGTCCAAATTCAACACGGGCGCAAAGGCAAAGGAAAGTTGGTTTTAGCCTACAATTCGCTCGATGAATTAGACGGAATACTCGCTCATATTAAGTAAACGCAATTCGTCTGGTGAATAATCCCCATTTTATACAAGCCTTTGAGTTGAACCTTAAGAGCTTAATCTCTATAATTCGCCCGCTAGTACGCGGACCCGTTTGTTGATGGGCATCAAGAGTTCGGAAGTCATGCAGTATCGTTCGCTGATGTGGCGAACTTTTTTTTGCATGTTTTTCGTAGCTGGAGCGACAGCAGCAGGCGCTTCTTTTTGGCTCGAGCCAAATCAGACAGCATCGCTAGTGTATGGGATATTAATAGCTGCTTTACCGCAAATGTGGGCGGTTGCTAAAACTTTTCGGGTAAAACACGGAAAGGTTGTACCACAAGCGGCATTGTTGGCCGCATGGGTAAAATTTGGGTTGTGTGCGTTAGGGTTTGCGTGGGTGTTTACTTTGCCCGATGTTACAGCTGGAGCTGTGTTCTCTGGTTTTATCATGCAAATGTTACTGATCACAGCAGGAAATAGTTGGGTCGCGATGGCGACACAAAAAAGCTGATGCAGCGGGAATCAGATATGTCAGGTGAGTCTCAAACCATTTCTGAATACATCGTTCACCATTTAACGAACCTAACCTATGGTAAATTGCCAGAAGGAACAGTGCGTTACGATGGTAGTGTTGTGGGTGAAGGCGGCCAGTGGACGATGGCGCACGGCGGTGAAGAAATCGCTGCTATGGGTTTTAATGCGATTCACGTTGACTCATTAGCTTGGTCCGTTGGTTTGGGAATTATTTTCTGTTGGTTGTTCAGACGTGTGGCAAAACAAGCTCAGTCTGGTGTTCCTTCGGGCTTTGTAAACTTCGCTGAAATGGTCGTAGAATTTGTTGATGGTACTGTTAAAGACACCTTCCATGGTCGAAACCCCTTGGTAGCACCTTTGGCTTTAACCATTTTCTGTTGGGTGTTCTTAATGAACCTCATGGATATCATTCCTGTTGACTTAATTCCTCACGCAATGATGCTTGCTGGCGTTGAGTATCAAAAGATCGTACCGTCAACCGACCCTAACATTACCATGGGTATGGCTTTAGGTATTTTCATACTTATGCTGTACTACTCAATCAAAGTGAAAGGCTTTGGTTTTGTCAAAGAATTAACCTTAAACCCGTTCAATCACCCCGCATTTATCCCTGTAAACTTGTTCATGGAGGTTGTGGGTTTGCTTGCAAAACCCTTCTCGCTGGGCTTGCGGCTTTTCGGTAACATGTATGCGGGTGAAATGATCTTTATTTTGATTGCTGCACTGTTTAGCGCAGGCGTTGCTTGGATGTTACCAGCAGGTTTGTTGCAAATAGGTTGGGCAATTTTCCATATTCTAGTAATTACCCTTCAGGCGTTCATCTTCATGGTACTCACAATTGTGTACCTAAGTATGGCGCACGAAGATCACTAAGAGTTTGACTTTAAAACAACCCTAGGAGAAAACCATGGAACTTATTTACGTAGCAGCCGCGATTATGATGGGCCTCGGTGGCTTAGGCGCCGCGATTGGTGTAGGTATTTTGGGCGGTAAGTTGCTCGAAGGTTCTGCACGTCAGCCAGAGTTGGCACCTAAATTACAGGTGACCTTCTTCTTAGGCGCGGGTCTTGTTGACGCGATCCCCATTATCGGTGTGGGTATTGCGATGTACTTGATCTTCGTTGTTGCTGGTTAATTTCTAGCCCCCGCTAAAACGCTGGAGCTCACCGTCGTGAGCTCCGTATTTATGAGGAGCAAGGCGTGAATATTAATCTAACCCTGATCGGCCAAATGGTCGCCTTTATCGTGTTTGTTGCGTTTTGCATGAAATACGTTTGGCCTCCAATTGTTGCAGCGATGCAAGAGCGTGCCGAAAAAATTGCTGATGGCCTGGCAGCTGCAGATCGTGCGAGCCTCGATTTGGAGTTGGCACAAAAACGTGCTGTTGAGCAAATGAAAGAAGCAAAAGCAGAAGCCGCAGGTATCATCGATGCCGCCAATAAGCGCGCCAATGCTTTGATCGAAGAAGCCAAGAATGCAGCATCTGCAGAAGCCGAGAAAGTAAAGGCTTCGGCACTCGCTGAGATCGAGCAAGAAAAGAACCGCGCAAAAGCTGAGCTTCGCGCAGAACTGGCAAGCCTGACCTTCCAGGGCGCAGAGAAAGTTCTTGGTGCAGCCATCGATCAGTCAGCACACGCGGATTTGGTTAGTAAACTCACAGCGGAGTTGCACTAATCATGGCAGAGTTGACTACCCTAGCAAGACCTTACGCGAAAGCCGCTTTTGCTTACGCGCAAGGTCAATCGCAATTAGCCGATTGGGCAAACCAGCTTGAAACCGCATCTGGGGTTGTCGCTCAGCCAAAAATAGCGCAACTACTTGGTGACCCCGCGAAAACACCAGCACAATTGTCCTCGGTACTTATCGAGGTCCTAGCCGTTGATACCAATGGTGGTTTTGCTAACTTTGTTAAGGTGCTTGCCGATAACCGTCGTTTAGCGCTGTTGCCTACTATTCAAGCACAGTTCAACCAATTAAAAGCGAATCTAGAAGCATCTGTTGATGTCGAAGTGGTTTCCGCTTTTGATTTAAGCGATGACCAAACTCAAAGTTTGGTCGCTGTGCTGAAAGGCAAATTAGAGAAAGACATAAATGTTCACACTCGAACCGATAGCTCTCTTATCGGCGGTGTGGTGATTCGAGCCGGCGATCTAGTGATCGACGGGTCGGTGCGCGGCCGTTTAAATAAACTGGCCGAAGCAATGAATTCGTAGGATTGAGGAACCGAGCATGCAGCAGCTGAATCCATCAGAGATTAGCGACATCATCCGTCAGCGTATTGACCAACTTGATGTCTCAAGTGAAGCCCGTAATGAGGGTACTATTGTATCGGTAACCGACGGTATTATTCGTATTCACGGTCTAACCGACGTGATGTACGGTGAGATGATCGAGTTTGAAGGTGGCGTATACGGTATGGCGCTTAACCTAGAGCGCGATTCTGTTGGTGCCGTGGTTTTAGGCGACTATAAGTCGTTGGCTGAAGGCCAAACATGTCGTTGCACAGGCCGTATTTTGGAAGTGCCCGTAGGCCCAGAACTTCAAGGCCGCGTTGTTGACGCATTGGGTAATCCAATTGACGGTAAAGGCCCTGTCGCCGCGACCGCCACAGACGCAATTGAAAAAGTTGCGCCCGGCGTAATTGCGCGTCAGTCGGTAGACCAGCCAGTACAAATTGGCTTGAAAGCGATCGATGCCATGGTGCCGATTGGTCGTGGCCAGCGTGAGTTGATTATTGGTGACCGTCAGATTGGTAAAACCGCTATTGCGGTTGACGCAATCATCAACCAGAAAAACACCGGCATTAAATGTATCTATGTTGCGATTGGCCAAAAAGCGTCATCGGTTGCTGCCGTCGTACGTAAGTTGGAAGAACACGGCGCAATGGACCATACCATTGTCGTTGCCGCTACGGCGTCTGACCCCGCATCTATGCAGTTTTTAGCACCTTTTGCTGGTTGCACTATGGGCGAATACTACCGTGATCGTGGACAAGACGCGTTGATCATTTATGATGACTTGACCAAGCAGGCAATTGCTTACCGTCAGATCTCTTTGCTGCTGCGTCGTCCTCCAGGTCGTGAAGCTTATCCTGGTGATGTTTTCTACTTGCACTCCCGTTTGTTAGAGCGTGCAGCTCGTGTTAACGCCGACTACGTCGAGCAGTTCACTAACGGTGAAGTCAAAGGACAAACAGGCTCTTTGACCGCTCTGCCCGTGATTGAGACGCAGGCAGGTGACGTATCAGCCTTCGTACCGACCAACGTAATTTCGATTACCGACGGTCAGATCTTCCTAGAAACTGACATGTTTAACTCGGGTGTTCGTCCAGCGATGAACGCGGGTATTTCGGTATCTCGTGTAGGTGGTGCGGCTCAGACTAAAATCATGAAGAAGTTGTCTGGTGGTATTCGTACAGCCTTGGCGCAGTATCGTGAATTGGCGGCGTTCTCTCAGTTTGCTTCAGATCTTGACGAAGCAACAAAAGCACAGCTTGATCACGGTGAACGCGTTACTGAGCTCATGAAGCAGAAGCAGTACTCGCCTCGCTCTATCGCTGAGATGGGGATCATGCTTTACGCAGCGAACGAAGGTTACTTAAAAGACATCGAAGTTGCGAAGATTCTGCCTTTCGAAGATGCCTTGTTAGCGTACATGCACTCTGAGCACGGCGCGCTGATGACAGATATCGTCGCTACTGGTAAGTACGACGGTGACGTTGAGGCAACCTTCAAATCAGCAATTGAAACCTTTAAAGCATCGCAAGCTTGGTAAGGTTCGGGGACTGACGTATGGCTGTCGGAAAAGAGATTAGGACGCAGATTAGCAGCATCCAAAGCACGCAGAAGATTACTTCTGCGATGGAAATGGTTGCTGCTAGTAAAATGCGTCGCGCACAAGATCGCATGCAGCTGGGCAAGCCCTATGCTGCACGCATCCGCGCTGTTATTGGCCATTTGGGCAATGCAACTCCAGAATATCGCCATCGTTTCATGGAAGAGCGCGAAGTAAAACGTGTTGGTTACATTGTTGTATCGACCGATCGCGGATTATGTGGCGGTTTGAATATCAATTTATTCAAAGCCACCGTTGCCTCTATGAAAAAATGGGCCGAACAAGACATCGACGTTGATTTATGCTTGATCGGTGCAAAAGCGGCAACTTTTTTTAATAGCTTCGGTGGAAACGTCGTTGCGGCGACCCGAGATATTGGCGAAGCGCCAGCGCTTGCAGACTTAATCGGTAGCGTGAAAACAATGCTGGATGCGTTCGAAGCTGGCACGATTGATAAGTTGTATCTTGTATCTAACGACTTTGTGAACACCATGACGCAAACACCAACGGTACGGCAGGTTTTGCCAATCGTTGCTGAAGAATCAAGCGACCTGGCTCACCATTGGGATTACTTGTACGAGCCCGATGCTGAAGAATTGTTAGAGTCGTTGATGGCTCGCTACATCGAATCACAGGTGTATCAAGCGGTCGTTGAAAATGCGGCGTGTGAGCAAGCAGCTCGTATGTTGGCAATGAAAAACGCGTCTGATAATGCTGGTGAGATTATCGACGAGTTGCAATTGGTTTATAACAAAGCTCGTCAGGCGGCTATTACGCAAGAGCTTTCAGAAATTGTGGGCGGCGCGGCAGCTATTAGCTAAGCGTTGTAAGAAATTGGTGCGCATTTTTGCGCTAAGTAAGAGTAAATAGAGGATCCGAACATGAGCAGCGGACGCATTGTTCAAATCATCGGCGCGGTTATCGACGTAGAATTTCCGCGGGATGAAGTGCCACAGGTCTACGACGCGCTATTGGTAGAAGAAAAAGGCTTAACCCTTGAAGTTCAGCAGCAGCTGGGTGATGGCGTGGTTCGCGCAATTGCTATGGGTTCTTCTGAAGGTGTTAGCCGTGGGTTACCGGTAACTAACACGAAAGCACCAATCCAGGTCCCGGTAGGCATTGCGACTTTGGGTCGTATCATGGACGTTTTGGGTAATCCCATCGACGAAAAAGGCCCTATCGGCGAAGAAGAGCGTGCTTCGATTCACCGCAAAGCGCCGACCTACGAAGAGTTGGCAGCTAGCGAAGAATTGTTAGAGACCGGAATTAAAGTTATCGACTTGGTATGTCCCTTTGCAAAGGGCGGTAAAGTAGGTTTGTTCGGTGGTGCGGGTGTAGGCAAAACCGTAAACATGATGGAGTTAATTAACAACATCGCGACTGAGCACTCTGGTTTATCTGTATTTGCCGGTGTAGGTGAGCGTACTCGTGAGGGTAACGACTTCTACTACGAGATGCAGGAATCAAAAGTTGTAGACGTCGAAAACTTTACTAACTCAAAAGTAGCAATGGTTTACGGCCAGATGAATGAGCCACCAGGAAACCGTTTGCGTGTTGCCTTGACCGGCTTAACTATGGCCGAGAAATTCCGTGATGAAGGTCGTGACGTATTGTTATTCGTTGATAACATTTACCGTTACACTCTGGCTGGAACCGAGGTGTCTGCATTGTTAGGCCGTATGCCTTCTGCGGTAGGTTATCAGCCAACCTTGGCTGAAGAAATGGGCGTACTTCAAGAGCGTATTACCTCAACTCGCGTTGGTTCGATTACCTCGATTCAGGCGGTATACGTACCAGCTGATGACTTGACTGACCCATCGCCAGCAACAACCTTTGCTCACTTGGATTCGACTGTTGTACTTAGCCGTGATATCGCAGCAAAAGGTATTTACCCAGCGGTAGATCCCTTAGATTCAACGTCGCGCCAGCTTGACCCCTTGTTGGTTGGTCAAGAGCACTATAATGCAGCTCGTGGTGTACAGACGGTACTTCAACGTTATAAAGAGTTGAAAGACATTATCGCCATCTTAGGTATGGACGAACTGTCAGAGGAAGATAAGTTGATTGTAGATCGTGCTCGTAAGATCGAGCGCTTCTTGTCTCAGCCTTTCCACGTTGCTGAGGTATTTACCGGTGCGCCTGGTAAATATGTGTCTTTGAAAGATACTATTGCCGGCTTTAACGCAATCTTGGCGGGTGAATACGATCACCTACCAGAGCAGGCGTTCTATATGGTAGGCACAATCGAAGAAGCTGTTGAAAAAGCGGCTAAACTGTAAGAATCACTGACGATAGGGACATCACGCATGGCCATGACAATACATTGTGACATCGTCAGCGCCGAACAAGAGATTTTCTCGGGTTTGGTTGAAATGTTGGTTGCTACAGGTACTTTGGGCGAGCTGGGCGTGGGTTATGGCCACGCTCCCTTGCTGACGTCTTTAGTTCCTGGTCCTGTTCGTGTTGTGAAGCAAGGCGGTGAAGAAGATATCTTTTATGTATCTGGCGGCTTTTTAGAAGTTCAGCCCGGTGTGGTATCGATTCTTGCTGATACAGCCTTGCGTGCAGACGACATGGATGAAGCGGCAGCCGAGCAAGCGCGTCAAGAGGCGGCGGCGGCACTAGAGAACCAAAGCTCTGACTTTGACTATGGTCGAGCGTCTGCGCGTTTGGCGGAAGCGGCGGCACAGCTAAGAACTCTGCAAAAAATTCGACAAAAAACCCGCTAAATCGATCGGCGGTAATAGTTTACAAACCCGACATTATGTCGGGTTTTTTGCTTCTATATGACAAAATTGTCATAGCAAATTATCGCGGTAACGGTACTATTGTGCGGGGGAGAGACTATGACACTGAATATTGTAATACTTGCCGCTGGGCAAGGGTCTCGCATGAAAAGCGACACACCAAAAGTGCTGCATACTATTGCTGCAAAGCCGCTGCTTGGACATGTGCTTGATACCGCAGCGGCGCTTCAAAGTGACCAGACAGTCGTCGTTTACGGCCATGGCGGAGAGCAAGTTCGGCAAGCATTTACTGAGCGCAGTCTCACTTGGGTAGAGCAAGTCAAGCAACAGGGTACCGGTCATGCGGTCTTACAGGCGCTCCCTAACTTAGATACCCTAGCGACGGCATTGATCCTCTACGGCGACGTTCCCCTACTTCAACCGTCTACACTGCAGCCACTCATTGCCTGTGCACAACAAGGACCGGCTCTGTTAAGCGCTGTACTGGCTGACCCTCAAGGCTACGGGCGAGTCGTGCGTAATGAGGAGGGGTTATTTGCGCGTGTGGTTGAGCAAAAAGACGCCAATGAGCACGAGCTTGGGATCACGGAAATTAATACGGGCGTTATGGCGATGCCTGTTTCCATGCTAAATCAATATCTACCCTTAGTGACGAACAATAATGCGCAGGGTGAATACTATCTCCCTGACGTACTGCCAATGGCGGTGGCCGACGGCTTCGCCGTTCAAGTCGTGACCGTTGATAATGCGGTAGAAACCGAAGGTGTGAATACACGTGCTCAGCTGGCGCAACTTGAACGCGCCTATCAGCAGCGGCAGATCAAGGTCCTGCTGGAACAGGGTCTGGGTGTTGCAGACCCTGCCCGGGTCGATATACGAGGTTCGTTAACCGTTGGTAAAGATTGCTTCGTTGATGTGAACGCAGTTTTTGAAGGCGACGTTGTGCTCGGCGACAACGTGACGATTGAACCTAACTGTGTCATTCGTAATTCCACTATTGGCTCAGGCGCACGAATCTGCGCCATGAGCCACTTAGAGCAGGCAAGCGTTGGTGCTTCGGCCACCATAGGGCCTTTCGCCCGCTTACGACCCGGCACAGAGCTGGCGGCTAACACAAAAATTGGCAATTTTGTCGAAACCAAAAAAGCCATTTTAGGTGAAGGTTCAAAGGTGAACCACTTGTCTTATATCGGCGACGCGGTCTTGGGCTCAGGGGTCAATGTGGGGGCCGGCACCATCACGTGTAATTACGATGGCGCCAATAAATTTCAAACAACGATGGGCGACAATGTGTTTGTTGGCTCCAACTCCACGCTTGTCGCTCCCGTCACCATTGAAACCGATGGGTTTGTGGGTGCTGGTTCAGTCGTGACCAAAACTGTGGGCCAAGGTGAACTCGCCATTGGCCGAGGAAAGCAACGTAATATTTCGGGCTGGAAACGTCCCGAGAAAAACAAGTAGGAATTACTATGTGCGGCATTGTGGGCGCGACAGCGCAACGTCCAGTATCTGAGATACTTCTTTCAGGGTTACACAGTCTAGAATATCGCGGCTACGACAGCGCCGGTATTGCCCTACTCGACGATGGCCAGCTGTATCTTTCGAAGCATCAAGGCAAGGTAGCCAACCTAGAAGATGCGATCAACGCCAACCCATCTAACAGCCATGTGGGTATTGCGCACACCCGTTGGGCTACGCACGGAGTCCCCTCAGCCGATAATGCACACCCGCATGTTAGTCACAATCGCGTCGCCATTGTGCACAACGGGATTATCGAGAACCACGACGCTCTGCGAAAAGAGCTGCAGGCTCAAGGCATCGAGTTTAGCTCGCAAACCGACTCGGAAGTTATTGCTCACTTACTCTACCTAGAGCTTCATAAGGGCGAAGACCTTGATCAGGCCCTGGAGCATGTGGTTGAACGTTTAGAGGGTGCGTATGCAATCGCCGCAATCGACATTGCCCACCCAGAACGTATCGCCGCAGCACGGCACGGTAGCCCTTTGGTTTTAGGCATTGGTTTTGGCGAATATTTTGTGGCCTCGGATCCACTGGCCTTGCGCCAAGTGACGAATCGGTTTATTTACCTAGAGGAAGGCGATCGAGTTTCCTTAACGCCCAAGCATTATCACGTGTGGGCGCGCGATGGACTAACCGTTGAGCGGCCGATTGTCGAACTTAAAGATAAACTCGATCAAGCCAGCAAGGGTGAGTTTGATCACTTCATGCTAAAAGAGATCTACGAGCAGCCCCGAGTTTTGGCCGAAACAGTTAGCTACGCGGGTCTACCCACAGTTGACGAAACGATTTTTGGTGACAACGCTAGTGCTGTTTTTGATCAGGTCGAGGCCATCCAAATTGTAGCCTGCGGTACCTCGTATCACGCTGGCATGGTAGCGAAGTACTGGTTTGAACAGCATTTGGGAATGCCCTGTTACGTCGAGGTTGCGTCGGAGTTTCGTTATCGCGCCCGCGCTAAACGCCCCAATACCCTCTTGTTGACGATTTCACAGTCGGGCGAAACCGCTGACAGTTTGGCCGCACTCCGCGACGCAGCGCCCGGCGAGTTTTTAGCCTCTCTTGTTATTGCCAATGTCGATAACAGTGCTTTGGTTCGTGAAAGTGATCTCGTTTTTTTAACGCAGGCAGGTCCTGAAATTGGTGTCGCTTCGACTAAAGCGTTTACGACGCAGTTGGTGGGTTTGCTCGTACTGTTGTTGGCATTTGGGCGTCGCAAAGGGTTGGACGCCGAGGTTCAAAAGCAACTGTTGCTGGCGCTGCGTTCGCTCCCCGATAATGTCGAGGCCGTGCTCGCGCAGCGCGCTCGCATTGAGGCGGTGTCAGAGCGGTTTATTCAAAAACACCACGCCCTGTTTTTGGGTCGAGGCGTGTATTACCCTATTGCGCTCGAGGGTTCGCTCAAACTTAAAGAAATTTCGTACATTCACGCCGAGGCCTACCCCGCCGGCGAGCTCAAGCATGGCCCGCTCGCGTTGGTTGATGAAGACATGCCGGTCATTGCGGTCGCACCGAATGACGAGCTCTTAGAAAAGCTGCGTTCCAACCTCGAAGAAGTGCGTTCGCGTGGCGGCGAGCTTTACGTGTTTGCGCCCGAGGAAGCCGGCTTTGAAAGCAGTGATCGTGTGCATGTGATTAACATGCCGCATTGTGATGCGATTACCAGCCCAATTACGTATACCGTTGCCTTGCAGTTGCTGTCTTACTACGTGGCTATCCAGAAAGGCACGGACGTGGATAAGCCCAGGAATTTGGCAAAATCCGTGACTGTGGAGTAGGTTCGTTTGGTGCTTTATTAATGGTTCACCCGGTTTCTTATTGCATCTGGTGACGAGAGGTTCGTTGTTGCTGTAAGTAAAACCCTCTTCTGCTTGGCAAATATTCGCAGTCTTTGCCAAACAGTCGAGTTGCTGTTCTGCCGCAACTAATATCTACCTACTTTGAAGTTAGTCTCTACGGCAAACATGATGTTACAAAAGCGTAATATTTCCCATGCGCACAATCTGACTACCTGCTAGCATTTGCGTTACTTGAATCTTTGAATTTACCCTCGCGCCACTGCTCGGCGCCCCAAGCATAAGGGATGTTTATGAACCAGAACTTTAAGAAGACCGCTTTGGCGGCTGCGATCGCTTTGCCGTCATTTAGCGTAGGCTTCGTTACCCCAGCGATCTCTCAAGAGCGCGCCGCTGTTCTCGAGGAAGTTATTGTGACTGCAACACGCCGCGCTGGCTCGTTGCAGGATTTGCCAATCAATATTGCCGCGATTACCGGCGACAGCATTAAAGAACAAGGTTTCGGCGATATCGCCGAAGCGCTTGCGTATGTGCCCGGTATTAACGCGGTAGACCGCGGCGGCCGAAACGGTCAGCAGTTGGTGGTTCGCGGTTTAAACGCTGACCCTCTTGGTCAGGGCTCTAACATTGGTACTGGCGGTACAGTAGCGACTTACGTTGGCGAGATTCCTTTGGGCGTTGATATGCGCCTGGTCGATATGGACCGCGTTGAAGTACTGCTTGGGCCCCAGGGCACCCTGTACGGTGCGGGCACCATGGGCGGCGCCATTCGCTACATCCCTAATCGTCCCAATTTCGAAAGCACGGATGTAAACGTTCGCGGTGAGCTGTACAAAAATAGCGAAAGCGAAGACTTCAGCACGGATTTAGGCTTTACCCTAAACCTGCCTATTTCTGACACCTTGGCGGTTCGCGCATCGCTGGATCGTTACGATGACGCAGGCTTTATTGACCAGCCCTTTATTGTGAAGATGCCCGGCGTATCCGAGCCAGATTCGCCTCGTGGCAGCGACGAATTAGCACCTCGTAAAGACACCAACTCACAGGAGTCGGTGACGGCTAAAGTGGCTATCCGTTGGCAGCCCACAGATAATTTTGACGCTACTTTAACGTATTACAGTCAAACCGAAGACAACGGCGGCCGCACAATCTCGGCTCAGCGTGGCGAGTTGGCCACCGGCAAGTGGGAAAACGCGCAGCGTGTTGCTGAGCCTAACGAAGAAGAAACCAGCTTGCTGGCACTTGAGGTCATTGCAGACCTCGGTTTTGCCGAACTAACGTCAGCAACGGGCTCCTCGAAATATGAAGAGCAAGGTCAGCGTGACCAAACCGATTTGTTAATCAGTTTGGAATACTCATACGAAACCTTCCCCACCTTCACGGCGTTAACGCGAGAAGATGATCGTCTAGAAACCTTCAGCCAGGAGTTGCGTCTGGTTTCACAGGGTGACAGTGAACTGAGCTGGATTGTCGGCGCTTTCTACAACAAAGAAGAGTACGTGGGTTCGTCGGCAGAGTACACGCCGGAGCTTGCTGACTTTTTTGGCTCCAGTCGCACAGACGATTTAGAGTACTTTGAAGCGGGTTCGTCGAAGTTGGTCGAAAAAGCGGTATTTGGTGAAGTGACCTACGAACTGACCGATGCATGGCAAGTCACTTTTGGTGCACGTTATTACGAATACGAATTGGAAGCGCAGTCGACCGTGGATTTCCCTCTATATGATGGCTTTTCTGGCCCCTCCGATTTTGTTGCTGAAGGCTTAAACCAGATTGAGATGCGCGCTTTTGACCCAAGCTTAGCTCAAGACGACAGCGGTACCTTGTTCAAGTTGAATACCTCCTACGCCTTAAGCGATGAGATTAACGTATACGGTACGATCAGCGAAGGTTATCGTATCGGAGGCAGCAACGGTGGTGCACCCTGTGACGCTTATGACCCCAACGCAGGTCAGGGTAACTGTAACCTAGCGCCCGGACAGCAGTTCGGTCCTGGTCCTGACGATTTCGCGAAATTCGACGAGCGCGCGTATGTCTCTGACACCACGCGAAACTACGAGCTGGGTGTTAAGTCCACACTGTTAGACGGCCGGATGACACTGAATGCCGCGGTGTACTTGGTTGAGTGGGATGATCCTCAGTTGTCGTCAGCTACGGTTAATGCCTCGATTCCAATTACCATCAACGCGGGTGGCGCCGAGTCGACAGGTGTTGAAATGAACATTGACTGGCTGGCAACCGATGCACTGCGTGTGCGCGGTTCATTTAGTCACACCAGCACCGAGTTAACGTCTGATGTACCCTCGTTAATTCGCACTATTATCACTCCAGGATTTGCCACCGCGTTTGAAGATGGCATTAAAGGTGATCGTCTGCCGGGGTCCCCTGAGAACCAGGTGTCGCTATTTGCGTCGTACGATATGACGCTAAGTAACGGCAATGACCTAACCTTAAATGCAGGTTATGCATGGCAAGGTGATGTTCTGTCTCGAACGGGTGGACGTGGCGATAGCTTAACCCTAGATAGCTACGGTATTGCGAACGCCGCTGCGGTCTACCGAGTCGATAACTGGAACGTTACCTTCTTTGTCGACAACGTATTTAACGAGTTTGCAGAGAGCGGTGTTGAGCAAACCGCACTGTTTAACCAAACCGTATCCGGTGCGACCAACCGTTATTTTAAATCGAACGTGTTACCGCCCCGCTCTATGGGTCTGCGTTTTAGCATGGATTTCTAATCATTCAAAGATCGTAACTTTGAAAGGGGCTGCGGCCCCTTTTTTGTTAATGAGTCTTTGATGGCAAGCCTTGATGGGTCTCGATACCTTGCTCTTTCAGGTAACGTTCTAGTTCATTAAGTTTGTCGCCGTAGCGTCGCCACCGCCCTATCGACCCTGAGTATAAAGGTTGTCGCACTTGAACTGAGCTGGCGGTCGATACTGGGGCATCGTTCTCGTGAAAGTTTAAGCAGGCGTCTTCCCAGCCTAGGTTACAAAATTCGAGTAGCCTCTCGGTCTGTTCTAATTGCTTAAACACGATGTCTTCGTAGTGGACTTGTATAAACCGATCTTCAGGTAAGCTCTCAGTCCAATGTGCCATCAGCTCATCGAATAAACAGTAGAACTTGGCGGTCTCTGACAAATCATAGGTGTACGCGTAATAGGCCTGCTGGGTTGTGAGTAACTGTCGGTAGTTGCTTAAACAGCTGTCCATGGGGTTACGCCGTAGGGCAATAATTCTTGCGTTGGGCAGTGCTTGATGAATCAGTCCGCAGTACAAAAAATTCAGCGGCATCTTATCGATAATTCGAGCGGCGCCTCGGCTGAGCTCTTGGGTCAGTGCGAGGTACTCGCGACCAATTTGTTCAAAGGTTTCGCTGTTAAAATTTGCCGCGGCCGCTACGGTGTCGGAGTCTAAAGTTAAATTTGATGGTGTTTTTGCCGCCTGCTTGATTAGATTCCCAAACAGGTTGAGTTCGCCCGCGGAGTGGACCTGTGAATGAGACCCCAAAATACGATCCACTAAGGTCGTACCGGTTCGAGGAAGGCCTACGACAAAGATCGGTGATTCTTGAATGCCTGACTTTATCGGGTCAGTGGAGGGGGCCTTGAGGCCCGCGATAATGTCCTCGAAATTTACAGCGGATATTGCACCGTGTTTGCTCGCTTTGGCTTTGTGTAACCAATTTAAACTGTCCGGATAATCGCCCGCATCTTCCAGGCACTTAGCGACGGCATGCCCCAAGTGCAGTTGGGCATCGGCGTCGCCAGTTGTACGGGAAAAGGCCGCTTTTAACCGAGTCAACAAAGGCGAGCTGGGCGCCTGCTTTGTTAATTGTGCTAACGAAGCTAGAGCACGATAGTGCGTTGTATCTAAGTCTAAGCACGCCGTATAGGCGGCGTTGGCGCCGTCAAAGTCGCCAATAAACTGAAGCGAGGCGCCTAGGTTGTAATGGTAGTTTGCAATATTGGGATTAAGCGCTACCGATTTTTTGAACCAAGGCACAGCAAGTTCGTGAAAACCTGTGCGGGTATAGATCACACCGAGCATGTCGGCAATGTGGTGGTCCTCGATTTTCAGCCCTGCACAACGGTCCGCTTGATGCTTAGCTTTGATCTGGTCGCCTGACAGGGTTAGTGTTTGTGCAAAGTACGCTTGGCAGTACGCGTTCTCTGGCGCTAGTGCGCTCGCTTTTTCAAACAGTTCGAGGGCCTTGGCGTGATTATTGTGGTCGGCCGATATTTTAGCCAGAACAAAATAGGCGGGTGCGTCCGCCACGTCTTGTCGGATGCGAGCAATGGCTTGGTCGTAGAGTTCACGATACTGTTTATTTTGTATCGCCAGCAAGCCCTGCCGGATAAAGGTATTGTCAGTACTGACCATGCGTAACCGAACGATTGACCCCAGTGAATAGCTATTATGCCTCAACCACAGGATTAATGTTGAGCGAAGACTCTGGACCGAGGGTTGCTTTTGGTTTGGTTCAAAGTCTCCAGTTGCGTTACTCTGGCATTTATTAGTTGTGGGTGGTCTATTATCATGATTTGCATTAAAACCGAGATTCCAGCAGAGCTCTGCGACATCGACGACGAGCTAAAGGCCATTTATCACTCGAGTGATACGGTCTGCATTTGGCTGTTTAATAGCCGGCAAGATCGCAACCGGTTTATCGAGGATACCGCAGGCATGAATAAAGCCGATCGTGAAGCCTATTATGTGGCCAACTTTGTTTCGTGATAGAGACCGTATCCAAATCACGTTACACTCGACGCTGAGCCATAAAAGGACCGATGACACGCTAATGACACGTTACACGGGCGGCTGCCACTGCGGCGAAGTACAGTTTTCGTTTACAGGTGACGATACGGTTGAGATCTGGAAATGTAATTGCTCTGTGTGCGCAATTACAGATTACGAGCACTTGTTTATACCGCATGAAAATTTCACGCTCCTCACCGATGCCGATAATATGAGCACCTATTCGTTCGGCACGCACTCTGCGAAGCATTATTTTTGTAAGACCTGCGGTATCAAAAGTTTTTACCAGCCGCGCTCGCATCCCGAGGCTTACAGCGTAAATTTAAAGTGTGTGACTCATCCTCCACGTGTTGGGCAAGTTGTCGAAATTGATGGCAAAGGCTCTTTCTTTGAGGCTTAGATTTTGGCTGATTGACTGCAATATCGAACGGTATTGCAAAGCATCTTCAACGAGAGAACGCATTGTATGCAAGAGATCTTAAGTCAGTACGGTTTAGAAATTGTGGTGGGTATGATCGTGGGCGTTTTGAGTGTGTTGCTCTGGCGCGTTGTGTCGTACCGCTTTCGCAACGATAAGTAGCTGATAGGAAGGAGTTAATGAGCTCTGCTTCATGGGACAGTCAGGATCTTTTGTTGATCCTTGACGACCAACATTCGACGCTTGCGGAGTTTTCTGCTCAAATTGTGCCAGCGAACCTTCATTATTCTGCATCGTCAGATCCCGATGCATCCTTATTAGCGGCCGCGACAATCATGATTGGTGCTCCTGACAAGATTGTTGGCTATTTATCAGATGCGCCGGCCCTGAAATGGGTGCAGTCTACTTGGGCGGGTGTTACCCCCTTAATAAATCACCCACGGCGTGATTATCAACTGACGGGCTTGAAGGGTGTTTTTGGCCAAGTCATGAGCGAGTACGTATTAGGTTGGATACTCGCTCTTGAGCGTGAAATTCTGGCCTATGCTCAGGACACAAGCTGGAACCAAAGAGCACCCGTGACAGTGTTGGGAAAGCGTCTTGGTATTATGGGTACTGGCGATATTGCTTGCGACGTTGCACTCGCCGCTAAAGCCTTAGGCTTGCGCGTTACCGGATTTAATCGGTCCGGTCATTGTCCACCGGCTTTTGAGTCTTGTTACACCTACGAGCACCGCATAGATTTTGCTCAAGATTTGGATTACTTACTTTGTATTATGCCGAACACACCAGAGACGGACGGATTGGTATCGGTAGAGCTCTTGCAGGCCTTGGCGCCTAACGCCATCTTATTGAATACCGGCCGGGGTAACTGTGTGGATGAAGATGCCGTGTTGTGGGCTCTTGATTCTGGGCATTTGCGAGCCGCGGTTTTAGATGTGTTTAACGAAGAGCCACTGCCTTCAAGCCACCGCTTTTGGTCACATCCAAAGGTGTACGTCACGAGCCATACGTCAGCGCCAACGAATATTGAGGCAGCCGTGAGGGTATTTGCTCAGAACCTCGAGCGCTTTTTAAAAAATCAGCCGCTGTTGCATGTGGTAGATTTTGCCAAGGGCTATTAGTATCTGTTGCGTGCAAACCTGCGATCAACCCACAACCTCTTTGAATCATACGAGATAACCCATGCGAACAAACACAATAAAAATAGTATTCCGTGGACTAATAGTCGCTGTCGCCGGCTATGTTGGATTCGTCAGCGCTGAGTCTGCGGTCTACAAGGCCATCCCTTACGCGCAAGCCCCGGTAGGTGAAAAACGCTGGGCTGTTGTAGAGGATATTGTATGGGACGGTGTTAGTTACGGTAATGAGTTCTCTGCGAGTTGCCCTCAGCCCCGCTACGGCTTGGGTGCTTCTGATGAACAAAGCGAAGACTGTCTGTTTTTAAATGTGTGGACACCCGACACAGCGGGCAAATTACCGGTTATGGTGTGGATCCATGGCGGCGGCTTTCGAGCAGGGAGTGGCAACATTCCTGGTGAGCTGATTGCCCAAGAGGGCGTTGTCGTGGTGTCGTTTAACTACCGGTTGGGGGCTTTAGGCTTCATATCGCACCCGGCTCTTGATTCAAAGGTCGCGAACTACGGTGTCTTGGATATGGTCTCGGCTCTGCGCTGGGTGAATCGGCACATCGAGTCATTGGGTGGGGATCCAGAAAACGTCACCATTTTTGGTGTCTCTGCCGGCGCAATGGCGGTCAACTTGCTGATGGTGAACGACGATGCGCAAGGCTTGTTTCACAAGGCTATTGCACAAAGTAGTTACACTACTTGGCCCTTGTGGTACACCGAAGATACCTACCAAAATCAGCGTTACTGGGACGGCTCACCTGTCAAGCGAGCAGAGGATGAAGCGTCTAAATTGCTTGCAGCTGTGGGCTTATCTGAGCCCTCGCGCCAGCGCTTAGAAGGCTTAGATGCACAAGCGCTGGTAAAGGCCCAGCAAGGGTTCCAGATCCCCATCGTCGACGGCACATCCATCAAAGCCGAGCCCGCGCGCTTGTTTATGAGTGAGACTTACCAACCCAAACTTGATGCGTATATTGTGGGTGCGAATTCGTATGAGGGCTCGGTATTGCCCGGTACGGGGATATCCTTAAGCGACTTTACCTCCTGGATGAGCAATCACTTGGACCAGGCCAAAACGGTGTATGCTGGTGACTATAACTACAAGCCAGACATCGCGTATCAGCGTTTATTTGGTGACTTACGCTATCTCACTTCGGCATCGCTCACCATGAAGGCGATGACTGATAGGGGTATTCCAACGTACGCCTATATTCATGATCAGCCGTTGGCAAAAGACGAGGAGTACATTCTGGGTGCACCGCACGGCAGTGAAACTGGCGTGATGTTGGGTATGTATTTTAAAACCACAGGCGAATCTGGTGAGAACATGCGGCGAATGTGGGCGAACTTTGCTAAAACGGGGCGTCCAGCATCTGGTGTTTGGCCGACCTGGGTTCCCAGTCAACGTTATTGGGCTGACTTGTTGGTGCCGAATCGTAATTTTGCATCCCAGATTCAATCTCGCGTTGATCTTATTGAATCGATTTACGCCACGCGGTGGTCGACCCCTTAATTCAGGAGTTTGTAGGGTTTTATGCTGTTACTACTGATTTATGTAAGTTTAGCTTTGGGTGTTTCGTTTTTGTGCTCGCTACTCGAAGCTACTCTGCTTTCCATGACGCCGACCTATATTGCGGGGCTTGAGGCCAACAGACCTAAAACCGCTAAGTTGTGGCAGCGCTTTAAAGCCGATGTCGACAAACCCTTAGCGGCAATTTTATCGCTCAATACCATTGCTCACACAGTGGGTGCTGCTGGCGCCGGCGCACAGGCGACCGCATTGTTTGGCGAAATCTACTTTGGTGTGATTTCTGCGGTACTGACGCTACTGATCTTGGTGTTCTCCGAAATTATCCCTAAGACATTGGGTGCGCGTTATTGGCAGCAGCTAGCGCCTATTTGTGGCCCTATTCTTGCGTGGGTGCAGTGGTCCATGTACCCCTTGGTATTGGCGGCTAAAGGTTTGACCGGTTGGTTGGCGTCTCATCCAGAAGGACCCAATTTATCGCGCGACGATTTTCACGTGCTGGCAAAGCTAGGTCATAGCGAAGGCGTGATTGATACAGCTGAAATGCGAGCTATTAACGCCACCTTGGCCTTCCGTGGCCTGGTCGTTAAAGACGTCATGACCCCCAGAACCGTGATGTACACCCTGCCCGCATCCATGCTGGTGTCTGAGGTATTGGCGCTAGAGCCTGCCTTGCGGTTTTCTCGAGTGCCGATCTATGACCAGAACAAAGACGATATTGTAGGTTTTGTGCGCAAGGACGAACTTTATTTTGCCGCTGCTCAGGGTAAAGGCACCGACACTTTAGCGAGTCTAAAACGCGACTTGCTTGCGGTGTTAGAGAACAAAGCCCTACCCACACTCATTCAAGAATTGGTCGATGCCCGCATTGCCATGGCTTTGGTGGTTAATGAGTACGGTGATCCTTTGGGTATTGCCACCATGGAAGATCTGGTCGAGACGATGCTGGGCATGGAAATTGTGGATGAATCCGATGGCCACATCGATATGCAAGAGCGCGCCCGAGAACTCTGGCGCGCGCGGGCTGTTGCAGCCGGCTTAAAACTTGAGCCGGAAGCGTAGCTTATTTCTTCTTTTTCGCGTTAAACGCGCGGATGGCAAGATTAAACTCACCGGCAACTTTTTCTTCCATTTCTACGGCTTTATTGAAGTTGGCCACTGCGGTGGCATGCTCGGCTTTCCGTGCGGCCTTATCCTCTTCTGATTTGGCGTCTTTCATTGCCTTCTCAGCCTTGTCGATATCCGCATTAATGCAATCACGGTACGTGCCCAGTGCTTGCTGGTAGCTTTTAACCGCCTGCTGACCGGCGACCATCTCTGCCATTTCCGCCTTGCTGCCATCAGGTAACGTGGGCTTGGTTGGCATATCACAGGCCAGCGCCTGGGCGGTAAGTAAGGCTGAGCCTAGCAATGCGGCAGAAAGTAGTTTCATGGGTCTATTCCTATTATCGTCCGGTTGAAGATCTTAAAATAACACCTGTTTAAGAAATTATCATCCTTGATGCGTATTCTCGGTGAGACTGGCTCGTGTTTTCGATACACTTAGCGCATGGACGTGACTGAATTATTAGATGGACTCAATCCCGCGCAACGCGAAGCCGTTGCCGCGGAGCCTGGCAATGCTTTGGTACTGGCGGGCGCTGGTAGCGGTAAAACTCGAGTGCTTGTGCATCGAATTGCTTGGCTTATTCGTGCAGAGGGGTTTTCACCCCAATCGCTTCTGGCGGTTACGTTTACCAATAAAGCCGCGAAAGAAATGCGGGGCCGCACTGAGTCCATGCTGGGTTTAAGCACTCATGGATTTTGGGTGGGGACCTTTCACGGACTTGCCCACCGCTTGCTTAAAGCCCATTGGCGCGAAGCCGGTCTACAGCAAAATTTTCAGATCTTAGATAGCGATGATCAGTTGCGTTTGGTGAAACGCATTGTCAAAGAGCTGGGTTTAGACGATGGACGCTGGCCACCCAAACAAATCCAGGGTTTTGTTAATGCGCAAAAAGACGAAGGTCTTCGAGCTAAGCACATCGATGCCGGTGGTGATTTTTATTTACAAACCATGGTCAAAGCTTACACGGCTTACGAAGAGGCGTGTGAGCGTAGCAGCCTCGTTGATTTTGCCGAATTATTATTGCGTGCGCATGAGCTTTGGCTAAACCAACCCACCTTGCTCAAGCACTATCAAAATCGATTTCGCCATATTCTGGTCGACGAATTTCAAGATACCAATACGGTTCAGTACGCTTGGCTTCGCGTTCTGGCGGGCACCCAAATTCCCGTTATGGCTGTGGGTGACGACGATCAGTCGATCTATGGTTGGCGCGGCGCCAAAATCGAAAACATTCAGCGTTTCAGCCAAGATTTTAGCGATACGCAAACGATTCGCTTAGAGCAGAATTACCGCTCGACCCAAACCATACTCAAAGCCGCGAATGGTGTTATCGACAATAATTTCGGCCGCTTAGGTAAAGACCTTTGGACCGAGGGCGACGAAGGCGAAAAAATCGATTTGTACGCGGGCTTTAACGAGCACGATGAAGCCCGCTTTATTGTCGACAGAATTGACGCTTGGCATCGCGACGGAAACCCTCGTGCTAGTGTCGCAGTGCTGTACCGATCCAACGCGCAATCGCGTGTATTGGAAGAAGCGTTTTTGCGCGCCGACATTCCCTACCGAATTTACGGTGGTCAGAGGTTTTACGAGCGTCTGGAAATTCGCAATGCACTGTCCTACATGCGTTTGGTTCACAATCGCAACGATGACGCTGCGTTCGAGCGGGTGATTAACACGCCCACTCGCGGTATTGGTGCGAAAACCATAGAAACACTCAGAGCTGTAGCTCGCGATCATTCACAATCATTATGGCAGTCAGCGATTCAGTTGTGTGGTTCTGGTTTACCCGCCCGAGCCAGCTCTGCCCTACAAGGTTTTTTGTCGCTTATTGAGACCCTAGATGAGCAAACGGATGGTTTAGCTTTGGGTGAGTTGACCGATCATGTGGTCGAGCGTTCGGGTTTGATTGCCTTTCACCAAAAAGAAAAGGGCGAGCGTGGTCAGGCGCGGGTCGAGAACCTACAGGAATTGGTGGTCGCCGCCGGTCAGTTTCGTGCTGACGACGAAAGTATCACGCCACTTCAACAGTTTTTAGATAATGCGGCCTTAGATGCGGGAGAGGGACAAGCTGAAGATTTTGAGGACAGCGTTCAGCTAATGACACTGCACTCAGCCAAAGGTTTAGAATTTCCATTGGTGTTTTTAGCTGGCATGGAAGAGGGTTTGTTCCCCCATCAAATGTCGAGCCAAGATCCGACGCGCCTAGAAGAAGAGCGCCGTCTTTGCTATGTAGGTATTACTCGCGCCATGCAAAAGTTGGTGCTCACTTACGCAGAAACGAGGCGCATGCATGGTTCTGAAAACTACAACGCGATATCTCGGTTTGTGCGCGAAATACCTGACACATGCCTACAGGAAGTCCGATTGCAGTCTACTGTAACGCAGCCCGTGAGTCGTGTGACGCAAAATGTTGCCGTACCCGACGCCAACGTGAGTTTGGGACAGCGCGTATACCACCAGATTTTTGGTGAGGGTATGGTGGTGAATTTCGAGGGGCGTGGCAGCCATGCTCGAGTCGAAGTAAACTTCGATACCGAGGGGACCAAGTGGTTGGTGCTTCACTACGCTAACCTACAGTCGATTTAACGACCATAAGGATAAAAAATGTCGGTGACAGATACAGAAAAACGCTGGAGCCCTGCAATTATATTGGCCTTGGTTGCGGCTTTATTGCTCGTGCTGGGCTTGTGGACCTACGAGAGAATGTCGGGCCATAGCGCTCAACCGAACGCTGATCAAACGACCGTGGCAAGCTCAACTCAGCGAGTTAAATGGAAAATGGTCACGACGTGGCCCAAAAACTTCCCAGGCTTAGGCTCGGCGGCTGAGACCTTTGCACGTCTAGTTGACGAAATGAGCAATGGGCGCATGACCGTGCACGTGTACGGTGCGGGCGAGCTTGTCCCGCCCTTCGAGGTGTTTGATGCGGTATCGCAAGGCGTCGCCGACGCTGGTCACGGTGCGGCTTACTACTGGAAGGGTAAGGTGCCTGCCTCGGTATTTTTTACCGCAGTCCCCTTTGGTATGACGGCTCAAGAAATGAACGGCTGGTTTCATTACGGAGGCGGCATTGAATTGTGGCGAGAGCTTTATGAGCCCTTCAATTTGGTACCCTTTAGCGGCGGTAGCACTGGGGTGCAAATGGCGGGATGGTTCAATAAAGAGCTGAATTCTCCCGAAGACTTGGTCGGTTTAAAAATGCGCATTCCGGGTTTGGCAGGCGAAGTGTTTGCCCGAGCGGGAGGCTCTTCGGTCAGGATTGCTGGGGGTGAGCTTTACACATCGCTGGAAACGGGTGTGATTGACGCCGCAGAGTGGGTTGGGCCTTTCAACGATTTGACCTTGGGCCTACATCAGGTTGCCAAGTACTATTACTATCCAGGCTGGCACGAGCCTGGCGCGATGCTCGAAATCATTATCAATAAGACGTCGTTAGAAACCTTACCGCCCGATCTACAAGCTATTGTCACCGCAGCGGCTCGGGCAGCTAACCAAGACATGTTGGACGAATTCACTGCACGCAATAACACGGCCTTAAAAGAATTGGTCGATGTGCACGGAGTGGAACTGCGCCGTTTACCCGATTCGGTATTGCAGGCACTCGCAAAGGCGTCTAATGAGGTTTTGGGTGAACTGATAGCGTCGGATCCTATGGCGGCTAAGATCTACGAGTCGTTCGCGCATTTCTACGGCAACGTCCGAGACTATCATCAAATTTCAGAGCGGGCCTACATTAATGCCCGCGAGGTGGTCGCCGACGAACTTTTGATTCAGTCGCCCTGATCGATTTGTCGCGTTCGGCCGTTCTGGTCAATCGCGACAAATACAAAGACACCCTCTGTGACCTTGATGGGTTCGCCGTCGTGCTTGGACGAAATCCAAACCTCGACGACCATACGGATTGAGCTGCGGCCTACCTCTAACACGTCGGCGTAGCACGATACAATCGCACCAAGATGTACGGGGGTTAAAAATGACATACCCGACACCGCTACGGTAGCAACGCGGCCACCCGCGACTTCACGGGCAATGGCGCCACCCGCCATATCCATTTGTTGCAATAACCAGCCGCCATAGATGTCGCCGTCTGCGTTGGTGTCTTTTGGCATAGCCACAACCTGAAGGGCGAGATCGCCTTGTGGCAACGGGATAGAATCTAGGTCGTTCATGCTCATGATGAGAAACTCGTTTTAGGGGCTTACAACAGAGGGCAAATAGGTTGCCAGTGGCGGCCAAGCCCAAAGCAGTGCCAGTACAGCTAATTGGATCATTATAAAGGGAATTACCCCGCGATAGATAGCGCCGGTCGCCAGCGAACTGGGCGCCACGCCGCGCAGATAAAACAATGCAAACCCAAAGGGCGGCGTCAGAAAAGAGGTCTGAAGATTGATAGCAATCATGATGCCCAGCCAAATAGGGTCGATGCCCATCATCAACAGTATTGGACCCACGATGGGTACGACGACAAAGGTGATTTCGATAAAATCAAGGATAAACCCAAGTAGGAATATCACCAGCATGACGACGAATACCGCCCCGAAGGCGCCGCCCGGTAAACTTTCGAAGGCGGATTGAATCAGCTCTTCACCACCAAATCCACGGAACACCAGTGAAAATAGCGTTGCGCCCACCAAGATCAGAAACACCATGGCCGTTACGTTTAAGGTTTGGTGCAGGGTATCTTGTAGCAGGGCTTTGTCGATGCGCTGCTTGAGTAACGCTAGGATCAAGGCACCAATTGCACCGACGCCAGCGGCTTCTGTCGGTGTGGCCGCGCCAACTAAGATGGAGCCGAGTACAATACCGATCAATACTAGGGGCGGCAGTAGACTTTGTAAGACCTCTGCCACGGACGCGGGCTCGATGTCTGCTGCGGGTGCCACCTCAGGGTTGATGCGCGCTCGAAGAAAAATATACGCCGCATAAGCGAAAACCAAGAGTACGCCGGGGCCAATGGCGGCAATAAACAAATCGCCCACCGATACGGTCTTGGTATTAAAAATGCCCATGTTAAGTTGCGCTCGTTGATACGCATTAGACATAACATCGCCCAAAAGAACTAGGGCAATGGAAGGCGGAATAATTTGCCCCAGCGTGCCGGTGGCGCAAATAGTGCCCGCCGCCAACGAGGGTGAGTATTTTGCTTTGAGCATGCTCGGCAGCGACAGTAGACCCATGGTAACGACGGTAGCGCCAACAATCCCAGTGCTTGCAGCGAGCAACATGCCGACAAATACCACCGATAATCCCAGGCCACCGGGGTGGCGCCCGAAGGCTTTAGACATTGTGACCAATAGGTCTTCGGCGATTTTAGACTTCTCGAGTATCACGCCCATCATCACAAACAAGGGTACTGCGATGAGAGTTTCGTTGGTCATAATGCCGAACACGCGCGCCGGTATGGCCGCCAATAAGTTGGCATCGAAGGTGTGTGTGATAATACCCACGGCGGCAAACAGCAAGGCGGTGCCGCCAAGCGTCAGGGCCACCGGAAATCCGAATAATAGCAGTGCGCAGATAGCGCCAAATAAAAGTAGCGCGATACTACCGTCCATGCGGCTCTCCTGCGACTAAGCGCTGGGTACAGGTAACGAGTAAGCTAAGGCCTTGTAGGCATAGGGTCAGCATCGATAACGGAATAAGCGTTTTTAAGATAAAGACAGCAGGAATGCCACCGGGCTCCGGGGACACCTCACGGATGATCCACGATTCGTGTACGTAACTCCAGCTGCTTAATCCGATAATCACGCTCACAGGCAGTAAAAACACCACAATACCGAGTGCATTGACCCAATCGCGATTTCGCGCCGACATTCTCTGGTAGAAGATGTCCACACGGACGTGACTGTCTCGACCTAAGGCGACACCTGCGCCCATTAAAAACACACAGGCGTGCAAGTACATCAAACCCTCTTGCAACGCTATCGTGCCCATATTAAACCCGTAGCGCAGGAGCACGACAGTGACGGTAACGATAGCCATGGCCAGAAGCAGCCAAGAAAGAATGAGCCCAAGCGCGTACTGCAGGCGGTCATTAAATGTCAAAAAAGGTTGCAAGGGTTTATTCTCCGTTATCCCTTCGTCAAACTGGAGCTTAAGCATAGCGTAAAAAGCCGAAGCCCAGTACCATCGTACTTGTTTTAGTAGGAGGACGCACAGACATGTTGATGGTTATTTCGCCCGCCAAGACCCTAGATTTTGAAACACCCGCGGCTACCGATACGTATACTCAGCCAATCTTTACCGAATACAGCGAGGCACTCGTCGATGGGCTGCGAGCGCTTGCGCCTGATGATATTCAAAATTTGATGGGTGTAAGCACCGCGATTGCCGAGTTAAACCACAAACGGTTCATGGACTTCACACTGCCTTTTTCACCGGATAACGCTAAGCAAGCCCTATTTGCGTTCAAAGGTGATGTCTATACCGGGCTCGATGCTGAGTCGTTATCGCCAGCAGCCTTAGAATACGCACAAACGCATTTAGTGATGCTGTCGGGTTTGTATGGTGTGCTCAAACCCTTGGATTTAATGCAGCCTTACCGGTTGGAGATGGGCACAAAGTTTGGTGTTGGCGAGGCCGCGACCTTGTATCAGTTTTGGGGCGATCGTATCACTCAGGCATTGAACGCCCAACTTCGAGCCGCCGGCGCAGAGACGCTGTTAAATTTAGCGTCCAACGAGTATTTTAAGTCGGTTAAACCCAAGCTTTTGAATGCCACGGTGGTGACGCCCGTATTCAAAGACTTGAAAAATGGTCAGTATAAAATGATTAGCTTTTACGCGAAGAAAGCGCGTGGGTTGATGGCGCGTTATGTACTCGAGAATCAAATCGACTCTGCAGAAGCCTGCCAACACTTTGACTTGGAGGGCTACTACTTTGTGCCTGAACAGTCAGACGCGAGAACACTGACGTTTTATCGGGACCACGATCCTGCCTAATAACAATATGAAAGGAAAACTGCGTGACAACAAAACAAGTGGTGATTATTGGTGCCGGCATGTCGGGGCTATGTATGGGGGTACAACTCAAGCAGCAAGGTATCAATGACTTTGTGATCCTTGAGCGTTCCGATGATGTCGCCGGCACTTGGAATTACAACACCTACCCCGGATGCGGTTGCGATGTGCCCTCGGTGTTTTATAGCTACTCGTTTTATTTGAATCCGAATTGGAGCCGCGTGTATTCACTGCACGATGAGATTAAGCAGTACTTTCGGGATTGTGCCGCGCACTTTGGCCTGAATGATCATATTCAATTCAATACCGAGGTTGAGCGTGCCGATTACGACGAAGAGCGCGGCTCATGGACGGTAACAACGAAAGGTGGCGAGACCATCGAGTCTCGGGTTCTTGTTTCGGGTTTGGGTCAATTGAATGTGCCGTTCACGCCTGACTTTGAGGGTGCCGATACCTTTGCTGGTGACTCATTCCATTCGGCGCGTTGGAACCACGGTGTCGACCTTGCGGGTAAAAAAGTGGCGATTATTGGCAATGCCGCGAGTGCGTTGCAGTTTATTCCGCATGTAGCGGAAGCGGCCGAGCAAGTGCACGTATACCAACGCAGCGCTAACTATGTTGTTCCGCGTAACGATCGCGCTTATACGGACTCTGAAAAACAGCGCTTTGCACGGTTTCCTTGGCTGCAGCGCCTGCATCGTTTGGGCGTATTTCTGCGTGGTGAGATCATGTATGGCGCCATCGCGAACAAGAAATTTTTTCAGTGGTTGCTGGCCAAAGACGCCAAAAAGTATTTAGAAGAGCACATTACCGATCCAGAGCTACGCCGAAAACTCACGCCCGACTATGCCATAGGATGTAAGCGGATTCTGGTGTCGGATAATTACTATCAAGCCATGGCGCGCCCCAATCTGAACTTGGTGACTAAGCCTATCCAAAGCATTACGCCTGCGGGTGTGCAAACCGAAGATGGCGAAGTTCTGGAAGCGGACGTCTTAATTTATGGTACGGGCTTTCAAACCACAGATTTGATGGCTCCGGTCGACTTTTATGGACGCGACGGCCTGTCCTTAAAAGACGCGTGGGCCGAAGGTGCAGAGGCGTATCGCGGCGTGTGTACCTCTGAATTTCCTAACCTCTTTATGTTGTATGGTCCGAACACTAACTTGGGCAGCAACTCGATCATTTTCATGGTTGAGCAACAGGTGAATTACATAGTGAAGTGTATTACCAAGTTGTTGACGCATCAGCTGAAGAGTATGGAAGTGAACAAGCAGGTCTTGCGTGCCTACAACGAGAAAATGCAGGGCGATATGACCAAAACCGTTTGGGTGGCGTCTTGCCAAAGCTGGTACAAAAACGCCGCGGGCAAAGTGGTCAACAACTGGCCGAATAGCGCGACAAATTACTACTTTCACATGCGCGAGCCTGAAATGAGTGATTTTGATCTCGTTGACGGTTAACCCTCTCGTTTAAAGGGCAATAAGTCGCGTGCAGCAGCCTGATAGTCGCGCACGTGATCGACCTCTTCTTGACAGAAACGCCCGACAGCCGCGTCAAAGCGTTTGTCGCAGATGTAATGGTGCGAGCGCGTTCTTATGGGTTCAAAACCGCGTTGGATTTTGTGTTCGCCTTGCGCGCCAGGATCAAAATGTTGAAGGCCATTACGAATGCAATACTCAATACCTTGGTAATAGCACGCTTCAAAATGTAGGCCGTCGAATTCTGCCAGTGCGCCCCAATAGCGGCCGTACAGGTTATTGGAATCTTTAAAATACAGGGCGCCAGCTACAGGGGTGTTGTCGGCATACGCAAAAACGAGGAGCACCTGATCGCGTAAGTTGGGCAGCAGCTCGGTAAAGAAATGCTGTGTTAAGTAACCGCCGTGACCACTGCGCTTGGCGTATGTAATTTGGTAAAAGCGGTGAAACTGCTCGCATATCGCGGGGGTAATGGCCTCCCCCTCGATGGTTGTCATCTGGATGTTTTGCTGGTCGACTTTGGCGCGCTCTTTTTTTAAGTTCTTACGTTTTCTGCTGCTAAAAGTCGCTAAAAAATCGTCAAAATTAGCAAAATCATGGTTAAACCAATGAAACTGGCAAGTCTGCCTTTCGTGCATCCCGGTGTTTTGAAAGTGACATTGGTCTGCATCGGAATGGAACAACACGTGCCATGAACTTGCGATCTCTTCCGCTTCTTTCTGCAATCCTTGGATGAGTGCACCGGTGACGGCTCGTGGTTCTGCTGCTTGCGGGTGTATTAAAATGCGTGGCCCTGTACATGGCGTAAAGGGAATAGCAGAGACTAACTTTGGGTAATAATCCAGGCCCGAACGCTGCCAAGCATCTGCCAATGCCCAGTCAAATACATACTCGCCGTAACTGTGGGTTTTTAGATAGGCGGGTATTGCTCCCACCAAGTGATCGTCGTCCAGCAGAAGGCAATGGTATGGCTGCCAGCCAGCGTTAGCCGTGGTGCACCCAGTGTCTTCTAAGCCCAGCAGGAAGTCATGGCGTAAAAACGGGTAATCGGTATTGGCGCACGCATTCCAGGCGTTTGCGTCGATATGCCGTATCGAGCGGATGAACCGTAATTCCATAGTGCTACACCGCAGCGGGGTATAAATACAAATCTACGGCTAAACCCGCAAAAACGATGAGTCCCACAACAATATTGTCTTTAAAGGCCCGGAAGCACGCCATGCGAGCACGGTCTTTGATCCGCCACTGCTGCCAAATGAAGCCCAAGCTTGCCACAATAATACCGATGTAGGCGGGTTCGTGGCGTTGAAATTGCCATGCCATTAATAGCCACAAAGCGAAGGTCATGGCTTGTAGGATACCCACGATTAAACGATCGGCTTGGCCAAACAGTATGGCTGTCGATTTGATCCCAACGATTAGGTCATCGTCGCGATCTACCATGGCGTAAAGGGTGTCGTAAGCCATGGTCCAGAGTAGATTGGCCAAAAATATTAGCCACAAAGCGGGCGGCAGAGCATTTTGCGTGGCGCTAAAGGCCATGGGTATGCCAAATGAGAATGCCGCACCCAAGACGATCTGTGGTAGATGACTCACACGCTTCACAAATGGGTAGATGGCCGCAATGCCTGCAGCGGCCAGTGATAGCAGTATTGTGAAAGGGTTGGTGAGTAGCACTAAGAAAAACGAGAGAGTAATTAGGGCAAAAAATAACGTGATGGCTTCTTTTGGTGTCACCGCGCCGGTGACTAGGGGTCGTGAAGCCGTGCGTTTTACACCGCCATCCCAGCCACGGTCGGCGAAGTCGTTAATGACACAGCCCGCCGCACGCATTAAAAACACACCTGCAGTGAAAATAAGTAACAATTCCCATTCGGGAAAGCCGCCGCTGGCTAACCAAAGTGCCCAGTAGGTGGGCCAAAGGAGCAGTAATGTGCCCACGGGTTTGTCGATGCGCATGAGCTGCGCGAAGCCTAACAGTTTGCTCTGCACGAGGTTTCCTTTTTGGGTGCTGTACAAGCTTAAGTGTTTTGTTCAGTCAAAAAAAGCCCTAGCGATGACAACCCTGTACCAGGCGATCGAGGAAGGCGGGCAAGTAAAACTCCGCCACGATCAGGGGTTGTTGGTTTAAATAAAACAGCGAGCGGCGCCCCCACAGAGTTGTTGAAGACCGTAGGTCTTTAGGCAAGAAGAGATTATCCGCAGGCACACGCGTGTACTGAAACATGCCTCGGTGGCACAGCGGGTGGCTAAAAAGGAATTCCCCCAGAGGTCTTGAGCCCCAGTGACGCAAAAACCGATTGGGTCCTTGCAGCGTTGTGTTGGGAAGAACGCTACGCGCAAACACAAAGGGCTCATTGTTTACATGCAGGGATACTTCCCGGGTGAGTGCCAAATTGCGGCTCGCCTGCTTACCCAGCAGACGCTGTTCATCTAAATAGGGCACGCACCAATCTTGCAGGCGTTTGTTGACCTGTAAATCACCCAAACTTCGAAGTATTTGCGTGAGTGACCCGGGGTCAAATAACGCGCGAGGTGGACGGTCACCAAAGCCTATGCGTTGATGCTCTGAGCGCCAAACCATGCGCGGTGACACGACCATTTTAACCCCCGACAATTTGGGCCGAAGCCTAGCACTGAATCGTATGCTTTGCCATTTAAGCAATATGTGGGTTGCACAAAAACTTGAGGCTTATATAGTGGCCCAACGAATCAACTTGTGGAGAGCACCCCGTGGCACGTTGGGAATGTATTGTTTGTGGTTTGGTCTACGACGAGGCTGAAGGCTGGCCGGATGATGGCATTCCAGCAGGCACTTTATGGGCGGATGTTCCCGAGGATTGGCTATGCCCTGACTGTGGTGTCGGCAAAGCGGATTTTGAGTGTGTCGATGCCAGCCCCATACCGGTCGCCGGCGACGTCACGCCCGACGTTGCCGACGTTAAAGCCCCGACGGTTGAACCTCAAGAAGCGTCTATAGCGCCCGCCGGGGGTGATGAGCCTTGGGCCAAATGGGAATGCATTGTTTGCGGCCTGATTTATGATGAAGAACTGGGTTGGCCCGATGACGGTATTCCTCCCGGGACTCGTTGGACAGATGTACCAGAAGACTGGTTGTGTCCGGATTGTGGCGTAGGTAAGGATGACTTTGAGCTGCTTGAGGGTTCAGCGCCTGTAAGCGCAGCGGCTCCCGCGAGTGATGAAGCAGGTTTGGTGATTATCGGCACCGGCATGGCCGCTTATGGGCTAGTGCGCGAATTTCGTAAATATGACGCCGAGCGCAAAGTGACCTTCGTTACCTTTGATGATGGTAGCAACTACTCCAAGCCATTGTTGTCGACCGGGTTTACCAAGAATTTAAGTGCCGATAAGTTGGCTATGCAGTCTGCCGAGGACATGGCGAGAACCCTGAATGCACGTGTATTAACACACGCTATGGTGACGGCCGTTGATACTGACGCCAAAGTCTTAAGCTTCCAAGATGGCTCAACGCTTGCCTACGATCAATTGGTCATGGCCGCAGGCTCAGAAGTGATTCGCCCGCCATTACAGGGTGATGGTTTAGATAGGGTGTACTCTGTTAACGACTTACAGGATTATGCGGCGTTTCGCGAGGCGGTAGAGCAGCATCAAGCGAAAAAGTTTTGCATTATCGGTGGTGGTCTCATTGGCTGTGAGTTTACCAACGACTTATTAAATGGCGGATTCGAGGTCGAAGCAGTCGATCCACTCGGTTACTGCCTGCCAACCTTGCTTCCAGAAAGAGCCGGTCACTCTGTGCAAAATGCCTTAGAGTCACTGGGCGCGACCTTCCATTTTGGCCGCTTGGTCAAAGCCGTGCACAAGCGTGATTCTGGCGTCGTTGCTGAACTTGATGACGGCACCATGATCGAAGCCGATATTGTCGTCTCTGCTGTAGGTGTGCGGCCACGCATTCAGTTGGCGGCTGACAGTGGTTTGGCGACCGGTCGAGGTATTATCACCGATCGTTACTTGGCAACGAGTGCCAAAGATGTGTACGCCTTGGGCGATTGCGCCGAGGTGGCTGGGCATGTCTTGGTTTACGTGGCGCCACTCGTGGCCGCTGGCAAAGCCTTGGCAAAAACCCTGACGGGCGAGCCTACCGAAGTTGTCTACCCCGCCATGCCTGTGGCCATTAAAACACCTGCGTGCCCGTGTATTGTCGCGCCGCCTGCTCGCGGGGTTGAGGGCCAGTGGCTAGAGTTGGGCGAGGCGCCCAATATCCAAGCGGAATTCCGTGCGCCCAATGGTGATTTGTTGGGCTTTGCCTTAACGGGCGCCGCGATCAAGGAGAAAATGGCGCTGCAGAAATTACTGCCACCGATTCTGGACTAGGCGCCAGCATACGCGGCGCGCTCACCGGTCCAGCGTCGCGCTAAACGCCTCGCTACAGCGGGGCGCTGCTGCATAAGGTCATCCGCGATGGCGGCAGCGCTGTCTAGCAGGTCTTCGTGCAAGGGTAGTTCGGCAACTCGAAAGGCCATCAAACCCGTTTGCCGAGTGCCGAGGAGTTCGCCGGGTCCACGTAACAGCAAATCCTGTTCGGCGATGTAGAAGCCGTCTTGGCTATCTTTTAAGACCCTTAAGCGTGCTTTGCCTGTTTGCGATAACGGCGATTGATACATCAAGACACAGTGGCTGGCAATTGTGCCGCGCCCGACCCGACCTCTTAACTGATGTAATTGTGCAAGGCCCAAGCGCTCGGGGTTTTCGATGATCATTAAACTGGCATTAGGTACATCGACACCGACTTCAATGACGGTTGTAGCGACCAGCAGGTCTAAGTGGCCCGCGGCAAAGCTTGCCATGATGCTTTCTTTTTCCGTGCTCTTCAGACGGCCGTGTATTAATCCGATACGCAAATCGGCAAGTTGGGTTTGTAAAGACTCGCTGACTGCTTCAGCTGCCTGAGCCGCCAGTTGTTCGTTCTCTTCGATGAGCGTGCACACCCAGTAAGCTTGGCGCCCCTCCCGACAAGCGTGGGCTACACGCTCAATGACCGAAGCTCTTCGGCTGGAATCGATTAGCACCGTTGAAATAGCCTGACGACCTGGTGGTAACTCATCGATAATCGAGCAATCTAAGTCGGCATAGGCCACCATCGACAAACTTCTGGGAATGGGCGTAGCGGTCATGACCAGCTGGTGAGGTCGAAGTGCTTTGCCCTTGCGCGCCAGGGTCAATCTCTGCTCGACTCCGAAGCGATGTTGCTCGTCGATAATGACGAGGCCCAAGTGTTTAAATTCGACATCCGCTTGAAACAAGGCATGAGTGCCAATCACCATATTGACTTCTTGTGTCGCTATCATCGCTAGAGTCGCTTCACGTTTCTTGCCTTTAGTTTTGCCGCTGAGCCACGCCAGTTTGAACTTGCTGTCTCCAAACCAGCGCTCGAAATTGCGCCAGTGTTGTTCTGCCAGCAATTCTGTTGGGGCCATTACGGCAACCTGGTAGCCAGCCTGGGCTGCTTGCAAAGCGGCTGCGGCTGCCACGAGGGTTTTGCCTGCACCCACATCACCCTGTAACAGTCGCAACATGGGGGTGGGCCGAGTGAGATCGTGGCCAATCTCGGCAATGACGCGTTGTTGTGCTCCGGTGGCCTGAAAAGGCTGTGCCTTTAAAAAAGCCGCCGTGAGTTCTTCTCGATAAGGGATCTGAGGTGCTTGGTGTTGAGTCTGAAGCGTGCGAAGTTCGCCTAGACTGATACGGTGGGCGACCAGTTCTTCGAGCGCAAGTCGCAATTGGGCTGGATGTTGTTTGTTCGCCAAAGCAGATAGCGACACATCTGGCGGTGGCTGGTGCAATATCTTTATGGCTTGAACCAGCCCGATGCCAAGGGTCTGTTCATGCGGCAAGAGCTCATCGGGCGGGTTCACGGTTAACACTTGGAGCGATGCCACACAAATCTTGCGCCAAGTGGTTTGTCCTATTCCAGTAATTGTCGGGTATATCGCTGTCAGTGCCTCTTCCATCGCTGCGCCTTCCTCTACTCGGCGGTACTCTGGATGCACCATTTCAAAACCATTTGCGCCGCGTCGGACCTGCCCAAAGCAACGCAAAGTTAGCCCTTGTTTGAGCTGTTGCTGCTGGGCCCGCGAGAAATGAAAAAATCGTAATACCAGCGTGCCCGTCCCGTCTTGCAGTTTGACTACGAGGCTACGTCGGCGGCCAAGTGTCACAGTTGCAAGACGAACTTCACCTTCGATAACAACATCGCTGCCATCTTGTAAGGCTCCAATTGGCGTAAGTCGGGTGCGATCTTGATAGCGCAGCGGTAAATAAAACCACAGATCTTTGACTTGATGTAAGCCGAGAGTAGCCAGCTTTTCCGCAAGCTTGGGTCCTACCCCCGATAGCTGTGATATCGGACTCGTGGCATTTAATGCTACCCTTCTGTTGGCGTTTGGCTTTGACATGCAGTATTACGATATTGGAATAGGGACAGTGTAGCGTGGCATCAATGGATAACAAGCTTCGGGTAGCACTTATTGGTTGCGGCGATATTGGCTTGCGATTGACCCATGAGCTGCCAGGTGGACGTTACAGTTTTTTAGGCTTACGGAGAAGCCTTCCTCAAGTCGATGATGCGGCGATTGACTGGGTTCAAGCTGATTATCTAAAACCCGAGACGCTGGGCGTACTCAGAGAGTATAGACCTGACTATGTTGTCATTACCTTAAAGCCCACGGCGTACACAGAGTCTGGTTATCAGGAGGGATATGAACAAGGCGCGCGTAATATTGCCGCTGCGCTTGATGGTCTTTCGCCGCAGCGCATTTTTTATGTCAGTAGTACTCGGGTTTATGCAGAAAGCGGTGGCGAGTGGGTCACAGAAGAGTCGCCTCTCGCGCCGCAGGGCTACGCGGCACTGAGCTTAGTTGCCGCCGAGCACACGATGATGCAGGCAGGGTTTCCCTTAACTATTGTGCGCTTTGCCGGTATCTACGATGGTCGCGCGCAGTTCTATTTAAATCGCATGCGGCAGGGGCTGTGGTCTGCGCCCAAGCCTGAGGTCTACACTAATCGAATACATCGTGATGATTGCAGCGGCTTCTTGGCACACCTGATTAGCCTCTCTCAAGCAGGTGAGCCTCTAGCCTCGATGTATAATGGCAGCGATGGAGCTCCTGCCACGCGCTATGAAATCGAACGCTATTTAGCGGCTCGTGCCGGCTTGTACCCGCCAGAAAAGGTATCGGTGGACGGTGAGTTTCAAGAGCACAAACGCATCGATAACAGCCGACTTATCGCCAGTGGTTACCAGCTCAAATTCGCAAGTTATCGAGATGGGTATCAGTAAACCGGCTGCGTCGTAGAATGCTCTTATAAACGAGTCGGAGGATGCTACTTGTCTAAACCGCTAAAATCGCTTCGACTTCAATCGCCACCCCTTTGGGGAGCGCTGCGACCTGCACGCATGCTCGAGCAGGATAAGGTTCGGCAAAGAACGATTTCATGACGGTGTTCACCGCATCAAAGTCACCCAGATCGGTGAGAGAAATATTAATTTTAACTGAGTGATTTAAGCTGCCGCCGGCTGCTTCAGCAATCGCGCTTAAGTTCTTGAATACTTGTTCGGCTTGGGCGCTGATATCGCCTTCGACAACCGTCATTGTTTCGGGATCGAGCGGTATTTGTCCCGAAATCCAAACCGTATTACCGACTTTAACGGCTTGTGAATAGGGTCCGATGGCGGCGGGTGCAGCTTCGGTGGCGATAATGGCTTTGTTGTTCATTGTGGCCTCTATTAGTTTTTGACGCGCGTGACTTTGCGCACGCCGTCAATATTGCGTAATCGTTTCATGACTCGGGCTAAGTGCACTCTCGATTGCACTTGTAGCTCTAGGTCTACGAGGGCGAATAAATGATCTTTGTCCCCGGTTGCGATTTTTTCGATGTTGATGTCCATGCTGTTAATGCGGGTGGCAATGACAGCAATGACACCGCGTCGGTTTTCAACCTCGATTTTCAGCGCGGCGATGTAATCGCCCTCGATCTCGTTGTGCCACCGCAGCGCGACCAAGCGCTCGGGTGTCTCGCGAAACTCGCCAAGATTCTTGCAGTTTTCGCGGTGCACTACCATGCCCTTTTCAGAGCTTAAGTACCCTGCGATTGGGTCTCCGGGTAAGGGGTGACAGCATTTTGCGTAGGTCACCATGAAGCCTTCGGTGCCGCGAATAGCGATGGCCTCTTTCGATTCGGTGCTGTTTTCGTCTTGGGTTTTGCCCAGTAATTGTTGGGCGGTAATGCTCGGCAGGCGCTCGCCTTGCGCGACATCTACCAGCAAATCCTCAAGGGTTTGGTAGTGATGCTCTGTCAAAAACGCATCGAGCGTCGGCCCTTTGAGTTTGGCGATCGAGCTGTCGTGCGTGGTGAGTACTCGGTCGAGGAGACGTTCGCCCAGAGCGACGGAATCTTCGCGCTTCTGCTGCTTTAAAAAGTGCCGAATATTGGTTCGTGCTTTGGCGGTAATGGCATAGTTGAACCATGCCGGATTCGGACGCGCACCAGCAGCGGTAATGATCTCGACGGTTTGCCCGCTTTGTAAGGGTTCCGATAGCGGCGCTAACCGGTTGTTAATTCGGCAAGCCACACAGCGATTGCCGACCCCTGTGTGCACCGCATAGGCGAAATCGACCGGCGTGGCGCCACGAGGCAGCTCTAAGATTTTACCCTTGGGGGTAAAGATGTAGATTTCGTCTGGGAACAGGTCGATTTTAACGCTCTCGATAAATTCTAAAGAGTTACCTGCGACCTGTTGCATCTCGAGTAAGCCTTGCACCCATTTACGCGCACGGGCTTGGCTGACATTGGTGGCTTTATCGTCGCTTTTGTAGAGCCAATGTGCCGCGATACCGTTGTTCGCCATGTCCTCCATTTCGCGTGTGCGAATCTGGATTTCAATGGGTACGCCGTGCATACCACGCAACACCGTGTGCAAGGACTGGTAGCCATTGGCTTTGGGCATGGCGATATAATCGGTAAACTCGCCGGGAACGGGCTTGTAAATGCTATGAACGCAGCCCAACACGCGGTAACAGGTATCGACCGAGTCCACGATAATTCGGAAGGCGTAAATGTCCATGATCTCGGCAAAGGACTTACGCTTTTCTTTCATTTTTTGGTAAATACTGTACAGATGTTTTTCACGCCCTGTGACGGTAGCGCTGTGCCCCTCGCGGTGTAGGGCGGCTTCAATCTGACTGCGGATATTTTCGACGAGCTCTTTGCGGTGCCCACGGGCTTTAGCTCGCGCTGCCATGATACGCTCGTAGCGCATCGGGTGCAGGGCTTTAAAGCCTAGGTCTTCGAATTCCATACGCACGGTATTCATGCCCAAGCGCATAGCGATAGGTGCATAGATTTCGAGCGTCTCTTTGGCGATGCGGCGGCTTTTGGCGGGGTTTAACACCCCTAGTGTGCGCATATTGTGCAGCCGGTCTGCCAACTTCACCAGAATTACGCGAATGTCGCGCGCCATGGCTAACGCCATTTTCTGGAAGTTCTCGGCTTGTTTCTCAGCGAGAGAGTTAAATTCGATTTGTGTTAGTTTGCTAACACCATCGACCAGTTCGGCAACGGTGTCGCCAAATTGTTCGGCCAGGGCCGTTTTGCTAATGCCCGTGTCTTCGATAACGTCATGCAAAAGGCCCGCCATGATGCTTTGCGGATCCATATGCATTTCTGCAAGGATACATGCAACCGCTAGCGGATGTGTGACGTAAGGGTCTCCACTGCGACGTGTTTGGCCAAAATGGGCTTGTTCGGCGTAAAAGAAGGCGCGCTTGACGTTTTGACTCTGTTCGGGGCTTAAGTACGCCGACAGGGTTTGGTCTAAACGAGCAAGCGCTTCCATGCGGTTTGACCTACAGAGTGACTCCCGTCATGACTTCGGCGAGTTCGTCTTCAGCTTGGCGTTGTTCCTCTTGCGACAGAGTTGCAGCGCTGACCAAGCCGTCAGCGATTTCGCGCAATGCGATAACGGTAGGTTTATCGGATTCTTCGGCAACTAAAGGGTCTTTGCCGCCCGTTGCAATTTGGCGTGCGCGCTTGGTCGCTACCATAACTAATTCAAAACGGTTGTCCACGTTTTCTAGACAATCTTCGACTGTGACTCGAGCCATTTTTAATACCTAATAACAGGGTTTATTTACAGAGCCCGACAGTATAAAGGATTTTCTAAGGCTTGCGTAGCGCAAGGCTGGGTATTAAATCACACATTAAAGCGCGTTGAGCTTGGCTCTGGCGTCCCGTTTTTAACCGTTCTGCACGAACGATGGCTTGTAAATCATGCAGTGCTATCTGAAAGTCATCATTAATGACGAGATAGTCACTGAGGGTGTAATGCTGCATCTCCAGTTCGGCTTCCGACAAGCGCCGCTGAATCACATCTTCACTGTCTTGACCGCGCCCTATCAATCTGTGTTTAAGCGTGGCGTGCGAGGGTGGAAAAATGAAAATGGCGCAAGTGTCCGGCCACCACGCTTTGATTTGCTCGGCGCCTTGCCAGTCAATTTCCAGAATGATGTCCGAGCCTGATTCCAGCATCGTTTGGACCCAAGCCTTTGAGGTGCCGTACCAATTACCAAATACCTCCGCGCACTCGATAAAGCCGCCTTGGTCGCGCAAGGCCGCGAAGTCAGCTTGGCTGACAAAGTGGTAGTTAAGGCCATCGGCTTCACCCGGTCGCATGGGTCTTGTGGTGTGTGAGACCGACACTTGAAGGTGTGAGTCCTGCTCTAGCAAGGCTTTTACAAGGCTCGTTTTGCCTGCACCACTGGGGGCGGAGACTGTAAATAAACAACCGGTGTGGGAATTTTGCATAGCAACGTCAGGAATTCTCGCAAGAGCCTCAGTATGGCTGAAGCTCTCGCAGGTCTCAAGCGCTTAAAGCAGTCGCATACGCCGCGCTGGCGTTTTGAGTATGTTGGGCTCTGCAGGCGGGAGCCTTGTTGCCTCTCCTCCTGTTCCTAAGGGGCCACCATTGCCACCGCTAGGCACAAATTGCACGCCCAGTTCGGGTGGGCACGAGCCATTATCACGATAATATAAGGCCGCGGCCAAGCGCGCTTCCGCTGGGTCGCCTAAGGCGTGATTGAAGTCATCGGCAACAGAGCAACCGGTGACTTCAGTGGCGCCTAGGTCGCCTCCGACACTGGGTGTGAACCCGTCAGGGTAGTCACCGAATCCGGCGGCGTTAACGCCTTTGAATTGCACTGTAAAATAGGTGCTACCGCAGTTTGGTGTGGGGTAATAGCCATAGGGTTTACCGCAGGTCGTCGCACCAATTTGAATCACATCGAAGTTGATGCCGCGCAAACCGTTGATGAGAGCTTCGCTGGCAGAACACGTGCCAGAGCCGGTCAATAAAAATACGCGATTTAAACTGTCGCCAAGCGTGGGTAAAGGCTGATTCTCGGGTGCCGAAAAACCTTGAGCTCGGGTGTGAAAGGGAATGGGTCTGATGGTTTGACCGGTGACGGGGTTCACATTGGGATACTTGTCGTTAAACTGCAGCAGTTCGAAGGTTCGGTTTAAGGTTGCGTTGCCTGCGATCATGTAGCCCAGCTCAGATGCAATATCAAGGTAACCGCCGCCGTTGTAGCGAAGATCAATCACCAAGTCGTTGATTCCCTGCTGACTGAGCGATTGAACGGCGTTAATTAACGCGAGTTCGGCCGGCGCTATGTGGTCGTGGAAGGCCATATAACCGACATTACCTGTCGCGGTGGGAATGACTTTGACATTTTGCAGAGGGTCTATTGCGACTTCGGCTGCCGTCAGTGTAAATGTCTGCGTCTCTATCGCACCGGGCAATAAAACTTCAAAGTCGTGCTCCTCGCCAGCGACATCAGGGCTCAAGCCGGCGTTCAGTATGTCGGGGTCACCATCTAGGACAGGCTCGCCGTCGATAGCGATTATCTTTGTACCCCGAGTCATGCCTAATTGAGCCGCTTGCGAGGTGTTCTGTGAGTAGGCGATGCGGACGTCGCGCGGAGGCGATGACACTAAGACCGCAAATTCAATGCCGTAACCAAACGAGACGCCGCCTTGTGAAAGTTCGTACCAAGTCTGCGAGTCAAGAACAAAGTGATAGCTGTCCTTGGGTTTTCCGCTCGGTGTGGTTGCGGTTGTTTTCAGTTGGCTGAAATAGCCGTTAGGTTCGGTCGGGAAGCGTTCTGTGACGAACTCGGAATAGTCGTTTTCTGGATTTAAATCGGGGAGTTCTTGGTACCAGAGATAGGTATCGTTGCTCCATGAGCGCAACCAATTTTTTTCGTCTATTGCGCTGCCTTGACGGTCTGGATATAAATTACCAGTGTCTGGATCGGTGCCTGATCGCGGATTGGCACACTGATTTTCAAATTGGCTCGCGTCATCGTACACGCCAGCCACCCATCCATCATCGGGCGAATTCACCGGAGGATTCGAGCCGCCAGAGCCGCCCCCGCCCCCGCACGCGTTCAACAGGGCGATAGACGCGGCAGAAATGATCAATGTCCGTAGCGCTTGCATGGTCTGTGCTCCACAATACCTAAGGGCGTATTGCAGTGTAATACGAACATCGGAAACGGTCAGATTTTTCTGTGAATAGGTATGTAGCTCCGTGCTCTCGGCTTAGGACTACTCTACACTGGTTGGCCGGTTATAAGACAACTCACCGCGGAGCCCTGTGCCTGTATGGATTTGAATTTGGATACCCTGTATTACCATCTGGGTATTTCGGGGGATTATTTGGATTACCGAGGTCAGGCTCGTCAAATCCCAGCTTTCGTGCGCGAGCACGCATTGGGGCTGATGGGTGTGGCCGATGACGAAGGCACTCGGCGAGATAAGCAGTATCAGCTCGATATTGCCCCGTGGTTGTATCCCCTGCCCGCCTTTTCGGTGGTGCGAGGCCAAAGCTTATCTTTTTATTTGCCTGCTGAGCATCACTATCATCAGGTCACTTGCCGTGTTGAACTTGAGTCCGGTGGTGAGTTTCAAACACAAGATTTACCGATCGCATCGCTGACCCTATCGGGTAATTATCAATACCAAGACGTCACCTATGTACGGTATCAGCTGCCACTCGAGGGTCTTGCAGTGGGTTATCATCGCGTTTGGTTGATGTTAGATGACGAACGCACCTACGTCGGAGACGTGGCGGTTTGCCCCGATCGTTGCTACCTAGGTGAGCAACCCGCGCGACGCTTGGGTCTTAACTTACAGCTGTACACCCTGCGATTGACAGAGAATTTGGGGGTCGGCGACTTTGCCGATCTGCGCGCATTAATTAAGCACCTGGCGCCCTTGGGCCTTGATCTTATTGGTTTAAACCCATTGGCCGCTCTGGCTTGGCAAGACGAGCACAGTAAAAGCCCTTATGCCCCGTCTGATCGCCGCTTCTTGAATCCGCTGTACATTGATGTTGCTGGCGCCTGCGATGCTCTTGGTATCGATAAGCCCGCTGATGCGCTTGTGCCTGACTTTGAGTTGCGTGCGCGCGAATTGCGAGAGACCTCCAGTGTCGAGTGGCGCCAAGTGGCAAAGTTTAAATACGCTGTGTTGGCCGCGCTGTACCAAGAGTTTGTTGCTCAAGATTCGGCTTGGTTAGATCATTGGCGAGACTTCATGGGTCACAATGGGGCTTTGCTGCGGTCATTCTGCGACTTTGAGGTGCAATACAACCCTTTTGGTGAGGCTTGCAGCGGTGACGCCGAGTTTCATGGCTTTTTGCAATGGCTCGCGACACAGCAACTTGAGGCTTGCCAAGCTTTCGCTATTGAGCAGGGTATGTCCGTGGGTTTGATGGCCGATCTGCCGGTAGCCTCGGTCGGGAGCGGTCACGAAATAGCGACTAACCCCGATTTGTTTGTTCAAAACGCCGATATCGGCGCTCCACCTGACCCGTTCTCCGACACCGGCCAAAATTGGGGAATGCCGCCTTTAAACCCCAGCGTGTTGCGTGCGCGACATTATGACCATTTTATCTCTCTGCTACGAAGCGCCATGTGCGGCGCAGGTGCTTTGCGATTGGATCATGCGATGTGGCTGCAGCGCGTATGGTGGTGTGTGCAAACAGAGCTTGGACCCAGCGGCTTGTATGTGTATCAAAACGTCGAAGAGATGCTGGCCTTACTCGCGCTTGAGTCGCAGCGCAATCAATGCCAGATCATTGGCGAAGATTTGGGGGTTGTGCCCGATGATTTTCGCGCAATGATGCGCAATTACGGTATGTTGGGTAACGCTTTGTTTTACTTTGCCACAGATGTGTCTGATTGTTTTTTGCCGGCCCAAGCACAGCGTGACGACGCCCTATTAATGGTGGCCAATCATGATGTTCCGCCACTGCGGGCGTGGTGGCAGGGTTTGGATATTGATCAGCGGCTACAATACGGTTTGGTCGATGAGCACTCGGCCAAGTCGCAGCGGCACAGTCGAGCAGTACAAAAGCAACAATTAATCGCGCTGCTGCACGACCATGATGTATGGCCTGATCTCGCGGTGCCACAGGCCTGTGACGAAGCACTATGCCTAGCGATTTATCGCTTCTGTGCCAAGGGCGCAAGTCCGTGGGTCATTTTGCAGCTGGATGACTTAGTGGGAGCCGACACCCCCGTTAATATTCCTGGCACATTTCTTGAATATGATAATTGGTCCAGAAAGTTACCTGGGCTGGATTTAGCCGATATACAAGGGCCTTGGTCGAAACTGTTCGAACAATTGGCTTTGGATCGAGCGTCAGTCTAGGGTTGGGAACTCCTTATGAAAAACAAATCTACCAGTGAACTTGATGCCAGCATTCAGGCGCTCGCCGACGCGCGCTACAATCACCACTTTGCTTGGCTTGGGCAACATGTAACTGAGCAGGGTTTAAGTTTTCGCGTTTGGGCCCCCGGTGCTCAGCAAATCGATGTCATCTGCGCTCAAACGGGTCGTAAAATCACGCGCTTAACTCTGAGTCACCCCAGCGGTTTTTTTGAGAAAACGCTGGGAAATCGCCGTCGGCTTATCGACTATCGACTCAGCTTTGATGGTGGCGACCCCGTAGCAGATGCCTATGCCTATGGTGATTTGCTAGACCCGACGGCCCAGTATTTTTATGCCGAAGGCCAGCAGACTGATGCGTATCGTTGGTTGGGTGCGCATCATTGCGAGTTTGACGGTGTACCGGGGGTGCGCTTTAGTGTTTGGGCGCCCAATGCCCAGCGCGTTGCAGTGATTGGCGATTTCAACGGATGGGACGCGTCTAGACATGGTTTAAAACACTACCCCGATGCAGGTATCTGGGCAATTTTTATTCCCGAGGCACAGTCAGGGCAGGCCTATAAGTTTCATGTGTTGGGCGCCGATGGTGTGGTGCGTGAAAAGGCAGATCCTTACGCGCGCCAAATGGAGCGATCCCCAGCCACGGCATCGCTGGTGCCAGTTAATACCAATTTTCAGTGGACCGATACGCAGTGGATGACAGACCGCGGCGCACAGCACACGCCGAGTAGCGCGATCAGCATATACGAGTGTCAGCTCGCTTCGTGGATGCGTGATTACGATAATCATTACTTGAGCTATGAGGAGCTTGCCGAGCGACTCATAAGCCACGCTAAAGCTTTGGGCTTTACGCACATCCAGTTAATGCCGGTATCCGAGTACCCCTTTGACGGGTCGTGGGGCTACCAACCGGTGGGTCTTTACGCACCGACGTCGCGATTTGGCTTGCTGGACGATTTTAAAGCCTTCGTAAATCGCTGCCATGAGGCGGGTTTGGGGGTTTTGCTGGATTGGGTGCCGGGACATTTTCCGTCCGATCCGCATGGCTTGGCCGAATTTGACGGTACAGCCCTGTACGAGCATGCCGATCCGCGTCGAGGGTTTCACCCCGACTGGAACACCTACATTTACAACTACGGCCGCAATGAGGTGCGTAGCTTCTTGTTATCCAATGCCGATTTTTGGTTGAGCGAGTGCCACATCGACGGTCTGCGGGTCGATGCGGTCGCTTCGATGCTGTATTTGGATTATAGCCGTGGTGAAGGCGAGTGGATTCCCAATGAGCACGGCGGTCGAGAAAATTTGGAGGCAGTTGCGTTTTTGCAGGCGCTAAATAGCCTGATGTACGCCAATCATCCCGGCATTATGATGATTGCCGAGGAGTCCACGGCATGGCCAGGCGTGAGTCACCCTGTTGACCAAGGTGGACTGGGTTTTGGCTACAAGTGGAACATGGGCTGGATGAACGATACGCTGCGCTACATGAGCAAAGACCCGATCCACCGAGCCTATCACCATGATGATATGACCTTTAGCATGGTCTATGCCCGCGACGAAAACTTTATCTTGTCGATCAGCCACGATGAATGCGTTCACGGCAAGGGTTCTTTGCTGAATAAAATGCCCGGCGACGATTGGCAAAAGCGCGCCAATTTGCGCGCCTATTGGGCCTATATGTGGGCCCATCCAGGTAAGAAACTTCTGTTTATGGGGATGGAATTTGGTCAGTATCGCGAGTGGAATCACGATCACGGCCTCGATTGGTACTTGCTGGAGCGAGCAGAGCATCGCCAGTTAATGGACTATGTCGCTCGATTGAATCAGGTTTACACCCAACACCCTGCCTTGTATCAGGGCGACCAAGATGCTGAGGGTTTTTGCTGGCTGCAAGCCCACAACAAAGACCAATCTATTTTGGCGTGGGTGCGCTCGGCACCCAATGCGCAGCAAGTGATCGTGGTGTGTAACTATACCCCGAACGTCGTGCACGACTATCGGGTTGGTACGCCGAGCATGGGGCAACCGCAGGTGCTTTTGAACAGCGATGAAGCGTCTTTTGGGGGTTCTGATGTCAACCCAAGCCCACGCCTTGAGTCGATGCCATGGGATGGCTGTGAACAATCGATATGCTTAACGTTGCCACCTTTGGCCACTGTCTGGCTGGTGGTGCGCTGAGTATGACTGGCGCCTTGAGCATTGAATCTGGCAACCCTTTGCAATTGGGGGCTGTTTGGTGCTCGGATGGGTTAAATGTCGCAGTATTTTCGGATGATGCCTCGGCGGTCGAGGTTGAGTTCTTTGACGCTACAGGACATGTGTCGCAAGCGCGCGTTAAGTTGGTTCGGCATGTGTCGGGCGTTTGGTGTGCCAAGCTTAATAATGTCCCGCAGAATTGGACCTATATTTACCGAGCTCACGGCGCGCGTGATCAGAGCAGTGGGCTATGGTTTGATCAGAACAAGGCGCTATTGGACCCTTACGCGCAAGAATTCACCTGCGATTTGGTTATTGCGCCAGAACATCTGTCCATTCACGAGTTCGAAACGGCGGATAGCACGCCAAAATGTCGATTCCAGTCTCCGCCAAATGCTTCCATAAGCGCGGCATCAATGCCTATGCTTATGACAGACAGGATTATTTATGAAGCCCATGTCAAAGGGTTTACCTGCAAGAATCCGGATCTGCCCGAGGCCTTGCGTGGCACCTACGCTGGCTTAGCCCACCCAGCCAGTATTGCCTATCTGCAACATTTGGGCGTAAACACTTTAGAGTTGATGCCAGTACAGTGCTTTGCGGATGAACCATTTTTGACAGCCAAAGGGTTACGCAATTATTGGGGATATAACCCCTACAGCTTTTTTGCGGTGCATCAAGGCTACGCCAGCGAACCGAGTGTCGCCAAGGCAGAGCTTACGCAGGCGGTCAGGACCTTGCGTGAAGCCGGCATCGACGTTCTGGTCGACATGGTGTTTAACCATACTGCAGAGGGTGATGCCGAGGGCTCAACGCTAAGTTGGCGCGGGTTGGATAATCGCGCGTACTACACACTAAACCTTGACTCGTGTGCTTACGACAACCACACCGGCTGCGGTAATACCTTAAATTTTGCACATCCCCGAGTGGTGCAGTTGGCGTGTGACGCGCTCAGATACTGGTTGACGGATATTGGTGTCGCGGGTTGCCGTTTTGATTTGGCGACGGTGATGGGGCGTGATCGGCACGGGTTTAATACGGACCACCCACTGTTGGTAGCCATTGCCCAGGACCCTGTGCTGCGCTCGGGTGTTTGGGTTGCAGAGCCCTGGGATATCGGGCCCTCGGGGTATCAGTTGGGTGGCTTTCCGCGCTATTTTTCAGAGTGGAACGACCGCTTTCGCGATTCGGTGCGAGCATTCTGGCGAGGTGATCCTGCCTCGGCCTCTGCCTTCGCTCAGGCCTTGCACGGTTCAGCGGAGGTTTTTGAAAGCTCTCGGCGAAACTCGAGCGGATCGGTGAATTTTGTGACCAGCCACGATGGCTTTACCGCACTCGATCTCGTCTCTTATGCCGAGCCAGATAACCTCGCGAATTTAGAAAACAACCGCGATGGTCATCGTCACAATTTGTCGTTGAATTATGGTGTCGAGGGTGCGACTGATAACCCACAGATTATCGAACAGCGGCGACGTCATGTTCGCAATCTGTTAGCGACGACCTTGTTAGCGCAAGGTGTCCCGATGCTTTTGGCGGGCGATGAGCGTTTGAATACACAGAATGGCAACAACAATGCGTACTGCCAAGACAACGAAACGACTTGGTTGAGCTGGGATTGGAGTGACGCAGAACGGGATATGCAGCAGTGGGTGAGGGATGTTATTGCGTGCCGAAAACGCTTCAAGGCCTTGCGACAAGACAGTTATCATCATGACGACTGGTGTTGGTATACATTAGACGGAAAGGTATTAACAGATGCTGAGTGGCACCAGCCGCATTTACATGGCTTGCAGTGCACGCTGCCTGATCTTGATGGCGGCGAGCTGTGTTTTGTCATCAACGCCTCCAACGAATTATCGAGTGCCCAGTTGCCGCGGACTGGTGACTGGCAATGTTTATTAAACTCCCACGAGCCCAGTGTGCGAACTCGCCGCGGGCTGACACAAATTACCCCGAAAACTCTACAGCTATGGTGGTTGCCTAATGCGGCTAGCCACTCGACTATTGATTAAAGAATACGATGGACTAAACAATGGCTACTTCGAAACCTTCAGCACTGGATTTAAAACAAGACCTCAAACGCCACTTTGATTTGACCTTGGGGCGCGGCGATACGAACTACAGTCGTCATTATCTGTATCAATCGATGGCGCTCGCGGTGCGCGATCAGCTCGTGAGCCGCTGGCGCGAAACGCGCGAGCGTTATCGCCGGGAAGAGCCCAAGCGCGTGAGCTACTTATCTTTAGAATTTCTAATGGGTAGGACCCTACACAATGCTTTGGCTAACCTAGATTTGGAAGATCAAGCCAGAGCGGCGCTGCAAGACTACGCCTGCGATTTGGAAACTTTAGAGACAGAAGAACTCGATGCCGGTCTTGGCAATGGCGGTTTGGGGCGCTTAGCGGCGTGTTTTTTGGACAGCTGCGCAACACTCGAAATTCCCGTTACGGGCTACGGCATTCGCTATCAATTTGGCATGTTCCACCAAAAAATCGTCGATGGATACCAACAAGAAGCGCCAGATCAGTGGTTGCGTGATGGAAACCCTTGGGAGGTAGAAAGTCCTGAGAATACGCGCCGCGTGCCTTTTTTTGGACGCGTAGTCGTCGAGCACGATCCGCAGGGCCGTGAGTGTCGCCGTTGGGTCGGTACTGAGGATGTCCTAGCTATTCCTTATGATATTCCTGTGCCGGGTTACAACAACGACACGGTGAATACGCTGCGCCTTTGGAAGGCCTCGGCGACCGAAGAATTTAATTTGGGCGAATTTAACTCGGGCTCGTACACCGATGCGGTCAGCAAGAAGACCGAAGCCGAGCAGATTACCATGGTCCTGTACCCAAACGACGCGAGCGAGGCCGGCAAAGTCTTGCGTCTACGACAGCAATATTTTTTAGCCTCGGCGAGCCTGCAGGATATCCTGCACCGCTGGATTAGCCGCAAAGGCCATGACTTTACAGGCTTTGCCGAAAAGCATGCGGTACAGCTCAATGACACGCACCCTACTATCGCTGTGGCTGAGCTTATGCGTCTGTTGATGGATGAGCACGGTCTAGGGTGGCAGGAAGCTTGGGCGCTGACAGAATCCACGATGGCGTATACCAACCATACGCTGCTACCCGAGGCTCTGGAGACCTGGTCGGTATCTTTATTCGAGCATCTGCTGCCGCGCCTGCTGGACATTATCTACGAAATTAATGCGCGCTTTTTGCAGGTGGTGGCACAACGCTGGCCTGGCGACGTGGATAAACAGCGGCGTCTGTCTATTATCCAGGAAACCCCCGAGCGCGCTGTGCGTATGGCGCATTTGGCCATTGTGGGTTCTTATTCGGTTAACGGTGTAGCCGCCTTGCACACGGACTTGCTCAAGCAAGGTTTGTTTGCTGAGTTCTATGCGTTATGGCCGCACAAGTTCAACAACAAAACCAATGGTGTAACGCCGCGCCGTTGGTTGGCGAACTGTAATCCTGGCTTGCGAGACCTGATCACTGAAACTATAGGGGATGGCTGGATTCGTGATCTAAGCCAGCTTGATCAGCTAGTCCCCTATGCTGACGATACCGCTTTCTGCGAGCGCTTCATGGACGTTAAATACGCGAATAAACAGGCACTCGCGACTCTAGTCGCAAACAAGACGGGCATCGAGTTTGACCCCTCTTGGATGTTTGACGTGCAGGTAAAACGCATTCATGAATACAAGCGCCAGCTGTTAAATATTCTTCATGTGATTTCACTGTACGACCGCATTCGCAAAGGCGATACTGCCTCTATGACGCCGCGATGCGTATTGATTGGCGGTAAGGCCGCCCCGGGTTATGTCATGGCAAAGCTAATTATTAAGTTAATTAATAATGTGGCGCATACCATCGCTCAAGATGAACAGGCTAATCAGTGGTTGAAGGTGGCATTCTTGCCGAACTACAACGTTTCAGCGATGGAAATTATCTGTCCTGGAACGGATTTATCTGAGCAAATATCGACCGCAGGTAAAGAAGCCTCTGGCACAGGTAACATGAAATTTATGATGAATGGCGCACTGACGATCGGCACGTTAGACGGTGCCAATATCGAGATCCGAGACGCCGTTGGTGCTGATAATTTCTTCCTGTTTGGTTTGGAGGCACATGAAGTGGCCCAAACACGTCAGAATTATAACCCGCAGCAGTACATTGAAGCTGACCCCAACTTTCAAGCGGTGATGCATTTGCTGCAAAGTGGGCATTTTTCATTGTTCGAGCCGGGCATTTTTGACCCGATTATCGCAGCCTTGACCGCTTCCACCGATCCGTGGATGACAGCGGCAGATTTTAGTGATTATTGTAAAGCGCAAGAACAAGCTGCATGTACTTATAAAGATAAAACCCAGTGGGCGCGAATGGCGGTACTCAACACCGCTACCAGTGGCCGCTTCTCAAGTGACCGCACAATTTCTGAATACCGCGACGACATCTGGTATCGGGCGCCGGAGGCTGTGCGCAAAGTGAGTTAATCAATGGAGCAATAGGAATGGATAATCCTCGTTACGTTAGCCGTTTAACAAAAAATACGCTGGCTTTAGTGCTGGCCGGAGGGCGCGGCTCGCGCTTGTTTGAACTCACCAATTGGCGAGCAAAGCCGGCGCTCTATTTTGGGGGCAAATATCGGATTATCGATTTTCCTTTGTCTAACTGCATTAATTCTGGCGTTCGCCGCGTCGGTGTCTTAACTCAGTACAAATCACATTCTCTCGTGCGTCACATCGTTCGCGGTTGGAGCCATTTTAAGAAAGAGCTGGGCGAATTCGTCGAAATTTTGCCCGCGAGTCAACGTTACTCGGATGATTGGTATCAAGGGACCGCGGACGCCATCTACCAGAATCTGGATATTATCCGTGCGGAAAAGCCCGAGTACGTGCTGATTCTGTCGGGCGATCACGTTTACAAGATGGACTACGGTGCCATGTTGGTCCGCCATGTTGAAAGCGGTGCTGATATGTCAGTTTGCTGTTTGGAGGTGCCGGTTGAAGAGGCTGCGGGCGCCTTTGGCGTGTTGGAAGTCGATGAAACTATGCGCGTGAAGAGTTTCCAAGAAAAACCCGCCGAGCCCGCTGAAATTCCGGGTAGCCCCGGGATCTGTTTGGCATCGATGGGCAACTACATCTTTAACACCCGGATGCTGTTTGATTTGCTGCTAGAAGATGCCGCAAGTGCCAAATCGAGTCATGACTTTGGTAACGATATTATTCCGTCGATGATTGAGCGGGCTCACGTGCAAGCCTACCCTTTTCGGGATTCACAGACCGGCGGGCAGGGCTACTGGCGCGACGTGGGTACCTTGGACTCGTTTTGGGAAGCCAATATGGAGTTGGTACATGCCACGCCGGCACTAAACATGTATGATCCCGACTGGCCGATTTGGACCTATCAGGAGCAGCTGCCCCCCGCAAAATTTGTGCATGACTACGATGGTCGACGTGGTGAGGCGATCGATTCGGTTGTGTCTGGTGGCTGTATTATCTCAGGCAGCACGGTTCGGCGATCGGTTGTGTTTTCTAATGTGCACATACACTCCCACGGGATGATTGAGTCAAGCGTGATATTGCCAGGCGTTGATATTGGCCGTGGCGTTAAATTGCGCAACGTTATCGTGGACAGAGGCGTCCGTGTGCCAGACGGTTTAGAGGTGGGCTTTGATATTGAACAGGACAAAGCCAATGGATTTAGGGTGTCGCCGAAAGGTCGAGTGTTGATTACCCGTGGAATGCTAGGGCAACCCGAAGGCTACGCCTAATTTAAGAGGATACAGTAATGACACAAGTTGTGGACGTAACGACGACACAGTTTGCTGATCAAAAGCCCGGCACCTCGGGCTTACGAAAACAAGTGAGCGTATTTCAGCAAGCGCATTATCTAGAAAATTTTGTGCAGTCTACGTTTAACGTGATTGGCGGTGGCCAAGGTAAAACCTTGGTCCTGGGCGGCGATGGACGCTTCTACAATAGAGCCGCAGCACAAACCATTATTCACATGGCAGCCGCTAATGGGTTTGCACGCGTTATTGTCGGGCAAGGCGGAATCTTGTCGACACCTGCGGCGTCGGCGGTGATTCGCGCCCGAGGCGCCGATGGCGGTTTGATTCTGTCGGCCAGTCATAACCCGGGCGGTCCCAACGGTGACTTTGGTATTAAGTTCAATGGTGCTAATGGTGGTCCAGCGGTCGAGTCGATGACCAATGCCATTTTTGAAGAAACCAAAGTGCTTCAGCGGTATTGCACGCTTCAGGACGCCGCTGAAACCGACTTGGACACTCTTGGTGAAACTTCGCTTGCGGGCACGGTGATCGAAGTGCTTGACCCGGTTGCTATTTACGCTGACTTAATGGAAGGTCTGTTTGACTTTGAAGCGATTAAAGAGCTGTTGACGAATCCTCGATTTCAGCTGCGCTTTGATGCCATGCACGCAGTCACAGGCCCCTATGCGCGTGAGATTTTAGTGAACCGTCTCGGTGCGCCCGAGACTAGCTTAATGAATGCTGAGCCTAAAGAAGACTTCGGGGGTGAACACCCCGATCCGAACTTGGTCCACGCCAAAGACTTGGTCGATTTGCTCAATGGCGATGAAATGATCGCTTTTGGTGCGGCCTCTGATGGCGATGGAGATCGCAATATGGTGTTGGGCACTGGATTTTACATTAATCCTTGCGATTCGCTGGCGGTGTTGACCGCTAATGCGCACCTAGTGCCGGGATACTCTGGGGGTTTGGCCGGTGTGGCGCGCTCGCTGCCCACCTCACGTGCGGTTGATCGCGTGGCTGCGTATTTGGGCATCGAGTTTTTTGAAACGCCCACGGGTTGGAAGTTTTTCGGTAATCTCATGGACGCTGGTCGCATTACGCTGTGTGGCGAAGAAAGCTTTGGGACGGGTTCAAGCCACATCCGCGAAAAAGACGGCCTGTGGGCGGTATTATTCTGGTTAAACTTGATCGCCGTGCGAGCACAGCCGGCTCGCTCGATTGTTCGCGATCACTGGGAACGCTTCGGGCGCGATTTTTTCTCGCGGCATGATTATGAAGGCATCGATAGCGACCAGGCCAATGCCTTGATGCAAGCGCTCACCAGTCGTCTTGAGAGTTTACCTGGACAGACGTTCGGTGATTTGGTGGTCGCTCGTGCTGATAATTTTTCCTACCGCGACCCCGTGGATGATAGCGAAAGCTACAATCAGGGTATTCGCATCGTGTTTGAAAATGATGCGCGTATTGTCGTGCGTCTATCTGGTACGGGCACATCGGGCGCTACACTCAGAGTGTATTACGACCAGCACGAGCGTGACCCCGCGTATTTCAGTGTGTATGCTCAGCGGTATTTGGAGCCCTTGTTTGCAGCATCCGAGGCCATATTAAACATACAACACTTTACTGGTCGGGATGCGCCGGACGTCATTACTTGAGTACACGCAAATGAATATTTTGATGGTGGCCGCCGAGAACGGAACTTTGCCTGGTGGTAAGGTTGGAGGTATTGGCGATGTCGTGCGAGATCTGCCGCCGGCATTGGCGGCGACAGGTGCGTCAATTCAAGTGGTTATGCCAGGCTATCAAGTGTTTTCAAAGCTTGAGCAAGCAGAATTAGTGGGGCACTTAGATGTGCCCTTTGGCGGCACAGTCGAGACCGTAACTCTGGTGAAAATTGACACAGGTAATGGCGTCGACTTGTGGATTATCGATAGTCCTCTGCTGGCACCACAAGGCGCGGGCAGAGTGTATTGCCACGACCCTGACTCTCAGCCATTTGCTACCGATGCTACCAAGTTTGCGCTATTTTCGGCCGCGGTCTGTGAATTGTTATTGCACCGCCATTTTGGCGTTTTAGATTTTGTACACCTGCATGACTGGCACGCCGCCTTTGTTGCGATGCTTCTGCGTTACCATTCACGCTATCAAGCAGAGCGCACACAGCGCCTGGTTTATACCATTCACAATTTGGCTTTGCAGGGTATTCGGCCAGTCGATGGCAATCCCAGCGCTCTGAAAACCTGGTTTCCTGATTTTGGTGCGGTTGATCATCAAATTATGGATTTGCGGTATCCCGATTGCATTAATCCTGTTCGTGCAGCGATCAATCTGTGCGACACCATTCATACGGTCTCGCCGTCTTACATTTTAGAGATTCAAGAGCCTACCAATGAAAAATTGGGGTTTTATGGTGGTGAAGGGCTCGATCGCGATCTGCGGGCGGCCGCAGCGGAGGATCGCTTAGTTGGCGTCCTAAATGGTTGCGACTATGCTGACACCCCTAAAAAGATACCGAGTTGGAAGCGGATGCTTGCGGTAGCGGAGCAGGCAGTAACGGCTTGGAGTTTAGCCGAAGCTGCTGACGTTCACACGTTGGCGCTGTCGCGTATCGCGAAATGGAAGTCGCAACCAAGTCCGACCTGCGTGCTGACTTCTGTGGGTCGCGCAACGGACCAAAAATTAAGAATCTTGCGCGAAGGTCTGACGCCGCAGACCTCATCGTTGGCACAAATTTTGAACCAACTGCCACCGGACGCCAAGCTGATTATGACCGGCAGTGGTGATGCGGCCTACGAGACGTTTTTATTCGAAACTGCCAAAACGCATGATAATTTTCTGTTCTTGCGAGGCTACTCTGAAGCGCTCGGGACCATTTTGTATGCCGGTGGCGATTTGTTTTTAATGCCGAGTTCGTTCGAACCTTGCGGCATTAGTCAGCTGCTTGCAATGCGCGCCGGCCAGCCCGTGGTAGCGCACGCCGTTGGCGGTTTGCGTGACACCATTATCGACAACGAAACAGGTTTTTTGTTTAACGGCGCCAACCCACGCGCCCAGTCACTGGAACTGGTGGGTACGGTGGCCTATGCAATGGAGCTGTTTTACATGAATCCAAGCCGCTATCGACTTATTCGAGAAGCGGCATCAAAGGTGCGATTTGAGTGGTCGAAGATCGCTAAACAGTACCGACAGTCGATTTATGTTTAGGGGATCAGTGCAAACCGTGCGGTGACGCGCAGGGCAATTTCAATTTGTCCGCTTAGCTGAGTGTCTACCGACTCGGCACCGTCTAATGCCATCATGGCGACCGCCCGAAACTCAGGTCTTGGCGTTGAGCTATTGTTTTGCGCTTCGATGGCCAGCGGGCTTCCGATACTGACGTTCAAAGCTGTTGCCGCTGCTTGGGCATTTGTTTGTGCATCTTTTACGGCGAGTGCTAGCACTTTACGTTCGAGTTCGTGTTGTTCACTGTGAAATAAACGCGGGGGAGACAATCGCGTAACCCCTGCCGTTAAACCACCCTCAATAATAGGCTGTAACAAACCGATGTCTTTTAAGATCACGATTATCGATTGCGAGGCGCGGTAGCCATTCAAGCGTTGCTGCTGCTGATCTCGGTCCCAGCTGTACTGAGGCTGAATCGACAAGGTGGTTGAGCGAATATCACTCGTTTCAATACCTTGCTGCGACAGAAACGCAAGGGTCTTCTCAACTATGCGCTGTACCTGTTTTTGAGCCTGAGCAGCCTGATTCGCATCTTTTTCGACGCTCAGTGTGAGTTCGGCCCGGTTCGGGGTAGTCGTCAGGCTCGCCTTGCCAGAGACCGCAATGTACGCGGGCGCACCATCCGATGCAGTAACCGGTAAGGCGTTGAGAGTCGCCAGTAAGACTAGTGCGACCCACAGCAGGGGTTGTCTGAGCATGGTCATTCCTCGGGCTTAGCCACTTAAACGAGAGATCAGTCCGCCTTATCCTAAGTCAAGTAGAGGGCTGGGCAAAGCAAAGAATACCATGGGCACTTGCACCAAAATAAAACAGCAGGCAAGCTTGACAGTACATAACGCATATAATCCCAGCGTAAGAAGCGTGCCCATGCCAAATCAACAGCGACACTCGCTCGTGCAACACCTCATCGAGAGCCAAAACTCGCAATTTTGGCTGTTGCAGATTTTGGGATGGTCAGGACTTTCGCTCGTCAGTTATTTCAGTTTGAATCTGTGGTACGACCAGCCAGAGCTAAGCTATATTGGGCACAACATTCTTCAGTCAGTACTGGGTATTCTACTCACGTGGCCGATGCGCTATGTGCTCAAACGTTGCTGGGATATGCCCTTAGTCAAGCGTTTGGCGATCGTCGCATTTGTGGTCTTAGGGTTTGCGACCTTGTGGTCAGTTATGCGCCTGTCGCTGTTTTTGCTGCTAACGGAAGAGTCGAACCTGTGGGGTGATTTTGGAGGTTGGCTATTCCCCTCTATTTTTATTTTTCTGTGTTGGACCGCCTTGTATCACGGAATTAAGTACTACCAGCTTGCACAGTACGAGCATGCCGTATTGATGAAAATGGCGGCTGACCGCAACGAACAATCCATGCGCTTAGCTCAAGCCGAGACGGCGGCTCGTTTGGCGCAGTTGACGATGCTTCGCTATCAGTTAAACCCGCATTTTTTATTCAATACGTTAAACGCCTTGCAGGGTCTTGTAGCGACCGGTTCTAAAGCGCGCGCTGGGACTATGATTTCTGAGCTCGGACATTTTCTGAGATATTCCTTACAAAGCGATCCATTACAGACAGTAGACGTACAACAAGAGATACAAGCGTTAGAAATGTACTTGAGTATCGAGCAGGCGCGTTTCGGTGAACGGCTGACGGTGCGGGTGGATGTCGATCCTAGTATTACAGAGGCACAAATCCCAAGCATGCTGCTTCAGCCTTTGGTTGAAAACGCCATCAAGTACGCGGTCGGGCCAAATGAAGACGGCGGGACTATCGAAATCAGCGCAACGAATAAGGAAAACTCTTTGGTATTAACGGTAAGTGATGACGGACCTGGACTCGCGGATACGAAAGATTTGCCGCAACCCTCTGGCACTGGTGTCGGTCTGCGCAATATCCGCGAACGACTGTCCAGCTCCTATGGTGACAACGCGACAATGCATATTGCTAACCGTGGGGAAGGTGGATTGATGGTCGTGATACGCTTGCCCTTGTCTTATGCTTATGAAAGAGCGAAAGCCTCATGATGCGCACGTTAGTTGTCGACGATGAGCCCCTAGCACGAGAATATCTGCTGTCATTGCTCGCTGACCACGGCGATATTGAAGTCATTGGCACGTGCAAAAATGGTCGGGAAGCCATTGCCGCCATCCGCGGTGAATCACCTGACTTGGTGTTTTTAGATATTCAGATGCCAGGCATGAACGGTTTTGACGTCGTGAAAGCGATTCAAGAAGACGACGCCATGCCCCTGTTCATCTTTGCAACGGCTTATGATGACTACGCGGTCGAGGCCTTCGATTTAGCAGCAGTAGACTACGTGCTGAAACCCTTAGAGGCTTCGCGCCTAGCTCGCGCCATTGAACGGGCCAGAGAACGCCATGTTGCTGTGTCTAAGGGTGAACTTATGAGTGCCGTCGATAAAGCGCTGGGGCGTGACACTCAATTGCAGCCACCGGCATCTGGTGCTGTGCAGAAACTGACCATCCGCGACAATGGTCAAATTCAGCTCGTTGACTTTAACGATATTGATTGGGTGGATGCAGCGGGCGATTACATGTGTGTGCATGTGGGTCCGGTGACGCATATTATGCGTTGCACTATGACAGAGCTGTCGCAGCGTTTAAGTTCCGGGCCATTTGCTCGCATTCATCGTTCGACGCTGGTAAACCTTGATAAGGTGACGCAAATAACGCCTCTGTCAAAAGGTGAATCTTTGTTGCACCTCGAGGGAGACACCACTTTGAAAGTGAGCCGAAACTACCGTCAGTCCATCGTTCACTTGTTGAATTAGTCCAACTAAGCTGTTTATTAATCCACCTTATCGCAGTGGGTCTGTTGCCCTTGAAATCGCTGTGTGACCCTAGACCCTCTGCGGTTTGTTAATAATGAAAAAAGGTGGCGTTTTGCGCTTAAAACTGGGTCCAATAGTACTGGGGTGTATCTCTGCGCTGACGCTTTGTACGGTGACCGTGAGTCAGGCTGGGATGTCGGCAGCGTCAGATCCCATAGCCGTTAGAGCATCCCCTTCAAATGTCGTCGCGGTAAACCTCGGCGGTAGCCTGTTCAAAGGCCCGGACGGTACGGTTTATCTGCAAGATTCATGCGCAGAGCAGACGCACAGCACTTGCGGAACCATCGACAAGGTAAAAGGAAGCCAGCAAGAAGCACTGTATCAAAGTTTCCGTGAAGGACCTCAGAGCTACGAATTAGAGGTCGCTCCTGGTCAATACGCGCTCACCTTGTTCTTTGCCGAACGGCCGGGGGTTGAGAACCGGCGCTTCAGCGTCTGGGTTGGTGGTAAAGAGCGGCTGGCCGATTTTAATATTCCAAAAGCGCGCGATGGGCTTACTGAAGCTGCCTTAGCTAGAACTTTACCCGTCCATACCACCAATGGTTCCATTGTGCTTGAGTTTCGCGCAGCACCTGATATGCCCTTAATTAGTGCTTTTCGCTTAGAGCCCGTTCAGTCGCAGGCGCTTGGGACTTTACGGTGGGCCGATGAGTTTGATGGCACGGCGCTGGATTCTCGATTCTGGAGCGTCGATGAGTGGCCTGCTCGCAAAGTAAACGATGAGGATCAGGCCTATGTTAATTCGCTCGAGAACCTGCGCTTGGAAGACGGTAAGCTGATTATCGAAGCACACAAGGTCAGCGGCAGCGATGCTAGGTACCATTCTGGCCGAATTCACAGCTCGGGCAAACTCGATTTCATGTACGGACGTTTGGATGTCAGAGCCAAGCTTCCTCGGGGACAAGGCGTTTGGCCCGCGATTTGGCTATTGCCCACACACCCCTATCGCTATGCCACCATTTGTGACGCGAGAACACCGGATTGGCAAGGTAATGCCAACTGCGATGCGTGGCCTAATTCGGGTGAAATCGACCTGATGGAACACGTAGGATTTGAACCGGGCGTTGTACACGGTACCGTCCATACCAAGGGGTACTATTGGGTCGAGGGCAACCAGCGTAAAGGCAGTATTGTACTTCCGAATTTGGCTGAGGATTTCCATGTTTATACCTTGCAGTGGACACCGGATCGTATGGACATGCTGGTGGACGGCTTGCGTTATTTTACGTACACCCGCGACGACGAAGGCTGGCGCCAGTGGCCCTTTGATCATTCTTTTCACGTGATCATGAACCTGGCAGTGGGTGGCATGTGGGGCCGCGCCGGTGGGCCCATCGATGACAGTATTTTTCCACAGCGTATGATGGTGGACTATGTCCGCATCTACGATATGAATCAAATAGCAGAATAAAGTCTGCACAAAGCGAGTAAGAGGTTTGTTATGTTAGGTACACGATCATTAAAAGCGATTTGCTGTGGTGTTATGGTCGCTTTCGCTGGGGTGTCGTACGCGGCGAAAGATTTGATAGATCCAGAGGTGGAAGCGCGCGTCGACGGGATTATGAGTAAGCTCACCCTCGAACAGAAAATCGCTCAGATGATTCAGCCAGAGATACAGTACGTGACGCCTGACCAAGTGCGCAAGTATGGCTTCGGCTCAGTCCTCAATGGTGGGGGCTCATTCCCCAACAAAAACAAGCAGGCCACTGTGGCCGAGTGGGTTGCTCTGGCTGACGAACTTTACCTTGCCTCTATTGATACCAGCGAAGGTAACGCCGGAATCCCAATCATGTGGGGTACCGATGCCGTTCACGGTCACAACAACGTCGTCGGTGCAACGATATTCCCTCACAATATTGGGCTTGGTGCGGCACGCAACCCTGAGTTGATCGAGCAAATAGGCGCGGCGACTTCGCGTGAAGTGCGCGCCACGGGTATCGATGGTATTTTTGCGCCGACGGTGGCTATTGTTAAAGATAATCGGTGGGGTCGTACTTACGAGAGCTACAGCGACCGTCCTGACATTGTGGCGGACTACGCCGAGGCCGTTGTGCGCGGTTTGCAGTCTGAAAACATGGTGGCGACCGCGAAACACTTCGTGGGCGATGGCGGAACATTTAGGGGTATCGACCGAGGTGACACACGTTTGTCACTTGAAGAGCTGCTCGAGCAGCACGCGGGTGGCTATGAGACGGCGCTCCGTGAAGGCGTTATGAGTGTTATGGCCTCTTTCAATTCTTGGAACGGTAAGAAAATCCACGGTAGCAAAACGATCTTAACTGACGTGCTTAAAGACCGCTTGGGGTTCGATGGCTTTATTATTTCTGACTGGAATGGTATTGGCGAGGTCGCCGGCTGTTCAAACAGTGACTGCGTGCAAGCGATAAACGCGGGTATGGACATGGTCATGGTCCCTGAAGACTGGGAAGCGCTGTACCACAATATGTTAGATCAAGTGGCGAATGGCGACATTCCGATGTCTCGTATTGATGATGCTGTGCGTCGCATCCTGCGCGTTAAAGTTCTGGCCGGAATCATGGATAAACCGCTTCCCTCATCGGCGGTTTTAGATGCGTCGGTCATCGGTCAGGCCTCACATCGCGAAATTGCGCGACAGGCGGTGCGCGAGTCATTAGTGCTGCTTAAGAACAACGACCAAGTTTTGCCCCTAAAGCGCGGCCAGTCGATTTTGGTCGCGGGCAGTGCGGCGAACGATATCGGTCAGCAATCGGGCGGTTGGACGATTACTTGGCAGGGTACGGGCAACCAAAACTCTGATTTCCCGGGTGCACAGTCTATATTGCAGGGTATTGAGTCTGTCGCAGCAGAAAAAGGTGCCGAAGTGACTTACAGCCCGAGTGGTCACTACAGCGAGCGCCCTGATGTAGCCGTGGTGGTGTTCGGTGAAACCCCCTATGCCGAAGGCCAAGGCGATATCGACAGTCTAAACTTTGGTGCTGAGCATCCGGCGGGTCAGCAGCTACTGCAGGCTCTGCAATCAGAGGGTATTCCCACTGTTGCGGTGTTTTTGACCGGTAGGCCAATGTGGGTCAACCCCGAATTGAACGCGAGCGACGCCTTTGTTGTGGCTTGGCTCCCAGGTACAGAGGGTATCGGGGTTGCTGACGTTTTGTTTGCAGAACCCGGCAGTGACTTCGATTTTAAAGGTCGACTCTCGTTTAACTGGCCCGCTATTGATGTTCACCCCACTAACCCTGACTTGCCGGTCGCGAGCGTACTGTTTCCGTATGGCTACGGTTTGACCTTAGAGAGTAAAGAATTCCTGCGCAACGATCTCAATGAACAACCCTTGCTGCAGCGTGCACAGGCAGAGCAGGTTATCTTTGATGCGCGGACCTTTGATCCATGGCTCATGGCCGTGGGCGACAACAGCGACTGGGAAATCCCGGTGAACTCCAAATTTGTGCGCAGTGCCGAGGGCGCAGTCGAAGTGCGTTCAGTCGACGTGAATGTGCAGGAAGACGCTCGCCAGGTTCGTTTCGGGAACGCCTCTGTTGGTGTAGCGCAAGTCTATTGGTACTCGCAGGCGCCCCTTGATTTCAGCTCTTGGGGTGATAGTGGCGCTTACCTGACGCTAAACTATCGAGTTGATCAAGCGCCTGAAGGAGACGTTGCGGTTCGCATGGATTGCGAATACCCCTGTACTGGTGAAGTGCCGTTTGCCGACGTGTTAGCGGCGGCAACAGTTGGAGAATGGCAAGAGGCTTCGATTCCTTTAGCGTGCTTTGCAGACCGCGGTGCGGACTTGTCGCAAATTAATGCTCCCTTGGTCATTGCCAGCGCCAAACCTTTAACTATGACCTTGAAGCGTGTTGCGATAAGCTCTGAGGCCACACCAGAATCGGTAGTGAACTGCCAATAATAAAATAAGGAAACGCTATGTTATCTACACTGGATATTTCGATTGTTGTGGCGTACGCACTGGGCTTGTTTGTGCTTGCTCAGTGGGTGTCGCGCGAGGAAGCGGGTCACCACAAAGACGCCAAAGATTACTTCTTAGCGGGGAAGTCCCTGCCGTGGTGGGCTATCGGTGCATCCTTGATCGCTGCCAATATTTCGGCGGAGCAAATCATTGGTATGTCGGGCTCGGGTTACGCCATGGGGTTGGCGATCGCCTCGTACGAATGGATGGCCGCAATCACCTTGATCTTGGTGGGTAAATTTTTACTGCCTATTTTCTTGAAGCACGGCATTTACACCATGCCTCAGTTCTTGGAGCAGCGCTATGACCATCGAGTGCGCATTGTCTTAGCTATTTTCTGGTTGGCGGTGTACGTGTTTGTGAACTTAACTGCCGTGTTGTGGTTGGGTTCGTTGGCTTTAAATACGGTCGCTGGTGTGCCGGTGCAAACCGCCTTGATCGTTCTGGGTGTCTTCGCGTTAGCCTATTCTTTGTATGGCGGCCTAAAGGCGGTCGCTTTTACTGACATCATTCAGGTTGTGTTGTTGGTGTTGGGTGGTCTTATCATCGTGGCCTTGATGCTGGATAAAGTGTCTGGTGGCGAAGGTGTGGTTGCTGGATTTGTCGAGTTGACCCGTGTGGCGCCCGAAAAATTCGATATGATATTCACTCCTGACAATGAGCACTATATGGCCCTGCCAGGTCTGTCGGTTCTGGTCGGTGGAATGTGGATTATGAATATCTCGTATTGGGGCTTTAACCAATACATCATCCAGCGCGCACTGGCGGCGAAAAGTGTTCAGGAAGCGCAAAAAGGTATCGCGTTTGCCGCCTTCTTGAAACTGCTTATGCCTGTGATTGTGGTCTTGCCCGGTATCGCCTTGTTCGCGCTAGACAGTAACCTGAGCTCGCCTGATCAGGCTTATCCTCAGGCAATGACACTGCTACCTTCTGGTCTTAAAGGCCTAGTGTTTGCGGCTTTGCTGGCAGCTATCGTCTCTTCTTTGGCGTCTATGACGAACAGCATATCGACGCTGTTTACGATGGATTTAATGCCCTCAATTCGTCCGGCAGACAAGCAAGGAGACCCCGTCTTTGTCGGTCGAACGGTAGCGGTTATTGCCATGATCTTGGCGATGATCGCGGCGGAACCTCTGTTGGGTAAATTTGATCAGGCCTTCCAGTACATCCAAGAATTTACGGGCTTCTTTACGCCCGGTATCGTGGTGATTTTCTTGTTGGGTATGTTCTGGAAGAAAACCACGGCTGCGGGCGCTTTAGCGGCTGCAATTGGCTCGGTTGTCTTGTCTTTTGCTTTCAAAATGTTGTGGCCGGAATTGCCGTTCATTGACCGCGTAGGCCTCGTTTTCTTGATCGCCACCGGCTTGGCCGTTGTCGTGTCGATGTTGCAGAATCGTGAGCAAGAAGGCGCCATTCATTTGGATGAAATCCAATTTGCGACGACAACAGGGTTTAACATTTCTGCACTGGCGGTGACTCTAATTTTGGCCGCCTTGTACGCTACTTGGTGGTAACACAAAATCCTTGCTAAAGGGGCCTAAGGCCCCTTTTTTGTGCCTCTCATTTGAGCTGACGCAGGCGATGTCGTTACCATAACCTCGCGCACCAATATGGCGCAAAACTCACGCTCGGCGCTTGACTGTCGGCACAGTCACTGAGGCTCGCGATAAACCGGTTGTAGACAGTCGCTATTTCGATCTGTTGGTCTGCGGGGCGCACATGGAGGGTTTGCCCTTAAACCCCCAATTGCGAGAGCGGGGTGGATACTTGTTAGAGGTGGTTAGAACGGCGCCGACCTATCGCTTGTTTGCGCTTCCGGGTGGGGGCGTAAAACGTCCGGCGCTGGTCGGTGATTTGGAAAATGGCTCCTCCATTGGCGCCGAGCTTTGGCGTTTGCCAATTGAGACGGTGGGTTCTTTTTTGCAGGGCATTCCCGCGCCGCTGGGTTTGGGCACCGTGAGCTTAGCGGATGGCCGCGAAGTGAGGGGTTTTATTGCAGCCGCCGGCTGCGTTGATGCCAGCGCTCAGGATGTCAGTAAGTTTGGGGATTGGCGAGCGTACTTGGCTTCGGAATAGCGCTGTCAAAGAGCTGCGCCGACGTTGTGCTGAGGCTGGTTTAGGGTACTGACTAGCCCGACGCTGAAGACTGCAGCGCCAGACGCGTTACTTCTACGATTTCATCGGTCGTTGCGCCGCGCGACAGATCTGCCACTGGGTGCTTAAAGCCTTGAAGCATCGGTCCGATGGCTCGTGCTCCGGTGAACTGCTGAACGAGTTTGTAGCCGATATTCCCCGCCTCGAGCGAAGGAAATATCAGTACATTGGCGCGTCCGGCGACGGCCGATTCTCCTTGCCATTTGGTGGCGGCGACGCGCTCTGATAGCGCCGTATCCACTTGCATTTCGCCGTCAATCAAGAGGCTTGGGTCCATAGCGCGGGCAAGTTCTAATGCATGTTTGACCTTGTCGATACTGGCATGGCTAGCACTACCCTGCGTTGAAAACGACAACATGGCAACACGTGGTGGCTCTGCCAGTAGGGCTGTAGCCTGTTGTGCCGTTGTGACAGCAATGGATGCGAGGTGCTCGGCGCTGGGGTCAACGTTAACGGCGCAATCGGCAAACAACATCCGCTGCGCACGATTTGGAATCTCTATGACAAAGTAACTCGACGCCAGACCGTCTTCCTTGGCGTAGCCCATGCACATGGCCGCGGCCTCAATAACGCGTTTGGTGGGGCTGGTTGCGCCACCTACCATGAGGTCAGCCTCACCGATAGCCACCATAGCCGCTGCGAAAGGTAGAGGCTTCTTCACCAGACGTTCGGCCATGCTGATCGACTTGAACTGGCGTAGCCCTTGCACGTGCTCGGCACACTGGTCTAACAGCAGTGGGTCTGATGGCGAGACGAACTTTAGGCCATCCACGGTCAAGCCTTGGCTGATTGCGACGTCACGAATGATGTTCGTCTCGCCAACGAGAAGGCATTCGATCCCGTGCTCGTGGCGCAGCTGTGTCGCGGCGGCGATGATTCGTGGCTCTTCACCCTCGGCAAAAATAACGCGTTGACGGTCGAGTTCACTCATGACGAATCGTTTATCGTTGCTCTAGCGGAACATACTCGCGTAAATCGGGACCGTTGTACTCGAGAAGCGGGCGAATGAGGATGTTGTTTTCCATTTGTTGCATGATCTGAAGACTCCAGCCGGGCACGCGACCAATGGCGAAAATGGGCACAAACAAATCTTCGGGGATACCATTTAAGTGATAAATTACGCCCGAGTAGAAGTCGACGTTAACGTTGACGCCTAGTCGCGAGTAGGGCTTCATGGCTTCGACCAGGGCCTTCAGAATATCGTTCCAGTGGGGCTCGCCTTTTTCAATCGAAAGGCGCTCGACGCCATCGCGCAAGTGGCGCGCTCGTGGATCTTCCGCGCGGTATACGCGGTGACCAAAACCCATAATCGCTTCTTTATTGGCTCGCTTGCGTTTGACGTACTCTGCGGCGTTGGCTGGGTCGCCAATTTCTCGGGCCATATGCATTACGTCTTCTGCTGCACCGCCATGCGCCGGACCCGACAAGGCCGCTATTGCTGCAGTGATTGACGCATGCAAGTTGGCGTCAGTACCCGTGACTACACGGGCAGTAAATGACGAGGCGTTGGATCCGTGCTCGGCGTGCAAAATAAAATCAAGATCCATCAGTCGCGCGGCGTCCTCACTTGGGATCTCGCCTGACAGTTGGTATAAAAAGTGCGCGGCGTGCCCGAGCGAGGCGTCGGCCTCAATGGGCGCCAAACCTTGGCGAATCCGGTGGTGTGCTGCAACGATCATGGGCACCTGCGAGGTCAGACGCAGGGTCTTTTGCATCACGGCCTCGCTTGAGTTGTCGCTAGTGTGTGGGTCAAATGCGGCGAGCGCGGAGACCGCGGTGCGCAACACATCCATTGGGTGGCCGTCGACCACGGTTCGAATAATTTCAATAATGGCTGGCGGCAGTGACCGCGCGTTTCTCAAGGCTTGATCAAAGGCACGAAGCTGCGCGCTGCTGGGTAGCTCGCCGTGTAGTAACAAATACGCAGTTTCTTCAAACGTCGAGTGTGTTGCCAGATCGTGAATGGAATAGCCCCAATAGCGGAGTTCGCCTTTGCGGCCGTCGATGTGCGTGGTTGGTGAACGATCGAAATAGACGCCTTTCAGGCCACGGAACACGCGAATTTTTTCTTCGGTATCAGTCACAAGCTAACCTCTTATTTGCAAGAATTGAGTTTGGCAACGCGCTGCCGTTAAAGCAAAGCCCCGCGAGTGCGGGGCTTTAAAGGCCTTATACGTAGTCTTTGTATTTTTCTAGGTAACGTACAGGTTTTGACAGGGCATCGCGGCGGAAAGGGTCGCCTAACTCGCGTGTACACATCACTTCAATGACGGTGGTTTTGCCTTCGTTCATCTGGCGATCGATGGCGCGTTGCAGTGCGGGACCCACTTCGTCTAGGCTGTCAACACGCTCACCTTCTGCACCCATAGCCTGTGCAATACCAGCCCATGATTCGCTGACCAGTTCCGCTGCGACAAAGCGACGGTTGTAGAACTCGACTTGGTTTTTCTTCTCGGCACCCCAATCGCGGTTGTGGAATACCACAGCGGTGACAGGGATATCGTGACGCACAGCAGTCATGATTTCAGACATGCTCATGCCCCAGGCACCGTCTCCGGCGTAGGCGACTGCAGGACGCTCAGGCGAGGCGGCTTTGGCGCCAATGATCGTCGGTAGCGCGTAACCGCAGTTACCAAAGCTCATCGGCGCGAAGAAGCTGCGTGGGCGCTCAAAACGCAGGTAGCTGTGTGCCACGGAGTTGATATTACCGATATCGGTAGAGACCATGACATCTGCGGGCATGGCTTTTTCGAGTTCGCGCAGTACTTGGCGGGGGTGCAACCAGTTGCCTTCCTCGGCTTCCGCTTCGGCAATAACGTCTAAGCTGTAAGGATCGCGCTCGTGCGTCCATTCGTCTAGCTCTTGTTCCCACGCGGCTTTTTCAGCTGCGATTTCGGCTGCGCGAGTGTCTTTATTGGCGTGACACGCCAATGTTTGACCCTGCAGGCGCTGGGTCAGAGCAACAGAGGCTGCTTTGGCGTCACCGCAAATACCGACAGAAATTTTCTTAACCAAACCCAGCATCTTGTGGTCGGCGTCGATTTGAATGATTTTGGCTTCTTTGGGCCAGTAGTCTAGGCCGTGCTGAGGCAGGGTGCCAAAGGGGCCAAGACGCGAGCCAATCACCAACACAACATCGGCTCTGGAAATGAGCTTCATGCCGGCTTTCGAACCTTGGTAACCCAGTGGGCCACACCACAGCGGGTGGCTCGCAGGGAATGAGTCATTGTGCTGGTAGCTGTTGACAACCGGTGCGCCCAGGAACTCTGCAATCGCTTTGACTTCCTCAACACCGTCGGACATCACCACACCACCACCCGATACAATCACGGGGAACTCAGCAGTTTTTAGCAGTTCTACGGCTTCATTGAGGCTCTGGTCGCCACCCGGGCCACGGTCCAGACGCATAGGCTGTGGAATTTCGACATTGATATCGCCGTAAAAGTAATCGCGCGGAATATTGAGCTGTGTGGGGCCAATCTCTGACAAGGCGCGATCAAAGCAGCGAGATGTATATTCGGCGATACGGTTGGGGTTATTTACGTGGCCTTGGTACTTGGTGAATTCTTGGAACATTGGCAGCTGGTGGCACTCTTGGAAGCCGCCGAAGCCCATGGTCATGGTGCCCGCCTCTGGCGTGATCATCACCACCGGTGAATGCGCCCAGTACGCCGCGGCAATACCGGTCACACAGTTTGAAATACCGGGGCCGTTTTGGCCAATGACAACCCCGTGGCGTCCGCTTGCGCGCGAGTATCCATCAGCCATGTGCGCAGCGCCTTGCTCGTGCACGACGGGGATTAACTCGATACCGGCAGGGGCGAAAATGTCCATGGCATCCATGAAGGCTGAACCCATAATACCGAAAATCTTTTTGACGCCTTGGGCGACGAGTGTTTCGACAAAGGCTTCACTGGGGGTCATACGAGGCATAGCTTGCTCACCTTAGATTTATGAAAGAGACGCAATGCTAGGGTTTTTTGTCGGGATTTAATAGAGCCAGATGCTGAGTTTGCTCTGCGCCAGATGTTTACAGGCTTCGGTAGGCTCGGCGAAGGGCGATGACGCCCTCGGCTATTGAACCTTCACCAATGGCGGAAAAGCCCATCCGCAAAAAGTTTTTGGGCGGATTGGGTTCTGCAAAATGAATGGCACCGGGTTCGACGATCACCCCCAGCTCTTTGGCTTTTAGCGCTAGCTGTTCGGTGTCGATTGAGTCGGGAGCTTTAATCCAAAGAGCCGAGCCACCCAGTGATGCTTGAATTTGAAGTTCGGGCAGCTCTTGCTCTAAACAGGTCACGAGCAACGCTCGGCGTTTCTGATAAATCTTGAATAACTTGCTCACTAAGGCGTCGTGGTAACCTCGCGCCAAGAACAAGGCCACCGAGAGTTGGTTATTCGCCGCTGGGTGTCGGAGCATGAGGCGACGTAGGCCGCGAAGCTCTTCGATGAGCTCGGGGCTGGCTACGATATAGCCCATACGCAATCCAGGCGCTAAGGTTTTAGAGACGCTACCCACGTAAATGACTCGCCCCTCAGTATCCATACTTTTGAGCGCGGGTTCTGGTCGGGTGTGAAAGTTAAATTCACTCTCGTAATCGTCCTCAATAACCACAAAGTCATGCTGTGACGCACTGTGCAGCAGCTCTTGCCGCCGCGCGTGTGGTAGCGTGACGGTGGTGGGCGATTGGTGGCTTGGGGTAACGCATACGTAGTCGCAGTCAATAAGCTGTGCGTCAGTGATGAGTCCATCCGAATCGACAGCCAGCGGTTTTGCTTGCGCACCTAGGCGCTCGATCAAACGGCGTAGATCGGAATACCCGGGATTCTCGATACCCACGGACACTGATGCCTTACGCCACAACAGCTCAGCAATCATGTAAAGCGCGTGCTGAGCGCCGACCGTTAACATAATGGCCTGGTCTTCGACAAAAATGCCACGTTTGGGCAGCAAGCGGGTACGAATTTGCTCGAGTAACAGTGGTTCGTCGTGATCGATGCGATCGACCGCCCAAGATTTGATCGCTCGCACCGAGACTGCATCCCGCGCGCACTCACGCCAAGGTTGAATCGGGAACAAATCGGCACTCATTTGCCCATACACAAAGGGGTAAGGTGCGAGCTGCCAATCTTTGGGTTTGCGCAAGGCTTGCCACTGCGAGGGCTTTTCGGCCAAGCGGGTGTTCCAGTCAATGTGGTGACTGGGTTCTATATCCTGGTAGCGTTCGAGAATGCGAGTGCGCTCGACGTCTGGGTTTACAAAGTAGCCGCGGCGGGGGTGGGTCACAATGAGACCGTCATCCAAAAGGCGCTGGTAGGCTAGCATTACGGTATTGCGACCGACACCTAGCTGCGTCGCCAAATGTCGAGACGAAGGCATGGGTGAATTCAGCGGAATAGTACCTTTGGCAATCGCCAAAGACAGTTTGGCTACAATCTGTGTTTGTAAACTGTCTTTGGAATCGGGGTCCAACTGCAGCAGTAATTCGCTACTCATGCGCTTGCTACCTTGTTGAGGCCCCCTCAGGGGACACTTAAGCTTGGTTACGTACCTTTTGATTATAGGCTTGTAGCGCTTGCTTGGCGACAGGTGCTAGAACATACAGTCCAATGATATTGGGTACACAAATCAAGAAGACCAGTGCATCTGAAAAATCCAGTACCGCCGTCAGTGGAATACTGCAGCCAACGACGATAAAGAAGCAAAATACCAGTTTGAATAGGTTGGACGCCCAGGCATGCTCGCCCATTAAATAGGTAAAGCCCTTTAAACCGTAATAGGCCCAGGCAATCAGCGTTGAAAAGGCGAACAACATACCAGCAAAGGCGATGAGCAGCGGTGACCAGCCAATGTTGCGTTCGAATGCTGCCGAGGTCATACCAATGCCATCAAGACCGGCGTTGAAGCTGGGGTCATAGTAAAACGTGGTCACAATGACGAGCGCCGTTAAGGTGCAAATAACGACAGTGTCGATAAAGGGTTCTAGCATCGAGACGTAACCCTGGGTAATGGGCTCTTTCGTCTGCACCGCAGAATGCGCGATAGGCGCTGAACCGATACCGGCCTCGTTGGAAAATACAGCACGTTGTACGCCAATAACAATAACCCCCAACATGCCGCCGGCGACGCCCTCGGGGCTGAAGGCGCCCTCGATAATGGCATTGAACGCGAAAGGCAGCGCTTCAGCATTCATTAAAATAATAATTAGGGCGCTAACGGAGTAAAACACCGCCATGAAGGGCACGAGTTTACTGGTAACACGCGCGATACTTTTAATGCCGCCAATGATCACCAAGCCAACAATAATCGCCATGACCAGACCCACCAGCCATCCTTTTCCGGCGAAGAAGCTACTGTCGCCGCCGGTGACGGTGACAAACTGGAGGTAGGCTTGGTTAGCTTGGAACATGTTGCCGATACCTAGGCAGCCAATGACGATGCCCAGCGCATAGAATTTACCCAAAAACTTGCCTAAATTGGGTAGACCTTTTTCTAGGAAGCCTTGTTCAAGGTAGTACATTGGGCCGCCTGAAACGGAGCCATCGGGATTGTGTTTACGGTAAATCGTGCCCAACGTGCATTCAATAAATTTGGTCGACATGCCCAGTAGGCCGGCAACAATGAGCCAAAAAGTGGCGCCGGGGCCACCCATGCTAATGGCCACGGCAACGCCACCGATGTTACCAATACCAACGGTACCCGATACTGCCGTGGTGAGCGCCTGAAAGTGAGTCACCTCGCCCGGTGCTTTGGGGTTATGGTTAAGGCCTCGTACGATATCAATAGCGTGTTTAAAGCCCGAGAAGTTTAAAAAGCGGAAGTAAACGGTGAAGAAAACAGCAGCGACTAAAAGCCAGACAACCACTAATGGCACCTTGGCGCCACCGAGCGCTACAGAGTAAAAAATAATACTGGAGATAAAAGCCGTCGCTGGCGCTACGGCCTCGTTAATCGCTTGGTCGATGCTGGCCAAAGCGCTGGCGGGGGACAACATCAGTAGCAGGCCGCTGAGTAAAAAATGTTCTACGCTTTGTTTGGTACTGATTTTTGCCATTGGTGCAAGTCCCCTCTTGTTGTTTTACATAGCGAATACGGCCCAGAGTAACATCGTTGCACCTAGGAACACACTTTGTAGTAACACTAGCGCGACAGGGCGCCAGCCATGACTGATAAGGCCACTGAGCTCGGTCTTGATGCCGAGTGCGACAATCGCCAACAGAAAACTTAACTTAGATAAGCTCGTGAGCGCGCTTGACCAAGCCGCAGGAATGAACCCAAAGCTGTTGATGGTTGCTAACGCGATGAACATCAACAAAAAGCCAGGCGGTTTGAGCGATTGACCGCTACCACCTTCGCGATTAAATAACAGCAAGAAACACCACGCGATAGGAATGAGCATAGCGACTCGAACCATCTTCACAGTCATGGCTTCTACGCCAATCGCTTCAGATAAAGCAAAGCCAGCACCGGCAACGTGCGATACGTCGTGGATAGCGCCACCCAAAAAGTAACCCGCTTGCTGGGGTGTTAGTTCTAAAACTTGAACGGCTATGGGGTAGGTTACCATCGCGATGGCACCGATGGTGGTCACCATGATGACGGTCAGCAGAGTGAACTTCGACTGCTCTTCGTTTTTGGGCATCACGGAAGAGAGTGTAAGAGCGGCGGACACGCCGCAAATAGCAACTGCGCCGCCGGACAGCAGGCCCATGTCGCGTTTGAGACCGAGCATTCGTGCAAGTACCGGTCCAATCGCGATCGTGAAGAACATGCCGCCGATCAGCACACCCACGCCAGCAAAGCCAATGGCAGCGATATCGCTAACTGCAATACCTGCGCCCAACATTGCGACGCCCGCTCTTAAAACTTGTGTCGCGCACAGGTCAACGCCCGCTTTAGTGTGCTCTTGTCGATACAGAAAGTTCATCGCCATGCCCAATAGCAGGGCAAACACGAGAACCGGAGCGCCGTAGTTAGTGGCTAGAAACTGGCTGGCGATCGCGATTAAAGCGACCGCCGCCGTACCGGGGTAAAACTGACTGACTTTTTTAAGAACAGACAACACAGTCCCTTATTGTTTGAATACCGCACTCAACCCAGCATCAATCGCGCTCACAATTTCGTCGAGCTCAGTTTTGGTCGTGATGAGAGCTGGGCTTAAGTATAGAGTGTTATTCAGGTCGCTGAAGCTGCGATTGGTGCGGCCTATCATCACACCATGCTCTAGGCAGTGTCCAGCGACTTGCCCCGTTTGAGCTTCTGACGCAGGTGTTTTTGTGGCGCGATCGGTGACCAATTCGATGCCCACGAATAGCCCTTTGCCGCGCACATCACCGATGACCGCGTGTTTTTCTTGTAGGGCATACAGCTGGTCCATCAGGTAGTCGCCCATATCACGCGTGTTTTGAATGAGGTTTTCTTCTTCCAAAATCGCGAGTGTTTCAATACCTGCCACTGGGCCCGATGTGCAACCACCGAAGGTGCTGATGTCGCGGAAGTAGTTTAAGGGATTGCCGTCGGCGCGTTTAAATTCGTTAAACAAGGCCTCGGTGGTGACGGTGCATGAAATAGCAGCGTAACCACTGGCGACACCTTTTGCCATGGTGACGATATCGGGCTTTACATCGTAGTGCTGATAGCCAAACCATTCGCCTGTTCGGCCCAAGCCGCAGACCACTTCGTCGATATGGATAAGAACGCCATAGCGCTGGCAAATTTCCTGGATGATTGGGAAGTATTCAGGTGGTGGGGGGATAACACCACCGCCCGCCGTGATAGGTTCGAGTACCACGGCACCGACTGAATCAGGGCCTTCACGAAGGATCGCTGTTTCGAGATCGCGTGCGCACTCGATGTTGCATGAGCCATAGGTTTTGCCGAAAGGGCAGCGGTAGCACAAACAGTGCGAGAACGAGGAAAAGCCTGGGGCAAAAGGACCGTACTGAGCCACACGCTGTTCGTGCCCAGTTGAGCTTAACGCACCAATTGTCGTGCCGTGGTAATCCCGGTCGCGGTAAATAATTTTATGCTTGGTGCCGTCGCCGTTCATGTGCGCGAGTTGGCGAACCATTTTGTAGCCTTTTTCGTTCGCTTCAGAACCCGAGCTTGAGAAATAAACACGTCCAAGTCCTGGCATTTTTGAGAGCAGTTTCTGCGCGAACTCGGCGCCTGGTTCAGTGGCGTAGCTACCTGCAAAATAGCAGAGGTCGATCAGTTGTTGGCGCACCGCATCAGCGATACGCTCACGGCCAAAACCTAAGTTGACACACCATACGCCGCCTGAGGTTGCGTCGAGGTAAGACTTGCCCTTGACGTCGGTTACCCGCATGCCAACACCCTTTGATATGACGATGGGGTCTTTCTCTTCCCATTGTTGGTGTTGGGTCAGGTGGTGCCATACGGTCGCTTTGTCGGTCGCGATAATATCGTCGTTGGCGGCAGTCGTTGCAGAGAGCATCGTATTCATTGGTTCAAACTCACGCACAGTAAAACGCGTAACTTATCCGACATGCGGCCAAAACTTATAGAGCCAGTATGCATAAATCGCTACAGCCAGTCACAGACACAGAGCATCGCGCACGGCTCTGAAAACCTGTTGAGTTTCAGATTCTAGGCGCCCGGGTCCACCGGCTATGTGGCCAAAGTCACTGTCGATGACCTGAAACTCAGCACCTAGACTCTGCGCGTCACTGCGCGCATCGGCTTCAGTAAAGTAGAGATCGGTTCGGCTCGGCAGCATGATGGTAGGCACTTTCAAGGCAGGCTCGTCCCCCAGATAGCGAAAGACATTGGCGCTGCGCCAGGTTTTTGCGACCGCAACGAGATCATTGGCGTCTTGTTGCAGGTGGTCTTGCTCCCAAAACGATTGTAGATCTTGTATCGAGTCAAACCCGAGCGCGTGATACAGGCTATCTCGGAAAAATGCCTGGCTATAAGCCCAGGTAAGATAGATGCGAGCAAACGCTATCAGGCCCGCGTGGGGTACTTGGCTGTAGTGTCCATCGGCAAAAACAGGGTCGCTTGCCAAGGCGGTTGTGACGCTGTCTAAAAACAACTGGTTATGAGGGTAACATTTTGCCGTGGCACAGACTGCAACCGCGCTCCTGATCCGCTCTGGGTACAGTGCCGCCCAGTGCAAGGCCTGTAGCCCGCCCATGGACCACCCCAAGACTAAACAAATCTCGGCATTGTCAAACACGCGTTCCACTAGTTGCCCTTGGGCATGCACATTGTCGGCGATATCAATCAACGGGAAGTTGGCACCAGTTTGTGTCGGATGTGCACAGGACGGCGAGCTCGATTGACCCGCGCCAAACAAGCAGGGAATGACGATGCAATAACGATTCGGGTCTAGCGGCGAACTTTGTTGGTCTACCCATGGCATGACGCCTTTAGCGGTACCCCCGTAATAGGTCGGCAGAATCACTAAGTTATTTTTTGGTGCGTTGAGTGCACCAATTTGGAAGTAACGCAGTTTGGCGCTTTTTAAAATCTGACCAGAGACAAGTTCAAAGTCGCCAAGATCAAAGGTGTTTTCGTGCCAACTGGTTGATTTCATAACATATTCTCCTTGGCCCGTGGCTTTTTAACTTAAATATACAACTTGGCATGTTTCTTGGATGAGATAGACCAAGCAAGTTTTATTCCCATTTAAGGAGCTCAACAATGGATGTCAGCGAAGTGAAAAAAATCTGCGAAGCGGAGTCGGTAAAATACGGTATTGCAAGCTATGTCGATGTGCACGGCGCAAGTAAAGGTAAGTTTGTTCCCTTAAACCACTTTGGACAAATGTTTAAAGGGTCTGAGCTATTTACCGGGGCCGCTCTAGACGGTGTGCCACAAGATATTTCAGATGATGAAGTGGCCGCTATGCCAGATGGCGCTGGGATGATGATTTGTCCTTGGAACAAAGAGCTGGCCTGGTTCCCGAGCGACTTGCACTTAAATGGCACCCCCTTTGAAGCCTGTTCCCGTAATATTTTAAAGCGGCAGTTGGCTGAAGCTGCGGACATGGGGTTCATCTTTAACTTAGGTATTGAGACGGAATTTTTTGTGTTGCGCCCCGACGATCAGGGTAAGCCCGTACCCTACTCGGATCGCGACAGTATGGGAAAGCCCTGCTACGACGTGCCCATCATGATGGATAACTTACCCATTATTGATGAGTTAGTTCAGGCCATGACCGATTTAGGCTGGGGTGTTTATTCGTTTGACCATGAAGATGCCAACGGCCAATTTGAAATCGACTTTGGCTATAGCAATGCACTCACAATGTCTGATCGCTTGATTTTCTTTCGAATGCTCGCCAATGAAATTTCGCGCAAGCACGGCGCCTTTGCGAGCTTTATGCCCAAGCCTTTTGCCAATCGCACCGGCAGTGGCGCCCACTACAATATGTCGTTAGCGGATATTAATACCGGGAAAAATTTGTTTGAGCCAAGTGCTGTTACCGATCGCTACGATGCGGGAGTGTCAGAGTTAGCCTACTACTTTATTGGTGGTGTACTGCGTCACGCTAAAGCCATTTCGGCAGTTGTCGCCCCAACGGTTAACTCCTATAAACGCTTGGTGCGTCAGGGCAGTATGTCCGGTTCAACCTGGGCTCCAGTATTTTGCTGTTACGGCAACAACAACCGAACCAATATGTTGCGTATACCCAGTGCGGGTGGGCGCGTCGAGTGCCGAGCGCCAGACATTGCCTGCAACCCTTATCTCGGCGCCGCGCTAATGCTGGCTGCGGGTCTGGAGGGTATTCGCGAACAAATTGATCCAGGCGAGCCGCATCGCGAAAACATGTACAACTACAGTGATGCCGATATTACCGCGGCGGGGATTGAATGTTTGCCAAAAAATTTATCGGAAGCTATCGAGTCCTTTGCCGCGGATGAGCTAGCGCCTAAAGTGTTTGGTGACGCTATGTTTAACTCATTTACACAATTTAAGCGCGCGGAATGGGAGAGTTATCACAACACGGTATCGCAGTGGGAGCTCGATCGTTACCTGCGATTGTTTGGCTAGCGTTTGTGGGCTTGGTGACACGCAGTTACACTAGCGTTTTACGTGGAGCCCACTGATGCGAAGAACCAAAGAAGACGCCGCAAAAACACGTCAAAGCGTGATCGATGCGGCGCTTCGTTTGTTTTCGACCCGTGGCTACAGTGGCACAACCTTTCGTGCTATCGCTGAAGAGGCAGGCTGCAGTCGCGGTCCTATTTATTGGCACTTTGCGAACAAGCAAGAGTTGTTTGAAGCAATTCTGGCGTATTCACAACGGCCGCTAGAGGCCTTAGTGGTATCCGACCTTGATCTAAACGACCCAATTGCTACCGCGCGCTCCTTTGCCGACGAGTGGCTTGGCTTATTAATTAGTGACCATTACTTCCGCCAGTCGTTCGAAATTTTCTTGAACAAAACAGAGTTTACCGAGGAAATGGCCTCGACTATTGAGCGTGAACGCGCGCTGACGCAATCGCTGGTTGCTAACTTTAAGAAGCTGGTCGTTGCGTATCGCGAAAGTTCAGGCTCAACGACCTTCGCAACGCCTGCAGATGTGGCCGCCGTGTCGATGTACGCCTATCTCATGGGTCTGACGCAGAGCTGGTTGTTTAACCCCGATATTCTGGATTTGGCAACGCACAAGGCGAGCGTTGTCGCTCGCTTAGAAGAGATGTTAAAGGCGGTCTAAGCCACCAGCTCCAGCGCTTGTGAACGCATCTTCGCGCGAATTTCACGTTCTAATTCACGGTACCGATCAAGCTCTAGTAGGGCGTCTCTGTCTTGACCGTTACGTTCAATGTTGGGCCTTATCACATCGCAAACACGCCCGGGCTTCGTGCCCATAAAAAATATCACGTCACCCAAGTACAGCGCTTCTTCGATATCGTGCGACACCATCAAAACCGTTGTTTTTTCTTTGCGGACAATATCGAGCAGCAAGGCCTGCATTTGCCAGCGAGTTTCTGGGTCGAGCGCGCCAAAGGGTTCGTCCATTAACAGTAACTCGGGGTTGCTCGCTAAGGTTCTTGCTATGGCGACTCGCTGTTGCATACCACCACTTAACTGGTGGGGGTAAGCATTCGCGAAGGCTGTAAGTTTTACCGCATCGATATAGTAATCTACGACCCCTTCGCGCAAGCTCAGAGCCTCGCCTCGACCCTTTAAGCCGAAGGCTACGTTGTCGCGAACACTCAACCATGGGAACGAACTGTAGGACTGAAACACCATAGCTCGATCCGCCCCAGCGCCGCGAATGACGCGCCCGTTCAAACGTATTGTACCCTCCTCGATCGACTCAAGCCCGGCAATCATGCGCAAAAGCGTCGACTTGCCGCAGCCCGAAGGCCCCAGCAAAACGCCGATTTGGTTGTCTTCTAAATTCAGCGAGATATTCTTAAGCGCCGTGAACTCGGTACCGTCTCGCAGTCTAAATTGCTTGTGCACCGAATCAACGTAAAGCCCGGACACAGAGATCTCGGGCTTAGAGGTTACCGTCGTCATTACAAGGCCTTTGCCAAGGGGGTGGTATCGACGCCCGCTTCCATTGGCATACGCTTATCGATAAAGCCGAATTTGAGCCACCAATCGGTGGTGATGTCCCAGTGTGCCTTCATGCCATCGCTAGCGATGTTCAGAGGTAATGTGCCCGGCTTTAGCCCCATGAAGATGGCCGCTTGTTTACGGTCAAAGACAAAAATACCACCCTTGAGAATTTCGCCGTCCTTACCCAATACTTGCTCGACGTCGGCGACATTAAAATTGAGGCCTTTGGCAATGATTTTATTGCCCTCGGTCGGGTTGGCTTTCCAGAAATCCACTGCATTAAAGTAGGCGCGCGTCAGCTTTGCTGCATCCTCAGGTCGAGACTCCAAGAATTCGGTTGCCATATATAAGGCGTCACCTAGAAGGGCAGTGGTGATGTACTTTTCCTGAGTCGAATCAGCCGCGACCGTCGCTTCCGGCATGGCCTCAAGCACTTGCGAACCAAAGGGCTCCCAGAATTCAGCTGCCGCCGCCGTGCCTCCAACCATCGCACCTACGGCATCGTCCATGATTAGGTTGGTGAAGTTCACTTCCGAGATGTCGACGCCGTTATCGGTTAACCACTCGGCCATGAAGATTTGAGTGAGACCGCCTTCGAGCACGGCCACCGTTTCACCTTTTAGCTGCTCGGCTGCGGTAATACCTGGGGCCAAGATGATTTTATCGGTGCCGTACGATGGGTTGGTGTAAGTCACAAGTTTAATGCCGACGTCTTTATCCGCTGCAATGGGCCCGTATTCGGCCGTACTGGAAGTCGCATGCAAGGCACCGGCCGTCATGAGACCAAAACTTTGATAGGGATCTTCAATAATGCTGATGTCGAGTTCTAACCCTTCGGTGAGCCCCTTTTCTTTGGCGATAAACCAAAATCCGTAGCCTGGCCAAGAAAAAAGGGACAACTTAACGGGTTCGGACGCTGTTGCCGGCATGCCGGTCAGTGCCACCATAAGGCCTAATACGCTTAACAGATATTTCATACAACTACTCCTTTCGAGTTTACGATGTCATCGTTGGTGGAGATAAGGAAAAGCCAGCCGATGCAGGAGCCTAAATAAGGCATCGAATAACAGTCCCAAAATGCCAATCACTAAAATGCCGGCCATGATGTCGTCGACGTGCACAAACCGTTTTGCGCGCATCATCATGGCGCCGATCCCATCAGTCGCCGCAACGATTTCGGCGATCACCAAATACGTCCAGCTGACGGCGAGCATTTGGCGGAATAGGTCGATGTAGGCGGGTAATGAATAACGAAAGATTACAGACCACAGAATTTTGTAATTTGGAAGCCCCAGTGTTTTCGCGGTCTCGAGGAATACCTTGGGCACCTGCCGCGTCGTATCTGCAATCATGATGATCAAGAAAAAAATAACCCCAATCACCAGCAGCGCAATTTTTTGCGCTTCGCCGGTGCCTAGCCACATCAGTAACAGGGGAATAAAAGCGGGAGCGGGGAGGTAACGAAACGCGCCTGCAAGCGGGCTGAGCACTCGATCCACAACCTTGAGTGCGCCCATCAGCAGCCCCAGAGGAAGCGCAATCGCAATGGCAATCGCAAAGCTGGTTAGAATGCGTTTCGTGCTTGCCCAAATATCAGCGGCAAAATTCTTTTCGACCAGCAGTTCATAAAGGCTTGCGATCACTGTGTCCGGTCCCGGAAATAGGCGGTCCGGCGCAATATCCGCTTCTGCGGCCCAATACCAGGCGCCCAGAAAGAAGAGCCAACCCAACAACCCGAGTCCGAAGGTGCTTAGGCGACCCATAAGCACGGCGTTGCCGAAACGCGGTGGTTTGGATTTTTCGGTGGCTGTTGTCATGGCTGTCTCGCTAGAATGCTGTCAAGAAGCTCAGCGCGTTGACCCCAACAGCGCGCCCCTGCTGTACGGACTGCTGCACCTCGTCGTTGCCGTATTCTTCGGCGTAAATTCGCCCTAATCGATGCTTATGAAAACAGCGGCACTGATCCCAAAATGTGAGCGTTTGAGCCGGGCTTTCGCCCATCTCGCGATATAGGGCCGGTAGTCGATGCCACCCGAGAATGGGCTTTTCGTGGTGCGCATTGTGATAGCAAAAATTTAATACCAAGGCGTTTAGTATGGGCCACCGATGACTGATTAAGTTGGTGTAGGTATTGGCTTGTTCAAATTGGGCGTCACCTCGATGAGGGAACTTGGCATCTTTGTCGTCTAAGTTAAAGACGACCTCGTAGTTATGCTGGTAGCAATCCATGAAACGCAAGACGGTCAGCAATAGGATTTGGCTGAGAGCGTACAGCAGTAGAGCCTTGAAGCTTAGGATCCCCACTCCGATCAAAAGAGCACCCCGCACGAGCACCACTCGTAATACGCGAGCCTTTTGTGCGGCTTTAGATGGGAACACCCAGGGCGCCAAGATCAACATGCCGTGCATCATGAATTCGACCGCTGGAATGTAGGCCCATTCAAGTGCAAAGACGATGCGCTCTAACAGTGGATGGGCGCGCAAAAAGGTCCGGTAATCGAAGCTAACGGGGTCGCAATTGTCGACATGATGACGCATGTGCTTATAGCGGATATCTTCATAGCGGCCATAGTTGCTGCCAGCAATGGCATTCAAAAAATACCCAAGTTTGGTGTTGTGCTCGGCGTTCACGAAGACAGCGTTGTGCCCACAGTCGTGCAATAAGTACGACGCAATAACCATGCTGTGTGCGAGAGCAATCACACCAAGACTATTGAGGGCTATGTTGTCCTGAAAAACAGACCACCATCCCAGCGCGTACATCACGCAGATGTAAGCAAGAGCGCCAGCGGTGTAGTACCAGCCTTGAGGGTCGCGTAAAGTCACTTTGGCCACTTTAACCTCCTATGAATTCATGACCTGAGCAAAGTGCTCTTTTTCTGTTGCCCCAATCCAGCGATTGAGGTCCCATAAGTCGGCAATGGGTGCGTTGGTAAACGGCAAGTGATGTAAATAGCCATCGGGTCCAAATTCGGGGGTCATGGTCGTCTGGGAATAGCCTCTGCGGACCTGTGCTTGCCATATTGCCTCCCAGCAGCGCTGGTGACTGGCAAGGCATTCGGCGTATTCTGGCGCACCCGGGTGTGGTACTTGGGGACCTTGATCGTAGCCAACACGGCTGTGGATGTGGTGAGCGTGTTCCGCCGCTAAAGTAATGGCATCCCACTCGCTGTCCATCAAACGTTCTGCGACGACCACCCAATGACTAAAATCGCAGGTAATACGCATTTCCGGGACTTGCTCTAATATGTCTACCGTATTCCACGGGCAGTACATGCTGCGTCCTCGGTGTGTCTCGAAGCTCAGTTGCACCCCGTATTTTTCACCGAGTTCTAGGGCGTCTTTGAAAAATGCGACACTTTGCGAAATCCGCCACGCATCGCAACCACCCATGACGTTAATAAAACGCGGTTGTATTGCAGCACCCAGTCGAATTTGGGCTTCCAGATCCTTTAGGTGCTCTCGTACCGTCGCGTGTCGTTCCGGCACGTAACTTCCGGCCGTGCAAATTTCTTGAATCCACTCGAGCCCATTCGCGTCTAGGGTGTATTCCAACTCGGCCAAATGTCCGTGTGGGCCAACGGCTGGTGCTTCAATGCCGTCAAAGCCAGCAGTCACGGCAAGATCGCCGCCACTGCTCGGAGTACTGGTGTGTCCCCACAATGTTTTAAACAGCAAAAGTTCCACGATTGGCTCCTTGGTTAAGCGCTGTATACCGCATTGCATTTTCCATGCCAAACAGCATGTAAATTGTAAGCTGTTGTTTTTCATAAAAATATAGGGATTTTCTCGAAGTGTTCTGCCGTGCGCCTTGCACCATAGCGATGCCGTTGGCACAAAGCTGGTGCGAGCGAGTGCCCTAAAATGATTAGGCGCGACCTCGGGATACAGCGTGTTACACTAGGCGCAGTTTGTTATCGAGGATGTTTGCGTGACGTTGCCGGCGCTTGAATCTGTTCAAATAGGGGTTATTGGCCTAGGTTATGTGGGCTTGCCCTTGGCGGTTGCTTTTGGAACTAAGCAGCCCGTTGTGGGTTTTGATGTCGACCCCAAACGGATTGCCCAGTTAACCGAAGGCCATGATGTTACCGGCGAAACCAGTGCCGAGGCTTTGGCGTCGGCGTCGCAGCTGTCATTGAGTGCTGATCCCGAGCAACTGAGGCTTTGCCAAGTGTTTATCATAACGGTCCCAACCCCGATAAACGCCGATAAACAGCCGGATTTGAGCCCTTTAGTTGCCGCCTCTGAAACGGTTGGCAAGTACATGCCCAAGGGTGCGATCGTGATCTATGAGTCAACGGTTTATCCCGGTGCTACCGAGGACGATTGTGTCCCAGTACTTGAACAGTATTCAGGCCTTACCTTTAATCAGGATTTTTGGGTGGGTTATAGCCCCGAACGTATCAACCCCGGTGATAAGCAGCGACAGTTACCTGACATTGTCAAAGTCACCTCGGGTTCGACACCGGAAATCGCCGATTTTGTTGATCAGCTATACGCGTCTGTCATTCGTGCGGGTACCTATCGGGCGAGCAGTATTCGGGTAGCCGAAGCCGCAAAAGTGATCGAGAATACCCAGCGTGATTTGAATATCGCGTTGGTGAACGAGTTGGCGATTATCTTCAATCGGCTCGGCATCGATACTCAAGAAGTTCTTGAAGCGGCGGGTACGAAATGGAACTTTTTACCCTTTCGACCCGGCTTAGTGGGCGGGCACTGCATTGGCATTGATCCCTATTATTTAACTTATCGGGCGCAGGCAGTGGGTTACATACCGGACGTTATTCTGGCGGGTCGTCGCATTAATTCGAACATGGGTGCCTATGTGGCCGATGAGCTGGTCAAAGCCATGTTGCGCAAACGCTTGCACGTCGCTGGGTCTCGAATTTTGGTTCTGGGCTTTACTTTTAAAGAAAATTGCCGCGATGTTCGCAATACGCGAGTGGTGGATATTATTGCCGCACTGGCGCAATACGGTGCCGAGGTTGATGTCTATGACCCATGGGTGGATATCGAAACTACTGAACTAAGCCATGGTCGTTTGGTCGATGAGCCCGATGCTAATGCTTATCAAGGTTTGCTGTTAGCGGTAGCGCACGAGCAATTTCACGAGCTCGACGAGTCGCAGTTAAACACTTGGTTGCAAACCGAACGCGTCATTTACGACTTGAAGTACGTCCTGCCGAAAGATTTGGTTGATCTGCGGTTATAAGCGCATGGTTATGGCGTCGTGAAAGTTTTACAAGTACTGCCTGCTCTGAATGGCGGGGGTGTCGAGACGGGCACGCTCGAAGTTGCACAAGCGTTGGTTAACAAGGGCCATGACTCTTGGGTCTTATCGGCAGGTGGCTCGATGGTCGAGCGCTTAGAACGCGAGGGCTCGACGCATGTGGCCTGGGATTTGGGCAAAAAAAGTCTGCTTACTTTGCGTCATATTTGGCGCTTGCGAACGTGGCTATCGCATCAGGCCTTCGACGTAATCGATGTGCGCTCGCGCATGCCCGCGTGGGTGGTGTACTTAGCCTGGCGAGGATTACCGGCGAACGCGCGACCTCGGCTGATCTCAACCGTGCACGGCTTATACTCAGTGAACGCGTACAGCAAAATTATGTGTGTGGGCGAGCGCGTTGTTACCGTATCGCAAGCCGCACGCGGCTACGTAATGGCTAATTACCCCGACGTAGATACTGCGAAATTGGTCGTAATTCCGCGCGGCATAGAGCCTTCCACCTACTACCCAGACTTTGCGCCCACAGCCGATTGGAGTGCGCATTTCAGCAAGGAATTTCCAGAGGCCCATGGCAAACAGCTGATTACCATGCCGGGTCGCTTAACCCGTTTAAAAGGCCAGACAGATTTCATTCGGCTAATGGCTCGTTTGGTGCACCAACAGCATCTGCCGGTGTATGGCCTGATCGTGGGTGGCGAAGATCCTAAGCGCAAAGCCTACGCGCAAGAACTACGGGATTTGGTGGCACAGCTTGATTTGACCCAGAACATCTGCTTTACCGGCGCGCGTAATGATATCCGAGAGTTGTTTGCGCATTCCGATGTGGTCCTGTCACTCTCGAGTCAACCCGAATCGTTTGGGCGCACGGTCTTAGAGGCATTAAGTCTGGGGCGCCCCGTTGTCGGTTATGCTCATGGCGGCGTCGCTGAGATTTTAGCCGAACTTTTCCCCGAGGGTGCTGTTCCTTTACAAGACGAAGAGGCCCTGCTGCGGTCGGTGTTAGCACAACTGCAAAATCCCACGGTACCGGCCACCAATACGCGATTCCTTAAACACAACATGTTAGATATGACCCTACAGGTCTACGAGGGCTCGTTATGATCTTTGTGCTGATAGACCTGCTACTCTTGCTCGTCTGGTCTACGCAGTATCGCTGGTGGGGCCGGACAATTGATTACAAGCACCCACGAATTTTAATGTACCACATGGTGTCCGGGCATCGACGCGGCGCCAAGTTTAATAAACTGCGGGTGCCTCCTGCTCAGTTTGAACGCCATGTGGCGTACCTCGCGGAGAACGGCTGGACCTTTGCGCACGTATCTGAGCTGAAGAACGCGTTGCCCGACAAGACGGTTGTGCTGACGTTTGATGACGGTTACCGCGATAACCTGGAGTACGCGCACCCCATTCTTGCACGTTATAACGCAAAAGCCACCCTGTACTTGGTCGAGGACCGCTTCGATCGTGATTGGTCGACCGCAAAAAAGGCACATCACGATTCTGGCGAGTTGATGCAGGAGCCCAAGCTTACCGATACAGAAGTCGAGACGATGTTGGCGTCAGGTGTATGGGAGCTCGGCGCGCACACCCTGACGCATGCAAATTTACCGGCAGCTGAGCCGCAGCTGCGAGCGGATGAAGTTATTCAAGGTCGCACAGTCTTACAGCAAAAGTTCAATCAAAGCATACCTAGCTTTGCTTATCCCTTTGGTATTTACGATACCGAGGATGTGCGCTTAGCTGAGCAAGCGGGGTACGACTTTGCGGTGACGACCAAAGAAGGGATCGACCCCCTGCCCTACGCCAGACCCCTAGAGTTGAAGCGCATTAAAGTGTCAGGCAAAGAAGGCTTGTGGAGCTTTAAGTTACGCCTTCGAACGGGCAGGCGCAAGTAAGCCGGGTGTTACTGAAAAGCGGCTCCGGGTTGTACGCCTATTTTCTTTAGAATGAGCGCCAGGGGGCAAAAGCCCGTGAAAGCAGCCTGCAGCATACTGGCCCCCACGAATACGGTTAACCAACTCCGTGGTGAAGCTGGCTGAGCGTTAGACTGACGGGTACCACAATACCTGCAAACGCCATGACTGCTCGGTCGATACTCATGTGTCAGTTTGCTCGTAAAGCCGTGCCTTGCAGGCTACCAAATCGGTGTTTTTGGGTGTCTGACTTGCGTCAAAATTCACACTTATTTTGGCTCTAGGATACTGTTCCGAAAGGCGTGACTGGACGTACACTGCGCTGTCTAATTTTGTTTTGTCGGCGATGAAACTACTGTCTTTTGATGCGCTACGCACACTGTCGTTCCCAGCGCATGACCACCTAAAACCGGATCAATATTGGCGCCATAAAGAGCGAATACAGGCGGCCGACTTTGTGCTGTTTCCTGACTATTGGCAGCTAAACGCACTTGTCTACGGTCTGGGTGCACGCGTATTTCCAAGTGAAGCCAGTTACCGCATCGGGCACAATAAAATCGAGATGACACGCGTGTTTCAGACGGTCTGTCCTGCAAACACGCCCGATACCTTAATTTTGTCGAAAGCCGATAATGCGCTGAACGATGTGCTGGAGGTATTTGATTATCCTTTTGTTGCCAAGATCCCGAAAAGCAGTCGTGGTGAAGGCGTATTCCTGATCGAAAATTCGGCGGATTGGGTTCGGTATTACAATCAAACCGATACCATTTACGTACAGGAGTATTTGCCAATCGACCGCGACCTGCGTTTGGTGTTACTCGGCGAGAAGGTGGTCGGCGGGTACTGGCGCCTACAAGCCGCGCAAGGCTTTTATAATAATCTAGCGCAAGGCGGCACGATGATGTCTGGGCAACTACCTCCTGAAGCGGTGCGTTTGGTGGAGGATTTCGCCAGACGAACCGGTGTTGATCACGCCGGTTTTGACGTGGCGATGGTGGGTCAGCACCCTTATCTGATCGAGTTTAATCGCCTGTTTGGCACTCAGGGAGTCACGGCTGTGATCGGTGATACAACCGGGTTTATTCTGGAGTATCTGGAAAAGCGCTTGATCAGTGAGCGTCCTATAGAACCCACGACCCCTCGCCGAAAACGCCGGCTTCGACGTGTTGCCTAGCCTTTTAGCGATTGCATATCGGCAAGCGTTTGTCGAATTAACTCGCGCGCCTCGGGGGATCCGTCTAATAGGCGATGGGTTCGACGCGTAGCCACCCAGCGCCCCGACTCTTTGACCCAGTCCCAGCGGCTTACCGATAATCGATGCAGACCAAAGCCTGTGTCTTCGTGGGTGTATAGGCGGTGGTATCCTAAACCAATCGCTTGTTGATCTTTTATCGCAATGAGCGGCAGGCTCATGGTGTGCGCGCAACCCTTGGCAACTAAGTCTTTGTGATAATCGGCGTTTAGCGTGTCTAAGATGTCGGCATGCCCGGCCATGTCAAAGCGCTCATCGCCGATATCATAGACTCCGTCGTGGGTCCAAAGTGACGCGGCTAGATCCAGCGACAAGCTGTCGACCGCGGGCCCATAAGTGCTGAGCGCTTGATACAGCTCCAGTTGGCTTTCGACGCGTTCCAGTCGACACTCTAAAGCGTGTAATCGATCTTCAATGGCCTTATTCATGCGGTTACCAAACTGTCGCGAATTTGACTGTATTGTGGAATGTGGGCGGTGTAAGCTCAAGGCTTGATAATAAATACGCCCCAACACCTGCTGCTGGGGCCTGGTCAATAGAGGTGAGGTAACAATGGATTTAGGGATACGTGGTCGTTCAGCGATTGTTTGCGGTGCTTCAAAAGGTTTAGGGCTGGGCTCGGCGCAAGCCCTAGCGGCTGAGGGTGTCAATGTATTGATGGTGGCGCGCTCGGCCGATGCCTTGGAAGCTGCAGCTGAGGATCTGCGCCGAGCAGCACCGGATGTCGCTATTACGACCTGCGCGGCCGATCTGTCGACTGCCGAAGGCCGTGACGCTGTATACGCGGCGAGCCCTCAGCCCGATATTCTGGTGGTTAATGCGGGTGGACCCCCGGTGAAAGACTTTCGGCAGTTGAATGAGCAAGACTGGGTCGCGGCCTTAAATTCAAACCTGTATGGAATGACAGATCTAATTAATCGCGCCGTCACCGGCATGTGTGAGCGCGGCTTCGGCCGTATCGTGACCATTACCAGTGCCTCGGTAAAAATGCCGATGGTAGGTTTAGATTTGTCCAATGCGATGCGTTCGGGCTTAGTGTCTTACTGCAAGGGCATCTCGGCGGGACTCGCTCAACACAATGTGACAATCAATAGCCTGTTACCCGGTTTACACGCTACTGAGCGCTTAGACGGTATTTTTGTGGCTCGCTCAGCCATGATGGGAAAAACGCCGGGCGAAGTTGAAGAGCTTTCCCGTAACCAAGTTCCTGCCAAGCGTTTTGGTACCGCCGAAGAATTCGGCCATTTTTGCGCGTTTATGTGCAGCACTCACGCAGGTTACATGACGGGGCAAACGGTCTTATTGGATGGCGGTGCGTATCCCGGACTGGCCTGACGCTAAACAGGTATGAGGCTATCCCGCCCGAAGACTTATGCCGTAGCCACTCGGCCTTAGATCAGAATAGGTTTACGTCATGGCTCAACCAAGTAAGAGTTCGGCGATTAACACGATCTTCGTGACCCTGATGTTGGGCGGCATTTTTGTGGCCTTGTTTAACGGCAGTATGGAGTCCTTAACTAAAGCCTCTTTTGATGCCGCTAAAACGGCAGTGACCTTAGCCATTAGCTTAGTCGGTGCTATGGCTTTGTGGTTGGGCTTGATGAAGGTTGCTGAGAACGCGGGTCTCTTAAGCGTGATTGCGCGCAAGCTACAGCCGGTGATGACGCGGCTGTTTCCCGAAGTTCCTGGCGACCACCCGGCCATGAGCGCCATGATTATGAACATGTCGTCGAACATTCTGGGTCTGGGTAATGCCGCTACGCCCTTTGGTATTAAAGCCATGCAGGCTTTAGAGAGCTTGAATAAGCACAAAGGCACCGCCACGCATGCCATGTGTTTGTTTTTAGCCATTAACACGAGTTCGGTGACGTTGCTCCCACTGGGAGCGATTGCGGTTCGGGCCGGCGCCGGCGCAGACGACCCCGCTGGTATTTTGTTGCCATCGATCTTGGCAACAGCTTGCTCTACCCTAGTGGCGGTTATGTTGGCAAAGTTATTTGCCCGCCGAGATCCCTACCCACCTGTCGCTCATTCTGGAGGCGTCTCTCCATCGAGCGTTGAACTTGATTTGGACCAGCCCGAGTATCAGATCGTGCCCGAGATGCAAGCAGAGGGTTGGCGCCGTTTTATGCTGCCTGTGTACTTACTGGTGTTTTTGGGTGCGGCGGTCTTTCAGTTTGTAGCTCATGCGCAAAGCGGTGCTGCCCCGCTCGCCTTTTTTATTGATGTACTGCCCACGTGGTTGATTCCATTTTTGATGGGCGTGTTGGTGACCTATGGTCTGAGTCGCCAGGTGGCCGTGTATGAGTCGGTGTGCGATGGGGCCAAAGAAGGCTTTGACGTTGCGCTGCGCATTATTCCTTTTCTGGTGGCGATCTTGGTGGCGATTGCGCTGTTTCGATCCTCAGGGGCACTGGATATGTTAATTAACATACTCGCACCTTTGACCAATCTTATTGGCATGCCTGCTGACACTCTGCCTATGGCTTTGGTAAGGCCGTTGTCTGGTTCGGGTGCCTTTGCGGTTATGAGTGACATCGTGAACCAAGACCCCAACTCGCTATCGGCGTTTATCGCGAGTGTCATGCAGGGCTCCACTGAGACTACCTTCTACGTCTTAGCCGTGTATTTCGGCGCCGTCGGTATTGTGCGCACGCGCTATGTGATAGTGGTTGCCTTGCTCGCAGACCTCACTGGCGTTCTCGCGGCGGTATTCTGGGGCAATTTATTTTTTACGGGCTAGGCTGGGCACAGCGCGTGCTGGGTGTATGGAGGGGTGCAAGCGCTGACGGTAGGCGCGAGGGCTTTCGCCAAATTGCCCCTGGAACCAACGTGTAAATGCCGGTGCAGACGCGTAGCCTAGGAGCTCAGCAATCGAGCCCAGCGAATACTGACCATTTGCCATATACCGCTTTAACAATTCTACCCGTGTTTCCAGAAGCAGATTCGAATAGCTTAGGCCTTGTTCGCGCAGGCGCCGTTGCAAGGTGCGCGGATGCACCCCCAGAGTGGGCGCAATTTGGTCTATCGATGAACGACCCAAAGGTAACAGTAGGGCAATAGCCTGGCGTATTTCGTCGCTGAGTGAGAGTGGCGAGTCGCTGCGCATCGACTCTAAGAATCGCTCAAGGTAGTTTCGCATGATTGGGTCGGCGACTTGATTGGGCGTATCTAGATCTTGCGAGGTACACACCAAGCCATTGAAGTCAGCGCCAAAATAGCAGCGACAGCCAAAAAAGTCTCGAAAGGGCTTGAGGTCCGAGGGCGCTTGATGGCTAAAATACATCGAGTGAGGATGCCACTGAGGCCCCAAAAAGGCCTGAAACATTTTGAATAAAACGCCCAGGCCGTAGTTGCTGGTTTGGGGGTTCGAGAGTTGGTTATCGGATACGATTTCTTCTCGGATAATTGCGAGATTGTCGCTTTCTTCAACATCAATAATTAGCGAGTCATTCAGCAGATAGCGGTAGTCTTGGGTAATTTTTAGTGCGGCACGTAGGCTAGGTTGATGTGTTAGCAGTAAGCCCACGACCCCAAAGTCCGACATTTGGCGCGTGCTCGCCATTTCCAAGCCAAAGGTCGTACAGTCCGAGTCCAGTGCGCTTTGCTCAAGTAAGGCACCAACAATGCTGGCGGGGATTCGCCTATCGGGGTGGTTTAACACGCTGATGGGCAGGTCGTACTGCGCCAGATACACCCTCGGGTCCAACCCTAAACGCTTGGCTGTGGCGGCATAGTTGCCGAGCAAGGCGGCGCGAACCATGGCCGGCATAGAGAGCTCCAAGGACAATTATCGATACATCGTCGCGATATGATAAGTTTTTGTCGCGAATAATCAAGTTTCTGCTCGAATCCAGTACTACATTGTGGCCATAAGGCATAACAAAGGCGAACGTCATGGCGACAGTTGTACGAATGGATTCCGCCGGTGGCCCCGAGGTATTGTATTGTACTGAGGTTGCCATCGGTGCACCTGGCCCGGGTCAAGTAAAGGTCCGACACGAGGCCATAGGGCTTAATTACGCTGATACCTACTTTCGCGATGGTACTTACCCTATTGAGATGCCCAACGGTTTGGGCGTGGAAGCCGCGGGCGTGGTGGAGGCCTTGGGCGAGGGCGTCGAATGCGTCGCGGTCGGTGATCGCGTGACCTATACCGGTTTCATTAATACTCTGGGCGCCTACTCTACCGAGCGCCTGATCGATGCTTCTGTGCTGATAAAAGTACCCGATGATATCCCGCTAACGACAGCGGCGGCGATGACCATGCGAGGCTTAACATCAGCCTATTTAATGACCCAGATACATCCCTTTAAAGCCGGAGATACGCTATTACTGCACGCTGCCGCCGGCGGTGTGGGCTCGATTGTCAGTCAGTGGGCAGCATTATTGGGAATTCGGGTTATCGGCACCGTCTCAACCGAGGCAAAACGCCAAGCGGCGCTGACTGCGGGTTGTGCTGAGGTGATCAATTACAGCGAATCTGACGTAGTGTCTGCAGTGCGTGACTTGACCGGTGGTCAAGGCGTGGATGTGGTGTTTGACAGTGTGGGGCGAACCACTTTCGAACAATCTCTTGATAGCTTGCGGCGACGCGGCTTGATGGTTTGTGTAGGCACTGCGTCGGGTACTATCCCGCCCTTTGATCCGCAGCTGTTAGCGATGAAAGGGTCTTTGTACCTGACGCGTCCAGCACTGGCCGACTATATTGCAGACCCTGCCGAAAAACAGGCATTGGTTGATGCGATATTTGGTCATGTGCGTTCGGGCGCAATTAAAATCGATGTGAACCAAGTGTATCGTTTAGAGGATGCCGCGCAGGCCCATCGAGATCTTGAAAGTCGAAGCACCACCGGTTGTTCGATTTTTGTGGCGTAAAGCAAGCACATGAACATCTTGCCCTTAACATGCGCTATTGGAGCCGAGCTGAGCGACGTTCAGCTGAAAGACGCAATTCACAGTGAAGTCTTGTTCAACGAGATTTATCGAGCGGTATTAGAACACAAGGTCGTATTTTTAAGAGACCAAGATCTTACACGCGCCGAACACGTCGCTTTTGCTAAGCGTATAGGTCCCTTAGAGGATCACCCCGTGGCGGGTTCCGATCCCGATTACCCAGGTTTAGTGCGAATTTACAAAACACCCGATGCACCCCCAAGCCGCTATGAAAATGCGTGGCATGCCGATGCGACGTGGCGTGAGATCCCACCCAAAGGTTGTGTTTTGCGCTGTATCGAGTGCCCGCCAGTGGGAGGCGATACGCTGTGGGCCAACATGGCCCTGGCGTATGACAAATTACCCGAAGCCGTTAAAGATGAGATTGAGGATTTGTGCGCGCGGCACTCAATAGAGGCAACGTTTGGTGCTGCCATGTCACGCGAGCAACGTCTAGCGCTGCACCAGCAGTACCCCGACGCCGAGCACCCTGTTGTTCGTACACATCCAGAAACCGGCGAACGAATTTTGAACGTGAATAGTTTCACAACCCACTTCACAAACTACCACCAGCCCAACCGCGTGCGCGTTGGTCAGGACTTTACAGCGGGTAGCGCCCAGCTTTTGCAGTATTTAGTTAGCCAAGCAATGATCCCCGAATATCAAGTGCGCTTTCGATGGGCCCCCAACAGCATTGCGATTTGGGACAACCGCAGTACGCAACACTACGCGGTCATGGATTACCCGCCCTGCCACCGCAAAATGGAACGCGCCGGCATTATGGGCGACTCGAACTAAAACAATAACCGAGGTGATTTATGCATTTTCAAGATGGATCGATGTTTCCAGAAAACCAAGAAGATTTGGTCATTACCTGTGCTCCCTATGGCCCTGAGTGGGAGCCAGAGGACTTCCCGGCGGACATTCCGATCACGATGGAAGAGCAGATACAAAAGGCCGTAGATTGTTACGAAGCGGGTGCGACGGTCTTGCATCTGCATGTGCGTGAACTCGATGGCAAAGGCTCGAAGCGATTGTCAAAGTTCAACGAGCTAATTGCTGGTGTTCGTGAAGCGGTCCCTGAAATGATTATTCAAGTTGGGGGGTCGATTTCGTTTGCACCTGAAAGCGACGGTGAGGCGGCGAAGTGGCTGTCTGATGATACTCGCCACATGTTGGCCGAACTTACGCCCGTGCCCGATCAAGTTACCATTGCGATTAACACGAATCAGATGAACATCATCGAGCAGATGTGCGATGCAGATATTGCCGGCACCTCGCTCGCCGATCCCGAGTTGAAGTACGCTTACCAAGAAATGACGATACCCGCGGGCCCTGAGTGGGTCGAGGAACATATTCGTCGATTATCGGCCAATGGTATTCAAACGCACTTCCAATTGTCGGGTGTATCGCAGCTCGAAACTGTGGAGCGTATGATGCGCCGCGGCGCGGCCAACGTGCCCCTGATTTTGACGTGGGTGGCGATTGGTGGTGGCTTTGATGCGCCTAATATCTATAACTTGGCGAACTTTGTCCGAGCTTGTCCCGACGGTTCGGTGTTAACGCTGGAATCATCGATGTTGAACGTCCTGCCTATTAACATGATGGCCATCGCCATGGGGCTTCATGTGCGCTGTGGGATTGAGGACAATATCTGGACTCAGCGGCGCGATCGCAAGATGTCCTCGGTCGAGCAAATTCAGCAACTTGTGCGTATTTCCGAAGAGTTTGGCCGCAAGGTTGCGACCGCCGAAGAAGCAAGGCGTATCTATCGCTTGGGCGAATTCTATAGCTCGGCCGATGAGACGCTCGCGCGCAATGGTTTTGCGCCTAATCTACACCGTTTGCGCGCGTAAACGTCGATGTCGCGCAGCGCCATCACGCCAGATTACGATCGTTATGCTTGGGTCATCTTCGCTCTGACCTTCGGTCTGCTGATATCGGACTATATGTCGAGGCAAGTGCTGAATGCCGTCTTTCCCTTGTTAAAAATGGAATGGGCGTTATCCGATGCGCAGTTGGGGTCTTTGTCGGGAATCGTTGCGTTAATGGTTGGTTTGCTGACGGTGCCTTTATCATTTTTAGCAGATCGCTGGGGCCGAGTAAAAAGCTTAACCTTGATGGCCGTGCTTTGGAGTCTCGCCACCCTGCTGTGTGCCTACTCTCAGTCGTTCGCGCAGATGTTTGCGGGTCGGTTCATGGTTGGTATCGGCGAAGCCGCCTATGGCAGTGTGGGTATTGCCTTGGTGTTATCGGCCTTTCCAGAGCGGCTCCGCGCGACACTGAGTGCAGCTTTTATGGCCGGTGGTATGATGGGCTCAGTTCTTGGGTTGGCCTTGGGTGGGGTGCTTGCCAACGTTTTAGGCTGGCGTTACGCCTTCGGGGCCATGGCATTGTTTGGCCTAATGCTGGCCTTGATTTACCCATTGTTAGTGCGTGACCCGCGCCCACAATCAGCCATCGAAGCCGCTACACCGATGATGGTGGCGTTTAAATCTGTCTGGCGCGGTGCTCAATTACCGTGGGTCTATTTTGGCAGCGGTTTGCAGCTGTTTGTCAGTGCGTCGTTAATGGCTTGGTTGCCCAGTTTCTTAAACCGACAATACCAATGGGACACGGCAACTGCGGGTTTAACCGCGGGCGGCCTTGTATTCATTGGCGGCATCGGCATGATCGTGAGCGGTTACGTAGCAGATCGCATCAGGCAGCAGGGGCGTTATCGAGCTGAGCAGATTGCCATGGCGTACTGCCTGTGTTCAGCCATTGGTTTACTGCTTGCGTTTAGCGTACCCGCAGGCGCAGTCCAACTGGTTAGCATAGCGATTGCTATGTTTTTTTGCGCGGCGACCACGGGGCCTGCCGGTGCTTTAGTTGCAGCACTCACGCCGGCCGCCATACACGGTACAGCCTTTGCCATGCTGACTCTGATGAACAACTTGTTGGGGCTTGCGCCCGGGCCGTATTTGACGGGCGTATTGGCTGATATTGTTGGCTTGCGCTCGGCTTTCGTGGTTCTGCTACCCTTAATGAGCTTGCTGTCGGCATTTGCTTTTTGCGGCGTTGCCCGCAAAAGTATGGCGCGGGCCGCTCGAGTTTCATCCTTGTAGCGGTGCGCCATCTTGTCGGGCGTAAACATCGCGCGTGGCTAACGGCTCAGTGTATAGTAGTGGTTTGATTGAAGGCGAAGCGCTTAACCGCGCCGATGCCGTGGCTCGCTAGGACGTCAATGGCTAAGGTTAACGTTGGTTTTATCCTGCAACCCAACTTCTCGTTGGTTGCTTTTACGGGCGCGCTCGATGCGCTTGTCACGGCGAATTTGGTATCCCCCGAGCCCGTGTTTGCGTATCAGACTTACGGTTTATCATCCGCTGTTACCATGAGCGACGTCGGTATTGAAATTGCTGCAAACGGAACTCTTAAATCCTTAGAGACCGATTTTTCAAGCTTTGATGTGTTGATCGTTTGTGGCGGTCTGCGTTGTTCGTTGTCAGAGTACTCGCCACTCAGTCACATTCTTAAGTCGTTTGACAAGCAAGGTGGCTTATTGGGTGGATTGTGGAATGGCGCGGTAGCGTTGGCACACGCCAACTTACTCAGTCATCAAGAATGCGCAATACACCCCGACAATCACGCGCTGATGAAAGAGCAATTTCCCCAGGTGCGGGTGTCTAGAAACACGCTGGTCGTCACCCAGCATCGTGCAACGTGCACCGGGCCCGCGAGCGCGCTCGAGATGATGTTGAAACTGATTGCGCGTTATCGAGGCGCTGAAATTGTCCGCGCGATACGCGAAATTCTCAGCTGCGATATTACCAGTGCCGATCAGGACGCTATTCCTCTGCAGATGGCCGATGACCCCACGCTGCCTGAGCCGCTGCGCGAAGTTCTAGAGCTGATGCGCAAGAATATTGAAGAACCTTTAACCTTAGTAGAGCTCGCCGATCACAGTCAGGTATCACGGCGGCAAATGGAACGGCTGTTTCACGCTCACCTAGATAGTAGCCCTTCACGCTACTATTTAGAGTTACGTTTGAGGCACGCGAAACGGCTGCTTACGCAAACTAATGAATCGATAACGAACGTTGCTATTGCCTGTGGCTTTGTCAGCATTAGCCATTTTAACAACTGCTTTAAAGATTCCTTTGGCATGACCCCCGGTGCCAGCCGAGCACGATCTGTCGCCGGCAAGACCGCAGCAGAATCTTAAAATTGCCGCTGTGGTGTAGAGGTGCCCGCATCGGCTATCGCGAGTCCGAACTCTTGGCTCGCACTTTGCAGCCACAACCAGAGGTAATCGGCAAAGCTACGACGCACTACCAGCTCGAACTCTTGGGGCCCCAACCGGCGAACTACAGCACTCGATTTGGCAAACACCGTAGAAACCACTTTCCCTACAGGAAAAACAGACTCGTGCACGTCGATCGGCGTGGACTTCTTGAGAACGTCGACGACATGTTCACCGCTCAGGATAAAGACCGTCATCCCACCACTGCCATTGACCAGAGAATAATGGCCTGTCATCTCAGCGCGAAACCTGGTTTCAAGCTCAAACACCTTGTCGTTGGGCAGCGAGATAAGCCACTCGTCGGGTGCTATCCAGCGAATGACAACATCCGCCCCTTCTACACTGGTGAGAGGACGCAGCGGTAGAGCCACGCCTAAAATTCGTTGGGCGATATTGGTGAGCTGGGCGTCATCAGGTTGACAGCGCAGGGTTAGGTGCCCTTGTAGGCCAAGTTCCTGAAATATCACACCAGCGCCCCGGGTCGAAAGAGACGCCATGTTGGCCAAGTCGACGTGGTGCAGTGGCGATTCGCCGCGCACGTTCGCGCTTGCTTCGGGTACTTGATTCATAATGGCAACGGGGCTTCTTGCTTCAGACATTTAGACGCTCTCCTGTCGGATCAAAGAACACGGTGCTGCAAATCTCTGCTTCGATGACTCGGCCGTCGGCTAGGGGGTAATAGACTTTTTGACCTAGACGGTCCAAGCCGCCTTTCACGAGTCCTAGAGCGATACTGCGGCCCAAGTTGGCGCTGTAGTAACTTGAGGTAACATGCCCCACCATCGGCATGGGAATGGGTGCCTTGGGGTCGAATACCCCTTGAGCCCCTTCGGGTAGTACAACATTCGGGTCGGTTGTTTTTAGGCCCACTAATTGCTTGCGATTTTGGCGTACGCAGTCTTCCCGTGCCATGCCGCGTTTGCCTATAAAGCTGAAAGGTTTTTGCTGGGCAACGGCCCAGCCCATACCTAAATCGTAGGGGTGCACCGAGCCATCGGTGTCTTGGCCGACGATGATAAACCCCTTTTCGGCTCGAAGAACGTGCATCGTCTCGGTACCGTAGGGGGTGATATTGTACTTTGCTCCATGCTCGAACACCTGCTCCCAAACATGTAAGCCGAAGTTGGCTTGTACATTAATTTCAAATGAAAGTTCTCCAGTAAACGATATGCGAAAGACCCTGGCTGGGACACCGGCCACGGTCATTTCTTTCCAGTCCATGTGGCCAAAGCTGTCGTTTGACACGTCGGCATCCGTCAGTTCTGTCAGCAACTTACGGCTATTGGGTCCTGAAATTGTGATGGTCGCCCAGTGATCCGTTACGGTGTTGAAATACACCTCAAGCTCAGGCCATTCAGTCTGATGATAGAGTTCGAGCCATTCATACACTCTGGCTGCGCCACCGGTAGTGGTGGTCATCACAAAGTGGTTGTCGCCCAAACACGCAGTGACCCCATCGTCGAATAACATGCCGTCTTCGCCGCACATTAGGCCATAGCGGCAGCGGCCTACAGCGAGCTTAGCCCAGGCATTGGTATAGACGCGCCCTAAGAATTCGCGGGCATCTTTGCCTTGAATATCAATCTTGCCGAGGGTTGATGCGTCAAGTACACCCACAGATTCGCGCGTTGCCAGGCACTCGCGATCGACGGCCTGCTGCATGGTCTCCCCGTCCTTCGGGAAATACCAAGGGCGCTTCCATTGCCCGACGTCTTCAAATTTAGCACCGTGCCTCAGGTGCCACGAATGCATCGCTGTGAAGCGTTGCGGGTCGAATAGTTCACCGCAATCCCGCCCCACAATGGCCCCAAAAGTTACCGGCGTATAGTTCGGACGGAACATGGTTGTGCCTGTTTCCGGGATGGATTTACCCAACGCTTTGGCGGCAATGGCCATTCCATTAATGTTGCCGAGTTTCCCTTGATCGGTACCAAAACCCATGGCGGTGTAGCGCTTTACGTGTTCAATCGATTCATAGCCCTCGCGGCACGCAAGTTCGATACCAGCGGCAGTCACATCGTTCTGCAAATCAACAAATTGTTTCGGTGCTTGAGCGGTGCGTTTTGTGTGGGGAATATGAAATAGCGCCATGGTCGGGTCTGGCACTTCCGATCTCCCTGCTGGCACGGCAAGTTCGACCTTAGCGATACCAAGTTCGGTCAGCGCTTGATTGGCAGCGCTCACACCTTGAGCGATTGCGCCTGAGGTAGAATACTCGCCCGTAATCGCGCCTGCGGTCAGCTGTTTTTGCACGGTTGGGCCTGCCACAAAGCCGAGAATGTCTTCGTTCCAAATAGGCCTGCTGCCGGTGTGTCCGGCAAGGTGAATCACGGGACTCCAGCCACCACTGCTGGCAATGGTATCGGCGCGGACGCGAGTTGCGGGCCCAACGACTTGACTCCCGTCGGCACTGATTGGCGCAATCATAGCGGCTTTAACTCGCTTAGAGCCCACCGCATCGATGACGGCAGAGCCCGTAATCACCGTAATACCCAGGCTCGAAGCTTTCGCAACACAGGCGCCTTGGGGGTTCTGACGGGTATCGACAATTGCTGTGACTTTGCGCCCGCCTTCGTGCCAATCAAAGGCGGTTTGATAGGCACTGTCATTAGTGGTCATCAGCACCAGTTCATGGCCGGGCACAACGCCATAGCGGTTGATATAGGTCGATACCGCGCTTGCCAGCATGCAGCCAGGGACATCGTTATTGCCGAAGACCAGAGGTCGCTCGTGAGCACCGCAGGCCAACACCACCCATTTAGCACGCACACGATGTAAGCGTTGCCGTGGTTTGTTCGCGGGCGCTCGATCGCTCATATGATCGGTGCACCGCTCGTGAATAGTAAGAAAATTGTGATCGTGATAGCCGTTGACGGTTGAGCGTGGGAGTAGCAAAGCGTCCTTGTAGTCGGACAGCTCGCTTACGGCGTTTGTTATCCACGTGTCAGCGGGCATATCATCTAGCGTCTCTTTTGAGCTTAACAGGCTGCCGCCAAACTCGGCTTGCTCATCGGCAAGAATCACGCGTGCGCCGGCTCGCGCCGCGGTAAGAGCTGCCGCGAGACCAGCAGGGCCACCACCAACAACTAAGACATCGCAATGCTGGTTAAGCTTGTCATAAGTATCGGGGTCGTATTCGAGCGGCGAGCGGCCGAGCCCCGCTGCTTTGCGGATGAAGGTTTCGTAGGTTTCCCACATGGATTGTGGGTACATGAACGTTTTGTAGTAGAACCCGGGCGGCATGACGTTACCACCAATCTTCCCGACATAACTCATTAAGTCACTATCGACGCTTGGCCAGCCATTGACGGCCCCCGAGACCAAGCCATCAAACAGTTCTTGCTGAGTTGCGCGCACGTTCGGCACCTGTGTGGCTTCGGTCGCACCCAGTTGCATGATCGCATTGGGTTCGTCGGCGCCTGCCGCCACAATGCCACGCGGGCGGCTGTACTTGAAACTCCGACCTACCACATCAATACCATTCGCTAATAAAGCTGAGGCAAGGGTGTCGCCTTCGTAACCCTGCAGGCTTTTGCCATTGTAGGAAAACCGCAAGATTTTATTTCGGTTAATTCGGCCACCAGTCTGGAGGCGATTTTTTTGTACCATTGTCGCTACTCCTTACTGAGCCGATTTTTCTGAGGTGACCACAGCGGGTTTTTCGCCAATCTTGTACACCTCCTTAATTTCGTAGGTGACGGTATCGCGTGTGATAGTAAAAAATTTACGGCAACCGGCGTTGTGCACCCACAGTTCGTGGTGCAGACCGCGCGGGTTTTTACGAAAATACAAATAGTTGCCCCACTCTTCATCTGAGCAGGCCTCAGGCTCGATGGGTCGCGGTATATGCGCTTGACCTTTGGGGTGAAACTCTTCTTCTTCGCGGTACTCGCAACAGTGCGGGCAGTAAATGTGGAACATTGCATCAACTCCTTAGTGCGCTACGCCGGCCGCACCGTGTTCGTCAATCAAGGCGCCAGAGTGAAATCGGAACATCGAAAATGGTTCGGCTAAAGGGTGCATCTCTCCGCTGGCGAGCGAGGCTGCAAACACATGCCCCGACCCTGTTGTTGCTTTGAATCCTCCGGTGCCCCAACCACAGTTGAAGAACAGATTCTCGATCGGTGTTTTGCTAATAATGGGGCAGGCATCGGGTGTGGTGTCGACAATGCCACCCCATTGCCGGTTCATGCGAACACGGCTGAAGATAGGAAAGAGTTCAACAATGGCTTGCAGCGTATGTTCGATGGTCGGGTATGAGCCGCGCTGCCCGTAGCCGTTGTAACCATCAATGCCGGCTCCGATAACTAGGTCGCCTTTATCCGACTGACTGACGTAACCATGCACGTGATTGGACATCACCACGGTGTCCAAAATAGGTTTGATGGGCTCGGATACCAGTGCTTGCAGCGGGTGGGATTCTAAGGGCAGTTCAAAACCTGCCATGTTAGCGATAACACTTGAGTTGCCAGCGGTTACTGAGCCCACGCGATTCGCTTTGATATCGCCGTAGCGGTCGGTCTTGACGCCGACACAGGTGCCATCCTCAATCAGCAGGTCGGTTACCGCTGTTTGTTGAATTAGGTCGACCCCAAGTGCGTCGGCACCGCGGGCGTAGCCCCAAGCGACAGCATCGTGGCGGGCAACGCCTGCCCGAGGCTGCCACGATGCGCCTAATACGGGGTAGCGTCGGTTGGCTGAACAATCCATGTGGGGCACGATTTCTTGGACTTGCTTGGCGTCTAGTACCTCGCCGTCAATACCATTTAGACGGTTGGCGTTAACGCGTCGCTGAATATCGCGCATATCTTGTAAAGTGTGGCCTAAGTTTAATACGCCGCGTTGCGAAAACATGACGTTGTAGTTGAGGTCTTGCGACAAGCCCTCCCACAGTTTCATGGCGTGTTCGTACAGGTGAGCTGCTTCGTCCCACAAGTAATTAGAGCGAACGATCGTCGTGTTGCGACCCGTGTTACCGCCCCCGAGATAGCCTTTTTCGATCACGGCGACATTCGTGACTCCAAACGCTTTAGCTAAGTAGTACGCGGTGGCCAGACCATGACCACCACCGCCAATAATAATGACGTCGTAGTGTTTTTTGGGCGTGGGGTTACGCCATGCGGGTTGCCAATTTTCGTGATGACTGAGGCTGTGCTTTAACAGCCCAAAACCCGAGTAGTGCTGCATAATTACGCTTCCTTTGTGCGCGATTGAAGTCCCTTGTGTCACCGCTAAGCTCTCCATCAGTTGCTGTGTTGGCAAACGGTGTCGATTGGCAAGAGGAAGTTCGATAAGGACTTTGACGTGATGACATTTTAAATCGTGATGGTCATCCAGACCTGCTTGATAGCGCCGTTTTTATTTCTGCTTGCGACACTCTAGGGCTTTGGCTATTTTTTGTCCTGGTCGTTTTTCAGCTTGAGGCCGGTTTGGCAGCGGAAGGTTTGGGAAGTGCGCTGAGAATTAAAGGATTCAAGATAGTAGATGAATCGCCGCAAGTCATCATTCATTCTCATGGCGACTATGACCCAAACACGGGTATAGCCACCATCACAGATAGGAAATACCCAATTGTTATCGATAAAATCGTGGCCATGCACAAGGCAACAACGAATAGTCCCTTATTTTTCCTGAACATCGCTTTTGGTCTATCACTGTTATTCTTTTCAATATCAGCGTTTTTTTATGTATTTACCCACAGCACCAGCCTTTAAGAATGGCTTGAAAATCGCTGGCGGTGGATTTGTCTTGGCGTTGATTGCTGTTATCGCTTCTTAGCTTTAATGAGTCAGTAGTCCGCTGTCGCCCGTGTTGATTCTATTCCCATTTGCGACACAAGGGGCTCGGTCCAGAATTGTTTTGAAACGCAGTCAAAGGTGAGTGCTCACTCGCTCTCCCCTTTCGGTTATTGCTCGGCGCTCGTCGAGGTATCCCACGCTGCTGACCAGTTTCGTTGCAGGCCCGCAACATGTTTAAAAAAGGCGCGAATTCGCGCCGATTGTCTCAAGTCTTTGTGATACAGCAGCCAAACGTAACCATAACGCTCTGCTTTGGTGTCCGGCAATTGAACTACTTCAGGGGTGTCGGAGCACGCAATGCTGGGCAATTCGCCGGCGCCCATCCTACACAGAATGGCTGCGCGCATTTGGTTTACGCCTCGCATGACGTGACGTTTCACAATGGGCGTTGGGTACGTGGTGGGAGCGAGTTTTATGTCGGGCTCATCGGTTGAGGAGCTCATGATGGTAAGTGGTGTACGACCCGCCTGTACCTCGCTAAGCAAGTCTTTGTGAATATAATACCCAAACGACATCGATCCCAATCGGATACCGACAATATCTTTGGGTAACTTTGCGTCAAGCCGCAATACTCGAAGTGCGACGTCTGCTTCTCGACGGGCAAGGTCAACGGGTTCGTTGCTGGCCGATAAGTCGAGTTGTATACGGGGGTATTGATTAACGAATTCGGCAAACGATTGAGCAATGTACTGCACGGGTCCCTCTGGTAACGCGACCTTGATAATGCCCTCAAGATCTGTGTCTCTGCCGGTCACGTGGCGCTCACCTTCGGCAATTTTGTCTTCGACTTCAATTGCCGTTCTTACCAATTGCTCGCCCACTGACGTGGTTTGAAAGCCGTCGGGGGTGCGATCAAACAGACGAGCCCCCACGGCTTCTTCGAGCAGTTCTAAACGTCGGATAATCGTTGTGTTACTGATGCCAAGCCGGTTCGCTGCCTTCCTCGAAGACCGCTCACGATTGAGTGCTAACAGTATTTTCAGATCATCCCAGTTCATTACATGACTGTGCGTTTAGAGCTTATTGCCGTTCTTATCAATGACGCTGACTTCGCCACCCGTATTCGCATCGCTGATGCAGCGCATGACCGATCGGCCACCTGTTGGGGGAACGACTTGGAGCTTGATGGTAGTTACGCCAGATCGGGTTTTAGAGCTTTTCACTTTCACAATCGACTCCTCGCCCAAGGCTTGTTTAACGATAGCTTGGCACGTGTTGTACTGATCGCTTGAATCTTGTGCAAACGCGACGTTGCCAAACAAACTGAAACCGATGATACCGGTAATTAGTGTAACTTTAGATAGTGTTTTCATTGCGACTCTCCTGTTCGTGTTGTGGACACTGGTGAAGTATACGCGTTACGCATGCGTTACGATTGCAACAAATTTGAACTCAGGTGATTCAAATTTGGGGCGGTTCGCTATGAGCGCAGTCGCCTAGACACTCTATTTGATTGATGCGTTTGAGTCTTAAGTACGGATACGTGAGCCTGCCAAATTCAGCTCGATAGCTCTAACACGGCATGAATACATTGATAGCCAGCCAAGCCACCGAAGACCAAAAATAGTAATCCCCCCGCTCTGTGCAGCCAGTGCAAGGGTACTCTGCCGGTTAATGTCTTGCCGGCCCAGATGCCCAGGGCAGAGATGAGTACTAATGCAAGGCTGGCGCCGACCCATACGGGGACAGCGGCCAATGAAGTCGACAGCCCGGCTACAGCAATTTGAGTTTTGTCGCCAAATTCAGAAACTAAAATCATTAAAAAAGTGGTGACGAACACGCCGTGATTGGATTTTTCTTGAATCTCGAGATCCTCATCGTCATCACCTGAACGTAGTGCTTGGATACCAAAGGCAAAAAACATTGCAGCGACGATGCCCGCTAACACGCTCTCAGGAATCCATGCGGCGACACTAGCGCCAAAAGCAACGGCTAGAACATTTAACAGTAAAAAGGCCGACGCAGCACCCAAAAGCACGGGCCAGTGACGGTGACGCGTTGCCAGCGCCATGCATACCAGCTGACTTTTGTCGCCGATCTCCGCCAGAGACACCAAGCTAAATGTAGAGACCGAGGCGGTAATAAAATCGGGTGATATCACGTGATTGAGCCAATGAGTTGAACGAGCGCATCATTAACAGACATGCGTATTGTTATTCACTTTACTGCTTACCTTACTCAATGTTTTGGATCTGCTCATTGAGCAGTGGCCTAGACCTTAATAAACTCAATGAGTTATCGAAAAGAAACCGTTCAAAAATGCCTGTTTGCCCACCAAACTGCCCACCACTTGCCTATGGCTTTTACTAAATCTTAGTGGTGAGCAATGGAAAAACAGTGCCGTTTTTATGCTGCTGTTAGAGCTAAAACATAGCAGTTTTGAAGGGCTTTATCGAGTAATTTTTTCAACACGTAATTAAATAGTGGATACAATAGCATCCAATTTATGTTTTATTTCGCTATAATGGATATGAATGTATCCATTTGGCCTTTGCGGATGAAGTTTACCTTACTTGATGATACCGATGTAAGCCAAGCCTATGCGGCTTATTTACGTGAGTTACGAAAGCAGGCAAAGCTGTCGCGAGCGGCGCTTGCTGAGCGCAGCTGTGTGCCTGCGGCCACCATTAAGAAATTTGAGCTGACCGGGCAAATTTCATTTCGCCAATTGCTGTTGCTATGGCAGACCCTTGATTCGCTAGAGAGGCTCTATCAACTCACACAACCTAGCAAAGAACGCGCTGCTGTACCCGCGAGTATTGATGAGGTGCTAAAAGATGAGTTTTAAACCCATTCAAAAACTCGCCGTAACTCGTACGTTAAGCTCAGGTGAGCAGGTTGCAGTAGGGGTCTTGGCCCAGAATCGGCAAGGCGTTTTTTTTCAGTATGCAGATAGCTATTTGCAGCAGCTTGGCAACTTATCACCTTTTACCTTGCATGCAAACGCGCAAGTTCAAGTCGCTCCTAAAGCGCCGCACCAAGGTGTACATGGCGTATTTGGAGATTCTTTGCCCGATGGCTGGGGCATGCTGTTACAAGATCGTATTTTCCGGCAAAAGGGCATACTGCCTAATCAATTAACGGCGATGGATAGACTGGCCTTTGTCGGTGATAAAGGCATGGGAGCATTGTCTTTTTCTCCGGCGTCTGAGTTTTCAGCCACCACGCACGCGGATATTGATTTAGCGACGTTAGGCTTAGAAGCACAAACGCTGTTCGATTCTTCGATGTCAGATTATATGGATGATAATCACGATGAGTTAGATGGGCATACGCAACAGGTGTTGGCCGCATTAGTCGCCGGAGGTAGTTCGGGTGGGGCAAGACCTAAGGCACAGATTTATATGCCTACTGAAGAAACTCAGTATTGTCGAACCTTCGCTCAGCCTGGAGATGAGGCTTGGCTGGTTAAGTTTACCTCTAAAAATCTCGCACTCGGCCATGAAGAAGGTTTGTGCGAGGCGGTTTATTTACAAATGGCTGAACAAGCTAAGTGTCAACCACCGCTATGGAAACTCATTGAAGCACCACCTACAAGCGGTGCGTCTGCCTGGTTAGCGCTTAAGCGTTTTGATTATGTCACTGAACAGGCTGAATTAGGCAGCAAGCGCAGTGCAGGTCGATTGCATATGCACAGCGCTTGCGGGCTGCTGGATGCAGACTTTCGAACGCCAAGTTTAGATTACATTGATTTAGTTAAAGCCAGCCGTCAGTTGTGTAAATCGCCAGCCGCTGGGCAGCTGCAATTTCGCCGTGCCATTTTTAACCTGCTGTCGTCTAATCAAGACGACCACAGTAAAAACTGGGCGTTTTTGCAAGCGGATGACGGTCAATGGGATCCAGCCCCCTTTTACGATGTTACCTACAGCCCACATCCATTCAACGAACACGCCACTGCGTTCGGAGGTTATGGCAAAGCGCCACCGCTTAAGGTGATGCAAAAACTTGCTACCAGTGCTGGCTTTGCGAATTGGAATGATGCAAGGCAAGTCATTGAAGAAGTCGCAGAAGCCATCAGTCAATTTACGTATCTGGCACAGCAGCAAGGGATCAGTAAAACAACAGTGTCTGCGATTGCTAAGACATTGGATCAGCGCAAACAGGAAAATGCAGCGCTTTATTATCGCTAAGGCTCATCCTAATGCTCAGTTAAACGGTGTTTGTGGCAGGGGCGTTTTTACGCTCCTGTTTTACGCCCCTTTGCGTAGCACAAACATGTGGTACCCAAACTCGCCTAGGTAACGTTCATAAATCGCAATTTCTCGCTCGATATCTGCGATGGCGTTTGAATTTGGCATGCTTGCTTTTACTTCTGCCACTCGCGCTTTGAGTGGTTGATAGTAATCGTGCCATGCTTGTTCCCTTAAGGTGAAATGATCAATCACTTCAAAGCCTGCTTGGCGCATTTGGCTTAAGCGTTTTTCGATGGTTTGCATATCTGGGTATTCACCTTCCCAGAATGCAACCGCCTCTTGGCTTGGGTTATCGGTTAACCAGATCAAATCACTGGCGACCATATAGCCGCGATTAGTCAGTAGTTTACTCCACTGGGTTAACGCTTGCTCGACACCCATTATGTAAGCCGCTGCTTCAGACCAGATGCAATCAAAGCTTTCAGGTGCAAAAGGCAGATCCGTCATACTGGCGCAGCTTAGAGTAACGCGGGTATCTAACCCCTGCTCAGTGAGGCGTTCATCAAGTTCATCCAGCGCACTTTGCTCGTTATCCACTGCAACAATCTCGGCTTGGGTGTGCTTTGCCAATAACTGGGTTGAAAAGCCTTTGCCGCAGCCAATATCAATGATCTTGGTGGGTATTGTTGGCAGTCTGGACAATGCTTTTAGTGTATCAGCATCAGAACTCGGCCCCCAGCGTTCTAAGCGTTGGAATACCGTCATAAAGTCAGCCATGTATTGCTCGTGTGCGTTCATATCTTTTGATAACCATTTCAAATGCAGGGCTTGTTGTTCATTAAAGCCTTGCTGCTTTAACCACTCCAGATGGGCATCTGGTGCTAATTTATCGGTCTGTTGGTGCCAAAGACGCAGCGAACCTTCACCAACCATGGCGGCAAGTAACGCGCGAGCTTGTTGCTTTTGAGCGATGTCTTCGTCCAGCTGCTGCAAGCGCTTTTCAAGTACAGAGCGCTGCACCTTGCTGTCCAAAAAGGATTTACATTCCTTAAGTGTTAAACCGCCCACTTGCAGTTGTTGCAACAATCGCAACTGCTGAACATCTTTATCTGAATACAGTCGATAGCCGTTGGTTTCGCGAACACCCTGCAACAAACCTAGCTTCTCGTAGTAGAGCAAGGTTGACCGTGACAGCCCGACTTTTTCAGCTAACTCAGAAATGCGATACACAGATAAAACGACCTTTCCGTTCTTTTTAATAATGGCGCGGCTGGCTCAAACAGACCAGAACACGAATGACGATAAACTATGAAGTTATAGACAGGTCAAATGTTGTTAGCAAAAAATATCGTTCAGTTTTGATTGGTTGAAAGCTTGAATGCCGCTTTCAGGTCTACAAATTGTCACCTATGAAGTCATTTTGTATAGACCTCGAACCGCTGGATTTTCCCGTTTGGTAAAACGCATAGACGAGTACTCAACTTGTATTGCACACTTTTACGCGCATAAAAGTGTAATATGGTTCTTATTGAGTGACCTTTCTCCCGATTTTAGAACCATGACCTCGATGAGATTTCCAGTTAACCTAACGGGATGGAGATCTCAGTATGAAGAAGCGATACAGCGACGAACAAATCATCAAAGCCATCAAAGAGCATGAGGCGGGGGCCAAGGTTGAAGACATCTGTCGCAACCTGGGTATATCAAATGGCACCTTCTATAACTGGCGTAGCAAGTTCGCCGGTATGGAAGTCAGCGAAGCCAAGCGGTTACGGGAGCTTGAGAGCGAGAACAATAAGCTCAAGAGACTATTAGCCGACAAGCTCCTTGAAGTTGAAGCAATGAAGGATGTGCTATCAAAAAAGTGGTGAAGCCTGCTAGTCGCAAGCAGGCAGCCAAACACATGATCGCAGAACACCGCATCAGTGAACGAGCGGCCTGCCGGTTGGCGGGCATTAGCCGAACGGCCTACCGTTATCAGGCCAGACCAAGTAACGACGGAGCCCTGAGAGCGAGGTTAAAGGAATTGGCCGTTGATCAATCCGCCTATGGATATTTATTGCTGCACGGGTTGCTCAAGGCAGAGGGGTTGGTTGTTAACAGGAAACGTACTTACCGGATTTACACAGAGGAAGGCCTGCAGGTGCGCACTAAGAAGAGGAAGAAGCTCCAGCGGCCTCGCCAGCCAATGGAAGTGCCTCTGGGTGTTAATCAACGCTGGTCGATGGATTTTGTGTCGGATCAGCTGAGTAACGGGCGGCGCTTTCGTGTACTGAATATCGTCGATGATTATTCGCGAGAGATGGTTGGGCAACTGGTTTCTGTGTCGATTAGTGGTCGGCAAGTCGCTCGCTTCCTTGGTCAGTTAATTGAAAGCCGGGAACAACCAAAAACGATTGTTTGCGACAACGGCACGGAATTTACCAGTAAGGCCATGTTTTTCTGGAGCCAAGAGGCCGGAGTAAAGCTTGGCTTCATACAGCCGGGAAAACCAACGCAGAATGCTTTCGTGGAAAGCTTGAATGGAAAGTTTAGGAACGAGTGTTTAAACCGCCACTGGTTCCGGTCAATGGAGGAAGCTAGAGTGGAGATCGATCAGTGGCGGCACCACTACAACCACGTTCGACCACACAGTTCTCTGGATTATTTGCCACCTGTTGCATTCGCAAAACAGGCGGCGTAACTTTTGGACAATCTCATCAGAGCTGTGGTGCTAACTCTGGGGAAAGGTCATTTCTATAGGTCGGTTTTAGGTATGGATGTGGTCGAATTCGGTGAAGGTAGAAAAGCACTTACTTTTGGAAGTCAGAAAATCAACCTACACCTACACAAACAGGAATTCGAACCTAAAGCAGCATTACCCACCCCAGGCTCTGCTGACCTCTGTTTTATTACAAAAACCGAGATTCAAAAAGTCATTGAGCATCTAACCAACTTGAAAATTGATATCTGTGAAGGTCCAGTAAAACGAACAGGTGCCGTAGGTACAATTTTATCCGTCTATATTCGCGATCCTGATCAAAATCTGATAGAAATCTCGAATTACTTATAGATCACGAGTGTCTCAAAAGGGTCGTCTTAGACCGTTCGGCTGAGCTTCGCAAAACGGCACATATCCGCCGCTCACATTTGATGGGCTAACTAATTAAGACATCAATCAATTTGAGGGATAAATGATTGCCACTAGCTACTAAATCGAAGCTCTTATCACTCAATCCCCATCGTACAGCCTGCCCCTGTATTAATGATGTTAAATATTTGGCTACATCAGGCACTGTAATTCCCGATTGGTCACGACCAATGAGCGCCTCTTCAATCAGAGAGGAGAGATGGCTATCAAACACAAACAGTGTTTCTCTGATAATCGTTCGCAGCTCTTCATTCTCCGTGTTTAACTCACGTGAAAAGAGAATCAAGGGCAAAGCTGGTGTATTTTGAATAAGTTCAAGCTGGCAATGGACTAATCGAGCAACTCGCTGTTTGGCATCCACCTCCTTGGATAGGAGTAAATTTTCAGCCCATTCGCTCTTCAGTCCATCAGTGACTTTGCGTATTGCTGCTACCCACAACTCATCTTTATTTTTGAAATGGCGGAAAACCGTTCCCTGAGTGACTCCAATTCGCGCTGCGATATCACTGGTAGTAAGGCGGTCTGGTCCTATTTCATAAGCCAACTCTAGAAGTGCATTGATAAGTTCATCCTTGCGCTTTGATGCGGATATTCTTTTTAGCAAAACGTTTTCTCTTGTAAGTAATTAAATACTAACATAACATTAGAACTATCTAATTAATAGTTTAAGGACCCAAAACCATGTCCGATCAATTACGCTGGTATAGCAAAACTCAAATCGTACTCCATTGGATTACAGTAGCCCTTGTTATAGCTCAATACGTGCTTCATGACTCTATTGTAAACGCTTGGGAACTCATCCAATCAGGCAAGTCTGTTTCATTTGATCCGCTGGTGCTATCACACGTAGCTGGCGGTATCTTTATAGCATTAATTGTACTCATACGATTGCGTTTGAGGTCAATAAGCACCCATGAAACAAAAGACTTACTCGGCAACAGATTATCAAACATAGCGCATAAGCTTCTCTATGCAATTTTACTGATGATGGTACTTAGCGGTGGAATGGCATGGTTCTTCAATATTGACGCTGCGGCCAATGCACACAACCTTTTTAAGGTATTACTTTTAATAACAGTTCTTGGGCATGTTTTAGCTGCTCTTTACCATCATTTCATAATGAAAGATGGTTTATTGAATCGAATGTTTCTTGCAAGGAAGTAACAAGATGCAGTGGACTCGTTACTTAAAGTTTGGAATTCCTATTGTTGTTGGTATTGCTGGAACTGCATTACTACTCAACGGTGTCAAACCACCAGAAAAGAGCGCATCGTTAAAAGAACTCAAAGCGGTTAAATACCTAGTTGTTCAGCCCGAGGAAGCATTCTCAGAGCTGTCGATTTCGGGAACAATTGAGGCAGGCGACAAATGGTCGGCTGTTGCACAGGTTAAAGGGGAAATTTACCGATCAAATGACTCAATCGTTGAAGGGCTTTGGGTTGACGCTGGTGATGTCATTCTCAAGATAGATCCTTTGGACTATGAGCTTGCTATTTCTCAAATTAGTGCAGAGTTGTCTGGCATTGAGTATGAGCTTTCACTTCTGAGCGCCGAGGCAGAAAACACTCAGCGGATCTTAGATTTAGAGCAGCGACAGCTTACCTATGCAAAAGCGGATCTAGATCGAATCCAAAAGCTATATGCCAGCGGATCCGCAACACGTAAGCAATTAGATGATATCCAAAGGGCCACTCTGACTTCGGAGAAGATCGTTACAGACATTAATAATGGCTTGTTGCTTGTAGAACCTAAAAAGCAGAAGCTGCTAGCTCAAAAGCAGGCGTTAAGTATCTCATTAGAGCGTGCACATAGGGATTTAGCTAGAACAGATATTATCGCACCTTACCCACTTAGGATATCTAAGCTGCTTGTTGAAGACTATCAGGCTGTTAACGTTGGACAGCCTTTAATTGAAGGGATAGGCATTAAATCAGCGGATGTTACTGCACAAGTAAACATCGATAAGTTTAGAAATTTAATCGGTCTAAATACGCCACCTTCCACGCTGGATAATGAATTTGTAACAGGTACATTAAACAAACTGGTTTCTGCTGAAGTGCGAACAGTTGGGAGCGTAAGCGAATCTTGGAAGGGAGAGGTGATATCTGTTCGCTCTGAGTTAGATAACCGAGCAAGAACACTTCAAATCGTAGTAAGGGTAGATGATCCATATTCGAGCCATTCAGCAGCTCAGAACTTCCCGCTGTTACCAAATCAACCCATTGAGTTGGTATTTAGAACGATTCAGCCCTCAAGTGTAATTACGATTCCATTATCTGCGATCCACCAAGATCAAGTTCTATTGCTAAATGAAGAGAATGAAATTGAGTTTCGAGAAGTCCAGCTTGGTCTCATGCAAGAGAACCAAGTGAAAATTATGAGCGGGCTCAACGCGGGTGACAAATTGATACTCGACTCTCTGATAACTGCAATACCAGGACAAAAGTTTACTGGGATTGAGGTAGCGAAATGATTCGATGGTTTACATCTCATCCCACTGCAGCCAATTTACTTCTTTTAGTGTTTATAGCCGTTGGATCGTTTTCAGCACCGACACTTTTACGAGAGACATTTCCAGACTTTCGCCCTGTCGAGGCAGAGGTATCTGTCGTTTATCGTGGCGCAACACCTTCAGATGTTGAAAAGAAAATATGTGAGCCCCTATGGGATGCCGTTCAATCGGTTGAATCACTGAGTGAATTTGTCTGTACTGCACAAAACAATCTGGCTCACGCTGTAGCTACAATGCAGCCAAGTGGAGATGCTGTTAGGTTTGTTAGCAATCTAAAAACTGAAATCTCGGCAATAGATTCATTTCCAACATTGGCTGAAGCTCCTGTTATTCGTGAACTTCATCGCACAGATTTAGTGGCCTCTGTCGCGGTATCTGGTGAGCTACCACTGGAACAACTTGATCACTACTCAAAGTATCTACAAGACCAATTAGCTTCACTCGATACTGTAGCGAAAGTTATTCGTTCTGGTGTTGGGGAAAGAACCTGGTCAATACAGGCTGACCCTCGTGTTTTAAAAGAGTACGGTTTAACAACTTCCTCTATTGCTAATGCACTTAAGCAACAAAGCATCAATCTTCCAGCTGGTACGCTTGAAGGAGAAAGCGGTGAGTACAACATCAGATTTGACACCGAAGCGCTATCAAAGAATGCACTATTAAATTTGCCTATTGTCACGTTAACCAATGGTGCCGTGATCAAGCTGAGTGATATCGCTAGGGTAGATGAAAAATATGAGCCATCGAGTAATGCAGCTTTTTTAGATGGTGTTCCCGTCATTCTACTTGAAGTGCACAAACCCCTAGATGCTGATGCTTTAAGATCTCTCGACGACTTAACAAATACGGTGAAAGCCGAGCAAAGCAGAGGAATTGGTTCGATTAACCTTGAAGTCGTTCAAGATGTAACTTCAATAATACGTGATCGATTAACAATGCTTGTTCAAAACGGTGTCGTTGGTCTTGTACTAGTTATACTTGTAATGAGCCTATTCTTCAGACCTGCTTATGCTGCATGGGCAGCAATGGGATTGCCTGTAGCATTTCTAGGCGCCTTTGCTTGGATGTCATTGACAGGTGAAAGTTTAAATATGATCACCGTAGTTGCGTTACTTATGGCCATAGGGATTGTCATGGACGATTCCATTGTGTTATCCGACTCCATAGCAGTGCACTCACACGGCAACGTTACTTTGCCTTCTGTAGTTCAGGGCGTTGTAGCGGTTGCTCCAGGTGTAGTCTCTTCATTCCTTACAACTGTATCAGTATTTTTGCCGTTATCCTTTTTAGCGGGTGAGCTTGGCGCTGTGCTTGAGGTACTTCCAGTCGTTCTTTTAGCTGCGTTAACAGCAAGCCTAGTTGAGGCTTTTTTCATACTTCCTCATCACCTTAAACAAAGCCTAACTAAATCGAATTATTCGCCCAACAAATTCAAAGTCCGCTTCGAAGAGATCTTTAATTCATTTAAAGAGCGGGGCATTGGCAGGCTAGCAGACTGGGCTATTAATCATCGCTGGCTAGTTGTTGGAGTCGCTGTTGGATTATTGATCATTACTATTGGAGCCTTAGGTTCTGGCGTAGTAAAGCGTGAAGCAATGCCTGAAATTGATGGCGATGTAATTGAAGCACGAATTTTGCTACCCATGGGTGTATCGCTCGCTAGAACTGAAGAAGCTGTCCGCCAGGTGGAAGACGCCCTTGCACGTGTGAATATCGAGCTGAAGTCTAAACAACCGCAACAACAGGACCTTGTTAAACGTGTGATAACTCGATTCGGAAGAAATTTATCTGTCGGAGAGAGCGGAAGTCATGTGGCAACGGTTTCAGCTGACCTCTTATCTGCAGAGATCCGAAATACAACGCTCGATGAACTCATAGAAATATGGAAGCGTGAAATTGGTGTATTACCAGGAATCACATCTTTAATTCTTACAGAGCCAGGTATCGGTCCACAGGGTATAGCTGTTGAGCTAAGACTATTCCATGAGGATTTAGATTTGCTTTTTAGGGCTTCGCAAGATCTATTAAGTGAAGTAGAAAAGTACCAAGGTGTATTAAACGCCAAACATGATTTAAATGTTGGCAAGCCTCAACTTGGTATGCAGATAACTTCTGACGGACAAGCTTTAGGCTTAACGCCATTAGCTATTGCTAATCAGTTGCGCGGAGCATTTCTTGGCGAAACCCTTGATGATATTCGCGTTGGTGAACTTCAATACGCGATTGAAGTTAAGTTTGCGGATGACAGCACGCAAGACATCAACGATCTGTTCGCGTTTGAGCTTCAGCTGAATGATGGATCAACTGTTCTCTTACCTAATGTTGTAAAGCTTTATGAAACTAGAGAGTGGAGTTCAGTTACACAACGAAATGGAGCAAGATCTGTAACAATTCAAGCGGATGTGGATGGCCGAATAGCCAATGCTGATGCTATTACTGCAGACATCAAGAAAACCTTGCTTCCAAATATCCAAGCAAATTACTCAGGTATTGCTTTTGAGGTTGCTGGACAAGCAGCGAATTCGGCTGAAACTGTTGCCTCTATTCTTCGTGGGTTCTTGATTGGAATAGTAGGGGTATATCTAATTCTTTCATTCCAATTTAGGAGCTATGTTGAACCCTTGATAGTGCTCCTAACTATCCCAATGGCATTTCTTGGCGTTGTATGGGGTCACTATTTGATGGGGTACAATATATCTATGCCATCACTTGTTGGGGCAGCATCGCTATCAGGTATCGTTGTAAACAATGCAATACTGTTAATAGGCGTCATCAAAGAGAGAGTTTCTGATACCAAGTCGGTAATAGATGCTGCTAGCGAAGCCGTTCGCTCAAGATTTCGTCCTATTTTTGTTTCAGTTTCAACGACCATAATGGGAATGGCGCCATTACTCACGGAAACATCGACTCAAGCACAAACCCTTAAACCACTGGTGATTTCTGTTGTGTTTGGTTTGCTAGCATCGACAGTATTGGTCATGATTGTTGTTCCTTCACTATATGCAATTGTTAATGACCTGAAATCTAAGTCAGCGACAAACTAAGAGACTATTTGTGGCTCTATTACAAATTGATGGATCCGTTACTGAAGAAAACAATACGAAGAGGCATCACCCTGCTTTTCTAAACGCAGCATTCAGGCCATTCTTCTTGCTTGGTGCTGCGTTTGGTGCATTAAGCATACCCGCTTGGGCTCTTAGTTTTCTCGGTTTGATTAAGTTTGATTTCTATGGCGGTGCCTATGCGTGGCACCTACATGAAATGCTATTCGGTTTTTTTCCAGCTATTATGGTTGGGTTTCTTCTAACTGCCGTTCAAACCTGGACAAAACGTAAATGCATTGAAGGATGGTGGTTAGCTGCTCTTGTACTGATATGGCTTCTAGGTCGAATAACACTTGCCTTTCAACCCGCCTTCTTTCGTGATTACATAATCGTCATAGATCTTCTCTTCTTGCCAGCCTGTGCGTTTTTTTTAGCACGCCCGATACTGCAGGCTAAGATGTGGAGAAATCTCTTTTTTGTACCTCTTCTCCTTGTGATGGCAATGCTAAATGCGATTTTCCATTTGTCATTGTCGAATGACTCTATCATCGACATCACCACCATTTCACACGCCATGGTCATCCTAGCTGCGCTAGTAATGAGCATAATGGGAGGACGAGTCTTTCCTATGTTCACAGCCAACGGAACAAAGACACCTCGGGTTAACTCTATTGGGTGGTTAGAGCAACTTTCGATTCTAAGCATTGTGATTGTGTTTATTACAACTTTGACTCAAAACTTTGTACCGAACACTCTTAGCATTGCCGTTCTATTCGTGGCGGGGATTTCAAATCTATATAGGGCTTTGCGATGGAGACTATGGGTGACCTTTCAGGTTCCACTAGTATGGTCCTTACATCTTAGTTACTTAGCTATGAGTCTAGGTTTTATTCTACTCGCCTTTGCGAAAATGCATTTAATACCGAGTATTTCAATTGGTTTTCATTCGATCACGGTTGGCGGAATGGGGCTTATGATCTTATCGATGATATCGAGAGTTTCATTAGGCCATACGGGACGACTAATTAAGGCTAATGCTTGGGTTACTTGTTCCTTATTAGCCCTGAGTTTAGCTGCGGTTGACCGTGTTACAGGATCATTACTCGGCATAGAATATTCAATTGTTATAGCGTCATCAGCTCTTCTTTGGAGTATAGGCTTTTTGATTTTTGTGTTTGCCTATATAAGAATTTTATTCTCTGAAAACATGTCGCGATGATGTTGAAATGATCCTTGAAACGCGGGTTATTAATTTAACGTGAGTGTCTCAAATGGGTCGTGAATAGCCGTCCAGCCCTAATTTAAAGCGGACGGATCAGGTATCACTAGGTATTTGGTTATCCGTCCGTTAATGGTTCTAGAATGTGGTTGTATCCAAGCCAGTAATCAGAGGATCTAGGACACTGTATGCAACCACTTATTCAAACACCGAACCTAGGTCCAGTATCAATATCGAAGCACGTCGTCAGGTACTTCATTAAAGAGCAGGCTGACGGTGATGAAACAACCGCCACGAATGACGCTATACGTATTTTACAAAGTGCAGAGATAGATCAGCTAGTAATACCTGTACCCTCACCAGGGCTCGAGTTCTGGGTACATCAATCAAGTTCTTTGGTATTTACTGCGCTGCCTAAGGATGGATACAAGCTAGTTTCCATGGTGATCAAGAGGGACATGTCTGACTTTGTATTCGACAAAGAGTAGCTGCTAGTTATCTGTACTTTCATGTACGTCAAAACATGTTCTGTGTAGAGGCTTGTATGTAAAGGTTCTTGGATGGGAACTTGAGAACTGGGTGTATGGTCGTGTAGGTAAATCAGGGTATGCAGAATTGCGCACCCAACCCCTATGCAGGGTTGCACATTGACTGCACCATGAGACACTTAAAGTGAATTCTCAAAACACCGCGGCGATGACAGTAAGTCCTAGGATATCATCGCGATAGTTAAGATTACTGGCAAGAACATAAAGAACAATACCCAGATCAAAACTGAAACCTTCGTAAGTCTCCAAATGGTCTTCTTATGAGGCACCTCCGGAACTTCAAAGCGGATATTGCTGGCGGCTTTATAGACCTGATCTGAAGCTGCACGAGTCGTTCTTAAACCCCATTTTCCAGCTCTACGAAAAGCCTTTAGTGCAACATACGTAGCTATTCCTATGACAATCAAAAACACAGAGAAAGTGACCATATTACGCTCGCCTCAAAGCTGTAGGTGTTTAATTTATTTGCCGAAAAGAACTTTCGTGTTCAATCTAGAAGCGAAGCGGTAGTTTCTCTGGCTTGAGCTTTCACGTCTTCATCGATAACGTCATACAGGCTTTTTGCAGCTAAAGCGATAAGGGCAATATCGTCGGTATAACCGAAGACAGGAGTAAGGTCAGGAATAGCATCAATAAAGCTAATGAGGTGTAGTAATCCAGACTTGATCTGACAGTTACCGATTTTGACGAAGGTGTCTGTCAGGTCAAATTCAGTTCACGAACTTTTCCTGCCAGATACGTTTGCCATCGATTAAAGTCTCGATGGGTGTTCTTCCACAGCACTGCTTACCCTGATGGGTACGCTCATTGTTGTAATAATCAATCCAAGTGTCCAGATCCAATTGTAGCTCGTCTAACGAGCCGTAGATTTTTCGGCGCAGCGCTGGCTGATAGAACTCCTGCAGTATCGTTTTGTGGAAGCGCTCACAAATGCCGTTTGTTTGTGGATGACGAGCTTTGGTTCTCGTGTGCTCAATGTCGTTAATTGCGAGATACAACTGATAATCGTGGCTGTCTGCTTTCCCGCAATACTCGGTTCCTCGATCGGTAAGTATGCGTAACACGGGCAGATCGCGTTCAGCGTAGAACGGCAGTACGCGGTCGTTGAGCAAGTCCGCTGCGGTGATTGGCGTCTTGGTCGTATAGAGTTTGCAGTGAGCTGTCTTGGCAAATGTATCGACATACGTTTGCTGATACACGCGACCAACGCCTTTGAATGTGCCGACGTAGAATGTGTCCTGCGAGCCGAGATAGCCAGGATGAGCGGTTTCTATCTCGCCGCATACCTCATCATCGATCTTCTTGCGCTCCAGTGCCTGAACCTGTGATTCAGTCAGGATCAAACCTTCTTCCGCGACTTTGGCTTCCAGAGCCTTTAGTCGCTGTTTGAAGTTTGCAAGATCATGACGCATCCAAATTGAACGTACGCCGCTTGGGGATACAAACACACCTCGCTTGCGCAGTTCATTCGAGACTCGAACTTGGCCGTGGGCTGGCTGCTCAATAGCGTAGCTTGTCACTGCTAATTCGATGGATGAATCGACACGATTCTTGAAGTTGGGGACTCTTCGATTCTGGTCAAGAAGGGCATCGACACCTCCGTCACTGACGGCTTCTTTGTAGCGATAAAACGTGTCTCGAGACACGCCCATCATCTTGCAGGCTTTGGAGATGTTGCCCAACTCGTCCGCTAAATTCAGCAGACCCACCTTGTGTTTAACAATCTTGTCATTAGTATGAAGCATGAGGGTTACCTTTGGTTTCGGTTGATTTCAGGTTTAGTCACCTTCAATCAAAACCGGTAACCCTCTCTTTTTCAATAAGAGGTGTCAGATTTGGTCTGAACTACTTCAAATGAGGTAACCGAGAGTCCCATAAATAATCACCTTATCTTTTGTGTCGAGCTTATCGCTTTGAGCCGCGTAGTAAAGTAAAAGCGCTGATTCCAGGCCTTCGCGACCGATGCTGCTAGCGTAGTTCTTGCATTTATCCCAGAAGCTTTCCTCGGAGTAATCATCCCGGTACTCCTCCTCCAGCTCATTCAAAGATGGCACTTCAACACTTGCGGAGAAGGCTGGATCGTTTGCGGCTATTGCTTCTTCTTCACTGCTGAGACTCGATAAGTCCAAATGTAATTTCACAGGAAATCCTTTTCGTTGGCAACATGACAAAAATTTACATTACCGAGCCTACAATGTCATCTCATGTGGCCAACCGTCACTTTAGACGGTCGGCTTGGTGAGGAAGCAGGTTTTAGACTTGCTTATGTTCTGCGCACCTAGTTTTGTTGAACCGTCTGTAACCTAGTTACCTTTTCAGCCAACAAGCCTAGCGCCTCCCTCCGTTCTTCGAAGTAATCGTGCTTATTGTAGATTCCTTCTACGCCTTTCAGTTTATGGTTCAAACAACGCTCCGCCACATAACCCGGCGTTCCTTGCTGCGCTAATAAGGTTCGACAGGTACGTCGTAAATCGTGGACTGTGAAGTGCTCCATATCACCCATCAAGTTCGGTGGCTGCTTCTTCTTGCCAGCCTCCCGACCGAAGAGCTTCGAAATTGCCCGGTTCAATGTATCCGCTCCCATGTGAGGCTTGCTAGCTGTTCTGCGACTGGGGAGGACATACTCTGAGCCAATCGCTCTAACTTCCAACTCTTGCAGCCAGGCAACAACAATTGGAGATAACGGTATATCTAGACCGACTCCTGTTTTGCTTCGTGTTGCCGGAAGCTTCCAAATACCGTCACGAAGGGAAAACTCCTCCCATCTCGCTTCACAAAGTTCTGATTTCCGGACTCCTAAAGTTACCAACAGGAGACAGGCAAGGTAATTGTCCCGGCTGAAGCTTTTGCTGTTCTGTCTAGCAACGTCAAGGAAGTGTCTGAGTTCAGACTCTGTAAGCGCGCGCTCTCTACTTTTCTCTAACCCACCGGCGTCTTTGAAAGTGAACGGTGAGGCCGGATTAAGCCCAATCAAGTCGAGCTTTACCCCGTGATTGAATAGCTGTTTACAGTAACCCAAAGCGTCATTCGCAATTGCCATTCTTCCTGACTTCTTAATTAACTCGATGAGGCTACGGATATCACGCGCGGTAACCTGAACTAGTTTGTACTCACCAATCTGAGGACCAATCTCTTTCTCGTAGACACGTTTTGGAATCTCTGGGTGTTTCAATCTAGATACGAGCGTTGGATACCAGTCGGCAAACAAGTCATCCACAGTCTGTATACTCTCCTGCTCTTCACGACGCTTTGCTAGCAGAGGATCGACGCCTTCTCGGAGTTGCTTCATCTTAGATGCAGCCTCAAACCGCGCATCCTTGAGCGATAGGTCGGTGCACTTACCGAGTGTCATCTCTTTACGCCTCTTGTTCGCTGAATAACGCAACATCCAAAATGCGGTGCCTGATTTTGGAACGACTAAGTAGAGACCACCACCATCAGCGTAACGACCAACTAGACCTTTGCTAACCTTGGATTGAATCTCTTTAGCAGTGAGATTTTCTGATTTACTCATTGATGCACCGGTGGTTTTTGCCTAGAGAATTCTGATAATACCCACCACTTAGATTCCAGTAAACATCGAAATACCCACCAATATACCCACCATTAAAAATTGGATTTAGAAATACACAGCTGGACTTTACAGGACATAGCTCAATAAAAAACCCAGTAAATACTGGGCTTTCAGGATGAATTGAGACAAACCTGTATTTTACTCTATATTCTGGATCTGCTCGCGCATCTGTTCGATCAGCACCTTAATCTCGACGGCGGCCTGGGTGATGTCCGTGTGGATCGACTTTGATGCGATGGTGTTTGCCTCTCGGTTAAGTTCTTGCATCAGGAAGTCGAGCTTGCGCCCGCAGGGACCACCCTGGCTTAGAATTCGCAGCATTTCGTCAAGGTGAACGCCAAGGCGGTCGAGCTCTTCCTCAAGGTCGGATTTCTGGGCGAAGATTACCAGTTCTTGCGCTAGGCGCTGTTCGTCTACAGATATTGCCGTGTCTTCAAGTTTTTGCCTCAGCCGAGTATGGTAGCTTTCACGCGCTGCGGGGTATGTGCTGTTAATACGCTCGATCTGTGCGCGAATATCGTTTACCCGGTCTTGCAGTGTTGTGGCTAGACTCTCGCCCTCGCGCTGTCGTGACTCGATGAGTTGCCCCAAGGCCTCTGCCAAACAGCCCAACACGGCAGGTTCGATTTGTTCAATACCGATACTTTGCTTTTCTAGTACGCCGTCCCACTGCAGAACTTCAAGCGCGTTGGCTTTAGCTAGGGTATCGCCTGCCTGTTGAGCAACCGCTTGCAAAAGCGCTAACACGCTGTCGAGCTTGCGTTGGTTGATGGTCAGAGCTGACTCGCTGTTGGTGGCGGTGCCCAAGCGAATACCGATATCGACTTTGCCGCGCGCAAGCGTTTGCTTTACCTGCTCGCGGATTTTTGCCTCTAGGCTGTTTAGTGACTCTGGGAGCCGTAAATAAAGGTCGAGGTGGCGTTGATTGACGCTGCGAATCTCAACTTGAATGCTGCTGCCCTGTTGGTCTGCTTCGGCTCGGCCAAAGCCTGTCATGCTGTGAATCATAGCGTCTCCTTTTGCTCGCGATTGTAGCACCACCTAGTCGGATGTGCGATTCGCTCGGTTGCGGGCTCAGGCTTTGCTATACTAGAGCCCTTTGGGAGTCAACTTATGCAGCGACCCAGCGGGCGCCAGCCACACGAGCTTCGTGAAATCACTATTTCACGCAATTACACCTGTCATGCCGAGGGCTCGGTACTCGTCGAGTTCGGCCGTACAAAAGTCCTTTGCAATGCCTCGGTCTCCGAAGGTGTCCCTCGATTTCTGCGCGGCTCTGGTCAGGGTTGGATTACCGCAGAATATGGCATGCTACCCCGGTCGACGGGATCGAGAATGGATCGCGAAGCAGCGCGCGGCAAACAGGGCGGTCGTACTCTAGAGATTCAGCGTTTGATTGGACGCTCTTTACGTGCGGTTGTGGATCTTAAGCGTCTAGGTGAATACACCATCACCGTCGACTGCGATGTGATACAAGCCGATGGCGGTACGCGTACGGCGTCGATCACCGGCGCTTGCGTGGCACTCGTTGATGCCTTAAACGGCCTGCAACGGGATAAGGCGTTAAAAACGGATCCTTTAAACCAGCTCGTGGCTTCGGTGTCAGTGGGTGTTTATCAGGGCGTCCCTGTGCTTGATTTGGACTATCCGGAAGACTCCTCGGCTGACACCGATATGAATGTGGTCATGGGTGAGGACGGTGGGCTCATCGAGGTGCAAGGCACGGCTGAGGGCGCAACCTTCGATCGAGCTACCTTGAATCAAATGTTGGATTTAGCCGAAGCCGGTATTCGAGACTTATTTGAAGCACAGCGTAAGGCCTTGGCCCAGGGCTAGTGTGGGGTTGGACCTAGAGGCCTTAGACCTCTAGGTCGTAATCCATGATCACGGGGGCGTGCGTTGAAAAGCTTTTCGCCTTGTAAATGACGCCGTAGTCGATGTTGTACTTTAGTCCTTTGGACACCAGCTGGAAGTCCGTGCGCATGCCGTCAACACCCACTTGCCCTCCTGGCCAAAAACTGTACTCATCGCTGTCGGAGTTCACTTCTCTAAAGGCGTCAACGTAGCCCAGCTCCATGATTTCATCGAGGCTTTGGCGCTCTTCGGCTAAGAACCCAGGCAACTTGCTGCGACGCTCGGTGTATTCAACATCTTTGGCTTTGTGTGCGATGCGCCAGTTGCCGCAGATAATAAACTCGCGCCGTTTGTGGCTGACCTTTTCTAAGTGAGCAACAAGAAGCTGATAGAACTCGTTTTTGCGGGCTTGCGCGGCCGCGTCGTTGGGCGCTGCGTAAGGGGCAATCAAAGAGCCTATACTTACGTTGCCAAAGTCGGCTTGGATATAGTGGCCGTCCATGTCAAAGTCCGTGAAGCCCAATCCAGTCATAATCGCTTTTGGTAGTTCTTTGCAATAAATCGCAACACCGTCTTTTTTGGAGTCGTTGAGATTGTCGTAGAAGTAGGCATTGTATTCGCGCGGAAAGAAGGAATCTTTCCGTAAGTCGTACTCGGAGCAGCGGATATCTTGGATACAAATGAAATCCGCGTCTTGGTCGCGAACCCATTCGTAAAACCCTTGTTTTTCGGCCTCGATCAATCCGTCGGCGCTAAAACTGATAACCCGCATTCATAGCTCCCTAATACTAGAATGTGTATGATACCTAACATTAGGACGTATGAGTATGTTTAAAGCGTGTCATTCGTTGTTTTATTTTAATTAAGTTGACGCCAACAACCATGAACGTGATGCGAACTGCATCAAAATAAAGCATTTAAGGGCTAAAGTGGTGCGTTGAGTCATAAGGCGAGGAATAGCGGAAGTGCGAGCCTATCAAAACCGGTTTATCGAGCTTGCTAAAAAGCACGATGCGCTCAAGTTTGGCGAATTTACTCTAAAATCGGGGCGCGTTTCGCCTTACTTTTTTAATGCCGGTGCGTTCAATAGCGGTGCAACCTTGGCAGAGTTAGGTCGATGTTATGCGGATTGCATTATGGCTTCTGGGATTGAGTTCGATGTACTGTTAGGCCCTGCCTATAAAGGTATTCCGCTCGCGGCCGTAACCGCAGTCGCATTAGCCGATCAGCACGGTTTGGATGTCCCGTTTGCCTACAACCGTAAAGAAGCCAAAACACATGGCGAAGGTGGTGTTATGGTGGGTGCGCCGCTCGAGGGGCGAATTTTGATCATCGATGATGTCATTACGGCGGGAACGGCAGTGTCAGAAGTTATCGACATGATCGATACTGCAGGTGCGCAAGCGGTGGGCGTGGTTATCGGATTGGATCGGCAAGAAAAACTTGATGGTGAGGCTTCCGCGGTGCAAACCATTTCGGCTAAGTTCAATTTGGCGGTAGCAAGTATCGTGAACTTTGCTGACTTGATTGATTATTTAGGGCAGGATCGGGGTGCAGATGACAGTGTATTGCTTGCTATGCAACACTATCGTGCTAAATACGGTGCGACAGAATAATAGGATACGCACATGATCAAGAGCCGACTCCCGCTATCGTACCTTGTGCTTATTGTCGCTTGCCTGGGTACCAAAGATGCTGTCGGGGCAAAAGAGTTATATAAGTACAAGGATGCCTCGGGTATCCCTGTGATTAATGATCGTTTGCCGCCCGAGGCTGTGCCCTTAGGATACGAGGTCTTGAGCGAGGACGGTGTTGTTATTCGAGTTGTGCCGCCTCAAATGACGGAAGAAGAGTTGGCGTTACAAAGCGCTCAGGAGAGAGAGGCGCAGGCAAAGCGCGACGCCGCCGCTGCGCAAAAAGCTCGAGATGAATCCCTGTTAATGCGGTATAGCTCGGTTGCCGATATCGAGGCCGCTCGAGAGCGGGCGCTTCAGTCCATTCGGATTCGGGTGAGCATATTAAGAAGCAATGTGCGTTCAGCGGTGCAGCAAATCGAAAACTATCAGGCGCAGGCCGCTAACATTGAGCGCAGTGGTGGCAAGGTGGATGAAGCGACCAGCGAGGCGATCGAGATTGCGAGGCGCAGACTCGCATCAACCCAAAAGGCTCTGGCTGAACGCGAGATTGAGATCGACAAGGTCATCGCCGAATATCAAGTGGACATCGATCGGTTTAAGCACCTTGAGGATCAGGTGGAAATGCGGCGCACACTCTCCACACAAGAGTAGCCGCGACGCACTGTAATACCCAAGCGCTTAGTCTAATAAACCGTGAGTAAGTACTTGCCACTGCTGCTGCCAGCCAGCTGTGGGCACGCGCTTGAACTCGCTGCGCACAAATTGAATCAGGCGCCCTTCCGCCGCGGCCATCATAAGGTTGGCGGCCGAAGCCACGGGGATTTGTGTGCGCTTGCCTTCCCGTAATTCGGCTTCTCTTAATATTTGTTTTAGCTGAGTCTCGAGTCGATCAAACAACTGCCCAACTCGATTGCGTAAACGCTCGGTCTCTCCCGTCAGTACGTCGCCCGTCATGAGACGGGTAATGCCGGGGTTTTTCTCGGCAAAGCCCAGCAACAGGGCAACGATGCGTTCGCACTGCACTAGGGCGCTTTGCTGCTCTTTAATGATGATCGCTATGCGTGTGAAAAGCGTCTCTTCAATAAACTCAATAAGACCCTCGAACATTTTGGTCTTGCTCGGGAAGTGTCGATAAAGCGCAGCTTCAGAGACTCCGACCTGCTCGGCCAAAGCCGCGGTCGTGATTCGAGCGCCCGGGCTTTGCTCTAGCATGGTTGCCAGTGTTTCCAGTATTTCTTGCTTACGTTGGCCTTTTTGTCGAGTCATGGTCCGCCTTATTACCGGTTGGGCCGGTTGGTGATTAACGTGCCAATACCTTGGTCCGTAAAAATTTCGAGCATGGTGGCGTGTGGAACGCGACCATCAATAATGTGGGCGCTATTGACGCCACCCTTGACGGCATCTAAGGCGCATTGAATTTTAGGAAGCATGCCGCCATAAATCGTGCCATCTGCAATGAGTTCATCTACTTGGCTCGTGCTTAAGCCGGTCAGGATGTTGCCCTCGCGATCCAGTAAGCCCGAGACGTTGGTTAACAGCATCAGCTTTTCTGCTTGCATGACTTCGGCAATCTTTCCCGCCACCAAGTCCGCGTTGATATTGTAGGTGGCGCCCTGAGCATCTACGCCAATAGGCGCAATCACCGGTATGAAATTGCTGCCCAGAATGACTTGAAGTACTTCGGTGTCGATAGACTTGACTTGGCCCACGTGGCCGATATCGATGATCTCTGGCGCGCCCAGTTCGGGTGAGTAGCGATCGATGGTCATTTTCTTGGCTCGAATAAACTGACCGTCTTTGCCGGTAACGCCAATCGCCTTACCACCATTGCGATTAATTGATGCGACGATTTCTTTGTTGACGCTGCCGCCCAGGACCATCTCGACCACATCCATGGTTTTGGCATCGGTGACGCGCATGCCGTTAACAAACTCGGTTTTAATGTTCAGTCGTTCAAGTAACGATCCAATCTGCGGGCCGCCACCGTGAACAACGACGGGGTTCATCCCTACCAGTTTCATGAGCACGATGTCACGCGCAAAGCTGTCATGTAGCTCGGCATCGGTCATGGCATTGCCGCCGAACTTGACCACAATGGTCTTGCCCGTGAAGCGTTGTATGTAGGGTAGCGATTCGGTCAGTACCTGAGCGATATTAAGAGCATTTTCGCGACTGAGAGACATGCGTGTGTTTCCGTCCTTAAAAAGGTAGCAGTAAATTCGGGTTGAGGTTTAACAGCGCTTGACCAACAGCGCTTTGTAAGGTCTTAAGTTGCTCTTCAGAGTCGGCCTCGAAGCGCAGTGTTAGCGCCGCGCTGGTGTTTGAGGCCCGAACCAGCGCCCAACCATGGGTGTAATCAACTCGGAGCCCATCGATGGTGGTGATTTTACCATCTTTAAAGTCGGCTTGGGCGAGTAGCGCTTCAACCAACTCGAATTTTTCGCTGTCCGGCACTGAAATAAGTAATTCCGGAGTGCTCAAGGCATTGGGCAGATCGGCCAGTAGATCCACGAGCGGTATCTCGTCGGCACTGATAATTTCGGCAAGTCTTGCCGCTGCGTAGACGCCGTCATCAAAACCGTACCAGCGTTCTGAGAAAAAGATATGGCCTGAGAATTCGCCGCCTAAAATAGCCCCGGTTTCGCGCATTTTCTGTTTCATGAGTGCGTGACCTGTTTTCCACAGTACGGGTCTGCCCCCCAGACGTGAGATCAGGTCCCCCAGTTGGTGGCTGCATTTAATGTCGTACACCACGTCACTACCTGGGTTGCGGGACAGTACATCTCGTGCGAGTACCATCATCAAACGATCGGTTCGGATGATATTACCTTCGCTGTCGACAGCCGCGATGCGGTCGCCGTCGCCATCAAACGCGACACCAAGATCCGCTTGTTCACGCACAACTCGAGCCGCCAAGGGTGCCAAGTTTTCCTCGTTGCTGGTGTCGGGCGAGTGGTTGGGGAAGTTGCCGTCAATGTCGCAATTCATGCTGATCACGTCGCACCCTAGCTGCTCGAAGAGCAGCGGAGCAACTCGGCCTGCTACGCCATTGCTGGCGTCGATCACAATCTTGAGTGGTGCTGGTATCAGGATATCGTCGCTGATTTTGCGCAGGTAAGCCGGGATGACGTCTTCACGGCTCAAGGCGCCCTGCCCGCTGCTAAATACACCGCCTTTGGCAAGGGTATAGAGCGACTTGATGGCCCCCGATGCAAGCGGTTTGCGATCGAGTACAATTTTGATGCCGTTAATTTCAGCATCGTTGTGACTGCCCGTAATCATTAGCCCCGATCGGCATTCTAGCTCATGAGTAGCAAAGTACATTACGGGTGAGGGCACTACGCCAATATCGATAATGTCGATACCTGAGGCTAACAAAGATTTAGTCAGTGCGGCTTTAATTCGGGGGCTAGATAGGCGTCCGTCGCATCCGATAATCAGGGTATATTCGCCCTGGTCGGCAGCCATGGTGGCTATCGCGCCGCCAATCGCAGTAACGATCTCGTCGGTGAGTTCGGTGTCCGCCACGCCGCGAATGTCGTAGGCTCGAAAGATTTGTTCGGGTAGCTCGTCAAGCGTTAGTTTACGGGCTTCACTGGTAATAACGCGGTCGCTTTGAAGCGTGCTGGTCACCGTGAGAGTTTTGCGTGGGGTGTCATCAGTATCGCCTGACACTGATTCGGTATCGGCTATGAGTGCGCTCGGCTCGTCTGGTTCGAGCTGGGTGCTGATTGACTCCGATGTAGACGCGGTCTCGCGGCTTTCAGGCTCGACTTCTTTTGGTTTGGCGCTGACAAAATCCAACACCTCGTCTGAGGCGAAAGCGGAAAGATCAAACTCACCCTCGGCAACCGTATCGGTCTCAACGCTCTTGGGGGCTAACTCCAGAGGTTCGTCTGGGTCGCTGAGCTCTAGTTTCGGTGTTTCTTTCACCTTGTCTTTTGCAGAGGTGCTCTTATGACCCTCGGGTGTTTCTAGGGACCCAAGCATCGCCTCCATCTCTGCTTCGAGTGAATTGTCCGACTCAAGGGGCTCTTTCTGAGTTGGAGTCTCTTGTGTCGCAGTGTCCTCTGACGCCGCAACCTCCTCATCCGCTACCTCCTCTACCTCGAGGAGTGTTGTTCGGTGTCGGCGGTTGCGAACCTCATCCATCATGGCGCTCATGCTGCTGTCGCCGTCTGGCGCAGGCGTCACCTTAATAAAGCTGGGTACCGTTGGCGCCGAGTTTAGGTTGGGTAAGTCCAGCTCTGCGAGTTCGTTAGCAGGCCCCTGCTTGTCGCCCATCCTCGCAATTAAAGGTTCGAGCTCGGGCCAGACATCGCCCGCGGATGACTGTGTTGCCTCAGCCAGCAAAATAGCATCGATACTGCGTTGCAAATTCTTTCGGCTTTGCGCTAACAAATACCACGGCGGTATAACAACGCAAAGCGAGATTAGCAGCAGGCTTAGGTATAGCCCCCACGGGGTTTTTATGAGTTGCGCGTAGGTCTTCGCGCTGGGGGCGTACCGTAACTCCCAGTCGCTACCGGCAATAGCTCGCGTTTGGACGCCATGTTCGTGGGTGCCGAGGTTTCCGAGTTTCAGTATCGGATGAAGATTCGTGCCGTTCGCTCCCCTAAGTATTTGTCCCAAAATCAGGTTGGGTGTGTTGGCTCGATCTGTGGGGGTGAGAAGTGTGCGGTAATAGCTTTCGGTTCGTGTCAGCAAGGCAACGCCCCGGTTGCCGTTGCTGCTCTGCCATTCTGAGGCGACGGCAAACGAGACTAGGCTTTGCTGGTCAACAATGTAGGCCTCTGGAGGTGGAGTATTAAGTTGTGCTCGTCTTATCAAGTCTACTTCGATATGGTTTCTGAGCTGCTCGGTACCTGCCATCATGGCTGAAGTACCCATATCGTCCAATTTAATCAGTTGCACGCTAAGCGCCTCTGGAAAAGCGCTGGCAATTTGTGCTTGTGCGGCGGCAAGTGCCTCGGGTGTTCCCTGCTCTATGGCATCCCTTGCAATTGATCCATTCAGCAGGTTCGCGAGCTGCGCTTGGGTCAATCGGATATTTTGGGCAACACGTTCGGCCAGTGCGGCCGACTCGGCTTCGCTGACCTGCGAGTAGGTGCGCTCGGTCTGCTGAGGTACGTGAACCGCCAGGATGAAGACCAGGGCTAACGCTGTGACCAAAAGCGACGCTCCGTAGATTCGCGCGATAATGATCAGTAAAGCCTTGGGGTGTTTGGCAAGTACAGCAGCAAAAGCGGGTTTAATCATGAGATTCACTGACTCGTTACGCGGTTAATGGGTGCGGCGATATTCTTTGGCAAGCTCATTGATGCAGGTTCGAGCGACGTCCAACTTGCTCGCTTCCGGTAAGTGTAATTCTAACTCTGAACCAATAATGATCACGCTGTTATGGTCTTGTCCGAATACAGCATCGTTGCCCACATCGTTGGCAATAATAAGATCGAGTTGTTTGCGAATTCGTTTTTCGCGCGCATGTTCAAGGACGTGTTGCGTTTCAGCGGCAAAACCCACCGTGTAGAGCGAAGGGAATTCTTTACTGATGGTGGCAACAATGTCGGGGTTTTGGGTAAGTTCTATGGTCAGCCCGCTGTCCCCTTGCTTTTTGAGTTTATGATCCGCCACGGTTACCGGTCTGTAGTCGGCCACCGCGGCGCAGGCAATAAAAATATCTGCCTGGTGACAGGCACTGTGGCAGGCGCTTAGCATGTCACGGGCGCTTTCGACATCAATCCGCGTGGCCCGCTCCGGTGTGTCTAGGTGAACTGGGCCGGCGACAAGCGTAACCGTCGCGCCCGCTTCAATGGCAGCGCGGGCCAGCGCGAAGCCCATTTTGCCTGAGCTGTGGTTGCCGATGAAGCGCACGGGGTCTATGGCTTCTCGGGTGGGACCTGCGGTAATCACCAAGCGTAAACCCTCAAGCGCTCTAGAGGGGAAGTGTGTATTTAATGCCTCGACGATATCGGCGGGTTCGCTCATACGGCCTGACCCGACGTCGCCGCACGCTTGCTCACCCGCCTCAGGTCCAACGAACACAAACTTGCGTCGTCGCAGCGTGTCGCAATTGTCTTGCGTGGCCGTTTGCGCCCACATCTGCTGATTCATAGCGGGCGCAACAAATACGGGTGCTGCGGTGGCCAGCACAAGGGTGGTCAATAGATTGTCGGCATCGCCATTCGCAAGTTTGGCGAGAACATCGGCCGTCGCAGGCGCAATCACAATGGCATCAGCCCAGCGCGCCAGTTCGATGTGACCCATACCGCGTTCGGCTTCAGCGTCGAGAAGTTCGGTATGTACAGGGTTTCCGCTCAAGGCCTGCAGCGTCAAAGGGGTGATAAAGGCTTGTGCACCCTCGGTCATCACAACGCGAACATTGGCACCTTGCTTCTGCAGTTGGCGCACCAATTCAGCGGATTTGTAGGCTGCGATGCCTCCACAGACGCCGATGATGATATTTCGCTGATTAAGATGTCCCATTGGGCCTCTGACTATGGACAATAACAAAGGTGTAAAGATAACACCGTAAGCGGTTTGGATACAGAGACAGTTAATAGGAGCGACTTAGTGGTAACTAATTGTTGTAGCGAGGATTTAAGTGAGCTGAGCAGCGCCGAACTGTTGGCTATTCAGTTGGGTATCGAGAACGAAGGGAGGTACGTGGCTGAATCCTTGCTGGAACAATGCGGTGGTTTGGCGCGAGTGCTCAAATCGGATTGCGCATGGTTGCGCAGGACGGTGGGGCTTTCTCCGCGGTCTATAAGGCGCTTGAGGGTAGTGGCGGAGTTGTCGTCTCGTGCCGCAAAAGAGGCCCTACTACATGTCGACGCATTGTCTAATCCGACTCTAGTGCGCGAGTATTTGTCGGAATATCTGGTTGCGGCTAAGCGCGAGCACTTTGTGTGCTTGTATCTGGACGTGCGTAATCAAGTGCTTAAGGTCGATACCTTATTTTCGGGTACGGTTGACGCCGCGAGCGTGTATCCGCGAGAAATCGTCAGCACCGCCTTGCAGGTGGGTGCTGTGAATATCATCATTGCTCACAATCACCCATCGGGAAGTTCGCAGCCCAGTGATGCTGACCATCGAGTGACAGAAAAGGTTCGCCAAGCTTTGGGCTTGGTCGACATTTGTTTGTTGGATCATTTGGTTTTGGGGCAGGGAGAATTTTTTTCCTTTGCAAAAGCGGGATTTTTATAGGTTTGGCTTGCTTCGCGAACAGTGCTCTGGTATAAAGTCGCGCTCCGTGCGCTGGGGGTAAAAAATCCAGCGTGGTTACCGAATTTACGATCCCACCAACGATGGGAGAGGCGAAAGATGTCAAGAGTATGTCAAGTAACGGGTAAGCGTCCCGTGACAGGAAATAACGTATCACACGCAAAAAACCGCACACGTCGTCGTTTTTTGCCTAATTTGCACAGTCACCGTTTTTGGGTTGAGTCAGAAAAGCGCTTTGTTCGTCTGCGCGTTTCAAGCAAAGGCATGCGTGTTATTGATAAGCGCGGTATCGACACCGTATTAGCTGAGCTTCGCGCTCGCGGCGAGAAGGTATAAGGAGTAGATCATGAGAGAAAAAATCCGAATGATTTCATCAGCGGGTACAGGCCATTTCTATACCACTGACAAAAACAAGCGTACGACTCCTGACAAACTGGAAATGAAAAAGTTTGATCCAGTGGTTCGCAAGCACGTGATGTATAAAGAAGGCAAGATCAAGTAAGCTTGATGCTTGTGCTTTGCCGAAACCCCGGTATAGCCGGGGTTTTTTGTGCCCGGATGAACCATGCCTGAATTACCTGAAGTCGAAACCACCTGTCGGGGCATTGAGCCTCATGTTCTTAACAAGCCCATCTGCAATGTGCTTGTGCGCGATACGCGTTTACGTTGGCCTGTGCCGGCTGACTTGGCGAGCGCTCTGGTCGGTGGGCAATTCTTGCGCGTCGAGCGTCGGGCAAAATACATTGTCCTGCATCATACCGATGGTTTTGTACTCGCCCACCTTGGTATGACCGGCTCTATGCGGATTGTTGCTGCCGGCGAGCCAGTTAAAACCCACGATCATGTCGACATTTGTTTTGATGATGGTGCCATTCTGCGCTATCACGACCCTAGGCGGTTTGGGTCTATCCACTGGATTGCAGGCCAAGATTTAGGGCACCCGCTGCTCGACACCCTAGGGCCCGAGCCTTTGAGCGACGACTTTTCAGGGCGAGCACTTTATGCCCGTTCGCGCGGTAAAACCCAAGCCGTTAAGTTGTTTATTATGGATGCCAAAGTGGTGGTGGGTGTGGGTAATATCTATGCTAACGAGGCATTGTTTGCGGCAGGCATTGACCCTCGCCGCGCTGCGGGCAAAGTGAGTTTGGCGAGGTATCAGGACCTTGCCCAGCACATCAAGCGTATTTTGTCCTACGCGATTGCTCGGGGTGGTACGACTCTTCGGGATTTTGTGGGGGGCGACGGTAAGCCGGGTTATTTCAAACAAGAACTCACTGTGTATGGTCGCGCGGGACTGCCCTGTGTGACTTGCTCCAAGCCCCTACATGAAGTGCGCTTGGGGCAGCGCACCACGGTGTTTTGCACTGCGTGTCAGCGCTGATAGCGCGCGATGAGTCGCTCGGCTACGGGCTTGGGGACAAAGGGGGTAATATCGCCATTCAATACCGCTATTTCTCGCACCAGTGACGAGCTAATAAAGCCCAGGTGCTCTGAGGGTGTTAAAAAGACCGATTCGAACTCTGGATGCATGGCGCGATTCATGTTGGCAAGTTGAAGCTCGTATTCAAAGTCGGACACCGCACGAAGCCCTCGCAATACGCAGTTTGCTCCCTGAGAGCGCACAAAATCGATGAGCAAATTATTAAAGCCTACGACTTCAACGTTCGGTAAATGGGCAAGCGATTGCTGGCACAACTCGATGCGTTCTTCTAGCGAAAACATCGGTGTTTTTTTCTCGCTGTAGGCAATACCGACAACAACACGTTTGAACAATCGAGACGCGCGCTCGGTAAGATCGACGTGGCCGTTGGTGATGGGGTCGAAAGTGCCTGGGTAAACAACGGTATCAATTTGCATGGTGATTGCTCCTACAAGTCAAGCGCGCATCCTAAACCTTCTGGGCTTGGTGCTCAATCCGTCAGCGTGTTGTAGTAGAGTTTAGCGCACACCTGGCCCGCCTTAACTTCGCGGTGCAAAGACCAGTGCCCCGGCACAAAAGGTGCTGTTTCATCGCTGGCCGTTTCGATATAAAACCAGCGTGTTTGCCACCCGCTCAATATGGGTAATAAGGGCTCGATTAGGTTTTGGCGGTAAGGGGGATCAATGAAGACGAGATCCGCCGAGTCTGCAAAGTGGTCGATAAAGTTGGTGGCGTCAGTGCAGTGCACCTGGCTTTTTGCCGTGCCACCAAGGATTTGTAGTTGTGTGTTTAAGTGGCGGCAGACTTGGCTTTGTTGGTCGATAAAGTGACAAAAGCGTGCACCCCGCGATAAACACTCGAGACCCAAGGCGCCGGTGCCGGCAAATAGGTCGATACAGGTAGCGTCTACCAGCTCACCTTGAAGCCAGTTAAACAGTGTTTCACGAATACGGTCTGGCGTCGGGCGAAGTCCCGGTGAATCCAGCACCGGGACTTTGCGTCCGCGCCAAGCGCCACTGATCATGCGCACTGTCCCAGACTTTTGTGGTCGAGATGCTGCGCTTTGCTTCTGAGGTTTAGGCATCAATGGTAAACTCTGAGGTTGAACACCTAAGGTACCACAGAGCATGAAGTTATTCAGGCGTAAGAAGCCCGCAGATGCTGCACCCGAAATACACAACGAGGCCCTCGAGGCGGGCGCGGGTCAAGCGGCGAAACCTACCGCAACACAGCCACCGCAGGCAGAGCAGTCCGATGTGATCGCTCCTGATACGAGCGTTGAACCCATTGCCGAGGTGACAGTCGAAGCGGCATCACCACAAGCGGAAAAAAGCGGATGGTACGCGCGTTTAAAACAGGGTTTAAGTCGAACTCGCGGTCAGCTTTCGTCCGGCTTGGGCAATTTATTTCTGGGTCGAAAAGTTATCGATGCGGATCTTTTAGAGGACCTTGAGAGTACCTTGCTAATGGCAGACGTGGGTATCGAGGCAACGACTCATATCGTCGAACAGCTGACAGCCCAAGTATCGCGCAAAGAGCTCGCCGATGGCGACGCCTTGCTGAGAGCCTTAAAGCAAGCGCTCACTAACATGGTGGGCCCCTACGAAAAAGCGCTGCCCTTAGCTGCCACTGCCCCGACAGTCATTTTGATGGTAGGTGTGAATGGCGCCGGCAAAACCACGACCATTGGCAAGCTTGCGCAGCGCTATAAGGCGGAGGGGAAGTCGGTCATGCTAGCGGCAGGCGATACCTTTAGAGCGGCCGCAGTAGAGCAGTTGCAGGTGTGGGGCGAGCGCAACAACATTCCCGTGGTGGCGCAACACACCGGAGCCGACAGTGCCTCGGTGATTTTTGATGCCCTGCAAGCGGCACAAGCGCGCGGCGTTGATGTCTTGATCGCCGACACGGCTGGCCGTTTGCACAACAAAGACAACCTGATGGAAGAGTTAAAAAAGGTTGTTCGTGTCATGAAAAAGTTAAACCCAGAGGCGCCGCACGAGGTGATGCTGGTCTTAGACGCGACCATGGGTCAAAACGCTATTGCGCAAGCCCAGCACTTCAAGGCGGCGGTCGATGTGTCGGGCATTACGCTGACCAAGCTCGATGGCACGGCCAAGGGCGGTGTGATTTTTGCCATCGCTCATAAACTGGGTATCCCGATTCGTTACATTGGCGTGGGTGAATCTTTAGAAGATTTGCGTCCTTTCGAAGCTGAGCCGTTTGTGAACGCCCTATTCGACGAGGCTAGTGTGTGATCGAGTTTGACCGCGTCAGCAAGCGTTACGACAGTGGGCGCGATGCGTTACGTGAGTTAAGTCTTTTTGTTGAGCCCGAAGAACTGGTATTCCTGACCGGGCATTCGGGCGCCGGTAAGTCCACCCTGCTTAAATTGATCATGATTATGGAGCGCCAAACGCGTGGTCGGGTCATCGTCAATGGCAAGGATCTGCAGTCCATTAAAGGTGGTGGCATTGCCAAGCACCGGCAAGATATTGGGGTCGTTTTTCAGGATCACCAATTGCTGTACGACCGCAGTGTCTACGACAACGTCGCCCTGCCTTTGCTGATCAGTGGGTTCGAGCATCGTGATATCGGTCGTCGGGTTCGGGCCGCCTTAGATAAAGTGGGCTTGCTCGACAAAGAAAAGTCTAACCCCGAAGCCCTGTCTGGCGGCGAGCAGCAGCGGGTTGGAATTGCGCGCGCGGTGGCGTCTAGACCCAAAATACTCTTAGCCGATGAGCCCACTGGAAACCTAGATCCTGCCCTGTCGGCCGAAATTATGGCGCTGTTCAGGGCTTTTAGCCGAGCAGGTGTCACGGTATTAATTGCCACTCACGACTTGGCTTTAATTTCGCGGATGCAGCACCGCATTCTGACCCTAAAAGATGGTGCGCTGGTGACTGGTGGTGGTCGTGAGTAAGTCGGGCCGCAAGGCAGTTCAGCCTGTCACAAAAGTGCCCTTTGCTCGACGCGTTGCGACCTGGCGCGGACATCACCGTCTAGCTCGACACGATACCCTTGAGCGCTTGGGGCGCCACTGGGTGTCGACTTTGTTAACGGCCCTTGTGATGGGCGTGGTGCTGAGCTTGCCGGCGGCGTTAAGTATGGGGGTTTTGACCCTAGATGCAGCACTTGCTGAAGTTGATCGAGGTGACTCCATCACGGTAATGACGCACGACGCCGTCTCTTTGGAACAAGTGAGTGCGCTATCTCAAGAGCTGGCGTCTCTCGCGTTGGTTGAGTCAGTTTCGGTTGTATCAAAAGAACAAGCGCTGGAAGAATTGAGTCAGTGGTTGGGCTTAAGTCCTGAGGTCCTAGCCTCGCTGGGTAACCCCTTGCCGCACTCAATTTCGTTAACCTTAATCTCAACGCAACCGGCTGCGCTTCAAGCCCTTGCCGAGCAGCTCGCAAGTAATCCTATGGTCGCTGACGTATTGTTGGATATGGAGTGGCTGAGCCGGCTGCAGTCCATTGCCTTATTTGGTGAGCGCTTAATGTGGGCATTTGTGGCCATTGCTTTACTGGCCTGCTTACTGATCATTGGTAATACCGTTCGGCTTGCGGTGGAAAGCCGGCGACAAGAGATCCTGGTGACCAAACTTGTCGGTGCCAATAACGCCTATGTGATGCGACCTTTCTTGTATACTGGCTTTGCTTATGGTGCCGCCGGAGGCCTGGTTGCGCTGCTAATTACCTACAGCGTGAAGTACTGGTTGGGCGCCCCGATAGACGCCTTAGCCACTTCTTATCAGGCGCCCTATTTTGCTCTGCGCTTCCCTCTAAGCCTGGCGTTTGCCCTTTTGGTCGTTGCTATTGTGCTTGGCATGATCGGCGCTTGGGTGTCTGCGCGGCGTCAATTGAAGCTTATCGAACCTCGATAACACTCATCTAATCGTATTTTACTTGCGTATCTACGGAACTTTTGCCAAATTAGCACTCTAAGGGTGAGAGTGCTAAAATCACATGGCACAGCAAGGAGAGAGAATGTCTACCCAACTACAGCCTGTTGATCAAATGGTGCCTGGCGCCAATTTGGCCGCCTACATTCAGACCGTAAGCAGCATCCCAGTACTGTCGGTTGAGCGTGAGCGGGAATTGGCCGAGGATCTCTACTACAACGACAATTTAGAAGCGGCGCGACAGTTAGTGATGTCGCACCTGCGTTTTGTGGTTCACATTGCACGTAGCTACTCAGGTTACGGCTTGGCAGAAGCCGATCTAATCCAAGAAGGTAACGTGGGTTTGATGAAGGCGGTTAAACGCTTTAACCCCGAAAAAGGTGTTCGTCTGGTGTCTTTTGCAGTGCACTGGATTAAAGCCGAAATGCACGAATTCATTCTGCGCAACTGGCGTATCGTGAAAGTGGCTACCACCAAAGCACAACGCAAACTGTTCTTTAATTTGCGGTCATCTAAAAAAGCCTTAGCGTGGTTGTCTGCCGAGGAAGCACAAGCGGTGGCTGACGATTTAGGGGTTGATGTGCGCGAAGTCGCTACCATGGAAGCGCGTATGAGCTCGCGCGACGTGGCGTTTGATGCCCCAAGCGATAGCGACGACGATGACGTGTACGCGCCTCAGTATTATCTGGAAGATCACCGCGCTGACCCTGCTCAGCAGGTGGAGTCGACCAATTGGCAAGAAGATAGCGAGTCGCGCTTGCACTACGCCCTAGAGCAGTTAGATGAGCGCAGCCGCGACATCTTAGCGCAACGGTGGTTGAACGACGAAAAGGCAACCTTACACGATTTGGCCGCGCAGTACGGTGTATCGGCAGAGCGTATTCGTCAGCTCGAGCAGAATGCCATGCAAAAAGTGCGCAAGCTCATGGGTGAGCTGGTCGCGTAATTTTTATGTGGTTCTCTAAACCCGAGCGCACAATGCAAACTGCAGCGGCGCTCGGTGCTTTGGCGGTCATCGCTGGCGCCTTTGGTGGTCATGCGATTGATCGCTTTATGCCGCCGAGTGACATCGCGGTGTATCAAACAGCCGTCAAATACCATTTTTGGCACGCATTGGCCTTGTTGCTTATTGCCATTGCGCAATGGCGGCCACCTGCAAGCATTTGGCTGGCCCGCTCCGCTTTGCTGTTCACTGTGGGCTGTGTGTTATTTTCTGGAAGCTTATACACCTTAACGCTGATGAATTGGCGTTTTCTGGGTATCATTACGCCTTTTGGCGGTTTAGCCTTTATTTTGGCTTGGTTGTGCTTGATACCAGCTTCTAAGGAATTGATAAAGCATGAGTGAAAGCAGCTTTTCACGTCGTATTAAAAGCTATGTGATACGCGCAGGGCGCATGACCGAAGCTCAGCGCGAAGGTCTTGATTTGGGCTGGCCGCGTTTTGGTCTTTTAGCGGAAACCGGAGCCTTAGATTACGATGCTGTATTCGAGCAGCGCGGCCCCGTTGTATTTGAAATCGGCTTTGGTATGGGACAATCGCTACTCGCTCAAGCTTTGGCCGAACCCGATCACCGTTATATTGGCGTCGAAGTTCACCGACCCGGGGTCGGTAAGTTGTTGCATGATGCCATGGAGGCGCAAGCCACCAATATTCGCGTCTACTGCCACGATGCGGTGGAAGTGTTAGAGCAATGTATTCCCGCCACAAGCTTGGACCGGGTGCAGGTGTTTTTCCCCGATCCTTGGCACAAAAAAAAGCACCACAAGCGCCGCCTAATTCAGCCAGAATTTCTAAGCCTGCTTGCGCGTCATATGAAGCCCGGTGCCGTTTTGCATTTGGCCACCGACTGGCAACACTACGCTGAGCACATGCTTGAAGTATTAACCCCCCATCCTGATTTCAAGAATACGATGCCTGAGATTGAGCCCTACGCGCCGCGGCCGGAGTCACGGCCTTTGACCAAGTTCGAGAAGCGCGGCGAGCGTTTGGGGCATGGTGTTTGGGATTTGTTGTTCGAGCGGACATGAGCGATTGTAAGTTGTAGCGGCGGTTGCTGAGCTTATCGCGCAGGTCACCAGTCGAGTTCCAGGCCGCAAATTGACTTCACCCTGAAAACTGATACCGTCACAGTTAGACAACAAACTAAGAGGTGGTAACCGTGCAAGACATCAGTTTTGACGCTTTTTTTAGTCGGGGCATCGAGCGGGCAAAGCCAAAGTATTGGTCTTTATTGGGTAATTTCTGCCTGTTTGGTTTGGCTATCGTGGTCGCCGCGATCACTGTGATTGGCATTTTAATCATCCCCGCATTAATCGCCGGCTTGATTCACTTTTTGTTAGCCAGCGCTCGTGGTCAAGAGGCAAACTTTGGCGCTTCGTTTTCGGCAGGTTTTGCCGATGGGATGTGGTGGAAGTCTTTGTTCTTGGTCACTGTGCTTACCGTAGGACTTATGATTGGCTTCATGCTGCTGATTATTCCCGGCATCTACTTAAGTGTTGTTTGGTATTACGCTATGTATCTACTGGTGGATAAGAAAATGGATATCTTCGAGACGCTGCAGACTTCAAGAAAATTGGTTCACGAGCAGGGTTTTTGGAAGATCTTTGGCGTTTTGCTCGTTATTAATGTCGTGAACTCGGTGCTGAGCGCTTTACCGGTTATTGGTTTGCTGGGTTTGTTCCTGATTCCATTTGTCATGATGATCTACGTCACGATGTACGAAAATGCCATCGGTGGTGATTCCGAAGATGAGGTCCCGGCTCTTGAAGCCGAGCTTATTCCATAAAGCTTTCGATCACGGTGTTTAAAAAACGCCAGCCCAGCTCAGTGGTTTGAAGGCGGTCATCGCCCTCAACCATTAGACCTTGCGCCTGCAGCCTCCGCCAAGTGTGGTGCATACACTCGGGCGCTAAGCCGGTTGAGCGTTGGAACAAGGCGATTTCTACGCCCTCGCGCAAGCGTAAGGCGTTTAGCATAAATTCGCTGATTAATTGCGCTTGATCTAAAGCGCTCTCGACGGCTAGCCGAGAGGCACGATCACTGGCTTGTAAATAGCTGTCCGGCATGCGTTGCTTAGCTGTTCGAATGATGTGATCGTTGAAGCTGATCTTGCCGTGCGCTCCAGCACCAATCCCGAAGTAGTCGCCAAAGCGCCAGTAATTGACGTTGTGTCGGCATTCTTGCCCTGTGCCGGCAAAGGCCGAGACCTCATAGCGCTTTAGCCCAGATTGAGTCATGAAATGCTCGCCCTCATCGGCGATATCGGCAATGGCATCATCGTCGGGCAGCGGCGGTCGCTGTTTATAGAATACCGTGTTGGGTTCTATTGTCAGTTGATACCACGACAGATGGCCCGTGTTGTAGCTTAGGCCTTGCTCTACATCGTGTAGCGCCTGTTTGAGGGTTTGGTCGGGCAGGCCATACATTAAGTCAATGTTGATGCGCTCAAAGCCCGCAGCTTGCGCTGCCTTTATGGCATGGTCGGCCTCGTCTCGGCTGTGAATACGGCCTAGCCGTCTGAGGTGCTCGCTGTTGAAAGACTGTATGCCAATGGATAGACGATTCACACCTGCAGCGCGATAGCCGGCAAACTTTTCCTGCTCGGAGCTACCGGGGTTGGCTTCCATCGTAATCTCGGTCGTGTCAGATAAGGGAGTCAGACGGTCGATGCCATCTAAGAGCCGAGCGATACTTTGCGCTGAAATTAAGCTTGGTGTGCCACCACCTATGAATAGGCTGTCGATGGGCCTTGCGCCATAAATTTCTAGGTCAGAGGTGTAATCGTTAATAAGAGCTGTAACCATTTCAGCTTCGGGGAGCGCCTGTCCGCTGACATGCGAATTAAAGTCGCAGTAAGGGCACTTGCGCTCGCACCACGGAAAATGAATGTATAAACCGGTGCCTGAGGGTGTGATCACAGTGCGCTTTGCAATTGATCGTACAAGGCCTTGGCTGCGATACCGCGATGGCTGATACGATTCTTTTGATCTTTAGGTAACTCGGCGGCTGTGACCTCAAGCTTGCGGCAATAAAAAATCGGGTCATAGCCAAAGCCGCCATCCCCTTTGGGTGTGGCGATAATCTCACCCTGCCAGCGGCCTTGGGCGATGATGGGGTCAGGATCCTCGGCGTGTTTAACAAGCACAAGGGTGCAGTGATAATGCGCGGGCCAGGGGCCGTCGCCGTGATGCGCCAGTGTGGCAAGCAGGGCCTCTAGGTTGCCGTGGTCTGTGCCATCGCCAAAACGCGCTGAGTAAATGCCGGGCGCGCCACCCAGGCAATCGACGCATAAGCCCGAGTCATCGGCCAGCGCCCCAAGCCCGGTTTCCTGTGCGGCATAGCGCGCCTTAAGTAGCGCGTTTTCGACAAAGCTAAGACCGGTTTCATCGGCGCTGTCTAAATTGAACTCGCCTTGTGGAATGAGCTCAAAGCCAAGCGGGTTTAAGATCTCACTCAGCTCTTTGAGTTTGCCGGCGTTACCGCTCGCAAGTACCAGTTTATTCATGAATGTACATTTGATGTTCTAGGTGGTGCGAGTAGGTTCGGTCATCCCCAGCCGCTTGGAAGTCGATATAAAAATGGCGGAATTCTTCGTTAATAAATTTAAACGGGGCGATGTAGTATACCGCGCCATCTTCACGAATTTCCCTGAATTTAAGTTCGTCTTTGCGAATCAAGTCGCTGGTGGTGCCAGACACATTCATGGCGCTGGGTTGTGTGCCATCGATGCCATCCTGATGTCTGCGGAGCGATAGCATCAAAATTCCGTGTCGCTTGCCGCGAGTGATTTGGTACTGGGCGGCAATTTCGGGGCTGAGAAACGTCGTATTGACAAAGCTGTAGTGCAATTCGTACTCATCGAAGCGTTCCGACATTTGCGCATTCGCGTGGCTTGCGACTAGCATGAGGCTAATGAATAAAGCGTTGAGTATAGGCATGGCGGCTACCGTGTAATTTTAAAAATTGCGGTGGTGGCAAACAGGTTTGGCCAGGTGCGCGCCAACCACGAGCTTTCACCGACCATTTCGCGGCGCTTAATTTTAAAGCCTTTTTGCCGGCACAGGGCTTCGAAGTCTTTGACGGTGCAAAAGTGAATGTTGGGGGTGTCGTACCAACTGTGCGGCATGAACTTTGAAACGGGCATGCGGCCGCGCGTGCTTAAGTGTACGCGGCAGCGCCAATGCGCAAAGTTCGGAAAGGTCACGATGCCCTCGCGACCAATGCGAAGCATCTCATCCAAGACTTTATCGGGGTAGTGCAGTACCTGCAGCGCATGCGCCATGACCACCACATCAAAACTTTGGTCGGGGAAGTTATCCAGCCCTTTGTCCATATTCTGCTCAACCACATCAATGCCCTTAGCGAGCGCTTGGGTGATGTTGTCGGGGTCGATTTCCAAACCCAAACCCTGCACCTTGTGGGTGTCGCGAAGGTTGGCTAGAAACTCGCCGTCACCGCAGCCGAGGTCTAAGACTTTGGCTTTCTGAGGTATCCACTGCTTAATCTGAGTTAAATCGAGTCTCATAGCAGGTCCTCTGCAATGCGTCCCAAATAAGCTTTGAGTACGTCGAGGTAGCGCGGGATTGGCATTAAAAAGGCATCGTGCCCTTCCGCTGCCTCGATTTCTGCATACGAAACGGGGCGGTTGGCAGCGATGAGCGCGTTCGTGATTTCGCGCGAACGTCTAGGTGAAAAGCGCCAATCTGTAGAGAAGCTCACCACCAAAAATTGCGCCTTGGTTGTGGCGAACGCTTTGACGGGGTCGCCATTAAAGTCTGCTGCGATGTCGAAGTAGTCAAGTGCGCGGGTCATAAGAATGTAGGTGTTGGCATCGAACGCCGTTGAAAACTGGCTACCTTGGTAGCGCAGGTAGCTTTCGACCTGGAATTCGACTTCTTGATCGATGTTATGCTCGATACTGCCCGAACGAATATCGCGGCCGAACTTGTTGGCCATGGCGTCATCCGATAAATAGGTGACGTGGCCAACCATGCGCGCAAGGGCTAAGCCTTGCGAGGGGTTAGTATCCTGCTCGCGATAATGCCCTGCGCAAAAGTTGGGGTCAGATTGTATCGCTTGGCGTGCAATCTCGTTAAAAGCGATATTTTGTGCCGATAAATCCATTGCCGAGGCAATGATGAGGCAATACTTAAGGCGTTCGGGGTACTGCACGCTCCACTGCATGGCCTGCATGCCACCCAAGCTTCCACCGATGACCGCCGCCCAGATATCGATGCCGAGACGGTCCGCTAATGCTGCTTGGCTATTGACCCAATCGGCAACGCGAACTTGAGGGAAGTCGGGTCCCCACAGCTTACCTGTCTCTGGGTTGATGGACGTGGGTCCTGTCGAACCATGGCAGCCGCCTAGGTTGTTTAAGCTAACAACGAAGTACACGTTGGTGTCGATGGGCTTACCGGGTCCAATGCATGTGTCCCACCAGCCGGGTTTGGTCTCGGATTCGCTGTGATAGCCCGCCGCGTGGTGGTGCCCACTCAGCGCATGGCAAATTAAGATGGCATTGGTTTTTTCAGCGTTGAGTTCGCCGTAGGTTTCATAGACTAAGTCGAATTCGTTCAGTGTTTTGCCGCAGGCAAGCGCAAGCGGCGCATCAAAGTGCGCGGTTTGAGGACTGACAATGCCTACCGAGTTGTGTTCTGACATTTATAAGCCCATAACCAAAGCCGGATATAAGCCAACCGACGCGGCCAAGTTTCTGACGACGATCTCTAGAACATTAATACCGATAAAAACCAGTATGGGCGAAAAGTCTAATCCACCCATTGGAGGTAAGAGTTTACGCACGGGCGCCATCACAGGTTCGGTGATTTGATACAGCAAATACACGGCTGGGTTGCTACCACCGGGGCTGATCCAGCTCAAAATAATGCTCGCCAGTAGCGCAAAAAAATAGATCTTAAGCAGTAAGCCCAAGATACCGATTGCGCTCCACAAAAATAGAGTAATCGGGTTGGGACTCGCGATATTATTCAAAGCCAAAACCAACATAATTCCCGCCGCTTGAAGGGCTATCGCAAGGGTAAGGGACGCCGAGTCGAAGCACCCAAACGGCCGCAAAAACCGCTGTAGTGGGCCGACTAAGGGTTGCGTGGCCTTGAATACGAACTGACTGATGGGGTTGTAAAAATCGGCGTTGGCCAACTGCATCACAAACCGCAACATGACCAGTAGTAGGTATAAACCAAGGCCTGTTTGCAGAAGATAAACAACAATTTCGTTCATTGCGCCCATTAACGCCCCCTTGCAGCTTCTGCCGCCATTTCCTGTGCCCGTGCTACGGCGGCTTGCATGCCTGCCCTTAGCGTTTCGTCTAGGCCCGATGCTTTAAAGCTCGCTAGCGCCGCTTGAGTCGTGCCGCCAGGGCTCGTCACATTATTACGCAGCGTGGCTAAATCTGTCTCAGTCGATTGTACCAAGCGTGCCGCGCCAAGACAGGTTTGGACGGCAAGTGCTTTGGCGTCTTTGGGGTTAAGTCCCAGCTTTTCAGCTTCATCCACCATCGTCTCTAAGATGTAGAAAAAGTAAGCGGGTGCGCTGCCAGCAACGGCAATGACGGCATCGATTAATGATTCTTGCTCAACCCACACGGCGATGCCGCAGGCTTGAATGATCGTCTTGGCCAGTTCGCGTTGCCCATCGTTGACAAGGGAGTTTGCGAACAGGCCCGCAGCCCCCTCACCAATCGTTGACGGTGTGTTGGGCATGGCGCGGACGATGGGGGTATCTGCCCCTAGAACCTCGGCGATTTGTTCTGTTAATACACCCGCAGCTACCGAGATCACCAGTGGCTTAGTGGCAGCACACGTGGCTTTAAGTTCTTGGGCAACGTCTAATAACTGCGCGGGCTTGACGCCTAAAATAAGCACATCCGCGAGCGCCGCTACCTCGGTATTTGAGGTCGAAGTCGTCAGCCCGCGATCCGCAAAGTACCCTAGTTTTTGTTCACTGCGGTTACTTACGGCAATGTGTTGAGGATTTACGCCGGCGCTCAACAGGCCGTCGATGATGGCGCGATTCATGTTCCCCGCCCCAATAAACCCCAGCTTTGCTTGAATCAAGGTGATCTCCTGTCTATTTGCGCTTAAGTATACTTTGCTTGGGGTTTAACTGCGATTGCGTGCGCCGAAAATGTCGGTACCGATGCGCACCATCGTGCTGCCTGCAGCGATAGCGGCTTCTAGGTCTTGGCTCATACCCATCGACAATATGTCCAGCTCAGGGTTTGTGTGGCGGAGTGTGTTGAACAGCGTCACGACCTTCTCGAATGCGGCTGCTTGCTCAGCCGGGTCATCGCTGGGTTTGGGAATGGTCATGACACCACGAAGTCGGATATTGGGGAGTGTCGTGATTGCTTTGGCCAGTTCCGGTGCTTGGTCGGCACTTACCCCCGACTTGGTGTCCTCATTTGAAATGTTCACTTGCAAGCAAATGTTTAAAGGGCCCAAGTGTGCGGGACGCTGATCGCTCAACCGTTGTGCAATTTTTAAACGATCCACACTGTGAACCCAGTCAAAGTGCTCGGCGATGGGCCGAGTTTTGTTCGACTGGATGGGGCCAATAAAGTGCCAGGTTAGATCAAGCTCGTGTAGAGTTTCGATTTTCTCCAGGGCTTCTTGTAGGTAATTTTCGCCGAAATGTTGCAGCCCACAAGCGGCTGCAGCTTCGATGGCTTCTGCGGGCTTTGTCTTGCTAACTGCGATCAGCGTGATCTCGTCAGAGCGCCGTGAGGCCAGCGATGCAGCTCCCTCGATGCGAGTTAGCACTTTGCTAATCTGAGAAGCAATAGTTGCTTTGTTCATGCGCTAATACTACCTTAGAGTCCATGGAATTAAAGTCTACCTGAATTCAGTGTGGGCGTTTGTAAGAATTAAAAGAGGAAGCACCTTGGATATCACAGAATTGCTAGCCTTTAGCGCTAAGCAAAAAGCCTCTGACCTGCACCTATCGGCAGGTCTGCCGCCCATGATTCGTGTTGACGGAGACGTGCGTCGTATTAATTTGCCTGCGCTGGATCATAAAGAAGTGCAGGAGCTTGTCTACGATATTATGAATGACAAGCAGCGCAAAGATTTCGAGGAGTTTTTAGAGACGGACTTCTCGTTTGAAGTCCCGGGTGTTGCGCGTTTCAGGGTCAACGCCTTTAACCAGAATCGGGGCTGTGGCGCGGTATTTAGAACCATTCCTTCCAAAGTGCTGACCATGGAAGACTTGGGGATGGGCAAAGTATTTCGGGATATCTCGATGACGCCGCGCGGTCTGGTGCTTGTCACAGGGCCGACAGGCTCGGGTAAATCGACTACCTTGGCCGCCATGATTGACTACATCAACGACAATAAATACGAGCACATCCTGACCATTGAAGACCCAATCGAATTCGTACACGACAGCAAGAAATGCTTGGTCAACCAGCGTGAGGTACACCGTGATACGTTGGGTTTTGCCGAAGCTTTACGCTCGGCGCTACGCGAAGACCCCGACATTATTCTGGTGGGCGAGATGCGCGACCTCGAAACCATCCGTCTGGCTTTAACGGCAGCTGAGACGGGCCACTTAGTGTTTGGCACCTTACACACCACCTCGGCGGCCAAAACTATCGACCGTATCGTGGACGTATTCCCCGCGGCCGAAAAGTCTATGGTTCGTTCTATGCTGTCAGAATCGTTACAGGCGGTGATTTCGCAAACGCTACTCAAGCGCGCAGGCGGTGGGCGCGTAGCGGCACACGAAATCATGCGTGGTACACCGGCCATTCGAAACCTCATTCGTGAGGACAAAATTGCACAGATGTATTCGGCGATTCAAACCGGTCAGGCCATTGGCATGCAAACCATGGATCAGTGTTTGATGGACTTAGTGGACGAACGCATTATTACCAAAGACATCGCTCGCGAAAAGGCTCGTTCACCCGAGAACTTCTAGGGGCTCTGGGCGGTTTCAAAATAGCTTTGCAAAATAATCATGGCGGCTAGTGCGTCAATCGGCGTCTTTTTGTAGTCGCCATCGTGCCCCATTTCTCTGGCTTGTTGTTTTGCTTCGAAGCTCGATAGGCGTTCGTCGGCCAGCGCCACTTTGACACCGAAACGGCCGTGAATACGATTGGCGAATTTGCGGGCGCGAGCGGCCATGTCGCTGTCGGTGCCATCCATATTAGACGGTTCACCCACAACCACAATGGCGGGTTGCCACTCTTCCAGTAAAGCGGCTAGTTGATCCCAGTTGGGTATGCCGTCTTGTGCTTTTAAGGTGCACAGAGGTTCAGCGGTTTGTAAGGCCGCGTTACCAACGGCTACCCCAATTTGGCGTAAGCCATAGTCAAAGCACAGAACTCGACTCATCTTAGGCGTGACCGGCTCCGCTTGGCATAAGATTCATATCAAACCCAAGCTGTCCGGCCGCTGAACGCACGAGATCCGCAGAAGGTGTGCTAAATATCAAGGTGGGTGTTGCAGGTGCGGTCAGCCAGCTGTTCTCGAGTAGCTCCTGCTCGAGTTGGCCGGGCCCCCAGCCTGCGTAGCCAAGTGCCAACACAAAATGTTCGGGGCCTCGTTCTTCGCCAATCGCGTGCATGACGTCAATGGAGGTGGTTAAGCCAATTTGGTCAGTGACGATCAGCGTGCTGTCGAAGGTGCCGCGCTCGAGCGAATGCAAAATAAAGCCGTGCTCGGATTGCACTGGACCACCAGATAACACCGGCAGGCGTCCTACACGGGGTGAGCAGGGGATGTCCAGTTGGCTGAGTACGTGCTCGAGCTCAAATTCCATGGGCTTATTCAAGGTAATACCCATGGCGCCGTGCTCGTCGTGTTCGCACAAGTAAATCGCGCTGTGGCTAAAAAAGCCAGAGGATAAAGAGGGCATGGCAATCAACAATTGGTCTTTAAGACTGGTCGTATTCATAGCACCTCCTCAAATACCGTAGATCTTAAACAATAGCGACAATCACGGAACTTGGCCAGAATTATTCAGCGATGGGTTTGAATTCCCAAGTGCGAATAATCTCGATCTGATCGGCTTTATCGCGCATCGCTGCGGGGAAGGGTGGATAAGGTGCTGCCAAGCGAACAATTTTGAGTACCGCCTGGTCCAGTACTGCGTGACCGGAGGACTGTATCACCTCAGTGTCTAGCAGGCGGCCATCAAAGCCGATGGCAACCAGCACCCTGACATCTCCGTAAATGCCGTAGCGCCTAGAGCTCTCAGGATAGTATTGGTTGCCGATGGTTTCGATGCGCTGGCGCCAAAGCCGCATATATTCCGCCTCGATACTGGCTTTGGCGGCTTGAGAGTGAATTCGTAATACTCTGGGTGCCCGGTTTAAGGCTAATTTGGTTTGAGCATACTCCAGCTGCAGCGCACTTAACCGTTCACGTTGGCTTTGTGTTAAAGGATCTTGGTTGGCGCCGTCTGCCGTGCCCGCACTGTTTTGCGGGCTCATTTGAAATTGCCCATTGCGGCTGTTGACCTGCGAGCTCAAGTTGCTGGCGGAATCGTCAACGGCTCTGCCTTTTTTGGCCTCAAAAGCTTGTTCTGCCGGGGGTAAAGAAGCGCCGCGGACGTCTTTTTCATCCCAATCGCCACTGGCTTTCTGATTGGTTTGTGCCAGATGCGTAAACGCTTGTTCGTGACGAACTTGATTTACAGTCGACAGAGTGACAGCCAGCTGTTTGGTCGAGTTGTCTTTCGTTGCGGCCTGAAAGTTTAAGCCCAGTACCAAGGCGGCGTGAATGACCACAGCAAAAAAAGCGCACAGTACGATGTGATTGCTGCGGTCTGTCATTCTTAGGACCAGCCTTTTTCCTGAGCGATGACATCCATGAGCTGCCCCGCAACGTCGCAGTCGTAGGCGGCGTTAATTTCGCGAATACAGGTGGGGCTTGTGACGTTGATTTCTGTTAAGTAGTCGCCAATGACATCAAGGCCCACAAACAAAAGGCCTTTCTCGACTAAGGTAGGGCCCACTTGCTCGGCAATCCAGCGGTCGCGATCGCTCAGGGGCTGAGCTCGGCCCGAGCCGCCAGCGGCAAGGTTGCCTCGGGTCTCTCCGCTTGAGGGGATCCGTGCCAAGCAGTAGGGCACGGGTTGGCCTTTGATCATTAGAATGCGTTTGTCTCCATCAACAATTTGGGGCAGGTAACGCTGCGCCATGATGGTCTGAGTACCGAATTTGGTGAGCGTTTCGAGGATCACATTGACGTTGGGGTCATCCTCTTTAACGCGGAAAATTGCGCTACCGCCCATGCCATCGAGTGGCTTGAAGATCACGTCGCCATGCGTCTTGTGAAATTCCTTCAAGCGCGCGTTGTCGGCGCTGACCAACAACTCGGGGCAGCACTGTGGAAACTGCGTCGCGAACATCTTCTCGTTGCAGTCGCGCAATGATTGGCAGCGATTCACAATCAGTGTGCCCAGTCGCTCGGCCATTTCAAGGATGTAAGTCGCGTAGATGTACTCGTTATTAAAGGGTGGATCCTTACGCATCAACACGACATCTAAGGAGCTCAGTTCTTTGACCTGTGTCTCATCGAGTTCGTAGTAGTGGTTAGGGTCCTCAAACACGCGCAAGGGACGCATGGAGGCCATGGCTACACCGTTGGCCACATGAAGGTCTGACGGCTCCATGTACCACAGATCCCAGCCGCGAGCACTTGCAGCCCAGAGCATGGCCAGCGAGCTATCTTTTTTGTAGGCGATCTCAGCGATCGGATCCATGACGATGCCAATGGCGGGCATAGTGATTCCTCGTGCTAGTCAATTATAAGAGTGTAAAGTCGCCGTAGCGTTGCTGTAAAACGCTAAGTGCAACCAAGGGTGCCGTTTCGGTTCGAAGTACCCGAGGGCCCAGCACCGTCGGTATAAATTTATGTTGAAGGGCAAGCTCGACCTCGGTCTCGCTCAAGCCACCCTCTGGCCCCACCAGGATAGCCACGCTTTGAGCTTCTGTTGGCGACTTTTCGGCGCTGGCGCGGTGGTGCAGTACCCATTTTAGATCGGCGTTCACCTCGCTGATCCACTGGTGAATACTTTGGATCGGTGCGATCCTGGGAATAACCGAACGCCCACTCTGTTCACAGGCAGAGACAGCGACTTTTGACCAATGCTGTTGGCGTTTTTCTGCGCGCTCGGCATTAAGTTTAACGTCGCAGCGTTCGCTCGTGAGTGGATAAATTTCGTGGATGCCCAGCTCGGTCGCTTTTTGCACAACAAAATCCATGCGATCGCCCTTGGATACAACAATGCCAAGCCTGCTGCGCAAAGACGATTCAGTTGGGTTCGCTTTTGCGCTAAGCACACGTATAGTCGCAATACGCTTTGCGCTATCAAGTAGCTCGCATTGGTAGTTGTTGCCGTCGCCATTGAACAGTTCGAGCGGAGCTCCCGTTTTTAGGCGCAAGACTTTCAACAAATGAAGGCTGGGACCAGCCTCCAGTTCAATGTCGGTATTAGACTGTAAGTCAGCCTCTGTGTAGATCCGATTAATCCGCAAAGTAACCTAAACGTTTGAGTTCCCGAACGATCGAAATGACCGGTTCCGCCTGGTTCATTGTATAGAAATGCAGGCCGGGCGCACCACCGTCTAAGAGTCTTTTGCACAAATCCAAGATAAAATCTTGGCCAAAGGCTTTAATAGCGTCGAGATCTTCGCCAAAGCCTGCTAATTTTTTATCCAGCCAACGCGGAATGTCTGCACCGCAGTTGCGTGAAAACCTCGCCAAGTTATCGTAGTTCGTGATTGGCATAATGCCGGGGTAAATCGGCTTGTCGATACCCATGCTCGAGCAGGTTTTTAAAAACTCAAAATAGGCATCTGCACTAAAAAAGTACTGAGTAATGGCCGCATTCGCCCCGGCATCGAACTTGCGCTTTAAGTTTTGCACGTCAGCGATGTAGGTCTTTGCCTCGGGGTGAATTTCGGGGTAGGCCGCGACTTCAATGGTAAAGTGCTGTGCGGTTTCTGCTCGGATAAAAGCGACCAGTTCGCTGGCATAGACCAGCTGCTGGCTGCCACCTGCGCCCGAGGGTAGGTCGCCCCGAAGCGCCACCAAACGTGAAATGCCCATAGCTTGATAGCGCTGCAGCAAAGCGCGCATGGTGTCTTCGCTGTCGGTGCCGAAACTCAAGTGCGGCGCTACGGGCATGCCCGAGCGGTGAATATCTGCCACAGTGCCTACGGTGTTGTCGCGCGTGGATCCGCCCGCACCGTAGGTCACAGAGACATACTTCGGATTTGTGTCCGCCAGTTGAGGCAGTACTTGGGTAATGAGCTTCTCCCGCCCAGCATCGGTTTTGGGCGGGAAAAATTCGTAACTAAGCTGCTGAGTGCTCATTAGTACTTATAGGTCTCCGATTTGTATGGGCCATCAACGCCTACGTGGATGTAGTCGGCTTGTTCTTGCGTTAATCGGGTGATCACGCCGCCAAATCCAGCGACCATGTGAGCCGCGACCTCTTCGTCGAGGTGCTTGGGTAGCACTTCAACGGTAATGGCTTGCGCGCGTAATTCAGGCTCCAAGTTGGCAAATTTGCGCTCGTACAGATAAATCTGTGCGAGCACTTGGTTGGCAAACGAGCCATCCATAATACGTGATGGGTGCCCTGTAGCGTTACCGAGGTTCACCAAGCGTCCTTCGGATAGCAGCAATAAGTGGTCGTTGCTGTCACGATCGCGGTATACCGTGTGCACCTGAGGCTTAACTTCTTCCCATTCCCATTTGGCGCGCATGTAGGCCGTGTCGATTTCATTGTCGAAATGGCCAATGTTACACACGACAGCGCCGCTTTTGAGTGCGCGCAGCATCGCGGCGTTACAGACGTTGTAGTTACCCGTCGCGGTGACCAGCAGGTCAACGTTGCCCATAATGTCGCGATCGATACAGGCGTCGGTGCCATCGTTGACGCCATTAACAAAAGGACTGACCACTTCGTAACCGTCCATGCAGGCTTGCATGGCGCAAATGGGGTCGACTTCAGTAACGCGCACGATCATGCCTTCTTGGCGGAGCGACTGTGCCGAGCCTTTGCCCACATCACCGTAGCCAATGACCAGTGCTTTCTTGCCAGCTAGTAGGTGGTCGGTCGCGCGCTTCACCGCGTCGCTCAAGCTGTGACGACAGCCGTATTTGTTGTCGTTTTTTGCTTTGGTTACGGCGTCGTTGACGTTAATGGCCGGCACTTTCAAAGCACCCGCTTTTAACATTTCCAGCAGGCGGTGGACGCCCGTCGTGGTCTCTTCGGTGATGCCGTGAACGTGGTCCAAAACTTGCGGGTATTTGTCGTGCAAAATACCCGTCAGGTCGCCACCATCGTCTAAGATCATGTTGGCATTCCAGGGTTTGCCGTCTTTTAGGATGGTTTGCTCAATGCACCACTCGTACTCTTCCTCGGTTTCACCTTTCCATGCGAAAACAGGAATGCCAGCGGCGGCAATGGCTGCTGCTGCGTGATCTTGGGTTGAGAATATGTTGCACGATGACCAGCGAACTTCGGCGCCCAGTGCCACTAGAGTCTCGATGAGTACGCCGGTTTGAATGGTCATGTGAATGCAGCCTAAGATTCTGGCGCCGGCCAATGGCTGGGTAGCGCGGTATTTTTCGCGCATAGCCATTAACGCTGGCATTTCGCCTTCAGCGATTTTCAGTTCTCTCCGGCCCCAGTCGGCTAGAGAAATGTCGGCAACTTTGTAGTCATCAAAAGGTCGTAATTTTGTTACTGTGCTCATAGCGGCTCCTAATTAATTAGTGTCTTACAGTGCAGTTTTTAAAAGAGAAACTTTGTCGGTCTTTTCCCAAGTGAAATTGGGTTCTTCGCGTCCAAAATGGCCATAGCTGGCGGTTTGTCGATAGATTGGACGTTTGAGGTCGAGCATAGCGACTAGGCCACCCGCTCGAAGGTCAAAATGTTCGCGTACCAACTCAGCGATGGTGGCGTCAGAGATTTTTCCGGTTCCGAAAGTGTTGATTGAAATTGACGTGGGCTCTGATACGCCGATGGCATAGCTGACTTGAATTTCACAGCGATCAGCGAGACCGGCTGCGACAATGTTTTTAGCCACATAGCGGCCAGCGTAGGCGGCCGAGCGGTCTACTTTTGAGGGGTCTTTACCCGAGAAGGCCCCACCGCCATGGCGCGCCATACCACCGTAAGTGTCCACAATGATCTTGCGGCCCGTGAGGCCACAGTCACCCACAGGGCCGCCGATAATGAACTGGCCGGTGGGGTTGATGTGGTAGCGTGTATCTTTGTGCAGCCACTCGGTTGGGAGAACGGGTTGAATGATGTGCTCTAAGACCTTGGCTTGCAGTTCGGCTTGACTGATATCTTCATCGTGCTGGGTCGACAGTACAATCGCATCGATGGCCACAGGTAGCCCTTTGTCGTCGTAGCGCAGCGTTACTTGGCTCTTAGCGTCGGGACGCAACCACTCGAGCTGGCCGCTCTTGCGGAGCTGCGCTTGACGCTCGACGAGGCGGTGAGCGTAATAAATCGGCGCTGGCATTAAGGTGTCCGTTTCGTTAGTGGCGTAACCGAACATTAAGCCTTGGTCGCCCGCGCCTTGCTCTTTGTTGTCGGCTTCGTCGACACCCATCGCAATATCGCCCGACTGCTTGCCAATGGCGTTCAACACGGCACACGAGGCACCGTCAAATCCGACTTTTGAGCTGTTGTAGCCGATATCTAAGATGACATCGCGCACGATGTCTTCAAGATCGACGTAGGTTGCTGTGCGAACCTCGCCGGCGATGACCACCATGCCGGTTTTGACTAAGGTCTCGACCGCTACTCGAGAGTTTGGGTCGTCTTTTAGCATGGCATCCAAGATGGCATCGGAAATTTGGTCGGCCATTTTGTCGGGGTGACCTTCCGATACAGATTCCGAGGTAAATATTTGATATTCGCTCATAGTGTTTCCTACTGTAGGCGTTGAAATTGTCGAATTTGAATTTGGAAGCCATTGCGCTGGGCCAGCATCGTTTGACTGCGCTCCGATAAGCCAGCGGCGCGAGCCCAAGCGGTGAGCTCTTCAGGCTCAAAGCCCAGCCATAGGTCTCCGCAGGCGCGGTGCGCCCATGTTTGTTCATGTCGACACAGCTCGGTGATCGTTAATATGCCTTGCGGTGCCAAAAATTTTGCGACGTCTAAAAATATTTCGCTGGGCGCTGGCACGTGGTGCAACACCATGTTGATCACTACGCAATCAATGCTGTGCTTGGTAATCGCAGCTGACGCGGTGTCGGCGTGTAAAAACTCGATGTTCTGCAGTTGCTGCGTCTCACAAAGTCGCTTGGCTTTGCTCAGCATATCGGCGCTGGTGTCCAGGGCAGTCACTTCGGAGAAACGCTGGCTTAGCTCTTGCAGAAAGGCGCCGTCGCCAGGGCCTATTTCAAGGGCTGTTTCGCGCCTAGCAAATAACGTGTCGTCCAGCAGCTGAGCTAGGGCGTCGCCATAGTGATAATGATCGGCAATAAGATCTTGTTCGTCGCGAAACTTTTCGGCATTGCACTGAAAGAACATTACCGAGGCGTCGGCGCGCGCTTGATAGACCTGCTTTACACGCTCGAGTGTTTCGGGTGCAAGTTGGGTGCTGGCCGCCTCAGCCAATATGGCCGCACGCAGGGCGTCTAAGGGCGATCTACCCGTAGCTGAAGTTTGGCGGTAAAAAATGGAATTGCCTTCGCGCCGAGTGGCCACAAGTTCCGCCTGCGCTAGCACCTTCAGATGATGGCTGAGGGCCGATTGGCGAACGCCCAAAATTTCGACCAGCTCACCGACGCTAAACGAGTTTTTGTGCAATAAGCTCAGGACTTGTACTCGCAGTGTATCAGCGCCTGCTTTGCAGACGGCCGCCAAGGCGTCGGCCGAGGCGTGATGCGGCTGATTGGGTGTTGCGAATAAAGGCGTGACTGTTTTCATACGCGCATGATAAGGGACTTGCACATCTATATCAAAAAATTTTGATATAGATGTGCATAATCCACTTGAATAGCTGTTAAAAGGTCTGTTTATTTGCCCTAGGAAGGCTGATAAGAGAGAATACGCGCCAGTTTGAGCCCACCGTTTATTTGATCGTTTGGAGAACACCATGGTTTCCCGTAATGAACTCGCTAATGCCATTCGCGCGCTGTCTATGGACGCCGTGCAAAAGGCGAAATCTGGTCACCCAGGCGCCCCGATGGGTATGGCCGATATTGCGGAGGTGCTGTGGAATGATTTCTTAAGCCACAATCCAGCAGATCCCTCATGGCCCAACCGTGATCGGTTTGTCTTGTCGAACGGTCACGGCTCAATGTTGATTTATTCTTTGTTGCATTTAAGCGGCTACGATTTGCCGATTGAAGAGTTGCAGCAGTTCCGTCAGTTACACAGCAAAACGCCTGGTCACCCAGAATACGGCTATACCCCCGGTGTCGAGACTACAACGGGTCCTTTGGGTCAGGGTATTGCCAACGCTGTGGGCATGGCTTTGGCCGAGAAAGTTCTGGCTGCTCAGTTTAACCGCCCCAATTTTAATGTGGTTGATCACTACACTTACACCTTTTTAGGCGACGGGTGCCTCATGGAGGGTATCTCGCATGAGGTGTGTTCGTTGGCGGGTACTTTGGGTCTCGGCAAACTCATTGCCATTTACGATGATAATGGCATTTCGATCGATGGTGAGGTTGAAGGTTGGTTTACTGATAACACGCCTGAGCGTTTCCGTGCCTACGGTTGGCAGGTTATTGAGGCTGTTGATGGCCACGATCCCGAGCAGATTAAGCAGGCAATCGCGACGGCGCGCGCCGAGACGAGTAAGCCAACGCTTATTTGTGCACGCACGATTATCGGTAAAGGTGCACCCAACAAGCAGGGAACCGAGTCATGTCACGGTGCGCCTTTAGGTGATGATGAAATCGCAGCGACCCGCGAAGCCCTGGGTTGGACGCACGCGCCTTTCGTAATCCCTGACGAGATCTACGCAGGCTGGAATGCACGGGCGCGCGGTGAACAATTGCAGGTGCAATGGGAAGCTTTGCTGGCCGACTACCAAACCCAGTACCCAAAAGAAGGTGCCGAATTAGCGCGTCGTTTAACCGGTGATCTACCCGCTGATTTTGCGGCAGCTGCTGATGCTTACATTGCGCAATGCCAAGCTGAAGGCGCGACCATTGCATCGCGCAAGGCCTCACAGAATGCGATTGAGGCCTACGCAAAAGCCCTGCCTGAATTGTTGGGAGGGTCGGCTGATCTGGCGGGGTCAAACCTAACGTTGTGGTCTGGCTCTGTCGGCGTAGAGGCCCAGGCGGCTGGTGGTAACTACGTGTATTACGGCGTGCGCGAGTTTGGTATGTCCGCCATGATGAATGGTATTGCCTTGCACGGAGGCTTTATTCCGTATGGCGCTACCTTCTTGATCTTTATGGAATACGCACGCAACGCAGTGCGTATGGCTGCGCTGATGGGGCAGCAAAGCATTTTCGTCTACACCCACGACTCTATTGGTTTAGGTGAAGATGGACCGACACACCAGCCTGTTGAGCAGCTCGCCTCCTTGCGCGGCACGCCCAATATGGTGACGTGGCGTCCTTGCGATGCGGTAGAGTCTGCGGTTGCCTGGAAGCAGGCTATTGTGCGTCAAGACGGTCCAAGTGCTCTGGTTTTCTCGCGTCAGAACTTGCCACATCAAGCGCGTGATGCGCAGACGTTGGCGAACGTTGAGCGCGGCGGGTACATCCTACGGGACTGCGAAGGCACCCCCGAACTTATCTTCATCGCGACCGGTTCTGAAGTCGCTCTGGCCCAGGAAGCTGCGGCAGAATTTGCCGCGCAAGGTCGTGCGGTGCGCGTTGTATCGATGCCCAGCCCTGAACAATTTGAAGCGCAAGATGCAGAGTATCGCGAGTCGGTATTACCCAGCGACGTCTTTGCTCGGGTTGCAATTGAGGCCCTACACCAAGACTTCTGGTACAAATACGTTGGTTTAGACGGCCGTATTATCGGCATGAACAGTTTTGGCGAGTCGGCACCTGCAGGTGCTCTATTTGAGCATTTCGATATCACGGTAGGTGCGGTATTAGCGGCGGCCGAGGAGCTGCTCGGCTGAGTTTGATTCATGCGCCTAGCCATTAATGGATACGGCCGTATTGGCCGCAGCGTGTTGCGAGCTTACTTTGAACGAGGTGGCTCGCCTCATGTAGATTTGGTCGCAATTAACGAATTAGCCGATACGCGCACGATTGCGCATTTGACGCGCTACGACAGCACGCACGGACGTTTTGCCTACGACGTCCACCTTGACGGCGATACATTGCTTATTCAAAACCGCCCGATTGCCTTGTCGCACGAGCCCGACGCGGCTCTGTGTCCTTGGGCTAAACACGAGATCGATCTGGTGTTGGAGTGCACGGGCGCCGCGGGTGATCGAACAACCGCACAATGGCATCTAGATGCGGGCAGTCAGCGACTCTTGTTTTCTCAGCCTGCAGCCGCCGATATTGATGCCACTATTGTGTACGGAGTAAATCAAGCATTATTACAAAGTGCCCATCAGGTGGCCTCGACGGGTTCGTGTACCACCAACGCGATCGTTCCGGTGATCGACGCGCTGGATAAGGCCTTCGGTATTGATTACGGAACCATCACAACCATCCACTCGGCGATGAACGATCAGCCCGTGTTAGACGCGTATCACCATACCGATTTGCGCAAAACGCGAGCCGCCTCTCAGTCCATCATTCCAGTGGATACCGCCCTCGCTAAGGGTATTGAGCGTATCTTGCCGCACCTTGCTGATCGATTCAGCGCGCAAGCCCTAAGAGTACCAACTGTTAATGTGTCCGCAATGGATTTGAGTGTATATTTACAGCGCTCGACGAGCATTGCCAGCGTCAATGAGGTGCTGCGTCAGGCGGCCGAATGTCACTATCTTGGGGTATTAGGCTTTACCACTGAGCCTCTGGCATCGTGTGACTTCAATCACGACAGTCGCTCGGGCGTGGTTGACGCAAGCCAGACTCGCGTTAGCGGTGACCGCCTAGTCAAGGTGCTGATTTGGTTCGATAATGAATGGGGTTACGCGAATCGTATGCTCGATGTCGCAGAGCACTGGGCAAAAATTTCACGCAAAGGAGAACGTTAATGGCCGTACTGGCAATGCAAGATCTTGATTTGGCTGGTAAGCGAGTGCTAATTCGTGAGGATCTTAATGTGCCAGTTAAAGATGGCGCTGTGACAAGCGATGCGCGTATTCGCGCCGCACTGCCTACCATTCAAGCAGCGTTGAATGCGGGTGCCGCAGTTATGGTGATGTCGCATCTGGGTCGGCCAACCGAAGGCGAGTACAACTCCGACTATTCTTTGGCTCCCGTAGCTCGTCATATGGCGAGCTTGCTGGGCCAAGATGTTGGCATACAGGCCGAATGGCGCGCAGGGCTCGATATCGAGCCTGGGCAAGTTGTGTTGCTGGAAAACGTGCGTTTTAACGTCGGTGAAAAATCCGATTCCGATGAACTGGGCCAAGCCTATGCCGGTTTATGCGATATTTTTGTGATGGATGCCTTCGGTACAGCGCACCGTGCCCAGGCCTCTACGCATGCGGTCGCAAAAGCTGCGCCGATTGCCTGTGCGGGACCTTTGTTGGTGGCAGAGCTTAAGGCGCTAGAGCAGGCACTTGCTGCACCCGCCCGCCCAATGACGGCAATTGTGGGCGGTTCTAAGGTATCCACTAAACTCACGGTTTTGGAAACCCTGTCCGATAAAGTCGATCAGTTGATTGTCGGTGGCGGTATTGCCAATACGTTCTTAAAGGCGGCGGGTTATCCAGTGGGTAAATCTTTGTGCGAGGACGATTTGGTCGATACCGCAAAAGCCCTGCTTGAGAAAGTATCGATACCTCTGCCCATCGATGTCGTGACCGCAAAAGAATTTTCGAGCGATGCACCTGCCACCGTGAAGTTGGTTGGGGAGGTCGCCGAGGACGATATGATTTTGGACATTGGTCCGCAGTCAGCGGCAGCGCTGGCTGAGCAATTACAAAGCGCCGGCACGATTTTGTGGAATGGGCCCGTTGGCGTGTTCGAATTCGAGGCTTTTTCGAACGGGACGCAAGTGATTTCTGAAGCAATTGCGCGTAGTCCCGGTTTCTCGCTGGCAGGCGGGGGTGATACCTTGGCCGCCATTGATCAGTTTGGAATTGCCGCTGATGTGTCGTACATCTCCACGGGTGGCGGTGCGTTCTTGGAATATGTGGAAGGAAAAGTCTTGCCAGCCGTTGCTGTATTAGAGCAGCGTGCAAACTAGGGGGAAATTATGGCACTGATAAGCATGCGTCAAATGTTGGATCACGCCGCCGAGCACGGCTACGGTGTGCCAGCGTTCAATGTTAACAACCTCGAGCAGACTCGGGCTATTATGGAGGCCGCTGCTGAGACCAATTCACCCGTTATCATGCAAGCCAGTGCAGGCGCTCGTAAATACGCTGGCGCACCGTTTCTGCGTCACATGATTGCGGCAGCCATTGAAGAATTTCCGGATATTCCGGTGGTCATGCACCAGGATCACGGTGTGTCACCTGCCGTGTGTCAGCGCTCGATTCAGCTGGGTTTTAGCTCGGTGATGATGGATGGGTCGTTGGGCGAGGACGGCAAAACACCCATGGACTACGATTACAATGTTCGAGTGACGCGTCAAGCTGTTGAAATGGCGCACGCGTGCGGCGTTTCCGTCGAGGGCGAATTAGGTTGTTTGGGTTCACTAGAAACCGGCGAAGCAGGAGAAGAAGACGGCATTGGCGCGGCGGGAAAATTAACGCACGACCAGATGCTGACGGACCCAGACGAAGCTGCCGATTTTGTGGCGGCGACCGGCGTTGATGCCTTGGCAATTGCCTGCGGTACCAGCCACGGCGCGTACAAGTTCACTCGTCCGCCTACTGGCGATATCTTGGCGATTGACCGTATTCGCGACATTCATGCGCGTATTCCAAATACGCACTTGGTCATGCATGGCTCTTCGTCGGTACCTCAGGACTGGTTGGCTATCATCAACGAGTTTGGTGGAAAAATTCCAGAGACTTATGGTGTGCCGGTTGAGCAAATTCAAGAAGGCATTCGACATGGCGTTCGCAAAGTGAATATCGATACCGATTTACGCTTGGCCTCGACAGGGGCTATCCGTCGCTTTATGGCCGAGAATCCCTCTGAGTTTGACCCGCGTAAATATTTGGCGCACAGCATTAAGGCCATGAAAGAGATTTGCATCGCACGCTATCAGGCTTTTGGTACCGCTGGCTGGGCCGATAAAATCAAGCCAATGTCGTTGGCCGATGCGGCCGATGCCTATACTGCTGGGCGCTGGTAGTCTTGATCTTGAGCAGGCCATAAGGCCTGCTCTTCAATGTTCCTGCTCTAAGCGCACTTTGCCCACCGCATGGTGATGTGGTCGATACCGTCTTCGTCGTAAATTTCACCTTCGGAAACAAAGCCTAACTCCTCGTAAAACCGCGTCAAACGAGCTTGAGCACCAATTAATAACGCTTCACTTGGCCAGAGCCTCTGGTACTGTTCGAGCGCAAGTTTCACCGTCTTGCGACCCAAGTCTTGGCCTCTTAACGAGGGGTGCACCACGATACGGCCAATCGATGCGGCGTCGGGATACGATACCCCTACGGGAAGCAAGCGTGCAGTGGCGAGCACTTTGTCGTCGAGTGCTCCGACGAGATGTAATGCTTTGAGGTCCTTGCCGTCGAGATCTTGATAGGCACAGTCTTGCTCAACGACGAATACCTCAGATCTAAGTGCAAGCATTTGGTACAACTGCAGGTTAGACAATGAGTCAAACGAAAGCCACTGCCAAGTTAAGGGGGTCATAGTTGCATAAATCCTTATTTTCTAAAGTTTGCCTTTGTTTCGGCGTTTGAGACTTTCTGGTTTACTGCTACTATGGGGTATGCAGCGAATCTCAAGGGGTGGCTTGGGTTCCTGAATTAATAAAAGGTAGATCTATGTTCGCAAACGCAGAATTGTCACGAGATTTTACAACGCTTAGTCAGCAGTACAAGGCTTTAGTCAAGGCGCTGCTGGATGTTGTAAATATCCCCCATATTCCGGTTGAAATCGAACCGACGGCGACCGGCAATTTCCGTGGTTTTGATGTGGGTAAGTTCTACTTTATCGAGCGCGGTACGATTTCTGCGCGTTATCGCGGCAGAACCATCTACGTTCTAGAAGAGGGTGATATTTTACTGCCGGATATTGCGGGCGACTCCCAAGACGATGCCACGGTATTTTATGGTAGCGAATCGGGCGCCACTCTCCACAGTTTTGCCGCCCTTGAATTTATGCGCCGTGTGTTTTCCGAGAACGATGGTATTAAAGTTTGGACTCGCCTGCTGGTGACTTATGCGGGACTGATGTTGCGCGTCACTGCAGCGGCAGCCCAAGAAGATACTCGTGTCACGCCAGGCTTCGAGGTGTATCAATCGGGCGATATCATCATTAATCAGGGCGAGAAGGCCGATTTCGTGTTTAACCTGTCATCGGGTACAGCCGAAGTCGTGGTGGATGGTATCGTTGTTGGGACTATCGCTGAGGGCGAAATTTTCGGCGCGATGGCGGCCTTGACACACAGTGAGCGCTCGGCCACAGTGCGCGCCAAGACGCAGTGCTCGGTTGTTAAGGTGCCAGAAGCACAGTTTACTGAAATGATTAAAACCAATCCGACGACAATTCACTCTTTGATGGTCGATATGGCCAACTCCATTGTGAATTTGAACGAACAGTTGGTGTCACTACAAAACGGGTCGGCTAAAAAAGCCTAAGCTGGCCAGCGAAAGTTTTATAAGATTGGAATCCCCCCATGTCTGACATGCCCATGTTGCCGGAAGAAGATGAGTCGGTATCGCTACGCGATTACGCCGAAAAAGCCTACCTTGATTACTCAATGTACGTCATTTTGGACCGCGCCTTACCTAATGTGGGCGACGGTTTAAAACCTGTTCAGCGCCGAATCATTTATGCCATGAGTGAGCTAGGTCTCAAGGCGTCCGCTAAATACAAAAAGTCAGCACGTACCGTCGGTGATGTGATCGGTAAATTTCATCCTCATGGCGATAGCGCCGCGTACGAAGCGATGGTCTTAATGGCGCAACCTTTTAGTTATCGCTACCCATTGGTAGACGGTCAGGGTAACTGGGGCTCGGCGGATGATCCCAAGTCCTTCGCTGCGATGCGCTATACCGAATCCAGATTAACGGCCTATGCCGATGCGCTGTTAGGGGAGCTTGGCCAAGGTACGGTCGATTGGGTCCCCAACTTTGATGGCACTATGGACGAACCTTCGGTACTGCCTGCGCAAGTGCCCAATGTGTTGCTCAATGGGACAACGGGTATTGCTGTGGGCATGGCGACTGACATACCACCACATAACTTGCGTGAAGTGGTGTCTGCGACGATTCGCTTGTTGGAGTATCCGAAGTCGACCCTTGATGAGTTGTGCGAACACATTCAGGCGCCAGATTTCCCCACGCAAGCCGAAATCATTACACCTAGAGACGAGATCAAAGCTTTTTATCGCAGTGGCCGCGGATCGATTAAAATGCGCGCCCACTGGCGAAAAGAGGATGGCGCCATTATCGTTGACGCACTGCCCCATCAGGTGTCGGGCGCCAAAGTGCTCGAGCAAATCGCAGCGCAGATGCAAGCCAAAAAACTGCCCTTGGTCAATGACCTGCGCGACGAATCGGACCATGAGAATCCTACGCGCTTAGTGATTGTGCCTAAGTCAAACCGAGTCGATATCGACGCCCTGATGTTGCATCTGTTTGCTACTACCGATTTAGAGCGCAGCTATCGAATTAACTTGAATTTGATTGGCAATAACGGTCGCCCAGGGGTGAAATCGTTAGACGCCATACTGCGTGAATGGCTCGAGTTTCGGACGGAAACCGTTCGCCGCCGCTTGCAGTATCGTCTCGAAAAAGTACTCAAGCGCCTGCACTTGCTCGAAGGCTATTTAATTGCCTACCTAAATATTGATGAAGTCATTCATATCATCCGCACCGAAGATAAGCCCAAGCCAGTTTTAATGCAGCGTTTTGGCTTGTCCGATGCGCAAGCCGAAGCCGTACTCGAACTGAAATTACGCAATTTGGCCAAGCTTGAAGAAATGAAGATCCGAGGAGAGCAAGACGAGCTTGAGAAAGAGCGCGAACAGCTTGAGTTGACCTTGGGCTCAACAGCTCGCATGCGAACCTTGATCAAAAAAGAACTTCTAGCAGTGGCCGAACAATTTGGTGATGAGCGCAGCTCCCCACTAGTGGCTCGTGAAGAAGCGAAGGCATTCTCTGAAAAGGAACTGATGTCGACCGAGCCAATCACTGTTGTCTTGTCAGAGAAAGGTTGGATTCGCGCGGCTAAAGGCCATGATATTGACCCCACCAGCTTGAGTTACAAAGCCGGCGATAACTTTAATTTAGCGGCGGCGGGGCGAAGCAATCAAAGTGCAATTTTAATTGATAGCACGGGCCGAGCGTATACCTTGCCGACTCACAACTTGCCATCCGCGAGGGGGCAAGGCGAGCCGGTTACGGGTCGTATCAGTCCACCGCCGGGTGTGGGTTTTAAAGCCTTGTTGTTGGGAGATGAGCGGCAAAAAATTCTGTTGGCCAGTGATGCGGGCTATGGTTTTGTGACAGAGCTTGGTCATTTGATGGCGAAGAACAAAGCCGGTAAAGCCATTCTGAATTTGCCCAACGGTTCCGAGGTTCTGCCTCCGGCCCAGGTACCTCCTGGCGATGACTTGCTGGTTGCAGCGGTGTCAACCGAGGGGCGGTTGTTGGTATTCCCCTTAGCCGATTTACCCGAGTTGGCCCGTGGTAAAGGGAATAAAATACTCTCGGTACCCAGCGCGCGCGTTAAATCTCGCGAGGAAATGGTAAAAGGCATTGCGGTTTTGACACAGGAATCTAGGCTTGTATTGCATGCCGGTAAGCGTCATTTAACGCTTAAAGTCAGCGAGTTGGATCACTACCGTGGTGAGAGAGGACGCCGAGGCAGCAAGTTACCTAGGGGTTTACAAAACGTCGACTACCTTGTGGCCGAACACCCCGACGCTACTTAAGTTTGCGGTGCGCTTGATCTGCTTGCTCGGCCAGCAGCTCAAGCGTCTCGGGCGGTATACCTACAATCGCAGCGTAGCCATCAATAATGGGGCCGAGGGTATAACCCTCGTTAAATGGCGCTTCGTCACACAGGCTGTGTTCGATCCACAATACCCCACTTTGTTCAAAGGCTTGCTGAAGTTGATCAAACTGGTTTTGGACGTACAGGTCAGCGTAAAAGCTGTGTTCTTCGAGCGGTCGGAGTTCGGATTGTCCTAAAACGCAGCGTACCTGATATTTCAGTTGTCCGGCGTCTTCCTGTTTTTTGCAAAGCATCTGCAACAACAAGGAGGCCTGTGATGCAGCCGTGGTGGCGCGTCTGGAGTCTTGGTCAGAGAAAACCATCGCAACGCAGAGTTGACGTACCACGTGGATTTTTCCACCGTAGAGTTGGGCCGCGCTTCTCAGACACTGATATAAACGCTGCGTGTAGCGCTCTAAAGACTCCTCGTTGAGTGTCGCAATGTAGTGTTCCAGTGCATCAAGCGAGACCAGCGATATCACCGTTTGATTCACGTGCGGGCGCAGTGGGTCTAAATCAACTTGCTCTGCGAGAAGATCTAGCGGCAGTGCTCGTAAACGTGTCTCGATGGCGCGAATTTCGTTGGCGGTATCCGTTGTATCCTCGAGCTGAGGAATTTGTTGTTTCAATGCCTCTAACGCGCGCGAGTATAGACGGCCAATTTGGGCGGCCAGCGCGCCCATTGCGATTGCAATAATCACCGCGAGACCTGACAGGGTCCACCATTGCTGCGAGCGCAAATGAGACGCCATCTGATCACTGTAGTCGATACGCAGTTGAGCCAGCACTCTGCCATCGATTTCAATGGGTATGGTCTGGTGCGCATCTGTCTTGGTTCCAGCTTTTGCGATCACGTTGCCGCTGGGTTCGCTGACCGTCGCGCCTTGAATCCAGCCCTCGCGAATACTTCGGTTAAGTATTGCGCTCGTGGCTAGATTGTCTTTGTTGAGGAGCGCTAAGTTGACCTGGCTGCTGAGCTGCTCAGCCAAGGTAACGCTCACAACCTTTGCTTGCTCTGAGGTGATGTACTGGGTTGAACGCGTCGCCAAGAATACCAGTGTCAAGCTGGCGATGAGCGTGAGTACAGCGGTGGCGATCCCGAGCTGCAGTCGGATCGGAAGTTGTTTGAAGTATTCTGGCACGTCTGTATCCAACCAAGGTTAGCGCGGAGGATACCTCACCGATGCCATTTTGCGAAGTAATACCCACTTGTGTCCGTTAACCAGACCAGTAAACTACGCGTCTCTGAATATTAGGAATTCCCCGTGACCGATATCGTTCTCGCGACATTTTCAGGAAGTGACGTGCCGGGCCTAACGGCCAAAATGATGGCGCTCTGTGCCCAGCATCAATGTGATATTTTGGATATTGGTCAATCTGTTATTCACGATCGACTGTCCATTGGTTTGCTGTTGGCCATTCACACGGCGGAATCGCAAAGCGCCTTGCGTCAGCAACTGCAGTCGATGTGCAACGAGGAACAGCTAAGTTTAGGTTGGGAGCCGGTGTCTTCTGAGCGCTATTCTGACTGGGTGGCAGCTCAGGGCAGTCCGCGGTACATTGTGACTCTGCTTGCCCGTCGAGTCACCGCCGAGCATATCGCAGCTCTCGGTGCTGTTGTGTATCGTCATGGTCTCAATATTGATGGAATCACACGCCTATCGGGTCGTATACCATTAGGCCCTATGCCCCCCTCGAGTAAAGCCTGTGTGGAATTCTCAGTTAGGGGTCAAACCGCTGATCGAGCGCAGTTCAAACGTGAATTGATGTCGGTTGCCAGTGGTTTAGAAATCGATTTGGCTTTCCAGCAAGACGATATGTATCGGCGCAATCGCCGTTTGGTGGTGTTCGATATGGACTCGACCCTGATTGAGGCGGAAGTTATTGATGAGTTGGCCAAGCGTGCAGGTGTGGGCGAACAGGTGGCCGCAATCACCGAGCGTGCAATGAGGGGCGAGTTAGATTTTAAGGCCAGTTTTCGTGAGCGATTGGGCTTGCTAAAAGGTTTGTCTGAGTCTGTCTTGTCGGAAATTGCGGACGAATTGCCGATTACCGAAGGGGCCGCACATTTAATTAGCGTTTTGCGTCGGTTGGGATATCGAACAGCGATTGTCTCGGGCGGATTCACTTACTTTGCTAAAAAGTTACAGGCAGAGTTGGGCATGGATTACGTCTTTGCCAACGAGCTTGATATTCAAGATGGCCTCGTTACCGGCGATGTGAAAGGTGAGATCGTCGACGGTGAGCGTAAGGCTTACTTATTGCGGCAATTAGCTGAGCAAGAGAACATCGAGCTTCAGCAGGTAATTGCTGTGGGTGATGGTGCTAACGATCTACCCATGCTGGGTATCGCGGGACTCGGCGTGGCTTTTCGCGCCAAGCCCCTAGTGAAGGAAGCTGCCGAGCAGTCTATTTCTACCTTGGGGCTGGATGCGATTTTATATCTACTCGGTATTGCCGATCGGTATCAGACGCCCGCCTAAATTTAAGCCGCTTACAGGTAGTGCCACACCGCGTTGAAGGGGTTTTTGTCGAGTATCCCGTGTTCGTCGGCCATCACATCTTTGAGCTGCTGCATGTAACGGAACGCGAACTGCGAGTAGCTCGGCGTTGACGAGACTTGTCGTTGCAGCTGAGCGTAATGGCTCTGATTGCCCTGTATCAAAGAGATTTTCTGAAATTCTTTAAAGCCTAAACGCGGTGTGATCAGCGTTTGAGGCGTGCCGGTCAGTGAAATTTCGGGTAGCAACAGTACCCGCACAGCATCTGACACCTCGCCAAGCTTTTTGATGGTTTGGGCACCGAAGGCAAACGCACTCGGGCTCAACAGCGACACCCCGATGAGCGTCTTGGCGTTTTCGAGTTGGCTGACCCAGCGAATCGTCGCAATGACCCAGTCTTTTGTGCCTTCTTCACACAGGCCAACCACGTCGCCGGTTTTAACGCTGCGCGGCAGAGCACTGCTCCACTCTAGGCAGTACCCACCCGTGCTTGAATTAATGACTCGGACCCGATGTTTGGGATAGCGCCGGCTCAATTCCGCGCCGGATAGATCGTCATCGGGGGCGATTCGAGCCGTTCGGCTGCGTTCTTGCGAGTAGGCGTCGTCGCTGATCTCATCGGTGACGCTTTGATCTTCGGTCTCGGCAGTTTCCTTGGCGTTTTGATCGCTATCGCTGCGATGTAAAAATGCCGCAACGTCACTGGTGTGTTTGCTTTCTGATGACGGACCTTCTTGCAACACGCGTTCGAAAATACGCTCGCCAGCGATGTGGAAATGGACGCTCGCAAGACCGACAACAATGTGCATGGTGCCCGCAACCTGGGTGCGCGAAAAACCACGGATATTGACTTGCCCGAGTGAGCTCACAAGATGCTCGAGTACATCGGTGCTCAGCATCGGCTCTTTGTGGTTTTCGACGATCGATTTTGCGGGTCGATGACGAATGTAATTGATGTGTTCTTTAAATCGGGTGGTGAGCGGCTCGATAAATAGATACCGATGTTGGGCCCCGAGCTCAGCGGTATTCTCAGGTTCGGTGTTATAAACAGGAGCGCTGTCAGAACTCAAATCGATAATGAGTAGCCCTTCGCCAGAGCTGGCCGGCAGCAAATGACAGAGCTCGCGCTGTTCGTAAAACTGCCGGTAGACGACCGGCAGATCTTTTTGCCGCAATTGGTTTGGTCGACAAGAACCCAGCAAACAAATTTGCGTAAAACGTGTTTTCACAGAGCACGAGCCGTCGAGCTCATCGGTGACTTTTATATCTGAGAGCTGTTGTCGATCACACAGTAAGTAGAGTTGATACAGTTCTAACCAACTGCCGCGTTCAATGGGCTTGTACAGCTGTAAGGTTTGCAGAAATCGACGTCCCGCCATGCTGATGGCACGATGCAGACCTTCACACGTTGTTTTGGCTGGGCTGCCAGATTGAAATCGCCCCCGCTGTTGAATGGCTTGCACCGCAACTAGGGTATAACCGGTGGTGACTTGTTTGGCTAAGTTGTCGGCGAGCTCGTACATTTCTCGCGCTTCGGCCGGTAGCGATAGCGGCTGATTTAGAAAATGCGTTGCCAAGCTGTTGAGCGCGGTGTACACGGGGCGGCGCAGGCTGTTCAAGATTGCCAAACGCTGGTCGGCGGGCATATCGATGCGGTTTAATTCCCACGTCGCCTTGAGCAAGCCGCGAGACATCAGCTTGGCGTTGGTGAGCGGTAAATCTTCTGCCCATTTGGTGGCGGCAGCTGGCGTAACGTCAAACAGAGAGCAGGACGATAGTTCTGCTCTTGGTATACGTAATTTGATAGGAGGAGCTTCTGTCACTCGTAATCGCCAACCGCTGACCGATAATTTAGCACCACACTATAGCATGAGATGCTAAATCAGCAATCGATGAGAGTGTAACTACCCTCAGTAAATCAGTGTTTTTGAAGCACCTCCGGGTATTTCGCTGACCAATTTTGGCACGAGATAGCCCGGCAATCTTGCTTGAAGTGTTTGGTGTAGTTGTTTGCTGTCGCCCATGGGCTGTGCGAAGTGTGCGGCGCCTTGAACGGGATCGAGGGTATGCAGGTAATAGGGAAGCACCCCGATCTTGAATAGCTCGACACTGAGCGTTTCGAGCGTGGCGGCGCAATTATTAATGTTTTTTAACAGAACGGTTTGGTTCAGCAAGGTGATACCTTGCGCTTTTAGCTGAGCCATTGCGAGCCCGACCTCGACATCAAGTTCCTTGGGGTGATTGCAGTGAACAACCAATGTCACCTGAAAGCGTGACTGGCCGAGCCGTTGGCACAGCTCGGTGGTAATACGCTGTGGTATTACGATGGGCAGGCGGGTATGGATACGCAAACGCTGAATGTGAGGTATAGCCTCGAGTTCGGCGACTAGCTCACTGAGCTTGCGGTCGCTGGTCAACAGCGGGTCACCCCCGCTCAGAATCACTTCTGTAATATCTCTCTGGCTGCGAAGGTAGGTAAGCGCTTCGTTTAGACGGGCGGGGGTGAGAATATTTTGAGCATAGTCATTGTGGCGACGGAAGCAGTAGCGGCAGTTCACGGCGCAGGTGCCTGCTGTCATCAACAATACACGCCCGAAATACTTGTGGATGATACCTGGTACGGGCGTAAATCGCTGTTCTTCCAATGGGTCGGTGGTGCCCACCGCGTTTGGCGCAATTTCTTCCTGTAGCGCCAAGACTTGAAGCAGCAATGGGTCCTTTGGGTTTCCGTATTCCATGCGCGCCACAAAGGGCCTCGGTGCTAACACAGCAAACCCTGCGGTCTCGCCTGTGATTGTATCTAATGAACTCTGGGGTACGCCAACCGCTTGAAGTAGCTCGGCACTGTCGCGAATAGCAGTTTGTAAAATACTTTGCCAATCAGAGCTCTGCCATTGAAGGGAGGTGTGCGATATCATAGGCCTACTGTAGATATTGAGATAAACATTATGGCAAATTTTTCAACCAACGAGTTCCGCCCAGGCTTAAAGGTCATGTTAGATGGCGAACCTTGTAGCATCCTTGAAAACGAGTTCGTTAAGCCCGGTAAAGGTCAAGCGTTTAACCGAGTGAGAATGCGCAACTTGTCGACCGGCCGTGTTTGGGAGCGCACATTCAAATCAGGCGAAACGCTTGAAGGCGCCGACGTCATGGATCATACCATGGAATATTTATATACCGACGGTGAGTTTTACTATTTCATGGATCCCGTGACATTCGAACAACATCAGGCCGACAAAAAGGCGGTGGGTGAAACGTACTTGTGGCTGAAAGAGCAAGATACCTGCGAGGTGACTTTATACAACGGCACACCTTTGTCGGTTACACCGGCCAACTTTGTTGAGCTGGAAATTGTCGAAACAGATCCAGGCTTGAAGGGTGATACCGCTCAGGGTGGAAACAAGCCGGCACGTTTGTCGACCGGCGCGGTCGTCAAAGTTCCACTGTTTGTAACACAAGGCGAAGTGATCAAGGTGGATACGCGCTCGGGTGAGTATGTCTCTAGAGCGTCTAAATCGTAGGTGATTGACACACGTCAAAGGCTGGAGCGAATCGCGCACGTGCGTTCCACGGTGCGCGATTTTTTTGCCGAGCGTCAGGTGCTAGAAGTTGCGGCCCCCGTGGCTGGGGCGCGAGCAGTCACCGATCCTCAGCTTGAATCGATACCCTTTCGGGTGATGAACGAAACGCGATATCTGCAAACGTCTCCAGAATTTGCTTTGAAACGGCTGTTAGCTCAGGGCAGCGGGGATGTTTATTCGCTGGGTACAGTGTTCCGAAATGATGAGCAGGGTCGGTGGCACTCCCCTGAGTTTACTATGCTGGAATGGTATCGGCTGGGGTTCAATCATCACGATTTGATGAGCGAGGTTGAGTCTTTGGTGCATTCGGTTTGGCCGAGTATGCCGGTTCTCGAACGGCTGTCGCACCGAGAGTTATACGAACAGATTCTGGGTGTTGACTCGTTGAGTGCGAGCGTCGAGCAGCTAAAAGATCGTGCTCAAAATCTGCAGGAATGTCCATTCACTGAAACAAGTCGAGTATTTTGGCTGGATTTACTGTGGGTGATCGGTATCGAGCCAGCGCTGCAAGATCGCGCCTGTTTTGTTTACGATTTCCCGATCGAGCAGGCAGCTTTGGCGCGATTGGGTGACAGTGAGGGGCGAGCAGTAGCTCACCGGTTCGAGCTGGTGATTCAAGGTGTTGAATTGGCCAATGGGTTTTGGGAGTTAACAGACGCTGACGAGCAGCACGGCCGCTTTGAAGCCGATAACCAACATCGTGAGTGCTCGGGTCAACCGCGAGTGAAACCGGATGAACGGCTCTTGCAGGCCCTTCGCGCTGGCTTGCCGGACTGCGCCGGTGTGGCGCTCGGCTTTGATCGTTTGGTGGCGTTGAGTTCCGGATATCGGCAAGTTTCTGATGCTTTGGCGCTAGCTTGGGACCAGGCCTAATTCTTCACATCACTCGTCACAGATGTTTTTGCCCAATATTGCGTGACGCAAAGGCGATTGCGATGAATGGGCAGAGTAAATTAAAAAATGCATAGGGGGCGTAAGAGAATGATGCCACGCCCAAAGTCGCTGTCATGTAGGCCCCGCAGGTGTTCCATGGAATGAGCACCGAAGTCAGCGTGCCGGAATCTTCCAGCGTTCTGGACAAGTTAAGCTCGTCTAAACCCTGGTCGCGATAGGCCTGTTTAAACATCCGCCCCGGCAGTGCAATTGCAATGAATTGATCGGCCGCTAACAGATTGGTTGAAAAGCAGGTGGCGACTGTGGTCGCAACCAGTGAGGTCAGCCCTCGAACGCCTTTGAGCGCAATTGCGATCAGCCGGTCGAGAATGCCCGTGCGCTCTAAAATGCCGCCAAAACTCAGAGCACATACGATCAGCCAAACGGTATTCAGCATCGACGACATGCCACCTTTGCTGAGCAGTTTGTCCAAAAAGGCGTTACCGGTGTCTGCCTGAAAGCCATTGAATAAAACGCTCCAAATGCCGACGACGACATCGCTTATATTGTCGCCACTGCCTTCAATCAACGCCGCAGCGGTATCGGCCTGGAATGCAGCTGCAAAAATACCCCCTATCAGCGCGGAAATAATAATCGATGGATAGGCTGGAATGCGTTTGGCAATGAGTGTCAGCATAATCACCAGAGGGATTAATAGGTGTAGCCCAATTTGAAACTGTTGGTTGATGGCACCTTGCAGTGCGGCGATGTCAGTGGGCGTTCCGCCTTGTTTGCTGCCAAGTATAAAAAACGCGATGCAAGCTAGGCCAAAAGCCGGGATTGTTGTCCAAAGCATGTGACGGATATGTTGGAATAAATCGACCCCAGTCACTGCCGATGCCAAGTTTGTTGTGTCGGATAAGGGCGAGAGCTTATCGCCGAAATAAGCCCCCGAGATAATCGCCCCAGCGGTAATTTCGAGTGATAAATCGAAGCTGCCAGCAATGCCGATCAAGCCAACGCCCAGCGTGCCGGCGACCGTCCAAGAGCTGCCGATGCTGACGGCAACAACTGCGCACAAAATCGCGCAGGTGGCATAAAAGTACGATGGGTTGATAAGCTCGATGCCGTAGTAAATCATGGCGGGAACCGTGCCAGCTAATATCCAGGTGCCTATGAGCATGCCGACACTTAACAAGATCAGGATAGGCCCGAGTCCTACATGGATGCCTTCGGTTAAGCCCGCTTGCAGTTCTTCGTAGCCAATGCCTTGTTTTAAACCAACTAACATCGCGATGCAGCCGGCTAGAATCAGGGCGATTTGATTGGCGCCATAGGAAGCATCGGCGCCAAAAAAGTAAACAGACGCCCCTAAGCTGGCAATCAAAAACACAATGGGTAACAATGCCAGCGCTAAGGGCATGGTGGTTTTTTCTTGATGTTCCAGTGGCGTCGACACAGTGCATTGGCTCCCCAATAGTCATTGTCGGGGAGCATGCCCGAAAAACGCTTCAAGGTACAGACTTTGGGATTTAGGGGCTTTATTTGAACAGATCTAAGCAGGCACTCGTACTGGGCTTGAGCGCTGTCTTATTGTGGTCTACGGTAGCAACGGCGTTTAAGATCGCGCTGCGCTATCTCGATGTTTTCAGTTTGGTGTGTCTCGCATCTGTCGTATCTGCGTGCGTTTTAGTGTGTTGGTTGGTGGCGCAAGGCCGCATGACCGAACTGTTGACGGCTCTGCGCAATCAGCCCCTGAAATACTTCATCATGGCGTGTATAAACCCCCTGCTGTATTACGTCATTTTGCTTACCGCGTACGATTTATTGCCGGCGCAGCAAGCACAAACGATTAATTATACTTGGGCGATCATTTTGTCGCTCTTGGCCGCGCCGGTGCTGGGTCAGCGCCTGCAGCGCAAAGACTTAGTCGCCATTGCGGTGGGCTATCTGGGCGTTGTGATTATTGCCACTGAAGGTAGCTTTCATTTGGGCGCCATTCAAAGCACCCTAGGTTTAATCTTGGCCTTGGTCAGCACCCTAGTTTGGGCTGGATTTTGGTTGGCGAATACCCGCTTGCAAGAGCCGAAAGATGTGGCTTTAGCTGCGATGTTTGTGATGTCTTGCCCTGTGGCTATTGCTTATCTCGCTTATGGCGGTGGTCTCGCTCAGCTCAGCTGGCAGGGTTTGGGTGCCGCCGTGTATATCGGGTTATTTGAAATGGGCGTCACGTTTTTGCTGTGGTCACAAGCGTTATCGAGAGCGGTTAACGTGGCTCGCGTGGCGAATTTGATTTTTTTAGCCCCAGTGTTGTCATTGGTCCTGATACAGCTTGTGCTGGACGAACCTATTCATCCGGCGACGGTTGTTGGTTTTGCGCTGATTGTACCTGCGATCTTACTGCAGCAGCGCGACGCTTGATTCGCACCCAGACGCTTGCACTTCACGACGGGCCTAGAACGACGGTCGGTATCCGGGCTTCGCGAAGGTTAGCTGTACGGTGCCAATCACGCGTTCCCTGAAGCCGCCTTCACAGTAGCACAAGTAGTACTCCCACAAGCGTTCGAAGTCATCGTCAAAGCCCATGGCTTTGATTGCCCCAAGGTTTTGAAAGAAGCGATCTCGCCAGGCGGCTAGTGTGCGGGCGTAGTCCTGAGTGATGTCGCGCAAATGTATCATCTCAAGGTCAGTCTGCTCTGCTATATGTGTTGCAATTTGGCCTAGCGAGGGTAGGCAACCTCCCGGGAAAATATAGCGATTAATGAAGTCGACGCTGGACTTGTAAGCTTCATAACGTGCATCGGGTATGGTGATTCCTTGAATAACGGCGACGCCGTTGGACTTTAAAAGCGAGCTTAGCTTGGCGAAGTAGGTTGCGAAAAACTCGTGACCCACGGCTTCGATCATCTCGATAGACACCAGCTTGTCATATTGACCTTTCAAATCGCGGTAGTCTTCGCACAATACGGTGACGCGGTCTTCAAGTCCTGCTTCTTTAACGCGCTCGCAGGTCAGCTTGAACTGTTCTTGCGAGATAGTAGTGGTCGTCACTTTGCAGCCATAATTTTGTGCGGCATAGACCGCCATTGCGCCCCAGCCAGAGCCAATTTCTACGAGGTGGTCGCTGGGCTTGAGTTCGAGCTGTTCGCATAAGATCCGAAGTTTATTGATCGAGGCTTCATGAAGATTGGAAGTGTTATCCTCGTAAACCGCGGCTGAATACATCATTGTTGGGTCTAAGAAGTGCTGGAAGAAATCATTGCCCAGATCGTAGTGGGCAGCGATATTTTTTCTGGAGCCCGTTTGTGTGTTGCGGTTGAAAAAATGCTGTAGCCGCAGGGTCTGTTTGAATAACCATGAGTGTTTGCTTTTGAAACCCTCCAGTAGGTGTAAATTTGCGCTAAAGAAACGCATGACTTCAGTAAGATTTGGCGTAGACCAGTAACCCCTGATATAGGCTTCGCCTGCCGCGATCGAGCCTCCACCTAACATATCTCTGTAGAGCTGTTGGTCATGGACTTGAACACTGGCGCGAATACCTGAAGCGCAGTCGGCCTGGCCGTACTGCATGCTCTGATCACCCTCGCGTAATTCTAAGTGACCCACTTGGGCCTTGTGGAGCAAGGTTAAGAAGAGTTGCCGGGCAATGTTACTTTTGCCCTGGCGTAATCCAATTTTGGGTAAGCGAATACTTCCTACGCTGGGGGTATTCATAGTGCATGCTCCTTACTTGGGTGTGCGTAGACTGGCGTCCTTTTTAGCCAGAGCTTTAGTGCCTGCCAGTAAATTCCTGCGGCGACTTTCACAGTCATGTGGGGGTAGCGCCACAAGATTGCGACGGCCGATTTTGCTGTTAGGGGTTGGGCTGTCAAGGCAAGTGAGGCCAGAAATATGGGTTCCGACGCCTGACTGACCTGTAGCCGGAGGTTGAGCTTGTCGTTGGGGGCCTTACACGCGAAATGATAGGTCATGTCCATCGGGTTGAAGGGCGAGACATGCATAGCCTTATGAAACTGGAAGTCGGCCTGGCCATTGGCGCATGGCACTACGTAGGTAATGCGCTCTTCCCAAGGCGTATTCGTGACTTCGAGCACGATGGCCTGAAGTTCTTCGCTGGTGTCAAAGCAAAAGTAGCAGGCAATGGGATTGATCGAGTAGCCGAAGTAACGCAGATTTGCGAGTAAGTAAACGTCTCCGCTAGGTCTAAACCCAAGTTCTTGGTTAACTTTATCCTTCACGACGGTACCGAGGTCCTGATCGTGAGGTGTTAGAAAGTCAGTGCGCCGGAAGCTTGCGGGACTGAAGCGACCCGTGCCCCAGCCCGGGAGATGACGCAAGCTTTCGTCGAGACGACTAACATTCAGGTAAGGTAAAAAGACTGAGTACGTAAACTTATGAATGGTCGGTGCTTGTCGTCGGTGGTAGAGCGTACCGACGTACAAACGGTTCATTAGGCAGCTGCCCGCGCTTGCTTCGGTATCGCTTGTGCGATACGAAGCGCGCTGTTGACGCCATCCTCATGGAAGCCGTTGTGCCAGTAGGCGCCGCAATACCAAGTATTGTTTACTCCATTGATCTCGTCCCAGCGCTTTTGGGCTGCAATTCCGTCAAGTGAGAATACTGGATGGTCGTAGCTGAACCGACCTAAAATCCGATTCGGGTTGATCCCGTGGGTTTGGTTGAGCGTGACGCAAAATGTCTCGGGTGCCTGTATCCCTTGCAGTATATTCATGTTGTAGGTGACAACCGCACGGCTTCGGTCGGGGGTCAGCGAGTAGTTCCAGCTCGTCCATGTCTTGCGGTTGCGTGGCAGTACTTGGTCATCGGTATGTAGCACCACGTCATTGGTTTGGTAGGGAATGGCTCCCAATATTTCTTTCTCGGTCGTCGTTGCATCTTTTAACATCGCCAACGCTTGATCGGAGTGCGTCGCGATAACGATTTGATCGAATTCGTAGGTCTGCCCGCCCGCTTTGAAGCGCACGCCTGACGGGCGTCGCTCGACGTCAGTAACGGCCGCCTTGGTGATAATTTTATCGGCAAAGCGCGCGGTCAGTGGGGCGATGTATTCGCGTGAGCCGCCATCAATGACTCGCCACTGGGGGCGGTTTTTTATGTTCAGCAGACCGTGGTTTTTGAAAAACCGCAGGAAGAATAGAGCGGGAAAGGACTCGATGGCCTGCCAAGACGCTGACCATATTGCCGCCGCCATAGGTATCAGATACCACTGCCGAAAGCTCTCAGAATACCGTTTTTTCTGCAAGTACTCGCCCAGTGTCTCGTCGGCCCGCAATGCACCGCTTTCTAAATCTCGCTGTGAATCTTTGTTGAAGGCAAGTATATCGCGCACCATCCGGATAAATTTGGGCGACATTAGATTGCGCCGCTGCGCAAACAGCGTGTCAAGCGAGCTCCCAGAGTACTCGAGTCCGGCTGCGCTATCTTTGACACTAAAACCCATGGATGTTGCTTTCGAGCTCACGCCAATCTCGTTGAGCAACTGAATAAAGTTGGGGTACGTCCAGTCGTTGTATACGATAAACCCAGTGTCAATGGCGTACCTGCGGGGCCCAAGCTGCACGTCGACGGTTGCCGTGTGGCCGCCGATTCGTGGGGCGCTTTCGAACACCGTAATGTCATGCGCCTTGCTTAAATAATGAGCACAGGTAAGACCTGAAATGCCCGAGCCGATAACCGCAATTTTCACCGCAACACCTCTCGCGTGTGATTGATTTTGATTCTTACAGAAGCACTTACGCGGGTTTTTTAAGATCAGATCAACGAAGAAAGTGATCCACCTTGACAAATGTGCGTATACTTAAGTGACATACATCGAGGCAAGGATATGTCCGTGGTGACGAAAAAGCCGGGAGACGAGGTAACCAACCTTGAGTCTGGGCGGCGTACAGACGAGTGGAGCCAGTGTTTGCGCTCTATCGCGAAACATCGCGATAGGTCAGCGTTTGCACGGTTTTTCAAACAATTCGCTCCTCTGATCAAAGCCTTTGCCTTGTCAGGTTCCACTTTGTCGGCGAATCACGCCGACGAATTGGTTCAAGAAGTGATGTTGAAGGTGTGGCAGAAAGCCGATGGGTTCAACCCAGACAAGGCGTCTGCAAGCACCTGGGTATACACGATTGCTCGTAACTGCCGAACAGATTTGTATCGGCGCTTACAAAAGTTCGATACGCCTCTCTCTGCAGACGATGTATCTCTGGATCAGGATGGCGAGGAACCGGCGGTCATGTTACATCAGCGACGAACTCGAGATCGAATTCGATCAATGATGGATACACTGCCCGCTGACCAGGCACACATATTGGCCAAGGTGTACATGGAGGGCAAGTCGCACTCCGAAGTGGCCAGTGAGCTGGATTTACCGCTGGGAACCGTGAAATCGCGTGTGCGATTGGCGATCCAGAAACTACAGATACAGATGGAAGATTAAGAAAGATGGCGAAGTTTCACCCTGACTTACAGATGCTCACTGAGTTCACCGCTGGAACGCTCTCGTTGGCTCAATCGGCGTGCGTATCAATGCACTTGACCTACTGTACGAAGTGCCAAGAGATATCCGAAGCACAGACGGCTATGGCAGCGAGCTTATTTGAAGATTTAGAGCCCGTGAGCGTTAGCGACAGTCAGCTCGATATTGTGATGTCTCGGCTCGACGAAGACGCACCCTTGACGTACCCAAAAGAGTCGAAGGGGGCACAATCCAGCACGCCAGCGATACTGCAGCGTCTTATGCAGGGGGACTTTAGCGATCTCACCTGGAAAAAAATCACGTCGTCGCTTCGAATCTCGTATTTGACGACGGGCGACCCGTATTACGAGTTCGCCCTATACCATATCAAAGCGGGCGGTGTGATTCCTGAGCACAACCATCGCGGCTCAGAAATGACACTGGTATTAGAAGGCGGGTTCAGTGATTCTGATGGAACCTACCACGCAGGCGATTTCCTATTCCGTGAGGCGGGTGATGTGCATTCGCCAGCCGCGCTAGCGGACGAAGATTGTATCTGCTTAGCGGTACTTGATGCCCCCTTGAAGTTCACTCGCATGCGTCACCGATGGATGAACCCCTTCCTGCAACTTAAGGCCTCCTAAGCCGCTCACTTAAGCGTGTCTATGTGACACGCATTGCGACTAGGATCGTCGATATAGCCATTCTTGACCATACGCCGATCCATTTTTGTGTGATAGAGTGAACTTTCGCGCCACTTTTGTGCGCGAGTGGACTCGTGTGTGGCACATGCTCTGTGCGCCACGGCAGCAAACATTATTACAACAAGGGAACTTAGCAATGCGTATAGCCGTTCCACGGGAGACTCATCCCGGAGAAAACCGCGTGCCTGTTACCCCAGAAACCGCAAAGAAACTAGTACGTCTTGGTGCCGAGGTTGTTATCGAGACGGGTTTGGGTGAAGGAACAGGGTACAGCGATAGTGAATATCAGGAAGCAGGTGCGAGCATAAGCGCTGACCGAGAAGCGTTGTTTACGCAAGCAGACGTACTGTTGCGTTTGCGTAAGCCAAGCTTGGAAGAAGTTGCACTTATGCGCGAAGGCTGCATCCATGTGAGCTACTTGGATCCGTTCAACGAGCGTGAGCTGATTGAAGCCTTGCGAGCCAAAGGCGTAACGTCTATTAGTATGGAGATGATTCCACGGACTACCCGCAGCCAAAAAATGGATGCCTTGTCGTCGCAAGCTAACTTAGCGGGTTACATGACGGTCATGCTGGGAGCGATGCATTTGCCCCGTATTCTGCCCATGATGATGACGCCTGCTGGCACACTGAAACCCGCCAAAGTGTTTGTCATTGGAGCGGGTGTTGCTGGGCTTCAGGCCATTGCAACGGCTAAGCGTTTAGGCGCCCGTGTCACGGCGTTCGATACCCGAGCGGTGGTGGCTGAGCAAGTACAGTCTTTAGGCGCGACCTTCTTAGAAATTGACTTGGGTGAGACGGGGCAAACCAAAGACGGTTATGCAAAGGCACTGACCGACGAGCAAATCGCGATGCAGCGTGAGGCACAAAAAGCCGTCATTGCCGAATCTGATATTGTCATTACGACCGCGCAAGTCTTTGGTCGCAAACCGCCGGTACTCGTCACCCAAGATATGCTCGAAGGGATGACGCCGGGTTCTGTCGTCGTAGATATGGCGGCAGAGACGGGTGGTAACGTCGAAGGCTCAGTCCCTAACGAGGTCGTCACCGTGAACGGCGTGACCATTGTGGGCCTGGGTAATCTACCCAATTACGTGTGCAAGGACGCGAGCCAAATGTACGCCTCCAACTTGTTCAATTTGGTCGAAGACAGCTGGGACAAAGAGGGCAACAGTTTTGTGATCGATTTTGAACACGATATTTTGCCCGGTTGCATCATAACTCACGGTGGTGAGGTGACCAACGCCACAATCAAACAGTTCTATGAGGGAGGGCAGTAGCATGACGATTGTATTTTTGACCTTCATTTTGATGCTCTCAGTATTTTTAGGTTTTGAACTTATTAATAAGGTGCCAGCTACCCTGCACACGCCTTTGATGTCGGGCGCCAATGCCATTTCTGGTATTACCGTAGTGGGTGCTATCGCTTTGGCTGGGACGGGTGACCAAGACTTGGCACAGTGGTTAGGCGCTGCTGCGGTTGCTCTTGCCTCGATCAACGTGGTGGGTGGGTACTTAGTGACCGATCGCATGTTGGCAATGTTCAAGAAGAAAGAGGGGGCCCGCAAATGAGTTCTATGAATGGTTTGATTATTCAGTTGGCTTATGTGGCGTCGGCCGCCTTGTTCATTATGGGCCTTAAACTGCTGGGTTCGGCGGCTACTGCTCGTAAAGGCAACACGCTGTCTGCTGTCGGTATGCTGGTTGCCATCGTGGCTGCCTTGATTGACCAAGGCATTGTCAGCTATCAGTGGATTATTATTGGTGTCTTGGTCGGTGGTCTGATCGGTGCTGTAGCGGCGCGTCTGGTACAAATGACGTCTATGCCAGAAATGGTGGCACTGTTTAATGGTTTTGGTGGCCTTGCCAGCTTACTCGTCGGTTGGGCGGCTTTAAGTGGCGATGCTTCAACGTTTACCGTTATTACCATCGTGCTGTCGGTCTTAATTGGTGGTGTAACTTTCACTGGATCCTTAATTGCTTACGGTAAATTGAGTGAAACTTTGGGCAGCGGTGCGATTATGTTCCGCGGTCAGCAAGTAGTGAATTCGTTAATCGTGCTTGGCATCATTGGCGCCGCGGTTATGTTGTCGATGGACCCTACTAACACGACTTGGCTGTACGCAGTTATTGGATTGTCCCTGCTGTTTGGCATCATGGCAGTGATTCCCATTGGCGGTGCCGATATGCCAGTTGTGATTTCACTGCTCAATTCGTACTCGGGTTTGGCGGCGTGTGCGGCGGGTTTTGCCATTAACAATAATATTTTGATTGTGGCGGGCTCACTGGTGGGTGCGTCGGGTATTATCCTGACTCAAATCATGTGTAAGTCAATGAACCGCTCTTTGGGCAACGTATTGTTTAGCGGGTTTGGTTCGGGTGTGACCGAGGCGACCGTGGTTGAGGGTGAGATTAAACCGATCTCGGTCGAAGACGCTTACTACGTGCTTGAGGCTGCGACTAACGTTGCGATTATTCCGGGTTACGGTATGGCGGTTGCGCAGGCACAGCACGTCGTTAAGGAATTGTGTGAGCTACTCGAGCAAAACGGTGCCGAGGTGAATTTTGGTATTCACCCCGTGGCAGGGCGTATGCCTGGTCACATGAACGTGCTGTTGGCCGAAGCCGATGTTCCTTATGATCAGTTGCTGGAAATGGACGAGATCAACCCTCGTATGGAAACTGTGGATGTCGCTATTGTTATCGGCGCTAACGACGTCGTTAACCCAGCAGCACGAGAGGTCGAGTCTTCGCCGATTTACGGTATGCCTGTTATCAACGTTGATACGGCAAAAACGGTATTTGTGTTGAAGCGCTCTATGGCCTCTGGCTTTGCCGGCATCGAGAACCCACTGTTCTACAAAGAGAACACTCGTATGCTGTTTGGTGATGCAAAAGAGTCAATCGGCGGATTGATTCGAGAATTCAGCTAGGCCATCTCTTGCGAGCGGGCGTGAGCCCGCTCGTTAAACTGCAGTTCTGCTAACCGTTTGTACAAGGGGCTGGTTTTTAGCAGCTCGTGATGCGTGCCTTGTGCAACGATTTTTCCTCGATCTACCACAACAATTCTATCGACGTGCAAGATGGTCGAGAGTCTATGGGCGATGATAACTGTCGTGCGATCTTGCACCAGCTCCGCTAAGGCTGTCTGGATATGATGCTCCGACTCGGTGTCGAGTGCACTTGTTGCTTCGTCGAGCAGCAACACTCTGGGATCTTTCAGAATGGCTCGCGCTATCGCAATGCGCTGCTTCTGACCGCCGGATAAACGCACACCCTGCTCGCCCAAATAGGCGTCGTATTGGTCGGGTAGCTGCTCAATGAAATCATGCGCGTGAGCGGCTCTTGCGGCCTGTTCTATTTGATCTGATGTACATTTTGGTTGCCCATAGGCGATATTGTTGCGGACCGTCGTGCTGAATAGCACCGGTTGCTGCGGCACCACTGCGATTTGGGCGCGCAATTCCATCAAGCTCGTTTGTTTTATTGCAGTGGTACCAAATTGGATTTCACCCTGCTGTGGGTCATAAAAGCGCTGTATGAGCTCAAAAATAGTCGACTTACCGGCTCCGGAGGGGCCCACCAAGGCAACGGATTCTCCGGCGTTGATCCTGAGATTGAACCCTTCCAGGGCCCATTGATTGGGTCGTGAAGGGTAGGCGAATGACACGTCCTTGAACTCAATGGCTGCTTCTTGCGTGCCCAACTCAGGTGACTCAGGTGGCTCGATGAGTTCGGATTCTGCGTTCATGAGTTCAATTAGGCGCTCAGCCGCGCCTGCGGCCCGCTGTACTTCGCCCCAAACCTCGGACACTGTGGCAAAGCCAGAGCCGAGCATGACCGCATAAAAAATAAAGGCTCCCAGTTCACCGGCGGTCATAACTCCGTTGATTACATCGCTGCCGCCTGAATAGAGCATACCGATCATGCTGGCAAAAACCACAAAGATCGCGACACCGATTAATAGGGCGCGGTTGCGGATACGTTGCTTGGCTACGTCGAATGCACTCTCGACTTCCCCTTTGAACATGCCCTGTTCGAACGCCTGGCGGTTAAAAGCCTGTACCGTTTTGAGTTGATGGATGACCTCTCCGGCGTAGGTTCCGACTTGCGCCATGGAGTCTTGGCTTGCGCTGGATAATTTGCGGATTTTGCGGCCAAAAAACAAAATTGGCACCAAGATGGCGGGGACTCCAACCACGATGAATAGGCTCAGTTTCCAGTTGGTGGCAAACATCATGATCACGGCGCCACTTAGGGTGAGCATGCTGCGCAAGGCCATGCTTAGCGATGAGCCTATGATGGTTTGCAATAGGGTGGTGTCGGTGGTCAGTCGAGACATAATCTCGCCAGGCCGGTTCTCCTCGAAAAAACTAGGGTGCAAGTTTACTAAGTTGTTGAATACTTCAGCGCGCAGATCCGCCGAGATTCGCTCACCCAGCCACGACACAAAATAAAAGCGCGTAAAGGTCCCTGCGGCGATGGCACTGGCAATGGCCAATAGTGTTAGCATTGCCTGCTGCAATCCTGCAATAGAATCGGAGGCAAAGCCCACATCAATTAAAGTTTGCACGCCAAAGCCTAGGCCCAGAGTCGCAGCTGCAGTAAAGCACAGAGCGATGGCAGCGACCGTAGCGCGGGCTTTGTAGGGGCGCAGCAACCGGAGGATGGGCAGCAGTACCCCGAGTCCCGACTGCTTAGAGGGCTTACTCATCAGTGGCGGCGGCGCTGTCGGCGTCCGGGCGACGCTCGATAAACCGACCGAAAAATACGCCGACCTCAAACAGCAACCACATGGGAATCGCCAGCAGCGCTTGTGAAATCACGTCTGGGGGTGTGAGCAGCATGCCAAACACGAAACAAAATACGATGATGAAGGGGCGCTTTTGTTTGAGAGACTCGGTCGTGCTAATGCCCGCCCAAATCAGAAGTACCGCGACAATGGGTATTTCAAAAGCCAGCCCAAATGCGAAAAATAGCTTTAAGACAAAATCAAGATAACGATTAATGTCGGTCATGATCGTGACGTCGGTGGGTCCCACGCTCGTAAAAAACGCAAACACCAAGGGGAAGACGACGAAGTACGCAAAAGCAGCGCCGGCGTAAAATAACAGTACACTAGATACTAACAGCGGTATGGCTAGACGCTTCTCTTGTCGATACATGCCCGGGGCTATGAAGCTCCAAACCTGAAACAGCACGTAGGGTATGGAAATGAACAGAGCCGCAAATAGCGTCAGTTTAAAAGGTGTTAAAAAGGGCGACGCTACCTCGGTTGCGATCATACTTGAGCCCGCAGGCAAAATGGCCCGCAATGGCTCAGAGACGAAGGTGTAAATTTCATTGGCGAAGGGGAACAAACACAGAAATACAACCAGCACACTCAATAGGGCTTTGAGTAAGCGATCCCTCAGTTCGGTGAGGTGCGCGACTAATGGTTGGGCTTGATCGGTCGATTCACTCATAGACTAGGAGTCGGCCTGGGTGTTGCGTTGCGCAGTCTGCTTTGGATCGACGGACGGTTGTGCAGGCTTTGTGTCGCCGGGCGCGCTGGCGTTGAGATCGACGTTGATCGTATCTTCTATTTCTGATTGCGCGCGCTTTAGGTTTTCCATGACCTCGTTGTTGTGAAGCTCGAGTTCAACCTCGCGCTTGATGTCGTTGTAGCTGCGTTTCAGGCGCCCGAGCCATACCGACGCTGTTTTTATGGCGCCGGGCAGCCGTTCGGGGCCAATGACAAGCAAGGCTACGACAGCAATGAGCAGTAACTCTGCAAACCCTATGTCGAACACCGGAGGCCTTACTTTGTGTCAGTGTTCGAAGGCTTATTTGGATCGTCTTGGGCTTCTTTATTTTGAATGTTTGCCTCTTCGTCGGCGCTCACACTTTTGCGAAAGCCCTTAACAGCCGCGCCCAAATCACTGCCGAGTGTGCGCAACCGTTTCGTTCCAAACAGCATGATGACAATGGCTAAAATGATCAGTAGCTGCGGTACACTAATTCCACCTAGGCCCATAGTAATCTCCTTAGTTTGATGGTGTTCTGGACGCTTTTTCGACCAGGCCGGACAAGCCTTGACGCTCTGCTAGAACCTTGAGCACGTCATCCGGCGATAAATTTAGATGCGCAAGGCAGATCATACAGTGAAACCAGAGGTCTGCCATTTCTTGCGTCACTGCGTCTTTAGCTCCCGACGTTTCAGCGTCTTTGGCCGCTAAAATCACTTCGGTGGCTTCCTCGCCCACTTTCTCGAGGATTTTATTCAATCCTTTCGCATAAAGCGACGCCACGTACGAGGATTCTGGCGCAGCAGATTTGCGTTGCTCTAGAGTTTCGGCCAGTGCCTGCAGTAGTTCGGACATCGCGTTTACTCGCTTTTCGTGGAGCTACCGTACAAGCTCTCGGGATCCTTGATAACAGGCTCGGAATCATACCATTCATTGTTCTTGAGTGCGCGATAAAAGCAATTGGCACGTCCCGTGTGACAAGCGATACCGCCTATTTGACGCACTTTCAACAAGAGCGTGTCGCCGTCGCAATCGAGGCGGATATCCACTAATTGCTGCACGTTGCCTGAACTTTCACCTTTACGCCAGAGTTGATCGCGTGAGCGGCTGAAATACACGGCTCGCTGCTCTTGGAGCGTTGCGAGCACTGCGTCTTGATTCATCCAGGCCATCATTAACACATCGCCGGAGTCAGCATCTTGAGCAATCGCTGGAATGAGGCCCTGCTCGTTAAATTTAATCGCCGAAAGTAGGGGTGAAGTCATGTTATCTTGCGGATCTCCAGAGTATTAATAGTAAAAATGCACCGCTTAACCCAGCGGCCGTGGCGGTCAAGCCCGACAGCGCGGTGCCCACGGTTAACCCGCCGAGCACCCAGCTGCCAATGATCCACAAAGGTGACTGAACTTGACGTTGTGGCGTCTCGGTGGTCTGAGGTGAAGCAGTCTGCAAGAGTCGCTCTATCATCTGGTTCGGTAACTTAGGCAGTTGCTCGAGCAGTCCAGGAGCTTCATCTTTTAAACGCTGGAGTGTGTTGCTTGCTGAGTAGCGCTCTTGCATCCAGTTCTCAAGGAAGGGTTGAGCGGTGTCCCATAAGTTGAGCTGTGGGTAGAGCTCTCGTCCTAGACCTTCTATGTTGAGCAGGGTTTTTTGTAGCAGCACCAGCGAGGGCTGAATAGGCATATCAAAGCGGCTAGCGGTTTGGAATAGGTTAAGCAGTAGTTGTCCAAACGACAGCTCGGCGATGGGTTTTTCAAAGACGGGTTCGCAGACAGTCCGGATGGCGCTTTCAAAATCTTGAACGCGGGTGTGGGGTGGGACCCATCCGCATTCGACGTGAAGCTCGGCCACGGTGCGATAGTCGCGTTTGAAGATACTCAGTAGATTGCGAGCCAAGTAGTACTGATCGTCGGCGCTTAAGCTGCCGATAATTGCGCAATCAAGGGCGATATAGCTGGGTGTGTTGGGGTTGTTGGCGTCGATGAGAATATTGCCAGGGTGCATGTCGGCGTGAAAAAAACTGTCGCGCAGCACCTGAGTAAAAAAGATTTCGACGCCGCGCTCTGCCAAGCATTTAAAGTTCACATCAAGCGCTTCGAGTTGAGCTCGGTTGTTGACGGGAATACCCGTCACCTCTTCCATCGTGTACACACGGGATGTGGTGTAGTCCCAGTAGACTTGAGGTACGTATAGCTGGTCGCTGTTTTCAAAATTACGTCGCAACTGGCTGGCATTCGCTGCTTCTCTCGCCAGGTTGAGCTCATCCAGAATCGTGGCCGTGTAGTCGGCTACCACGTCTTGAGCTTTTAGGCGGTGTCCATCAGGATGCAATCGCGTAATCCATCGGGCCAGCCAAGCCATCCAGCGGGTATCTTCAATGATGGTTGCTTCAATGTCAGGCCGTATGACTTTAACGACGACGGATTCGCCCGTACGCAGCTTTGCTTTGTGCACTTGGGCGACCGATGCTGAGGCCAAGGGCTCGGCTTGGAATTCTGCAAATAGGTTGTTAACCGAATCGCCTAGCTCCGTCTCGATGATCTCGCGTGCCAGTTCGTTAGAGAATGGTGGCACTTGATCCTGCAGCTTAGCGAGCTCATCGGCGATATCTAACGGCAGTAGGTCGCGTCGCGTCGAGAGTGCTTGCCCAAATTTAACAAATACAGGCCCCAGCGATTCCAGAGCGAGGCGCAATCGTTCAGCGCGCGGTTGGGTCAACTTATGTTTTTGCGGACCCAAAAAAGATCGGGTGAGTAAACGCGCTGTTGCTGGCAGTGCTTGCAAAGGCACGAACTCGGCGAGGCCATATTTTTTGGCGGTATGTCTAATCTGTGTAAGACGTTTTAGCGACGGCATTAACTGCCTCTCTGGCGGGCGAGGCGCTTGAGTTTGGCTTCGGCGCGGTCAATATTCTGTTGCAGCTTGCGGATATCCCGATAAAAATCTTCGAGTTCACGTTTCGAGGGGCTCAAGCGCGCCTCTTCTAAGATGAATTCGCTAAGTTGTCGTTCTACCGATGAGCGGCTTTGCTTGCCCCAGGCAAACAAACCTCGCAGTGTTTTTCCTATTTGATGTCCTGCGACGTCACCCACCACAGCGGCGATAGGTGCTTCCCAGTCGATATCGAGTTCACTCACCAGGCGTTGTAGGTTCTGCATCAGCCGGCTGTCGCCACGAATGCGCAAATTGCCGTTTATCAGGGCAATGGCTGGGTCGTCGGCCGCAGCCGCAGCGAGGTACTCGCGCAAGGTTCCCTCTATGGAGGCATCGACTTTTTCTTCATACACGGCGCGCAGTTGCAGGGTCTTGCCCAGTATGATGGTCACATGAAAGTGGGGCTCGGTTACCGTGGCCTGCACACTTTGACCCTCAAGTTTGGCGAGTGTGGCTTGAGTCTGCGGCGCATAGGGTAGGGCTCGATTGATGGCTTCTTCCGCTGCTCCGAGCAGGGCAACGTGAAGCGTCGGGTCGAGTGTTGGTAAATCTACCAAGGCTTTAAACCTCGGTGTAAGGCCACGATACCGCCAGTCATATTAAAGAATTCGCATTGCTCGAAGCCGGCATCTAGCATCATCTCTTTCAGCGTCTCTTGGTCGGGGTGCATGCGGATAGATTCGGCCAGATATTGATAACTATCGGAGTCTCCTGCAATTAACTGGCCTAGTTTTGGTAGAACGTTAAATGAATACGCATCATAGGCTTTACTGAGCAAATCGTTGGTAGGTTTAGAGAACTCCAGTACCAGCAAGCGGCCACCGGGCTTTAGAACCCGAAGCATTGATCTTAAGGCAAGATCTTTGTCGGTGACATTGCGCAAGCCAAAGGCGATGGTTACGCAGTCAAAACTGTTGTCGGCAAACGGCAGAAATTGAGCATCGGCTTGCGCATAGCTCAAGGGCTCGACTTTGCCCTGATCCAGCAGCTTATCGCGGCCAACATTCAGCATGGACTCATTGATATCCGCAAGCACAACGCGCCCTTCTGGGCCGACAATGTCTGCGAATTTAGCGGCCAAATCACCTGTTCCGCCGGCAATATCCAGCACGGAATGGCCTTTGCGCACACCGCTTAATTCGATGGTAAAGCGCTTCCACAAGCGGTGAATGCCGCCTGACATTAGATCGTTCATGAGATCATAGCGACTCGCCACCGAGTGAAAAACGCCAGCGACAAGACCTGCTTTCTCGTCCACGTCCACTTGCTGATAGCCAAAATGGGTTTTGCCTTGCTCGCTCATGCGGCTGCCTCATTATCTGCGATAGGCGCCTAGTTTAGCGCGTTGTGGCAACTTGTGCAGTGTTCTCGATCAATTGCCCAAGCGAATGACCTGCACATCCGGGTCGCGACTTGCGCCCGCTTCCTCGAGGGCGCGCAAATAGCGTGACCATAAGGTTTCTTGCTGCGTGGCGAGTTGATACAGGTACGAGAAGGAGTACAGCCCTGAATCGTGTCCGTCGTCGAACTCGATCTGTAGGGCATAATGCCCAATGGGACTCAGCCCTTTGACTTGCACATTCTTTTTGCCAACTTGTAAAACCTCCTGCCCTGGCCCATGGCCTTTGACTTCGGCGGAGGGCGAATGAACCCTCAGAAACTCGAAGCTTAGGTCAAAAAGCTCGCCCGAATCAAAGCTTAAGCTGACAAGCCCTGATTTGCGTTTGACTTTGATGTCGGTCAGTGTCGGTATTTGAGTCATGGCTTACAAAATAAACTTAGATAAGTCTTGGTCGTCGCGATATGCACCGAGATGCTGATCGACATAGTCTGCATCAATAATCAAGGTCTCGCCTGTCGCATGATCGGAGGCACTGAAAGAGGCCTCATCGAGCAATCGCTCCATCACCGTGTGTAAGCGTCTTGCGCCGATATTCTCGACCTGCTCGTTGACCTGATACGCCGACTCGGCAATGCGGCGTACACCGTCCGGTGTAAATTGTATGGCTAAGCCATCGGCTGCGAGCAGAGCTGTGTACTGCTCTGTTAACGAGGCTTTGGGTTCTGTAAGAATGCGCTCAAAATCGTCGGGGGTAAGTGCCGCGAGTTCTACTCTGATAGGCAATCTACCCTGTAGTTCCGGAATTAAATCAGAGGGCTTGGATAGGTGGAACGCGCCCGAGGCGATAAACAGAATATGGTCGGTTTTAACAAAACCATATTTAGTGCTCACTGAACTACCCTCGATCAAGGGCAGGAGGTCGCGCTGCACGCCTTCGCGCGATACGTCGGCGCCTCCCGTATCACCGCGTTTGGCGACCTTATCCAGCTCATCAATAAATACGATACCGTTTTGTTCAGCCGCTTGCACAGCCTTTTGTTTGAGCTCATCTTCGTTGATGAGCTTGTGGGCCTCTTCTTCACTTAAGGCTTTGAACGCCTCTTTAATGGTGAGCTTATGCTTTTTGTGTTTACCTTGTCCCATTGAGCTGAACATGGATTGAAGCTGTTGCGTCATTTCTTCCATGCCCGGCGGTGCCATGATTTCTACGCCGGCAACGCGTTCGCGCAGGTCTATTTCTATTTCTTTGTCGTCGAGATCGCCTTCGCGGAGTTTTTTGCGCATCATCTGGCGAGCGGCACCTGAGCTCGAGCTGTCCTCTGTACGCGCTGGCGGTAGTAAGGCGTCTAGGATGCGCTCTTCGGCCGCTTCCTCGGCGCGAAATTGCACTTGTTCTACCGCTTGTTCGCGATACATTTTGATTGACGTTTCGACGAGATCGCGCACGATCGATTCCACGTCTCGCCCTACGTAGCCCACTTCGGTGAACTTAGTGGCCTCTACTTTTAAAAAGGGCGCTTTGGCGAGTTTTGCTAAACGTCGGGCGATTTCAGTTTTTCCGACCCCGGTGGGGCCGATCATCAGAATATTTTTTGGTGTGACTTCTGCGCGCAAGTCGGCTGGCAGCTGCATGCGGCGCCAGCGATTTCGCAGCGCTATCGCCACGGCTCGCTTCGCATCAGCTTGGCCCACTATGTGTCGGTCGAGTTCGTGAACGATTTCTCTTGGGGTCATATCAGACATAGTTGGGCCTAGTAATCTATTATTTCCACCGTGTGGTGGTGGTTGGTGTAAATACAAATATCGCCGGCGATGGTGAGGGCCTTGGTGGCGACATCGTGGGCGCTAAGTTCCGTATTGTCCAGTAGTGCGCGCGCTGCAGATTGAGCAAAAGGGCCGCCTGAGCCAATAGCAATTAAGTTATTTTCAGGTTCAATGACATCGCCGTTACCACTGATCACTAAGGACGTTTCTTTGTCGGCAACGGCGAGTAAGGCTTCGAGCTGTCGTAGGCTGCGCTCTGTGCGCCAAGCTTTAGCTAAAGCCACCGCGGCGCGAACGAGATGTCCATGGTGTTTGTCGAGTTGCGCTTCGAAAAGTTCGAACAGAGTAAACGCATCAGCGGTGCCACCGGCAAAACCGGCAATCACTTGGTCTTTATAGAGGCGACGAACTTTTCGAGCATTGCCTTTCATGACTGTGTTGCCCATTGATACTTGCCCGTCACCGGCAATGACGACTTGATTGTCGCGCCGCACGCAAACAATCGTCGTGCCTCTGAACTGTTCCATAGATCACCTCTTAGGTGGATGTGTGGCCAGACCCTGAAAATTCAAGGTTTAGTTGGCTTTTCGGCTTAAAATCAAAGTTTCGATGTTTTGACTCGCGGTGAGAGCTTTAATTCGTTCCGCCTCACTGCGCTCGCTTAGTGGTCCGACAAACACGCGGTGCCAGCGTCCCGCTTGATTGGTCACCTGATCGATTTTTGGATCCAGCCCAAGCAGAATCAGCTCTGCGCGGCGTTGATCTGCATCGGCCTCGTTGCGAAACGACCCTGCCTGCACAATGAAGTAATCCGTCCGAGTGTTGCTGTCGGTGCGGCTGGCTGTTTGTTTCGAATTGTCTACCTTAGACGCGGGTTTACTCAAGTTTTGTTCGGGCAGTACCGTGTAAAATTCAAATTTCGGGCTCGGCTTTTGCTGCTCTTGAGCGCCGCTGGCGGTCTCTTGATTCTGCGATTGTAGCAGAGCGCCGTAGTCGAGATTTTGAGCAACAAGCGTCACAATGCTGCCCGTCACTAAGCCAGACAGGAAGACTGCCCACGCGGGTTTACCTGCTGGCTTCGGTGTTTGATTGGCCCTTCGCGCCTGTGGTCTCGACACTTACATCGACTCCGGTGCGCTGACGCCCAAGATATCTAAGCCATTTTGCAACACGTGTTGGGTCGCCAAACACAGGGCGACGCGAGCTTCTTGGGTAGTGGCGTCATCAACCAGCACTTTGTGAGCGTTGTAGAAGGTGTGGAAGGCTGCTGCTAAATCTTTCAGGAAATTGGCGATCATGTGAGGCGCGCGCTGTTGTCCGGCTTGTTTTACCACCTCAGGGAATTTGTCTAGCTCTTTGATCAGCGCCTCTTCCTGTGGTTCGCTCAATGCTGCAAGTGCCGCATCCGAGACGCTGGCACTCGGTGTGTTGGCCAGTTTGTTGAGCATGCTGCAGATTCGCGCATGGGCATATTGAATGTAGTAAACCGGATTTTCGTTGCTTTGTGATAAGGCAAGGTCAATATCAAAGGTCAGCTGTGAGCTAGGTGCGCGGGCGACGAGAAAATAGCGCGTGGCATCACGACCGACTTCATCGACTAGGTCGCGCAGCGTGACGTAGCTGCCGGCGCGCTTAGAGAGTTTGACTTCTTCACCGTTGCGCATGACCAACACCATTTGATGCAGCACATACTCGGGCCAGCCTTCGGGGATGCCGGCTTTGAGCGCCTGCAATCCTGCGCGCACGCGAGTGACTGTCGAATGATGGTCTGCGCCTTGTTCGTTAATCACGACGTCGTAGCCGCGATTCCATTTGTTTAAATGGTAGGCAACATCCGGCACAAAGTAGGTATAGCCGCCTTCGCGCTTGCGCATAACGCGGTTTTTGTCATCGCCAAAGGCTTCTGTGTTCAGCCATAGCGCCCCGTCGTCTTCATACGTAAAGCCGTTGTCGCGCAAACGTTCGACGGTGTCGTCTACAGCACCGGAAGCGTAGAGCGATGATTCTAGAAAGTAGTAGTCAAATTCGACGCCAAAAGCCTTTAGGTCAAGATCTTGCTCACGACGTAAATAGGCAACCGCAAATTCTCGAATGGCATCGATATCGCCAATGTCGCCCGAGGCAGCGACCTCGCGGTCTTCGGCCTGAATGACGGCTTTATCTTGGAAGGCCTTCGCTAAATCGACAATGTATTCCCCGCGATAGCCGTCTTGTGGCCACTCAGGGCTACTAGGATCTAAGCCTTCGCAGCGCGCTTGTACGGAGCGCGCTAGGTGATCAATTTGTGCGCCTGCGTCGTTATAGTAAAACTCTCGATCGACTCGATAACCACACGCTTGTAGCAGGCGCGACAGGGTGTCACCGACAGCGGCCCCTCGACCGTGCCCTACATGTAGCGGGCCCGTCGGATTGGCCGAGACAAACTCGATTTGGACGCGCTGATTGTTGCCCAAAGCGTTGGTTCCAAACGCTGCACCCTGCTCTAAGATGCTGGCAATGACGGAGGTGCTGGCAGATTTTGATAAAAAGAAGTTAATAAAGCCGGGTCCGGCGATTTCGCAACGGTCTAGCGCTTTATCCGCGGGCAGGGCAGCGATAATTTTTTCGGCAAGCTGGCGAGGGTTAAGCCCCGCTTTTTTTGCCATGGCGAGGGCGATGTTGCTGGCGAAATCACCGTGCGATGGGTCGCGTGTACGCTCGATTTGAATTGCGCCAACGGAGTCTTTTTGCAGTGTCGACTGTTCCACGAGTGCGTTCAGTGCCTGAGCGATGAGGCCTTGCAGGTGATCTTGCATGATTGTGTTAGGGCTCCGAGAAAAGGCGTATTATCCAAGTTTACGAAAGCAATGGCCAGACCTACCTCGACTACAAAAAGTCATGTGGGTCGATATCAATGGCCCAAGACAGCTCGCTCTTGTGAGGCAGTCGCGTCAGAGTATCGGCAATACTATGAACAAAACGATGCAAATTCTTCTCGTGCGGCGCCAGCCAGGTCAGTTGATATCGAAACTTACCTGCACGTTTTGATAGGGGGGCTGGGAGTGGCCCAATGAGTACATGATTCTGCGGCAGGCTTGAGGTTAAGGTATGACGTGCTGAATTCAGAAAACGCTCCGCCTCGCTCGGATCTTTACTGTCTGCGTGCACCATCACAATTTGGCCAAAAGGCGGCAGCCCGGTTTGATGTCGAGCATGCAGTAAAGAGCTTGCCGTCTCCCTATAATCTTGATGGATCACCTGGTGGAATATTTCGGCATCGGGATGATGGGTTTGAAGCATGACGGTACCCGGTCTGTCGCCGCGGCCCGATCGACCAGAAACTTGGGTCAAGAGTTGACCTAGGCGCTCTTCGGCACGGAAGTCAGAGCTGAATAACAGGGCGTCAGTGTCGACGATCCCTACCAGTGTCACTTTTGCTAGGTCATGACCCTTGGCGAGCATTTGGGTGCCCAAAATTAAGCAGCCGGTTTGATTCGCGTTGATGGCATCCAGAACGTGGTCGAGCTGCGAAGCTGAACCCACGGTATCGCTATCGATACGGTGAATGGGCGTGTGCGGGAATAAACTTTGCAGGGCCAGTTCCGCGCGCTCTGTACCATACCCCACGCCCTGCCAATGATTACTGTGGCAACTAGGGCAGGTTTTGGGTAGCGGCTTTTGTGCCTGACAGTGGTGGCAGCGAAGGCGATTGTGGCGCTTGTGGATGACCATTCGGCTGTCGCAATTGTCGCATTCCGCGACCCAGCCGCAATCATGGCACAGGAGTGTGTGCGCAAAACCCCGTCGGTTCAAGAAGAGCAGTGCTTGCTCGCCTTTACCCAAGGTGTGATGGCAGGCATCTATTAATGTTTGAGACAAGCCTGCTTCTAGGCTTTGTTGGCGCACATCAATGATCTGCCAACTGGGCAGGCTGGCGGCTTTAGCGCGTGTGTTGAGGGTGTACTGCTCAAATCGCCCGATGTTAACGTTACTGATGGTTTCGAGTGATGGTGTGGCACTGCCTAATATAATTGGGCATTGTTCGATTTGTGCTCGTTTGACGGCGAGATCGCGGGCGTGATAACGAAATCCGTCTTGTTGTTTGTACGCCGAGTCGTGCTCTTCATCGACCACAATCAGGCCCAGATTTTGAAAGGGTGTGAATAGCGCAGATCGCGTGCCGAGTAGTACCTGTAACTTGCCCGTCCGAGCTCGCTCCCACTCGCGCGCACGCTGGGTCTCCGTAAGACCTGAATGTAGTACGCCAACACAAGCGCCGAATCGGCCTTGAAAGCGTGCAGCGGTTTGTGGTGTTAACGCAATTTCTGGCACCAGCACCATGGCTTGCGCGCCCGAGGCTATGGTGTTGGCAATGGTTTGCAAATACACCTCGGTTTTGCCGCTACCTGTGATGCCATACAGCAAAGAGGCTTTGAATCCGGCGTGTTGCGAGAGCTGCGCTACCGCGAACTGCTGTTGGGAATTAAGCCGCGGTTGTGGGTCGCTCTCGCTTGGGCTGAACTCGGAGTCTTCAATGCGACAGGGTATTGCCAGCCCCTTATCGATCAGTGCTTTTATGATGCTGCTACTAAAACCCTCGGCTTTGAGTGCGCTGCGGGTGGCTTCGTGGCGTTGCAGGCGTTCTATAAGGGCCGCTTGTTTGGGGCTTCTGAGGATCCCCTGTGGTGCAAGGCGCCCCTCTGGGGTTAGTTTGATGGCATTATGCGGTGCGTTAGTCTCCACGCCCTTGCGTAATAGCGGCGGGAAAGCCAGCGTCAGAACTTCGCCAATTGGATGTGCATAGTATTGTGACGCCCAAAGGCACAGCTCAAATAATGGTTTTGGTAGCAAGCTGATTGGATCGATAATCCGTGTTGCTCGCTTAAGCTTGGTTTGGTTAACCTCTGATTCCGGTGCGCGATTGACCAAGATACCCACTAACTGCGCTCTACCGAAAGGTACCTCTATCCTGGTGCCTGGCTGCAACTTAGCAATGCTGGCGTCGTCGCAGTCCAATGGCGGTAGATAATCAAAGGTTGTTCGCAAGGGCTTGGCCACTGCGATTCTCAGTATCGGCATGCGCTGTAAATATTGGCTTAAGAGTGGCTAGTGTAGCAGACAAAAGCAGTGGCTTGCTTATTGTTAAATCTAAGGTACAATACGCGCCCTTTTAACAACATCAGTGCCATGCACTGCGGTGCCTTGCAACGACGAGGTGGCGGTGGTGCCCAACGGAGAAATAGCATGAAAGCGGATATCCATCCAAAATACGTTGCAGTTACAGCAACTTGCAGCTGCGGCAATACCATCCAGACTCGCTCAACCATCGGTGAAGACTTTCATGTCGATGTGTGTTCGCAGTGTCACCCTTTTTATACCGGCAAACAGAAAATCGTTGATAGCGGTGGCCGCGTCGATCGCTTCAAGCGCCGTTTTGGTAGCCGTGGCGCTGCGAAATAAGCGTAGAACGAATTCTAAAACGCCGCGCTCAAGCGCGGCGTTTTTATTTGTGGGGCAAAAGATGTCAGGCTGTTGGTAGGAGCGGGGCGGCCTAATAGGTGTGATTTAGAACACATCCAATAACAGGTCTTGGCTTCCGGTTTGGGCTTCGTCAGCGTAGCGTTTTGGCGCCAGCTCTGCCCGAAAATATTCCTCTAAGGTGTTCTTTTGTCCGGATCGAGCCAGTAGGCCGGTCTCGCTGTCGATCGTCGCTCTGACGATACCGGGAGGAATTTGGCGATCAATTTCGGGTTGTCCTTTCAGGGCTTCACGCATAAAGTCAATCCAAATGGGCAGTGCCGCAGTACCGCCAAATTCTCTTGAGCCCAACTCTGAAAAATCATCAAAGCCAACCCACGTTGTTGTCACGATGTTCGGGTTGTAGCCTGAAAACCACGCGTCTCTAGGTCCATTGGTGGTGCCTGTTTTTCCCGCAAGGTCATTGCGTTTTAGGCTTAGAGCTGCGCGACCAGTTCCCAGCTTTACAACGTCTTTTAGCATGCTGTCTAAAATGAAGTGAATGCGTTCGTCCATAACCCTGGGGGCTTGTGGCGTTTCGATATTGCCGGCTAAAACATCGGCCATCGATACTTCCTCACGCGTTTTGCAGGGGTCACATGCTTGCGCCGGATTGGCTTCGAACAATAGTTCCCCAGTGGCCGATTCGATTCTTTCGATAATAAAAGGCTCGATTAAAAAACCTCCGTTAGCGAGCAGGGCATAGGCTTTGGCGATTTCGATCGGAGTCATGGCGTGTGTGCCCAAAGCAAGCGATAAATCGGGCGCGAACTCGTCGGTGCTAAACCCCAGCGTTGAAGCGTATTTCAGCATATTGCGTACGCCCATTTTCTCGAGTATCCGAATAGACACTAGGTTGCGCGATTTGGTCAGAGCCCAGCGTAAGCGAGTGGGTCCGTAGAACTTTCCGCCATCGTTTTCAGGACGCCACACACCCTCTAGCGATGCATCTTTAAAGACAAGTGGGGCGTCGTTTACGAGGCTTGCGGCGGTCATGCCCGCGTCTAAGGCCGCTGCGTAAATGAACGGTTTGAAGCTGGAGCCGGGTTGACGTTTGGCCTGTGTGGCGCGGTTGAATTTGCTTTTGCTGAACCCAATGCCGCCGACGAGACTCAAAATTCGACCTGTTTTAGCTTCAAGTGAAACGAGGGCGGCCTGAGCGGCGGGCAGCTGGGTAAGTTCGAAGTCGCCGTTAATTCTTTCGCGGATGCGTATGACATCGCCTACGGCAACTACGTCCGACGCCTTTGTGGGGCTGCGTCCGAATAAGTCTTCGTTGATGTATGGATTGGCTTGTTGTAAGCCGTTCTGCCAAGCAATCTGGACCGTCCGTCCGCTGCTGAGCATCGCGTTTATGTCGCGTTCGTTGACGTCTATTACCGCTGCGGCCTGCATATCGGCGATGCTCGGACGTTGGTTTAGCGCTTCTTGCCACTCGGTTTTATTGATCATTGGGTCGCCGGGGAGTTTGGCTTCGGCGCCGCGATAGCCGTGGCGTCGGTCATACTCCTGCAGCCCATTAATCACCGCCCGTCGCGCGGTGGCCTGCAAATTTCCGTTTATCGAGGTGGTGACGACATAGCCATCGGTGTAGGCACTGTTGCCGAAGCGCTCGAGCATTTCGGCGCGGACCAATTCTGCGACGTAATCCGCCCTGAGTTCGACTTGGCCGCCATGTAACGATGCGAGAACCGGTTCTTGCTTTGCGGCTTCGGCTTCAGTGCTTGTGATATAGCCGAGTTTCACCATGCGGCCTAGAATCCAATTGCGCCGATCTTTGGCTGCTTGGGGGTCAGAAACCGGGTTGTCGCGAGAGGGCGCTTTGGGTATGCCCGCTAACAGCGCCCATTGCGACAAGCTGAGCTCCTTGATCGATCGGCCGTAATACACTTCGGATGCGGCTTCAAAACCATAGGCCCGATGTCCGAGAAATACGCGATTAAAGTACAGCTCAAAAATCTCTTGCTTGCTCAGCGCCCGTTCGATTTCGATCGCTAGCAAGATTTCGTTGAACTTGCGGATGAAGGTTTGGTCCAGCGTCAAAAAATAGTTTCGCGCCACCTGCATGGTGAGCGTGCTGCCACCACTGACAATAGAGCCGCTGACGACCAGCTGTGACATGGCGCGCGCCAGGCCCATAAAATCAATGCCGCCGTGGTTAAAAAAGTTGTCGTCTTCAGCGGCGAGAAGAGCTTGGATGAAAGGCTCTGGAATTTCATCGAAGGTCAGAGGTGTGCGCTTTTGCTCTCCGAATTGTGCGATGAGCTGGCCATCGCTACTGTAGACTTTCATTGGGGTTTGAAGCTTAACTTCTTTTAATGTCTCGGGTGCCGGCAGGCCTGGACTCAGATACAGATAGAGTCCAGCGAGACCCCAAACGACGCCGCACGCTCCCATGGCAGCAAGCGCGATTACGGCATATACCCAGCGAGGAAAAGATTTAGTCACAGCAACATTTGATGATTAGGTAGGGCATGGGTTGAATTATAGGCGCTAATGATGCTTGCATGCGAGTCCAACAACCCTATATCTTTGTGGTAATGTGAAGTAATATGACACATTAGCATATCTGCAAGATGGTGAGGCGCTAGTTGCTATATTTGTTCGGTAAAAAACCTAAGATCACGGTGCTGGGCCTAGATATTAGCTCAACGACTGTGAAGCTCTTGGAGTTGAGTCGCAGCGGCGAAAGATACCGCGTCGAAAGCTATGGCGTGGCATCTTTACCTGTGGACGCTGTTATCGAAAAAAATGTTAACGACGTTGCCGGCGTCGCTAAAGCCATCACGCAAGTCGTTAACCAGTCCAAAACGAAGGTTAAGTTTGTATCAGCTGCAGTGGCTGGTTCTAGCGTTATTACCAAGTTGGTTGATATGCCCGAAGGTTTGAACGACGACGCGATGGAGGCTCAGCTAGCGGTAGAAGCTGACCAGTACATTCCCTATCCGCTCGAAGAAGTCGCCATTGATTTTGAAGTTCAAGGGCCGTCGCTGGATACCGAAAACTACGACAGCGTTTTGATTGCGGCATGTCGACGTGAAACTATCGAGGCTCGGGTTGAGGCAATTGAAGAAGCGGGTCTAGAGGCCAAAATCATTGATGTCGAAGCCTACGCGATGGAGCGAGCGTTTACGCTGATCGAGCACCAACTAGATTTGGAGCCGGACAATACGGTTGCCGTCGTAGATATTGGTGCGACGATGACCACATTAAGCGTTTTGCATCAAGGCCAAACAATATACACCCGTGAGCAGTTATTTGGTGGTAAGCAACTCACCGATGAAATTATGCGCCGCTACGGCTTGCCGCTAGAAGAAGCAGGTTTAGCCAAAAAACAAGGCGGGTTACCCGACGATTACGAGCCCGAAGTGCTTGAGCCCTTCAAAGACGCGGTGGTTCAGCAAGTCGCTCGATCTTTGCAGTTCTTCTTTTCGTCCAGTCAGTACAACGATGTGGATTACATCATTTTAGCCGGTGGTGTGGCGTCTATGCAGGGCCTCGATACCCTGGTACAGGACAAATTGGGAACCCCTGCGACGGTTGCGAATCCTTTTGCTGAAATGTCCATTTCATCGAAGGTAGATGCGGTTGCCTTGGCGGGTGATGCCCCGGCGATGATGATCGCCTGCGGTTTGGCCATGAGGAGTTTTGACTGATGGCGAACATTAACTTACTGCCTTGGCGCGAAGAACTCCGCGAGCAGAAAAAGCGAGAGTTCTACTTGGTGTCGGCGCTGATAGCGTTAATCGCCATTGCGCTGTTGATCGCGGTGGACTTTGTGATCAGTGGTAAAATTGACGCCCAGAAGCGGCGCAACGACTATATCGCAAATGAAATTACGGTACTGAACGCTCAGGTGGCTGAAATCCGTGATTTGCAAAAAAGGCGTACCCAGTTGCTTGATCGCATGCGAGTGATTCAGGACTTGCAGGGCAATCGCCCCATTATTGTTCGGGTCATGGACCAGTTAGTTCGCACGGTGCCCGACGGTGTTTATTACACCAGTCTGCAGTCTGTTGACGGTGTTATCAGTATCCGCGGCGTTGCTGAATCGAATAACCGAGTGTCGAGTTTAATGCGAAACCTAGAGGCTTCCGATTGGTTTTCGTCGCCGAATCTCGATTCGGTGAGAGCTGCGCCTGAGTTTGGTCCGCAGGCAACCACCTTTAATTTGTCTGTGAAAATCCAGCCGGATGGCGAGGGTGCGCGATAATGGCCATTGAAGATACTTTACGTAATTTAAAAGAGTTCGATGTCAGCGATCTTGACCCGGATAATATTGGCTCTTGGCCTCTGCCCATTCTCGTGTTGTTGTGGGTCTTAGTCTTTGCGGCAGTGCTTTTTGTTGGGTACAACTATCATGTTAAAGGTCTTCAGCAAGATTTGGCTCGTGCTGAGCAGAAAGAGCTAGACACCAAGAAAGATTTTGAAGACAAGGCCTTCAAAGCAGCAAATTTGGACGCGTACAAGCGTCAGATGTTAGAAATGGAAGATTCCTTTGGTGCGCTTGTGAGTCAATTACCTAGTGACACTGAGGTGCCTGGTTTGCTTGAAGACATCACCAACAAAGGCTTGGCGAACGGTCTAGAAATTGCCAGCATCGATCTACAAGACGAGCGCGCCGATGAATTTTACGTCGAGCTACCGATCGCGATTGTCGCCACGGGCTCTTATCATGATTTGGGGAGTTTCGTCTCGTCGATGGCTGGCTTGCCTCGCATTGTGACGCTGCACGATTTCAGCATCGAAACGGCGCGGGGCGGTGGTGATTTGCGCATGAACATGATTGCTAAAACCTACCGCTACAGGGATGGTGGGTGATGCTGAGGTTGTGTAAAAGGCTAGTCGCCGGGGGCGTGGTGCTGGGTTTGGCAGCGTGCGCTAACGACGACTTCAGTGATCTCGATCAGTTCATGGCAGAGAAGCGAGCTCGCCCGGCGGGTATTATTGCCGCGATACCGCCCTTCAAAGATTACGAAGCTTTTGCCTACAGTGCGACAACGACACGCAGCCCATTTGAGCGGCCTGTCGCGGTTCAGGATGTGGCGCAGTTGCAGTCTGTGTCAGCGGTGCGGCCAGATCCAAACAGGCCAAAAGAATTTTTAGAGCAATACACGCTTGAATCGTTGGTCATGGTGGGCACGATTCGTCGCAACGGTAAGGATTGGACCCTGATGCAAGACCCCGACGGTGGAATTCATCGCGTGGGTCTGGGTAACTATATTGGTCGGAATCACGGGCGTGTGATTGACATGGGGCCTACTTATGTTGCGGTGGTTGAAATCGTGAGCGATGGTTCAGAAGATGGTTGGGTAGAGCGGCCTCGCTCGATCATGCTCAGCGGAATGAATTTGGGAGAGGGGTAATAGCATGTTGTGGCGTACCGTCAGAACTTTACTAAGCAGGGCTTCGGCGCGATGGGTGGCGGCTGCGTTTGCTTTGACCTTAACTTCTCAGTCGATGGCCAGTGTGGTCGAAGAAATTAGCTTCACCTCGCGATCGGGTGGCAAGTTCGAAATCCGTATGGATTTCGATTCGGTACCGGATGATTACAAGGGCTACACCGTGGAGAAGCCCGCGCGTATTGCCTTGGACTTCGCCAATACGAAAAGTGGGCTGGATCGCAAGCGTTTTTCTCTGCCTTATGGCAATGCAACCGCGGTTATGGTCGTGGAGGCGGGCGAACGTACTCGAATGATCGTGAATTTGGTCAAGCTGGTGCCTTACGAAACACGCGTCGAGGGTAATTCATTCTTCGTCACGGTCGGCGAGGGTGGCCAGGGTGACTATACCAAGCCAGCATCCGACCCAAATGCCGTCATGGCGAAAGTCGAAAAGGTCTTAGACGTCGAGGCCATGATCACCGATCTCCAGTTTCAGCGCACTACGGATGGCGAGGGTCGCTTATTATTGGATTTGAGTAACCCGAATGTCGACGTGAACGTGTATTCGGAGGCCGGTGACATCAAGGTCCAGTTCAAAGACACTGCCGTACCTGAGCGTTTATTGCGTCGCTTTGATGTGACCGATTTTGCCACTCCAGTCTACAGCGTAGATGTGAATACGACCGAGCTCGGTACGGTATTGACGCTGAAAACCGCCAAAGATTTCGATTATTTGGCCTATCAAACAGATAATCAGTATGTGCTGAGCGTCAAAGCGTTGTCGGTTGAAGAAGTCGAGGACCGTCGCAACGAGTTTGCCTATGTGGGCGATCGTATCTCATTAAATTTCCAAGACATCGAAGTTCGAGCTGTATTGCAGCTTATTGCCGACTTTACTGAACTTAACTTAGTTGCGAGCGATACGGTAACCGGCCGTATTACCTTGCGCTTGCAGAACGTGCCCTGGGATCAGGCTCTCGAGTTGGTGTTAAAGACTCGAGGCTTGGACAAACGCCAGATCGGCAATGTACTGATGGTCGCGCCTGCAGATGAAATCGCCGAACGCGAACGTCAGCAAATTGAAGCCAATAAACAAATCGCTGAATTGGCGCCTTTGAATACCGAATTCATTCGAATTCGTTACGCGAAAGCGGACGCTATCGTCGCTTTGTTCTCAGCGGGCAGTGAAGAGGGTGGTTCATTGATTTCGACGCGGGGTAGCGTCATTGTCGACCCCAGAACTAACTCGCTTATCGTTACGGAAACGTCGGCTAAGCTCGCCGAAATTCGTAATTTAATTGATTTGGTCGATATTCCGATTCGTCAGGTCATGATCGAGGCGCGTATCGTCATTGCGCAATCGAATCTCGATGATGAGCTCGGCATCTCTTGGGGCGGCGGGCACACCAACAATAACTTTTTCGGGAATGCCTTGTCGATCAGTGGCGACGTGGAGAATGTCACTAATTTAAACCAGTCGATCATTGACGGTTTGCCTGGGTCTGTTTCCCTGCCGGGTTCGCTCTTAGTTGACTTGGGTGTCGCCGAGCCCGCAGGCAGTTTTGCGGTAGGCTTTACCAGTAAGGACGTATTTTTAACCGCCGAGCTGAGTGCCTTAGAGGCCGTGGGCAAGGGTGAGGTTGTGTCTCAGCCCAAAGTAATTACCGGCGATAAACAAAAGGCCTCGATTAAATCGGGTACTGAGGTGCCTTATCAAGAGTCATCGGCAGGTGGTGCAACAGCGACTCAGTTCAAAGAGGCTGTGCTGCAGCTTGACGTGACACCTAATATTACGCCGGATGATCGTATCTTGCTCGATCTTGTGATTAACCAAGACAGTATCGGTGATTTGGTGCCTTCTGGTAATGGCGGCAGCATTCCCACGATCGATACCACGGAGCTTACCACTCAGGTGTTGGTCGGTAACGGTGAAACCATTGTCCTGGGCGGTGTGTTCCGTACCGAAGATCTTGAAAAAGTATCCAAAGTTCCAGTGCTAGGCGACATCCCGATCATGGGGCAGTTTTTTAAGAGCAGCTCGACGTCTCGCACAAAAACAGAGACGCTAATTTTTATTACTCCGCGTATACTGGCAGATTCTTTACTCGACTAGAGCTGTCAGTATGGCTTTGATTGTCCTAGTCGGCCCCATGGGGGCCGGCAAAACCACCGTTGGCACCTTACTTGCAAAAAAGTTGCGTCTGCCTTTTAAAGATAGCGATGCCGAAATCGAGGCGCGCACCGGTGCCGATATTCCTTGGATTTTCGATGTTGAGGGCGAGCAAGGCTTTCGGGATCGTGAAACTCAAGTGCTGAAAGATCTGCTCGCGATGCCTGAGGGCGTTATTGCCACCGGCGGTGGTATCGTGATGCGTGAAGAAAATCGAGTCCTCTTAAAGCCCGTGCAGGTGGTATACTTGCGTGCATCTTTGAATGAGCAGCTGCGCCGCACCGCGAACGACCGCAAGCGTCCGTTGCTGCAAACGGAGAATCCGCGAGCGGTGCTCGAGCGTCTAATGACCATTCGCGACCCTTTGTATCGCGACATTGCGACGCAAATCATCGAAACCGATGGCGCCAACTCTCGGTCTATTGCCACCAAGCTTGCCCGCCAATACGGTGATCAAGCCCTATAACGCGCGAGCGAAAACATGTCACAGCAGCAAACTACATTACACGTCGAACTTGGCGACCGCCGATATCCTATTTATGTTGGCGCGAGCTTATTGAGCGCTAGCAATTTGATAGCTGGGGCGATTAAGGGTCGACAAGTGGTCGTGGTGACCAACGAAACCATCGCCCCTTTGTATCTTGATACCGTGCTGCGACAATTGCCAGATACTATGCTGGTAACTTCGGTCATACTACCTGACGGGGAGCAGTATAAGACGTGGCAGACCTTGGGTGATCTTTTCGATCAGGTGCTCGCTGCGCGGCACAATCGCAGCACAACCTTCATTGCCTTAGGGGGCGGTGTTGTTGGTGATATCACCGGCTTTGCCGCCGCGTGCTATCAGCGTGGTGTTGATTTTATTCAGATACCTACGACCCTGCTGGCTCAAGTTGATTCCTCCGTCGGAGGTAAAACCGCGGTCAATCACCCATTGGGCAAAAATATGATCGGTGCATTCTATCAGCCTACTGCGGTGGTCATTGATACGAGTACGCTTGCGACTCTTGGTGAACGTGAGTATGCGGCGGGGCTGGCCGAGGTCGTTAAGTACGGTTTAATTTACGACCCCGAGTTCCATCGTTGGATTTGTGCTAACCGAGACCTTTTGGCGGCACGTGATGTCGATACGCTGCGCCATGCCATTCAACGTTCGTGTGAGATCAAAGCGGAAGTCGTGGCGGCCGACGAGCGCGAATCTGGCCTGCGGGCAATTCTCAATTTAGGCCACACCTTTGGGCACGCGATTGAGACGCACATGGGCTACGGTTCATGGTTGCACGGTGAGGCTGTTGCTGCAGGAATGGTCATGGCCGTGCGTTTATCGGCGATGCGCGGTTCGGTGGATGTTGATTTGGTGGTTGAACTCGAGCAACTCTTGGTCGATTTAGGTTTGCCGGTATGGGCACCGCAAGACATGACCTCAGCGACTTTTATCGACCTGATGGCTCTGGACAAAAAGGTGATTGATGGACAAATGCGCTTTGTGCTGTTGAATGCACTGGGGTCTGCTGTTGTCGTTGATGATGTCACCGAAGCCGAATTAACCGCTCTAATCGACGGATAAGCCCTCTAATTCGAGGCAAATCTTGTACAGTTTTGGGCCTGTGTTTGTCGAGATGCCTAAGAGCGTGTAAAATCCGCTTCCCCCTCAGAAGAAGTGCCCCTTGAGCCTCACGCGGGGAGTGCTCCGCACACGTTATCTACAACTGTTAACTTTATTGGAATAGCTATGAACGCTGGCCTATATCGCCCTGAAGAATTCCGCGACAACTGTGGGTTTGGATTAATCGCCCAAACCACAGGTGAAGCGAGTCACCGCTTGCTGCAAACAGCGATTGAGTCGTTAACGTGCATGACTCACCGAGGTGGTATCGCCGCAGATGGTAAGACCGGTGATGGCTGCGGCTTGTTATTCCAAATGCCCAAAAGCTTTTTTAAAGATGAGGCGAAAAAGGTACTCGGCATTGATTTGCCAGACCACTTTGCCGTTGGTCAGACGTTCTTAAGTCAAGATCAAGACGCTGCTGCTACTGAACGAACGGCGCTGGAAACGTCCTTGCGTGCTCAAGGTCTGAAACCTCTGGGTTGGCGTGTTGTGCCTACAGACGCCTCGATTTGTGGTGAGATTGCTCTGGCGAGCCTACCCCGAATTGAGCAATGTTTTGTGGTGCAAGACGAGGCGGATGAATCGGTCTCGCTAGAAGCAAAGCTATTGATTGCGCGACGTAAAACAGAGCAAGCCTTATCGGGTTTTGCACACGAAGCGTTTTATCTTTGCAGCTTATCAGCGAAGGTTGTGTCGTATAAAGGCTTGGTCATGCCCGCTGATTTGGCACAATTTTACGCCGATTTGGGTGACCCTCGTCTGCAAACGGCTATTTGTGTGTTTCACCAGCGTTTTTCCACCAATACCTTGCCTAAGTGGCCCTTGGCGCAGCCTTTCCGTTTGCTTGCGCACAATGGCGAAATTAATACGATCGAAGGTAACCGGAACTGGGCCGATGCTCGCTCAGCTCTGTTTGAAACCGACATGTTACCGAATATCGCTGATATCCAGCCTATCGTTAACCGCACGGGTTCGGACTCATCAAGTTTGGATAACATGCTCGAAGTTCTGCTTACCGGTGGCGTTGATATGCCGCGTGCTTTGAGGATGTTGATTCCGCCAGCGTGGCAAAACTTGGAATCAATGGATCCAGACCTGCGAGCGTTCTATGAATATCACTCGATGCATATGGAGCCTTGGGATGGTCCTGCCGGTATCGTGCTAACGGATGGCCGCTACGCGACCTGTTTACTCGATCGCAACGGTTTGCGACCAGCGCGTTGGGTCAAAACGCGAGACGGCTTCATGACCGTTGCGTCTGAGATCGGCACCTACAACTACAAGCCTGAAGACGTTGTGGCGAAGGGTCGTGTGGGTCCTGGGCAGATGTTAGTGGTGGATACTGAAACCGGCGAGGTGCTGCACACCGCTGACATCGATAACCGCTTGAAGACACGAAAGCCCTACAAGCAGTGGCTGCGTGATAATTCTGAACGTATCGAGGGCACCTTCGATGGCGAGGTCGATCCTGGCATTGACGTTGCCGAACTAGACGCTTACCAAAAGATGTTCCAGGTCACATTCGAAGAGCGAGATCAAGTGTTTCGACCCTTGGCAGAATCGGGTAACGAGGCGGTTGGATCCATGGGTGACGATACCCCAATGGCGGTGCTGTCGCAGCAAACACGAAGCTTGTACGACTATTTTCGGCAGAAGTTCGCGCAGGTGACTAACCCCCCGATTGATCCTTTGCGGGAAACGATCGTGATGTCACTCGAAACCGATTTGGGTCGTGAACAAAATATTTTTACCGAGGGTCCAGAGCATGCGCGACGCATTATTCTGCGCTCGCCGGTACTGTCGCAAAGTAAGTTTAACCGCCTGCTCAACCTTGACCGTTCGGGGTTTGAGGTCGCCGATATCGACGCGACTTATGCACCTGCTGACATGAGCCTTGCCCAAGCCGTAGCGGGACTGTGCCAGCAAGTTGAGCAAGCTGTCCGCGATGGCGCCACGATAATGATTATTTCGGACCGCAAGATTGCGACAGATCGTTTGCCGATTCACAGCTTGTTGGCGACCGGTGCGGTGCATCACCACCTGATTAAAGTGGGCCTGCGCTGCGACGCCAACCTCGTCATAGAAACCGGTAGCGCGCGCGACTCACACCAAATTGCCTGTTTGCTGGGCTTTGGGGCTACCGCGGTGTATCCCTACTTGGCCTATTCAGTATTAGACGATTTATTGCGCAAAGGCGAGATTTTGGGCGATCCTAGTATCTGCTACAAAAACTACCGCAAGGGTATCAATAAAGGGCTGTTGAAGATTATGTCCAAAATGGGCATCTCGGCAGTCAGTTCGTATCGCGGTGCGCAGCTATTTGAAGCTATTGGTTTGGCGTCAGAAGTCGTTGATACTTGCTTCAAAGGCGTTGCCAGCCGCATTAGCGGCGCTGATTTCACGGATCTCGAAGATGATCAAAAGGCGCTTGCGAGAACGGCGTGGTCATTGCGCAAATCGTTGGTTCAGGGTGGCTTGCTAAAATACGTGCATGGGCAGGAATATCATGCCTTTAACCCCGATGTTGTTTTGGCTCTGCAGCAAGCGGTTGCGACTGGCGACCGAGGCATCTATCAAAAGTACAGTCAGATGGTGAATAGCCGCCCTGTGGCGACCTTGCGCGATTTGATGAAGCCCGTGTTAGCAGAGCAGGCCTTGCCGTTAGATGACGTTGAATCGATAGAGGCGATATTGCCGCGCTTTGACTCAGCGGGCATGTCGCTGGGGGCGCTAAGCCCAGAAGCACACGAAGCGCTAGCGGCTGCCATGAACCGCATCGGAGCGCGGTCAAATTCGGGTGAGGGCGGCGAAGATCCAGCGCGATACGGCACCGAGCGCGTTTCAAAAATTAAGCAGATTGCCTCGGGTCGCTTTGGTGTAACGCCGCACTATTTGGTGAATGCTGAGGTACTGCAAATTAAAGTGGCGCAGGGTGCCAAGCCTGGCGAGGGTGGTCAGTTACCGGGCGGTAAAGTGAACGACCTCATCGCGCGGTTGCGTTACTCGGTTCCTGGCGTGACGTTGATTTCGCCGCCTCCCCACCATGATATCTATTCGATTGAAGATTTAGCGCAGCTGATCTTTGATTTAAAACAGGTCAACCCTGACGCGTTGGTCTCGGTGAAATTGGTATCGGAGCCCGGTATTGGCACAATCGCTGCGGGTGTGGCAAAAGCCTATGCCGATTTGATTACCATTAGCGGGTACGATGGCGGAACCGCGGCCAGCCCGATTACATCGATTCGTCATGCGGGCTCGCCTTGGGAATTAGGCTTGGCTGAAGTTCAGCAAACACTGCGTGGTAACCGCTTGCGCGGCTCCATCAGGCTGCAGGCTGATGGTGGTATGAAAACCGGCCTTGATGTTATCAAAGCGGCCATTTTGGGTGCCGAGAGTTTCGGTTTTGGCACTGCACCCATGGTTGCGTTAGGTTGTAAGTACTTACGTATCTGCCACCTTAATAACTGCGCAACAGGGGTTGCCACTCAAGATAGCCGTTTGCGTGATGATCATTTCAACGGCACGGTTGATATGGTTGTTAACTTCTTTACGATGGTGGCTGAGGAAACTCGAGAGTGGTTGGCGAAGCTTGGCGTTCGAAGCATTGAAGAGCTGATCGGTAGAACTGATTTGCTCGAGCTGTTGCCGGGCAACACCACGAAACAGAGCCATCTAGATTTAGCGCCGATTTTGCACGTTGATCCCGCGGCGGCCGATCAGCCCCAGTTTTGCCAAGTTGCGTCTAATGATCCGTTTGATCGAGGCGAACTGGCTGAGCGCATGGTTGCGGATGCACTGCCAGCGATCGAGGCAGCAAGCGGTGGCGAATTCAGTTATCGTGTGGGTAACTGCGATCGCTCGATTGGCGCACGCTTAAGCGGTGAAATTGCGAAGCGGCACGGCAACTTAGGTATGGAGTCTGCCCCTGTGGTTATGCGCTTAGAGGGTACAGCCGGTCAAAGCTTTGGTGTTTGGAATGCCGGTGGCTTACACATGTACTTAGAGGGTGATGCCAACGACTATGTGGGCAAGGGTATGGCCGGCGGTAAATTAGTATTGTATCCGCCTAAGGGCAGTGCTTTTGAAGCCAAAGACGCAGCCATTATCGGTAACACTTGCCTCTACGGTGCCACAGGTGGCGAGCTTTACGCCTCGGGTACGGCGGGCGAGCGCTTTGCGGTGCGTAATAGTGGGGCTCATGCGATTGTTGAGGGTGCCGGTGACCACTGCTGTGAATACATGACGGGCGGCACGGTCATCGTCTTAGGTGCAGCCGGAGTAAACTTTGGCGCCGGCATGACCGGTGGGTTCGCCTATGTGCTGGACGAAGACAGAACGTTCATTGATCGTTATAACAGCGAATTGGTCGAGATCTGTCGCATTAACGCAGAGTATATGGAGGCTTACCGCCATCACTTGCGAGAGCGCATTAAAGACCACGCCCGCGAGACCGACTCGGCGTGGGCGGCACATTTGTTAGAAAACTTTGAAGATTACATCGGTAAATTCTGGTTGGTTAAACCTAAAGCCGCAGACCTTGGTACTTTGCTGTCGCGTCTGCGAGATACGGATTAATCACAAGGAGGATAGGCATTATGGGCAGCCGTGCAGGAAACAATTTTCAGTTTATTGATGTTGGACGTAACGATCCGAACAAGCGTGATATTCAGAATCGTAAAACCCAGTACATTGAAATTTACGATCAATTCACTGAGTCGCAGGTAGAGAACCAAGCCGATCGTTGTTTGGCCTGTGGCAACCCCTATTGTGAGTGGAAATGCCCCGTACACAACTTCATTCCCAACTGGTTGAAGCTGGTGTCCGAGGGGCACTTGTTTGAAGCAGCAGAGCTGTCGCATCAGACCAATACGCTACCAGAAGTCTGTGGGCGTGTGTGCCCGCAAGATCGCTTGTGCGAGGGCGCCTGCACATTAAACGATGGTTTTGGTGCGGTCACGATTGGCGCTACCGAGAAATACATTACTGACACAGCCTTGGCGATGGGCTGGCGTCCTGATCTGTCGGGCGTCGTGCAAACCGATAAGCGGGTTGCCGTTATTGGCGCGGGCCCTGCCGGTTTGGGTTGCGCCGATGTGCTGACTCGTGCCGGTGTTAAAGCGGTTGTCTACGATCGCTACCCTGAAATCGGCGGTTTGCTGACCTTTGGTATTCCAGAGTTCAAACTTGAAAAAGACGTTATGGTTCGTCGTCGCGAAGTGTTTGAAGGCATGGGTATTGAATTTAAGTTAAATACCGAGATTGGCCGTGATATCACGATCGAGCAATTGCTGGCCGATTACGACGCGGTGTTCTTGGGCATGGGTACCTACAAAGCGATGTTGGGCCGTTTCCCAGGTGAAGATCTGCCCGGTGTGCATAAAGCCTTGGATTACCTAATTGGCAACGTAAACAACAATCGCGGCTATCAACAAGACCCTGAAGCCTTTGTTAACTTAAAAGGCCAGCGCGTGGTGGTCTTGGGCGGTGGTGATACGGCGATGGACTGCGTTCGAACCGCTGTTCGACAAGGCGCTAAAGAAGTCATTTGTGCTTACCGTCGTGATGAAGTGAACATGCCGGGTTCTCGTAAAGAAGTCCAAAACGCGCGTGAAGAAGGCATTCAGTTCTTGTTTAACCGCCAGCCGATTGAAGTTGTGGAAACCAACGGTAAGGCCAGCGGTATTCGCGTGGTCGAAACTGCGCTCGGTGAGCCGGGCCCTGATGGCCGTCGTCGACCTGAGCCTATCGAAGGCAGCGAGCAGGTAATCGATGCGGACGCCGTGATTGTCGCCTTTGGCTTCCAGCCAAGCCCTGCAGAATGGTTTGGCTCAGCGGGTGTTGAGCTGAATGATTGGCAAGGTGTTGTGGCGGCAGAGCATCAGAATTTTAAGTTCCAAACAACGAACCCCAAAATTTTTGCTGGGGGCGATATGGTCCGCGGCAGTGATCTTGTAGTGACTGCTATTTGGGAAGGACGCCAAGCTGCAGAAGGCATCTTAGACTACTTAGACGTGTAAATTTACAGCGAGCGAGCCTGTGTCGAATTTAAAAAATGATCGTTTTTTACGCGCTTTAATGCGTCAACCTGTCGATCGCACGCCGATTTGGATGATGCGTCAGGCGGGCCGCTATCTGCCTGAGTACCGGGCAACGCGCGCCCAGGCTGGCTCTTTCTTGGATCTTTGCAAGAATACTGAGCTCGCTTGTGAAGTTACTATGCAGCCCTTGCGACGCTACCCAATGGACGCGGCAATCCTGTTTTCGGATATTTTGACCATTCCCGATGCCCTGGGTCTGGGTCTGTATTTTGAAGAGGGTGAAGGACCTAGGTTCCACAAGACGGTGCGCTGTGAGGCAGATATCGATGCCTTAAATGATTTCAAAGCGGCAGACGATTTGAGCTATGTTATGGACGCAGTCAGCGCGATTCGTAATGAATTGAACGGCGAAGTTCCTTTGATTGGCTTTTCCGGTAGCCCGTGGACACTAGCGACGTATATGGTTGAAGGCGGCAGTAGCAAGGACTTCGCTCGCGTTAAAGCTATGGCCTATGACCAGCCTGAGGTGATGCATAAGCTGCTGGCCTTGTTGGCCGATGCAGTAGCAGATTACCTAAACGCGCAAATTGCCGCGGGTGCGCAGGCCGTACAAATTTTTGATACCTGGGGCGGTAGTTTAAGTGCTTCGGCCTACAAAGTGTTCTCGTTGAAGTACATGCAGCGAATTATCGCGCAACTGACGAAAGAAGCGGATGGTCGCTCCGTGCCCGTGATTGTGTTTACCAAGAACGGCGGTCAGTGGTTATCTTCAATTGCAGATTGCGGCGCTAATTGTGTCGGTTTGGATTGGACGACCGACATCGGTTCTGCGCGCCAACAAATTGGTAGTCGAGTCGCTTTGCAGGGCAATATGGACCCTGCGATTTTGTACGCAAGTCCAGCGCGAATTCGTGAAGAGGTTGCGACTATTTTAGAAAGCTTCGGTCATGGTTCGGGCCACATCTTTAACCTTGGGCACGGTGTAACGCCCGGTGTTAACCCTGATCACGTCAAGGCCTTTGTTGACGCAGTCGTGGAGTTGTCGCCGGTATACCACCAGGCTGTTGCCCGCTAGCTAGCGTTATCGAAGCCCTGATCCATTTCTAGTGCAGGTAGCTCGCTCGCGGGTCGACCTACAATTTTGGCGGGCACGCCGGCCACAGTGACGTGCGGTGGTACGTGGTCAAGTACCACTGAGCCAGCACCCACTTTGGCGCCTTCGCCCACGGTGATATTGCCCAGTATCTTAGCGCCTGCGCTGATCAGAACGCCGTCGCCAATTTTAGGATGGCGGTCACCATCCTCTTTGCCAGTGCCCCCCAAAGTGACTGACTGCAGTATTGATACGTTGTTGCCAACCACTGCGGTTTCGCCAATCACCAAGCCGGTGGCATGATCGAGCATGATGCCATGTCCTAATTTGGCCGCGGGATGAATGTCGACATCGAACTCGCTCGACATTCTGTTTTGAAAGAATAAGGCTAAAGAGTGTCTGCCTTGCCGCCATAGCCAATTGGCCACGCGATAGGTTTGCAGCGCGTGGAACCCTTTGAAATGCAAAAAGGGCACAGACAGTTCGTGGCATGCTGAGTCGCGTTCTTCGACCGCAAGCAGGTCTTGGCGTACCGCAACTCCGAGCTCAGGGTCGCTCTCGAAAGCCTGCATGATGACCTCTCGCAGCAGCAGCGCATGTACCGTTGGGCTGTCTAATTTGCTGGCAAGGTGAAAACTGAGGGCGCACTCAAGCTTACGATGGTTCAAGATCGTGGCGTGGAAAAAGCTAGCGAGTATGGGCTCTTGTTGAGCTTCATGCGCAGCTTCTTGGCGGATTCGTTCCCACACGGGGTCGTTGGCCTGAGTCATGCGTCCTCCTAAATTAGGCGCACACTCTATCGCAAACAGAGGAGAACGTCACGGGCTGGTCGTGGAGCAAACCCGCCACAGTCTATGCTGGCTGGCAATATACTTCGCTTCGAAACGCGTTATCGGCTCTTTTGGTATAAAAGACGTTAACTCTGTTGGACGACGTGCAATGGTGAGTGCTTGCGCAAATTCACGGGCATAAATGTCCCAGTTTGTGCGTAGTTCAAGGTTCGGTGAAATCTGGAGCAGCGCCTTGAAACTGGCGTGGCCGTGCACGCGGCGTTTAAACTGTGAGGCTTTAGGCCAAGGGTTTGGGTAGAACAGCGTGTGACGCTGCGCTTGGATGTTGTGCTGGGCCATGAGTCGCCAAAGTGCATCGCAGTCGCTGCGAATCAGCAGACAATTGGTCAACTCAGTAGGTGGTTCGGCTTTTAGGCGCTGTTCAGACTGATCGACGCCGATAACACAAAAATTGGGGTTTTGTTCAGCCAATTTTCGGGTGCTGATACCCGTGCCGCAAAATGAATCGAGCCAGAGCGGTAAACCCGTTTGGCTCAGAGTTTTCCTCATCAGCTCGAAACTGTCGTGCACAAAGTCGGGTATGGGCGTGCGGTCGGTTGTGTAAAGGTGCTTCGTCACAATCGCTTCGAGATTCTCATGCACTGCGCTTTGGTTGCTCGATACGGGTTTGGAGTTTCCGAGATTGGTCACGGCTTACACTTGCACCTCATGAATGGTCGCTGTCATCATAGCGCAATTCGTCGAGCGACGGTGTTAATAAGCCCCTGAGATTTGAGGTAAGCGTGAAGCAAGACAACCGACCGTATTGGCTAAAAAAGCTGCATTTGCAGTTTCGTCATTGGTACACCGAATATTTTTTGCGACCCGAATGTGCCTCACTGGGGCCGTACCACACCGTCATGAAACCTTGGTATGTGAAAATTTCGGGGCCAAACATTCATATTGGCCACAGTTTGACGGCGATCGGCGAGCCCTCGCACCGCGTCGAGTTGGGCGTATGGGGGCGCGATGCGGGTCTGGGGACTCTCATCATAGGCGATGCCGCATTGTTGTCGCCTGGTGTGCGAATCAGCGCGAGCGATGAGATACGTATTGGTGATGGCGTGATGATGGCGAACGGCGCCTATGTGACTGATTCCGATTGGCACACGCTGTACGATCGTAACGCTCGCGATCCCGAGCCTCGACCGGTTCGCATTGGCAACAACGTCTGGATTGGCGATCATGCGACTATTCTGAAAGGCGTGACGATAGGCGACAACTCTGTGGTTGGTGCCGGTGCGGTTGTGACGCAATCGGTACCCGCCAATGTCGTGGTGGCGGGCAACCCTGCGAAAATCGTAAAGCAACTAGATCCCGAGCGCGAGATGGTCACAAGGATGGATCATTTTCGTGATCCGCAAGGCGTTATCGACTTTTTTGATGGCATTGATCGGGCCGTGCTAAAAGACAACACCACGTGGCAATGGTTGCTCGACACTATTTATCCAGCCGGCCGTAAAAAATCTTAGGTCTGTAGCGAAATGCCTTTGACTTGGGCCCATACTTCTTGCCCGACCTGTAAGTCGAGTTCGCGCACCGAGCGGCGCGTGATTTTAGCGAGTAACTGCTGAGCACCTAGATTGAGCGTAATGGTGGCGCTCGCTTCACTGCTAAGATCAATGGCACCAATGGTGCAGGGGAGCAAGTTCAAGATACTACTCCGCTCAGGGCGCTCCAAAGCCAGGCTGACATCTTTTGCCGCAATTTGAAGGTAAAGCGGTTTGGTTTCGTCGTGTGTTGTGACCTCGGGTACGAGTAAACGATGTCCCTCGAGCAGCAGTTCGCTTAACTTATCGTCTTTGTAGTGGTGCGTTAGGTGCGCGGACAAAACGCTGCTCAGGTCTTGTTGCGAATCTTCGTAGCCCAATAACACGTCGGGGCGCCCCGATTTTATGACCTCCCCGTTTGCCAAAGTAATGACTTGGTCGGCCAACGCTAACGCTTCTGTAATATCATGAGTAACGTAAATGACGCTAATCTGCCGCTGCTTGCGCCATTCGCTCAAAAATTTGACGATTTGCTTGCGGGCGTTCTGATCCAGATTCGTCAGGGGCTCGTCCAGGAGCAACCATGATGGGTTGGCCAGCAAGGCCCGCCCTAATGCCACTCGTTGTGCCTCGCCGCCGGATAAGCTCGCGGGCATTCGTTCCAGCAAGGGGCCGATGCCTAAGCCCTCGACCACGTGCTGCACGTCAGAGATGTTTCCTTGCCGTCTTGTTAGGCCATACACGAGATTTTGATGCGCGGTGAAGTGTGGGAACAGCGCAGCATTCTGGGCGCTCAGTACGACGGGGCGTTGATGTGAGGGCAACTGACGCACATCGCGTTCATCGACAGTCAGCTGGGTAACTTCCAGTGGACTTTGAAGTCCGGCGATCGCGCGCAGTAGACTGGTCTTGCCGCTGCCACTGGGCCCAAAAATTACCGTGCATGTATGATTTTTGAGCGTCAACTCCACCGCGGCAGAAACCATACTATTGCGGGCTCTAAACACTAAGCTCATCGGTCGAACTCAGCCTGGCTGCGCTTTGTGTAAGGCTTGGTGCTGGTCATCATCGGCTTACCCACGAAGAATGCGTATTGGCAGGGTTTAGGCGATAGAGGCTAATCAATACAGCCAGAGAAAATACCAACAGGCCGCCGGCAACGGCATGGGCTTCGGCAAAGTTGAGGCGCTCGACTGAGTCGAACAAGGCGATTGATAGCACTTGGGTTTCGCCCGGAATATTCCCGCCAATCATAAGTACCACGCCAAACTCGCCAACCGTATGCGCAAAGCCTAGGCAGCCCGCGGTAATGAAACTTCGCTTACACATAGGCACCACGATACTGAAGAAGCGATCAATAGAGGTGGCCCCTAGCGACGCCGCCGACTCTAAAATGCCAATGGGAATTTGTTGAAAGGCGCTTTGTAGGGGTTGGACGACAAAGGGTATAGAGTAAATGACTGAGCCAATGACCAGTGCGGAAAAGCTAAAACTCAACGGTGAGCCGGTAAGTGCCTGCCAGAACTGACCGAGTGCAGTGTTGGGGGCAAAAAAAATCAACAGGTAAAATCCCAGTACGGTCGGGGGCAGCACTAGGGGAAGCGCTACGATAGCCTCAACGATCGATCGCGACCATGAGTGCCCTCGGCTCAACCACCAAGCAATAGGGGGGGACAACAACAGCAGAATCAGGGTTGTTACTGAGGCTAGCTTGAGCGTTATGGTCAGTACATCAAGAGTCATGTTGGCAGCGGCTATAACCATATTGGCGTAAGCGTGATTGTACCTCGTCATTCGATAGCCACAACAAAAACGCTTCGGCGCTTTGGTGGTTGGTGTGCCCTGCGGGTCTTACTGAGACGGCGAACTGCTCAATTGGGCTGTACCAATCGCTCGGAATCGCGAAACCCTCAGCCAATGAGGCCGGCACTAAGGCAAACATTACGTTACCACTGGCTTTAAATTGATAGGCTTGCTGTGCGTTGTTACCCTGAATGACCTGCAAGGTAGGAATATTGACGCGTTGCAGCACTTCTTTGGCGGCTCGGCCATAAGGCGCGGTCAGCGGATTGGCGATTGCAATACGTCCACCTACGTTAAGGTCTGCAAGAGATTGCGCGCCCATGAGTACGAGTTGTCCTTGGGCATAGCAGATAGGGGGCGTTAGCTGCTTCTCGTTCGCAAGTGTTGTCGGTCGGTCTTTATCGGCCGCTAGCAGCACATCGAACGGGGCACCCATCAGAATTTGGTTGCTAAGAGCTCCCGTGGCACCCGAGATGATTGTGACTTTATCGGGGGGTGGCACGGTTTCCATTAACGCTTCAAGTACCGGGACAAAGTTCGATGCCACAGCAACCCGCAGATTGGAAGCGTTTGCAGATAGCGCAAGTGCGCTCAATGCACAGCATAAGAGTTTGAAGCAGTACCGGCGCATGGGGCTCCTGGTTTAGGTGTTTTAGCGATACACCAAATTGTGACGTATTCCGCGCCGGCCTGTTTTAAGCACTGAGCCGCGCGGTGGGCCGTTTGGCCGGTTGTCATTACATCATCGATTAGGGCTAAGCGTAAGCCCTCTAAGTTTTGCCCGCAACGAAAGTGTTTATCCGATAGTTCTCGAGCTTGTCGATGGGGGGTTTTATGCTGCGGCGCTTGGTACATACTGCAGCTGAGCGCATTGCTTACCTCAATGGCGAGCTCTCTCGACACATATTCAGCCAATAATGCACATTGGTTGTATCCACGTTGCCAGGTTCTACGCCAATGCAAGGGCATGGGTATTAGTCTGTCGATGGAGTGATCGGTTGGGAGTCCCTCAAGCAGTAAGTCTGCCAGAGCCGACGTCAGGTTGGTGGTTTGAACAAATTTCCATCGATGAATTAGGTAGCGTAAACCTTCGCTGTATTGCCAAGGTGCGTGGCAGGCGTCGAAGGCAAATCGCCCCGGCGTGCAGTAGGGGCAGCCGTGTGTCACAGAGGCGGGCAAATATTCTCCGCATCGCACACACGCAGGTGAGTTCTGTACAAGGCTGTCTCTGCAGAACGTGCAAAGCGTGTGATCGGTATCCGAATGTTGCTGACACAGTCGGCATATTTTGGGTAACAGAGTATTGAGTAGCCAATTAGCGTGTTGCTGAATACGCATGAGGGGGTCCTTGTGGTTAACTCAATGTAGATTGCCACACGGTACGTGTGTTTCTGGTGTCGGAGTCGATCTTTAGTGTTCAAGCTTCATCAATCGAGCGCGGGCTGTCGGCGGTGGTGATTCGTGATTAGTGCCATTTAAAGCCCAATTAACTTGACTATAATGGCGTCGTCGGCAAAATGTTGCCGCTGTTAACATAGAGTCGAGGAAACCAACATGCCTACCTACAAAGCGCCCACCCGAGATCTACAATTTGTCCTTCACGATGTTTTAGGCGTTGATGATGTGTACGCCTCTTTACCGGAATTTGAGGAAGTGAGCCCCGACTTGATCGATGCAATTCTGGAGCAAGGCGCAAAATTCTGTGAAGACGTGCTTGCACCTCTCAACGAGTCGGGTGACGAAGAGGGTTGCCAATGGACCCCCGAGGGCGTCAAAACCCCCGCAGGGTTTGCTCAAGCGTACGCCCAGTACGTCGAGGGCGGTTGGCCTTCGTTAGCCGCGGATGTTGAGTACGGCGGTCAGGGAATGCCCAATACCTTGGGTTTATGCATGAGCGAGCTGACTGGAACCGCAAACTGGGCTTGGTCGATGTACCCCGGCTTGAGCCACGGCGCCATCAAAACCTTGGAAGAGCACGGCAGCGAAGAGCAAAAACAACGCTACTTAACGCGTCTGGTCTCTGGCGAGTGGACGGGCACCATGTGCCTCACCGAACCGCACTGCGGTACCGATTTGGGCTTGCTTCGCACCAAAGCAGTCAGAAACGACGATGGTAGCTTTTCGCTACACGGGACAAAGATCTTTATTAGCGCGGGCGAGCACGATATGGCTGAAAATATCGTCCACATCGTTATTGCACGCATAGAGGGTGCGCCCGAGGGCACCAAGGGCATTTCGCTGTTCGTAGTGCCTAAGGTCAACGTGAATGAAGACGGTACCTTGGGGGGCCGAAACGCGCTTAACTGTGCTTCGATCGAATCGAAAATGGGCATTAAAGCTTCTGCCACCTGCGTGATGAATTTTGATGGCGCCAAGGGTTACTTAATTGGGCCTGAGAATCGCGGTCTTAACTGTATGTTTACTTTTATGAACGCCGCACGCTTAGGCACCGCAGTACAAGGTTTGTGTCACGCTGAGTTGGCGTATCAAGGCGCCTTTAGTTACGCCCGTGAGCGTCTCGCAATGCGCTCATTAACGGGCCCCAAAAATCCCGACGGTCCAGCAGATCCAATCCTAGTGCACCCTGACGTTCGCCGCATGCTGCTAACACAGCGCGCCATCGCCGAGGGAAGCCGAGCATTTTTATTCTTTTTGGCTTTGCAAGGCGACATTATTCGCGCTGGCAACGAAGAGCAAGCTAAACAAGCCGATAACCTCATGGCGCTGTTAACCCCGATTGCCAAAGCTTTTGTGACCGAGTTGGGTTTTGAGGCGGCGAACCACGGTGTTCAGGTCTTAGGCGGGCACGGTTATATCCGTGAGTGGGGCATGGAGCAAATCGTACGAGATGCACGTATTGCGCTTTTATATGAGGGTACTACGGGTGTTCAAGCAATGGACTTGATCGGCCGTAAAGTCTTGGGTAGTGGTGGTAAATTACTGATGGACTTCACTGCGATCATGGATGAATTTTGCCAAGGTGCACACCCCGAGCAAGTCGCCGGCTACATCAGTACGGTTAGCGCGTTAAAGGACGAGTGGTTAACGTTATCGCTCAGTATCGGTGAAAAAGCGATGCACAACGCTGACGAAGCCGGCGCTGCCTCGGTAGATTACTTGATGTATAGCGGTTACGTTGTGTTAGCCTACTTCTGGGCGCAGCTTGCCAGCACCGCGGCACGCCTACTTGACGACCCAGCCCGAGCGGCCGATGCAGACTTTATGCGTGCTAAGTTAATGACCGCGGAGTTCTACTTTAAGCGTTTACTGCCTCGAGCTCAGGGGCACAAGCTCGCGATCGAAGGTGGCGCAGAGCCGCTAATGCAAATGCCCGAGGCACTGTTCGCGGTCTCTTAAGATCACAGCAGCACTGGAAATTGGGCGAAGATGTTCTTACACTTCGCCCATTAATCACTCTGAGGTTCACTAATATGAGCGACTCTCAAACGACGTCTTCGAATGATGAGCCAAGGTTGTACCCCGAGGACCAAGCTAAAGTTGATGAGTTTTGCAGCCGCGGTGTCAACTCGGTCGAGCGCAAACCGTTTAAGCCTTTTCGAATGATGCTTTTGTTGATCGGCGTCACTGTCGGGTTCAGTGTTCTGAGCCAAATGATCGCGAAGTGGTCGGGAATTTACTAAGTTTCTTGCAGCGGTCACTATCTGTTGTTCAGTTAGCGACGAGCGTCGAGCTTAGCCTCAATACTCGCTAGTCGCGCTTCAATACCCTGCAAGCTGGTATCGTTGTGAACCGCTTTCGCGTTGCCGTACAGGCTCATAAACACCTCAGTTAAGTGCTGAGTCACAGCTTCCGCATCCCGATTTTTGTGTAAATGCAGTGTTCTAGAGGAATACTCGAGCGTGCCGTAGAACAAGTCGCGGATAACCCACAAAGGCGTTGTCTCCTGAAAGATGCCGCGATCAACACCTTGTCGGAAAAGCTCATCAAATACCGCAACGTAGCCGCGAATGGGGTTGAGACTGGGTGAGTCTAAGGTACCTGTCTCGCGCGTCCGCACGGTAAAACCCACAAAATCGAAGTCTTTGACGAGTTCGCGCAAGTGAAAGTCTGCTAATGCCTTGAGCTTATCTAGGGTGTCCTCATGAGCCTGTGTCGCCTTGCGGGCACCCTGTGTCAGCACTTGCCAAAATTGAGCGACAACGGCGTCGAGCAGTTCTTTCTTGTTGCGGTAGTACAAATACACGGTGCCTTCGGCGACTTCTGCGCGCTTTGCTATCGCGCTCATCTTGGCGTTCTCGAACCCGCGCTCGCTGAACTCGATGCGTGCAGCGTCCAGAATGGTGCGTTCTTTTGCTTCCATTTTTTCGCGTCGAGTGCTTGTTGCTGCTGGTTTTGCCATGAAGATACGCCTTGTTTCTCTTGCCTAAAAATATTTAATGATTTAGGCTCATTTATATTGAGTCAGATTCATAAAAAGCGCAAGCCCAAAGTTGGAGCTTGTCAATGACGGGACAACACATGAGTAAACCATCTGTTCGTATCGGTGGGGCGAGTGGCTATTGGGGTGAGTCCGATATGGCTTTGCCTCAGTTTTTGCGTGAGGGTGATCTCGATTACATCGTGTTTGATTATCTCGCGGAAATCACGATGTCGATTATGGCGCGTGCTCGCAGCACCGATGAATCCTTGGGTTATGCCACCGACTTCGTGCACGCTGTGATGGCGCCTCATTTGACGCAAATTGCCGAGCAAGGTGTAAAAATAGTATCGAATGCGGGCGGGGTGAACCCCTTAGCCTGTGCCCAAGCACTCCGCGATATCATCGATTCGCAGGGACTGGAGTTAAAGGTCGCCGTCGTTCTCGGTGATGACCTCATCCACCAGAAAGACGAATTGGCTACTTTGGGCGTAACGGAGATGTTCAGTGGTGAGCCCTTTCCGCCAGTTGAGAAGATCGCCAGTATCAATGCGTATTTAGGCGCGTTCCCCATTGCCGAAGCCTTGGGCCTAGGTGCCGATATTGTGATTACGGGGCGCTGCGTTGATTCGGCTGTGACTCTCGGCGCGTGTATTCACGAATTTGGTTGGACGGCATCTGATCTAGATTGTTTAGCCGGCGCGTCGTTAGCTGGGCATTTGATTGAGTGTGGCCCGCAGGCTACGGGTGGTAATTTCACCGATTGGCATGGGGTTGCTGACTCATTGGTCGACGTGGGTTATCCCATTGCTACCGTATTTGCCGATGGCTCTTGCGACATCAGTAAGCCTAAAGATACGGGTGGCTTGATCTCAGTGGGCACCGTTTGCGAGCAATTATTGTATGAAATTGGCGACCCTTCTGCCTATCACTTACCCGATGTGATTTGCGATTTTACCCACGTGGACGTCACTCAACTCGACGCCGAGCGCGTTAGAGTCGAGGGCGCTAAAGGTGCCGGCGTGCCCGAGCAGCTCAAAGTATCAATGACATGGGCGGACGGCTGGCGCCTGGGAGGTATTTGGTTTTATGTGGGTGCGAGTGCTTCGCGGCGCGCCCGCAGTTTTGGTGAAAGTGCAGTCGCTAGGGCGCGCGCTAAATTAACCACTATGAAAGCGCCTGACTTTGATGAAGTGTTGATTGAGGTGGTGGGCGATGGCTCACATTTTGGCGCTTACGCTTTAGAGTCAGAGACCCGCGAAGTCGCCGTTAAAGTGGCCGCAAAACATCAAGACAAACGTGCTTTGATGCTGCTATTGAAAGAGCTGTCCGGTGTGGGTTTGGCGGCGCCTGCGGGTCTTGCAGGCTTTGCGGGAACACGGCCCAAACCCTCGCCAGTCATTCGCTTGTTCTCGTTTTTGCGTGATCGCAACACGGTTGCCATCGAACTTGATGATGGAATTCAGCGGCAAGCGTTCACAGATTCAGGTTCTAGCCTTAGCACTCAAAGCCGCAGCGTTGCACCTGAAGTGCCCGCTGTAGATTCTGATGTCGCGACCGTGCAAGTGCCGTTAGAGCGATTAGCCTGGGGGCGCTCTGGCGACAAGGGCAACAAGGCAAATATCGGCGTCATTGCGCGTAAGGCCAGTTATTTACCTTGGATCGCTGCGACTCTAACTGAAGCCTGCGTGAGTGAGCGTTTGGCTCACTTTATGGGCTCTGGCGCTGTCGCGCGTTACTACTTGCCAGGAATTTCGGCTTTAAACTTTTTAATCGATGATGTCTTAGGTGGTGGCGGTGTGGCGAGTTTACGCAACGACCCGCAAGGTAAAACCTACGCTCAAATTTTGTTACAAACCCCGGTGGCTATTCCCGCTGGACTATTGGAGGATTAAACATGGCCGTGATTGAAACGCGAGTCATTGTCGGTAGTGATGAGTACGAAAAAAATCGTACCGAGATGCTGGCTTTTGTAGACAAACTGCGTGCACTTGAAGCGCGCGCGATGGATGCGAGTAATAAACGCGCGCCAGTATTTGAAAAGCGCGGGCAAATCCCACCCTTCCAGCGTGTAGAGCGGGTGCTTGACCCCGGCATGCCCTTTTTGCGCTTGCACTCTTTAGCCAATTATATGGTTGGCGATACTAACCCAGAGACCAGTGTGCCCGGTGCGTCGGTCATTATCGGCATTGGTTTCGTGCAGGGCGTGCGTTGCATGGTCTGGGCCGACGACTCGGGTATTGCTGCAGGTGCGGTAACACCCAAAACTGGCGCGGTCCATTTGGCCGTGCAAGAGATTTGTAAACGCCAAAAGTTGCCACTGATTCACATGGTGGAAAGTGCCGGTGCGAACCTAATGAATTACGAGGTCAGCACTTGGGCGGTATTTGGCGCGGTGTTCCGCAATATGGCGCAATTGTCAGCCATGGGTATCCCCAACATTGTGGTGTTGCACGGCGCATCAACGGCCGGTGGTGCTTACATGCCCGGCATGGCTGATCACGTGATTGGCGTCAAAGAAAACGGCTTAGCGGCTCTTGGCGGCGCGGCACTCGTCAAAGCCGCAACGGGTGAAGAGGCCGATGAACGCGAATTGGGGGGTGCCGAAATGCACTCCTCGGTATCGGGTGTCGTGGAGTACCTTGTCGATAACGACGCACACGGGCTATTGAAAGCGCGTGACGTGGTCAAGCGGCTAAATTGGAATAAGGGTGCCAGCGCGATTCCTCGACAAGCCTATCAGCCGCCCAAGCATGATCCCGAGGAACTCGCCGGTGCTATTCCGGTTGACCACAAAGTGCCTTACGACGTACATGAGGTGCTGGCTCGCGTTGTTGATGGTTCGGAAGTCGAGGATTTCAAGCCGCGTTACGGGCCATCGACCGTCTGTTGTTTCGCATCTATCACCGGTATCGCCTGCGGTATTCTGGCCAACAACGGCCCTATTGATCCGAATGGTGCCACCAAGGCTGCTCAGTTTTTGCAGCTTTGCGACCAAAGCAACTTGCCCGTGATTTTCTTAAACAATACCACCGGATACATGGTCGGTACCCAGTATGAACAGGCCGGTATGATCAAGCACGGCGCGAAAATGGTACAAGCGGTTTCAAACATCCGCGTACCTAAAATCACGCTGTACATCGGTGCGAGCTTTGGTGCCGGTAACTACGGTATGTGCGGTTGGGCCTACGAGCCCGATTTTCTGTTTGCTTGGCCTAGCGCCAGAACGGGTGTGATGGCGGGTCAGTCGGCGGCCAAGACGATGTCGCAGGTAGCCGAAGTGGCGGCGCAGCGCAAAGGTTTAGAGCCCGATCGCGAAGCTATTGCCCAGCAGGAAGCTCGCATACAGGCCGTATTCGATCGCCAAGAGGATGCCTTTTACACTTCCGGTCAAGTACTAGACCACGGTGTGATCGACCCGCGTGATACCCGCAAAGTCCTCGCTTTTGTGTTGGAGACTTGCCTTGAAAGTCGCGCTCGTACCCTTCACCCGAACGCCTTTGGCGTTGGCCGTATGTAGGGGGTGGTATGAGTTTCCCAATAACAGAATCGATTCAACTGGAACAGAAAAATGGCTGGCTTACGATTTGGTTTGATGGCATTGAAAACCGTAATGCCCTGACCGATCAGCGCGTGGCAGAAACCTTGGCGGTATTAAATGCGGTGGCTGACGATCGCACGGTACGAGGTGTTACGCTACGGGGCAAAGGCGGGGTGTTCTCGGCTGGGGGTGATCTAAAAAGCTTTCGCAAGTTTGCTGAGGCCCCAGACGACGATGTCATCGAAATGAGTAAAAGCATTGCCTACTTGCTGAACCGCCTAAATACCATGCCTCAGGTGACCGTTGCTCTGGTTGAAGGTGCAGCGATTGCAGGTGGGCTGGGGATTGTGTGCTGCTGCGACGTGGCGATTTGCCAAAGCAGTGCCAAGTTTGCCTTTAGTGAAACCATGATCGGCATTTCACCGGCGCAGATTGCGCGTTTTGTGATGCAAAAACTCGGTTACGCCAAAGGTCGTCGCCTAATGTTAACCGCGGCGCGTTTCGATGGCACCGAGGCCGGTAATCTTGGCTTGGCCGATTTTGTGGCCGATGATGTGGCGAGCTTAGAAGCCCACGAAACAAAGGTGCGCCGTGATGTACTCAAGTGCGCCCCTGGTGCAATTGCCGCAACCAAGGAACTGATTTTGGAGTTGCCCTACATCGTGCCCAACGAAGTGGCCGATGTTGCGGGCCGAAACTTCACCAAGCGTCTAAAAAGTGATGAAGGCAAAGAAGGAGTGAGCTCTTTCTTAGAGAAGCGTGCTCCCAAGTGGGCGCAGGAGCCTTAAGGATAATTTATGAAACGTTTATCAACTTTATTGATAGCAAACCGCGGCGAAATCGCGATTCGTGTTATGAAAACCGCTCGCGAAATGGGCATCCGTACCATTGCTGTCTATTCTGAGGCTGATGCCAATGCGGCTCACGTACGAGCCGCTGATCAAGCTGTGTGTATTGGTGCCGGACCGGTTGGGTCTTCGTATTTGCGTGCCGATGTTATTTTGGACGTCGCTAAGCGCATGGGTGCCGACGCGGTTCACCCCGGCTATGGCTTCTTATCTGAAAATGCAGGCTTTGCGAAAGCCTGCGCCGAGGCCGGTATTCTGTTTGTTGGGCCGCCGACTGTGGCTATTGATGTAATGGGCGACAAAGCCAGAGCAAAGCGGGCGATGCTAGAAGCCGGCGTACCTTGTGTGCCGGGCTATCAAGACGAAGATCAGTCCATTGAGCGCCTCACGAGTGCCGCTAAAGCGATTGGCATGCCTGTCATGGTGAAAGCCGCGGCTGGCGGTGGTGGTCGGGGTATGCGTTTAGTGCATCAAGAATCTGAACTGGAAAGCGCGATACACATGGCGCACTCCGAAGCGCAAAATGCCTTTGGCTCCAGTGAACTGATTATCGAGAAAGCGATTATTCGACCGCGCCATGTCGAAATTCAGGTGTTTGCCGACGAGTTCGGCAATACTGTGCACTTGGGTGAGCGCGATTGCTCGGTGCAGCGCCGTCACCAAAAAGTGATCGAAGAATCGCCGTGCCCAGTGATGACCGACGACCTGCGTGCTGCCATGGGCGAGGCTGCCATTGGGGCAGCCAAAGCAGTGAATTACGTGGGTGCAGGTACGGTTGAGTTTTTGTTGGATCAGTCGGGTGAATTCTACTTTTTAGAGATGAACACTCGCCTGCAAGTTGAACATCCCGTGACGGAATTGGTGACAGGCTTAGACTTGGTCGAGTGGCAGTTACGAGTGGCGCGCGGCGAAACCCTGCCCCTAACGCAAGATCAAATCCAGCTGAATGGGCATGCGATTGAAGTGCGTTTGTACGCCGAAGATCCTTACGCAGGTTTTTTGCCCAGCACGGGTCCGATTCATTTGTTCGCAACGCCCAGTGTACCCGGTTTTCGAGTGGATTCAGGGGTTGCCAGCGGTGACGCGGTATCGCCTTTTTACGATTCCATGGTCGCTAAGATCATGGCCTACGGTAAAACTCGAGAGGATGCGCGTCAGCAGTTGGTCAGAGGATTGCAGGAAACGGCTTTATTAGGTTTGCCGAATAACCGCGACTTTTTGATCGATTTGTTGGAGCAGCCTGAATTTGCAAAGGGCGAGGCGACCACGGCGTTTATTGCTGACTGTTATGGTGATCAACCGACGAAGCCCGCGGTGTCCGAGGAATCCTTGGTGCTTGCTGCTTGCTTACAGCACCGCCTGGGGCGGGAAACAGCGGCGACCAAGAGCTTGGGCATTGCCCCCGAATTGCTTGAATGGTCGTCAACGGGCAGAACAAGCAGTGTTTATAGCTACGAAGTGGGTGAAGAGCTCAGCACAGTGACTTTGACGAGTCAGGGCTCTAATGCCTATATCGCTCAAGTCGGCGAAGCTACGTATCAGATTCAGGTGCTGAGCATGGCTTCTGAACACGCGGTGCTGGTCGTTAATGGTGTGCGCATGCCGCTGCATTTTGTTGCAACGGATGATGCGACGATTCACATTGCCAGTGCATCTCGTACCGATGTATTGGTCAATAAGGCCATCTTGCCCCCAAGCGCAGGTGAAGAAGCAGGTAGTGGCACCATTACCGCACCCATGCACGGTTTGCTGCTGAGCGTGGATGTCGAAGTTGGTGCCTCGGTGAGCAAAGGTGACCGGTTGGTGGTACTCGAAGCCATGAAGATGCAGCACGGCATTACCGCGCCGATTGATGGTACAGTCACGGTTATTGGCGGCAAAGCGAATCAGCAGGTTGCCGCCGGTGATGTGCTGGTGGTGATTGAGCCGACCGAAGAATAAGGAGATCACAGTGCAGCAAGCCAAAGATTTTTTAGCAGAGAGCGAGGACGTATTTGCGCTGGTGTCAGGTTTGTCAGAGGAGGCTTTGGCGACCGCGACCGCCTTTAAACAATGGAGCATTGCCGACATCATTCAGCATTTGCATTTTTGGAACGAAGCTGCACTTTTATCGTTAACCGATGCCGCGGGCTTTGATGACTTTTTCAAACCCGTTGGCGCCCATATTTTTAGCGGTAAAGATCTCAAGTCTTACGAGCGCGAGTACTTTGCAAACCTGACGGCTGGCGAGCTCATCGCTGCTTGGAAACACATGTACTTGGCTACCGCGCGGGCTTTTGAGCAAGCCGATCCCTCACAGCGAGTGGCATGGGTTGGGCCTTCGATGAGCGCGCGCTCATCCATTACTGCGCGCCAAATGGAGACCTGGTCGCACGCGCAAGCCATATACGATGCGCTCGGCATTGATCGTGCTGATCAAGACCGTATTCGTAACATTGTGGTCTTGGGTGTTAACACCTACGGTTGGACCTTTGTGAATCGTAAACTCGATGTGCCTGACCCAATGCCTTACGTAAGTTTGACCGCACCCTCGGGTGATGTCTGGAACTATGGCGATCCGCAAGACGACAACTGTATTCAAGGTTCTGCAGTGGCTTTTGCGCAAGTGGTAACGCAAACACGCAATGTCGTCGATACCGACTTGCAGGTTATTGGCGACAACGCCAACCTGTGGATGGCCAATGCCCAGTGTTTTGCCGGTGCCCCCAATCCTGTGCCCGAACCGGGTGTGCGGTGTAAGGCTGCAGTTTAATACTCGCTGCAGGTGAAGGAGTTAACTTTTCGCCTTCGCGTTTCAGCTTATCGCCCACTCTGGGTCAATTGGGCCTGCTTCTTAAAAACATAACAAAAAGGCCGCAAAATGAAGTGACCCCATAAAGTTGGACTCATTTCTAAGCGGCGACCAAGGCCTGATTTCGATATTGTATCGGACTCAGGCCTTTTAGTTTCAGCTTAATGCGTTCGTTGTTGTAATAGTCGATGTATTCCTTAATGCTTTCAATCAGTTCGTCTGCGCTGTTGAAGACCTCACCGTGATACATTTCGCTTTTTAATATGCCGAAGAAGTTCTCTGCAACGGCATTGTCTAAACAATTGCCTTTTCTCGACATGCTCTGTTTTAAGCCGTTCTCGTCAAGGTGACGCTTATACAGCCTATTTTGGTACTGCCACCCTTGGTCAGAATGAACAATTGGTTTTTCATGTGCCTCCAGCTTGCGTGTTGCACGTCTCAGCATATCGGTTACCAAGGGTAATGCGAGAGACTTACGCACCTCGTAGCTCACTACCTCCTGGTTGAACAAGTCAATCACCGGCGATAAATAAACCTTCTGGTTATTCACTTTGAATTCCGTCACATCAGTAACCCATTTTTGGTTGGGTCTTTGTGCGGTAAAATCACGATTAAGTACGTTCTCTGCGATGCTTCCTACATCGCCCCTGTAAGACCTGTAACGTTTCGGCCTTACCTTCGACTTGAGACCTAAGACCGCCATCAGGCGCTGCACGCGTTTATGGTTGATGACCAGCCCCATCGCCCTCAGTGCGCAGGTTATCCTTCGATAGCCATACCGCCCTTTGTGCTTATGGTAGATGCTAGTTATTTGTGATTTTAATTCACTGTCGCTACACGGCTTTTTTAGTGCATTACGATGATAGTAATACACGCTTTTAGCTAACCGCGTCGCCTTCAGCAAATTCTGTAAGCCATATTGCGCCTTGAGCTCATCGACCACTAGGGTCTTTTCTTTGCTTTTTTCTTTCTGGCCTGAGCCAAGGCTTCTAACTTTTTTAAGACTGCATTCTCCGCCCGCAAATAATCCAATTCCTCTCTGAGTTCTTTTTCAGTCATTTCTGCTGAGGGTTTAAGCGTTGTAGAGTGCTCAGTCATGTTAGGCCTGCTATTTTTCCGGGGAGTGAGGCGAGATAGTCCTTCCTGAGCATAAAGCTTGTGCCATTGAAATAATATGCCCTGACTCGACAAATCAAAGTGGGCACTGGTATAGCTTAGAGACCAGCCATTCACCGTCATCGTTGTCAGTACGTGGGCTTTAAATTTAAGTGAATACGGTTGATGTGGGTGCTTAAAACTATCAGCACCATTTATGCTGTATACCTGCGACCAGTATCGAACGAGGCTGGATGCTACCCCATAGCGCTTGCCCACCTCCCTGGAAGGGATAGATTGAGCAAGTTTGGCGAGCTTTAACTTAAAAGCTCTATTGTGTTTGGACATAAAAAGACCCCCAGTAATTGGAATGTCCAACTATTGGGGGTCACTTCAAAAAGCGGCCTTCGCACAATCGAGTAAACCGTATTACCAGATGTAAGGAATCAGCGCCTTACGCTCTTTGGGGTAATCGTCGAAGTTTTTCAGGAACCACTTGTGAGTCACCATAGCGCGTGGTGCCAAGTTGCCGACGGTAATCGCCAATACAAACACAGCGCCTAAGTTCCAGGTCATAATGGCAAAGCCCGTGAATGACAGGATTTCGCCTAAGTATTGTGGGCAGCTGACCCACTTAAAGAAGCCACCGTAAGGGATTTTGTAGCGCGGTTCGCTGGGGTCCGGCTTCTTCGAGCGCAGGTTGCGCAAGATGGTGTCTGAGTAGACGTTCAGGGTAAAGCCAAACGCGTAGATCGCGATACCGATGATGAAGCGCGGATCGCTGAACCACTCGGTGGTGTACTGCGTGCCGATATTGGCGATATATTCGGCATTGAAGTAACCGTGCATGAACAGCGTTATCCAGCCGGCAACGACCACGTTAAACGCAAAGGTTTGACTAGCGCCGGGTGCCGTACGCATCAGCAAGGGAGTGACCAGCGCGCGGTTGGTGTAATGGAACATCCAAATCGCTAAGAAGAACAGTGGGACAATTTGGTCCGAGTTTTCGCCCATGAAGAACACGATCGGGAAGACGATAAGCCCCGGGAGTTCCATCAAAATCCAGCCTGGTTTGGATCCCAGTTTAAACCCTTTGGATTTAGCGCCACCGCCGCCGAAGCGACCGCCATAGGCAGCCGTCCCATACAGGCTGCTGACGAAGATCATGAGAGCGTACAAAAACCCGACGATGAGAAGCGTGTCGTAGAACGTATTTCCGGTATACCACTGCATAGCCTTACTACCCTGTCTATTGTAATTGTTGGTGCGTAGGCTACCGCACTATGGTGGGTCTCGTTAACACACATTCGGACTATGGTTTCACAGCATGTGCTACCCATCGTCCAAATGGGGGCTGTGTGTAGGGGGTAAAACTTATAAGGTTGGCCCATAAAATGAAAACAAGATTAGGGAAGGTTGTATCGTGAGCAGTAAGTTTAAGCCTCTACAGCGAAGCGAGGTCGAGCATTGGGATGCTCAAGTGGATGTGCTTGTGGTGGGTTTTGGCGCAGCCGGTGCGTGCTCGGCCATAGCGGCGCATGACAGTGGCGCAAAAGTGATGATTGTCGAGGCGGCGTCAGACGCTGGAGGCTCGACAGCCTTGTCATCTGCCGAGCTGTATTTAGGCGGCGGCACGAGGGTTCAAAAAGCGGTGGGCTATGAAGACACTGCAGATGCTATGTACGACTATTTGATGATGTCGAACGCCCCGCAGGCGAGTGCCGAGAAAACTCGCCGTTACTGTGATGAAAGTGTCGAACACTTTGACTGGTTGGTCGAGCAGGGCGTGCCGTTCAAAGATTCGGAGTACCCGGGCCGCGCCATGATGGCTCTAACCGACGATTGTTTGTTGTTTACCGGTAGCGAAAAAGCCTGGCCGTTTAAAGATCACATTCCTGCGGCACCGCGTGGTCATAATTTGTACGTCGAGGGTGACAACGGCGGTCCGCTTTTTATGAAGATTATGGCGGAGGCGGTCGCCAAGCGCGGTATTGAACAGCGTTTTGAAACTCGCGTTCTTAAGCTGATTGTCAGTACCGAAGACGGCGTTACCCGTGTCTGTGGCGCCGTTATTCGTCAAGATATGCAAGAAAAGTTCGTTGAGGCCACACAGGGTGTGATGTTGTGCTGTGGTGGCTTTGTGATGAATGAAGACATGGTCAAGCAGTATGCGCCTGAGCTGTTGAAAGCCAGTGTGCCCATTGGTAACCCTAACGATACGGGGTCGGGCATTCAAATGGGCATGAGTGTGGGCGGTGCGGTCATTAACATGCACGAAGGCTTTGTGAGTCTGCCTTACTACCCCCCTGCGACATTGACCTACGGTATCTTAGTCAATGCTCAGGGGCAGCGATTTATTAACGAAGACGCCTACCACGGTCGAGTGGGTGCTGCCTGTTTGCGTCAAGTCGGCGGTCCTGTTTACTTCGTGATGAATGTAGAGGATTACGAGGGGTACGAGACACAGTCTTATTTAGGCTCTCCTATTGGTGGCACAGGCGAAACCGTTGATGAACTCGCAGCAGAGCTTAATCTGCCCGAGGGTCAGCTGCAAAACTGCATCGAGACCTTCAACCGTTTTGCCAAAGAAGGACAGGACCCGCTGTTCCATAAAGATGCCGCGTGGTTGAAACCTCTCGAGCCGCCCTTGGTTGCGTTGGATTGCACCCCAGGCAACGGCACCTTCTATCCCTACTTTACTCTCGGTGGTCTTGATACGACGGTGGATGGACAAGTGCTTACCGCTGGTGGTGAAGTGATCCCTGGTTTGTACGCAGCGGGTCGCACGGCCTGCGGTGTGCCGCGGCGCGGTGACGGCTACGCTTCGGGGAGTTCGGTGGGCGATGCTTCGTTCAGTGGTCGCGTTGCTGGTCTTCATATTGCCAAGTCTTAAGGATTATTCAATGTCAGATGCAGAAATTTTGAGAAGGCTGGACCGCTTAGAGTCTTTAGACGAGATTCGTCAACTGGCGGCTAAATACTCGCTGTCGTTAGATATGCGTGACCTTGACGCCATGGTGAACCTATTCCCTGAAAATGTGCGCGTCGGCAAAGACAAAGTGGGCCGCGCTTACTTTAAGCAATGGATGGATCAAACACTGCGAGAGCAGTTTACGGGTACGTCTCACCATATTGGCAACCACATTATCGAATTTGAAGACCCCGATCATGCGGTGGGCGTGGTGTATTCTAAAAACGAGCACGAAACACCTACCGAGAACGGCGACATCGAGTGGGTCATTATGCAAATGATTTACTGGGACCACTACGAGCGAATCGATGGACGCTGGTACTTCGCGCGTCGCTTGCCCTGCTACTGGTATGCTGTCGACCTGAATAAACCCCCAGTGGGCGACAACAAAATGCGCTGGCCCGATCGCGACCCGTACGAAGGTGCGTACCACGATTTGTTCCCAACTTGGAAAGCTTTCTGGGATAAAGAGCCCTCAGATGAGCTACCCTCTGTTGCAGCGCCAGCGCCCTACGAGCAATTTTTAAAGACGATGCGGGGCCAGCAAGGCAACCCTAAAATCCGCACGCGTTAAGGACCCCTATGACTTTAGACGCTTTATTTTCGCCCATCACTTTGGGTGCTATCGAACTTCCTAATCGGATTATCATGGCGCCAATGACGCGCAGTCGCGCGACCGACGACGATTTGGTCACTGACTTGCACGTCGATTACTACCGTCAGCGTGCGAGTGCTGGCCTTATTATTAGCGAGGGTGTGCATCCATCGCTCGATGGAAAAGGTTACAACCGTACGCCCGGCCTGTTTTTGCCCGAGCATGCTGAGGCGTGGTCCAAGGTAACCGCCGCGGTGAAAGCCGAGGGTGGGCAAATGGTGGCGCAGCTTATGCACTGCGGCCGCGTGGGTCACCCTGACAACAAAGCGCCAGGGGCCCGCTTTTTGGCACCTTCGGCCATAGCCTGCAAGGATAAGATATTTACCCCAAATGGTATGCAGCCCATGCCAGAACCCGAAGCCATGACGCTTGACGAAATCAAAGAGGTGCAGGCGCAGTATGTGAACTCGGCAATCCTGGCGATTCAGGCCGGTTTTGCGGGCGTCGAGCTACACTGTACCTCGGGGTATTTGCCAGCTCAGTTTTTATCCACCGGTACGAATCAGCGTGAAGATAACTACGGCGGCAGTCTCGCCAATAGGCTGCGTTTTGTTTTAGAAACGGTTGCGGCAATTTCTTTAGCCGTCGGCCACGACCGCGTCGGGGTGCGTATTTGCCCAGCGAACCCGTTCAATGATTTGCATGACGATGATCCAAAAGAAACCTTTGCGGCCCTAATGCAAGGTCTTAATTACTACAACTTGGCTTACCTGCACGTGATTCGCATGAACTCGACGGGCCTAGATTCGCTAGCGTTAGCTCGCGAGAACTTTAAAGGTTATGTCATCGCTAACGATAGCTACAGTGCAGAAGAAGCCAACGAAGCTATTGCCGATGGGCGGGTCGACGCAGTTAGCTTTGGTCGTCCGTTTATTGCGAACCCGGATTTGCCGGCGCGCTTCCAAGCAGGCGCTGAGCTTGCACGCATAGATATGAAAACACTTTATGGCGGAGAAGCCGAAGGATTTACCGATTACTCACCAATGAGCGCGTAATAGGTTACACCAAATTCACGTAAGGAGATTCACCATGGCAATGCCAGAAAACATTGGGATCATCGATTTGATGATGGCGATTCCGAACAACGATACGTCGGACTACTACGACTTCATCAAGCCTTTGTTGATGGACGAACAAAGTCGTGAGATGTTCAAAATGCCGGCGCAATATATGTTTAAAGACATCCCCAGAACTGGCGTTCAGGATGACTACATCGCCTATACGATTCAAAAAATGGATGAGTTTGGCATTGAAAAAGCGATGATCGGTGTCGATGAGGATCAATACACGCTTCAGAACAAAGCGGTTCTCGAGCATCCCGACCGTTTTATTGCCAGCTACGAATGCAATCCTAACAAGGGTATGGAAGAAGTTCGTAAAATTCGTCGCTTAAAAGAAAAATACGATCTGAAAGCGGTCACAGCGTTCCCGTCGGGTTTATGCCCACAAGTTTCGCTGTCGGACAAAAAGTGGTACCCCATTTTTGTCGCGTGCGTAGACTTAGACATTCCTTTTTGTACCTGTGTTGGTGTGCCAGGGCCACGGATCCCAATGGAGCCTCAGAAGGTCGAGCATCTCGACGAAATTTGCTGGTTCTTTCCTGAGCTGAAAGTCGTGATGCGCCACGGTGGCGAGCCGTGGACCGATCTGGCATGGAAGCTGATGCTTAAGTATCCCAACCTGTACTACATGACCAGCGCGTTTGCGCCCAAGCATTACCCCAAAGACATTATCCATTACGCGAATACCCGCGGTGCTGATAAAGTGATGTACGCCGGCTATTTCCCCATGGGCTTGTCGCTGGAGCGTATCTTCAGCGATATGCCAAACGTGCCGTTCCGCGACGAAGTATGGCCGAAGTTCTTACGTGCGAATGCACGCACGGTGTTTAAGCTCGATTAACGAGTTGTTAGGCTTGAGCGTTTAACGATCCGCCTTCACGTCTCAGCCAATTTCTTGCGGACCGCTGCAAGGCCATCCGTGGCTCGCTACGCACGCGACGTCCTGTCGCGTGACGTTCCGCGCGAAACAGGCCGCAGCCGCTCGGCTAGCGCTCGCGTATTTTCAAAACTCAGTGGCAACCTGGCTCGCGCATCAGGGATAAAAAATACTGATCGTATCGACGATACACGCGGGACGCTCAGCGCCTTCTACCGTGATGGTGATGCGCACAACGACTTTTACGCCGCCTTTGGCTTCTTCAGCGGACGTAATTTCGCCGGTAGCGCGGATGGTGCTGTTAACCGGCACAGTCGATGGGAAGCGAATGCTCTCGGCGCCATAGTTCACGCCCATTGATACATTGTTGACTTGCAGTAGCTGGGGCAGGAACCAGTTGGCCAGCGAGAGGGTTAAGTAGCCGTGCGCAATGGTGGTGCCGAAGGGGCCGTCTTTGGCTTTTTCAGGGTCAACGTGAATCCACTGATGGTCGCCGGTGGCGTCCGCGAATTGGTTGATGCGTTCTTGTTCAATAACCAGAGGTTCACTGGGGCCGAGCGTGGTGCCGACTAGGTTCAAAAGTTCAGCGGGCGATTCAACAATGTAAGTGCTCATGTAATACTCCTGTGTAAATTCGAACTCTAGCACGAAGCGAAATCGGCAATCTTACGACTGCTTAGTCCATCTGACTTAAGCTAAGGATATAACTTTACCGTTAGAATGTTCGCACCATTGATGGAGGGGTCAGCATGAGACTAAAAAATAAAACAGCTTTAATTACGGGTGGTTCGCGAGGCGTGGGGCGCGCGGCGGCCGAGCGTTTCATAGCTGAGGGCGCCAAGGTGTACATTACCGATGTGGTGGCTGATCGCGGCGAAGCCACGGCGGCGGAGATTGGCGCAACGTTTATTCAGCAAAACGTTGCCGAGGAGGCCGATTGGCAGCGTGTGGTGGCGACTTTGGAAGCCGATGGTGCCAATCTGAATATTTTGGTGAACAACGCGGCGATTTTGCAGTACGGTAACATCGATATGGAGTCGCTTGAAGGCTGGCGACGATTGATGTCGGTCAATAGTGATGGCGTGTTTTTGGCCATTAAGTACATGTTGCCACTGCTTGAGAAAGCCGGTGGCGGTTCGATTATTAATATGAGCTCGTCATCTGCCTTGATGGGTGTGCCCGACTTCTGTGCGTATACGGCCTCAAAGTCCGCGGTGCGCGGCTTGACCATGAGCACTGCTGTTTTGTGTAAACAGCGGGCGAATAAAGTACGCTGTAACTCGATTCACCCAGATGGTATTAACACGGATATGGTGCGCGAGATTGCGGGGCAGGCTAACAGTCATGATCCCGATCAGTATAAAAATTCAGCGCCATTTATATGCCAAGCAGAAGATGTGGCTAACGTGATTTTCTTCTTGGCCTCAGACGATTCGCGCCACGTAAACGGTATTGCGCTGAGTGTAGACAACACCTCCACTATCCACCCTCCCTATTTGTGAGTTATATGAGCCAGTTTGCCAGTAAAACAGTCATTGTGACGGGCGGTGCCGGTTATATCGGGCGCGCCATTTGCCAAGCCTTTTTGAGTCAAGGGGCGAATGTGGTGGCTTGTGGTCGTCGTGTGCCCGAGATAGCAATTGCCGTTGATGGCAAAGAAGCTCTGTTTGTGGCTGCAGACATTCGTGACCCTGAGCAGTCGCAAGCTGTGATTGATGCCGCTGTCGCCGCATTTGGCGGTGTGGACGTCTTGGTCAACAATGCTGGGGGTAGCCCTGAAGTCGAGTTTGCTACCGCCAGTCCGCGTTTAACGGATAAATTACTGGCTCTTAACTTGACTGCACCGTTGACCTTTTCACAGCAGGTGCACGCTGTGATGTCACAGCGCGAGGGTTGCAGTATCGTTAATATCGCCAGCGTGAGCGGGGTGCGTCCCTCACCTTACACGACGGTATACGGTGCGGCAAAAGCGGGTTTGCTGAGTGCAACGCGATCACTGGCGATGGAGTGGGGCCCCAAGATTCGGGTTAACGCTATCGTGGTGGGTTTGGTGCGCACCGAGGCCGCGGTAGACCATTACGGTGGTCAGGCGGGCTTCGATCGGGTGGCGAATATGTTGCCGTTAAAGCGCATGGCAGAACCTGAAGATGTGGCAAAAGCGGTGGTGTTTTTAGCCTCTGAGCAGGCGTCTTATATTTCGGGTGCTGCGTTAGAGGTTGACGGGGGTGGTGAAGTCCCCGTCTTCTTGCACCTCGCTAAAGAGCAGACTGAATCCAAATAGGTGAAGTCCACGCTCGCTCTTGGATGACGGGGCTATAAAAAGCCTCGTTTTCTGCGCTACGACAGCAGTTTTTGTAGACCTCGCCGGTAGCCCCTTGTTTTTCTCGCGCTTTGGCCGACGCGGCTAGGGATTGCTCTTCACATTGATCCGAGAACGGGTTTACGCCGGCGTCCATGCACTGCAGTGTGCTCCAGCGACACGAGGGGTTTTCGATCACTCGCGCGTAGTAGAACGCGTTCTCGTCGGCGTTATAGTTTGGATCTTCCCACACCGTGCAAAGCTCGCTGTAGCCCGTGCCCACCGCGGCGCAGGAGTCAGGGTCGACGCTCGCGCCGTTGTTGGGGTTGCCGGCGACTTCAAAGACTTGCTCATGAGTTTTGCCCTCAGCGTCGGCCCAGCCTTTGATGATTTGAATTCGCTGTAAATCATAGCCGGGGTGTGTTGCCGTGCCGGCGTCTTTTTGGGCGTACACCAAAAAGCGCGCAGGACCGTCTAGCGCCGCAGATTCAATAACACCGCCCATAGGTACACCGTTGTCATAGCCGAGTTCGGCCCGGTTAACGGCGGTACAGGCGTCTGCTGGGTAGTCACCTCCGAAGAATCGGACGATGGGACGGGTGCCCGAGGTGGCATAGGTTTCGCGGCGGCGCATGGCTTCAAAGATGGCATCGCGTGAGTTCTCTTCCGCCCACACGACAGCATGGCCGCCAGGGTTAGAGACAAAATGGTCCTGCACGTTGCGATACTCAGAATCACGACGTCCAAGGTGCCCGACGTAGCCCTTTTCTTGTGCACCGCCTGCGGTCGCACTGTGCGTATCAGTGCTACCAATAAAACCAAATTGGAAGGGGTTCTCGCCGAGCTCTGATCGCAAGGCCACACCGTCTTTCAATACATTACGAATCATATTGCGAGGTGCGAAGTTGTCTATGTCGACCAAGGCGCCGTCTTCGCTACGCATTTCACCTTCAACCGTGCCGAGCATGTGTAAGTTGTCTCCGGGGATTTGCTCAAAGTCACACAGTTCGTCGGTGGTGTCGACGCCGCGACCTGCGAGGCGATCGTAACGGCATTCTGATGCCCCTTTGTGCTGCACCAGTTCCACCAACGGTTCCATACTGCGGCGTAATCGTAGCTCTTCGGGCGACTTGGGGTCCTGAAACATCAGGCCACCCGAAAGATTGGAATTATGCGGAATAGCCAGTACGTCGCACCCCTCGGTGCCTTGAATACACTGTTCATCCAATTGCTGCCAAAGCGACAGCAGCGATTTTTGTGTTTCGTAGGTTGAAATGGGTGCCTCGGTCACCTTGCTATTACGGAAAATGACGTTGCGATGCAGGTTTTTTTGATTCACCGCGTCGGTGTATTCGTAGCCCACGAAGCTGGTGAATTCGCAATTTGCGCTGCGATCGTAGTGCCGCTCCGCTGCAGCTTGGACTTCCTGCCAGACACTGATCTGCTTAGAGTCACAGTCTTCGAATAGGCAAATGGACGAAGGGGTGGGTTCTACTGCATTCTGCCCGCCCAGACGCGTCCACCAGCTCGCTGCGATTAACTGTACCCACAAATTTTGCGAGCGCGACATCATGCACATGGGCCAGACCTTGCCGAGCAGCGTATCTGGATTTTGACAGGCTGCTACTTGCCCCAAAAACTCTCCGTGGTCTGTAAGTCCCGCAAAATCGAGAGGGCGATCGATTTGGGCGATCACGGTTTGTTCGCCATCTGCTCCGGGCACGGTAATGGGGAGGCCTTTAGCGTAGTCGTAGACTTCGTCAGGTCCGTTACGCTGGCTCGATAGGTAAGAGTCAAAGGACAAGCGGCTGTGGATGTGAAGATCACCAAAGAGTGGGCGTTTGGTGGCGCTGTATTGACTGCAGGCTTCGCGGTCCTCGGTGTACTCGCGTTTATCCGAGGCGAGTGCTGAGACGCAAAATGCCGATAGCGTCAGTGTGGCGGCAAGGTTAGTGAGGCGTTTTAGTCGCGCGAGGGATGTCTTGTTCATTCTCATGATCCTCGTAAAAAGCCACTCCCTCTCGAGAATGGCTTTGTGGTAAAGCGATATTGTTTAGTAGGCGTCTGGCCGTAACATCGCATCATGTGCGCCGTCGCAATAAATTAATGAGCCGCCAATAAAGCTTGCCGCGTCACTTAATAAAAAGTCGATGAGGTTAGCGATGTCATCGGGTTGGCCCGCGCGTTGCATTGGAATAGAGGCCAAAAATTGCTTGATAGCATCGGCGTATTGGGCACTTTCCGCTACCGCCTTAGTCATTGGGGTTTCGATATAACCCGGTGCGATGGCATTGATACCAACACCTGATCGTGCCCACTCCGGCGCCACATGCTTAACCCAGCGCGCAACCGCTTGTTTGCTGCCGGCGTAGCATGTTTGTCCGTCGCATTCGGTGGCAATTGTTCGCGCTTCGCTTTCAGAACCGTTCAGCATGGCGCTAACGAGTTCTTCGTTGGTGCACATGGGTGCGGAATTAGACGCTATCGCGACCACGCGCGCGCCCGGATTTAAGTGGTCTTTAAGTCCGTTTAGCAACTCAACGGTGCCGTAGTAGTTAATCGAGATGATCGCGGCGGTGTCGGGGAAGTGCGAAGCGACACCCGCGCAGGTAATAACACCGTCGAATGGACCCGCGGCCTGCAATGCGGCCAGTGCGTCAGCGCGTGACTCAGGGTTGCCAAGGTCAGCAATAATGTCCGCATCTTTGATGTCGACCACGGTCACTTTGTGACCATTCGCTAAGAGCTTAGCTTTGGTTGCTGCGCCAATTCCGGTGGCGCCACCTGTCATTGCATAATGTTTCATGGTGTATTCCTTATTGTTAGGGATTCATTGCCAAAGTGGTTTCGATGGCGCTACCCGGCAGTGCTGCCATACCGCCATCGATATCAATAATTTTGCCTGTGATAAAGCCGCTGGCGGGTGAAGCCAAATACAGCGCACCCAAAGCGATATCTTTGGGGTCGCCCATACGGTTTAAGGGGATCCAGCGCGTGGTCGCTTTGTGCATGGCGTCGTTTTGCTTAATAAAGTTGGTTGCTGGCGTATCTACTGCCCCGGGCGCTATGCCGTTGACGCGGATGTTTGGGGCCAATTCGTAGGCCATGACGCGTGTTAATTGGTTCACACCCGCTTTCGCGGCGGCATAAGCCGCAAAGTTGCGATCAACCATCCACGCCAAGGCTGAGCTTACGTTCACAACCGTTGCGGATTCAGCGGCCTTCAGCAAAGGAAGGCACATCTGAGTCAGCGCGTAAACCGAGGTTAAGTTGATCCCGAGAGTATGTTCAAAGCGCGATTTGGTTACCTCTGTCATAGGGCCGTAGCCCTTGCCTGGAGCGCCAGCATTATTAACAAGAATATCGAGTTTGCCGTAGCGCTCGGTTACTTGGTCGACCAAGGCCTGAAGCTGCTCTTCTTTCGTTACGTCGCAAGAGATCGCGGTTGCTTCGACGCCAAACTCACGCGCGTTAGCAGCGACTTTCTCGAGGTCGTCTTGGCTGCGAGCTACGCAAATAACATGGGCGCCCATCTCGGCGAAGGCGAGCGTAATGCCCTCGCCAATTCCTTTACCGGCGCCGGTGATCAAGGCGATCTTACCTGTTAACTTAAAGGCATCTAATATCATAGTCTTACTCGTTTCCTTATCGTGGCGCTAAAGCCTCGGCCAAAAATAAAGCGGTTTCTTGAAGCGTTTTGTCCAGCTCCTTTAGGTCGCCAGACAGCCAGTTCAGCAATCCGTATAAATAACCGCCCACTAAAATTTGTACTTGTAACTCGATCGAGAATTTCGTGTCGATATCGCCTTCGCGCCGCCCCCGCTGGACTAAGGTTGCCATGGCGTCGTTCAATATCGACATTCTCGATGTTTCTACTGTCGGGCAACCTAAATCACTCATACCCTCAATTAACAGTAACTTTGTCATGTCGGGCCGACGCTGAATATGCTGTCCAGATTGGGTCATCAGTAGCTGCAAGCGTTGTTGAGTCGAGTGCCCAGTCGCTACAGAATGCAGGATATAACTGACGAATTCTTCGTCCATACGCGTCATGAGCTCGCGTAAAACTTCCTGTTTGCCAGAGAAATAATTAAAAAAGGTTGGTTTCGAGACATTGGCCGCTTTGGCGATGGCCTCGATCGTCGTATCTTGGACGCCCAAATCCACAAATAAATGGCTGGCAACCTCAAAAATACGGCGGCGAGTGTCAAGCTTCTTGCGTTCACGCAAGGGCAGTTGGACTGCGTTTGCCATTGTGGTGTCGTCCCTTTGTACTATGATTCAAGTCTTGCAACTTAAGCAGAAAGTTATACTATGGTTAAAAATTATACCAGAGTAAAATATTTTGCGTCTTTTAGACTAATAGGAATGAAGTATGGGTCTACTCGAAAATAAAATTGGCTTAGTGACCGGCGCCGGTGGCGGCATCGGTCGTGCCATCGCTGAAGCCTTCGCGCGCGAGGGCGCGAAAGTGGTTGTCGCTGATTTTAACGCCGAGACCGCGCAAGAAACCGTTGAGTTAATCAAAGCGGCTGGCGGTGAGGCGGTCATATCTATCGCGGATGTGAGTGACGAAGACGCAGTAAAAGCTATGGTGAACACGGCTGTTACCGAGTTTGGTGGTTTGGATATCGCGTGTAATAGCGCGGCGCTGAGTCGCGGCGCCGGCCCGATTCATCAATTTGAGCGTAAAGTCTTCGACGATACCTTGACCATGTGTTTAACCAACACCTGGCTCTGCATGAAATATGAGCTTGAAGTCATGTTGGCGGCGGGTAAAGGTAGTATCGTCAATATTTCATCCAACTCGTCCTTGAAAGGTCAGCCTTTCAATACGGCCTATGCAGCCGCGAAAAGTGGCGTGAATATCCTGACCAAGAGTTCGGCAGCGGAATATGGCGCTCAGGGAATTCGCATCAATGCGGTGTCCCCTGGTGTGATTCGTACTCCCGGCGTAGAAAAATATTTCGAAGAGCAGCCCAAGATCGCAGAAGGTCTGAAACGCTCTGCGGTGATGGGTCGTATTGGCGAGCCCAATGAAATTGCCGAGGCGGTGGTGTTCTTGTGCTCGGATCGAGCCTCGTTCATTACCGGTCAGTTGTTATCCGTTGACGGCGGCGGCGCCGTTAAATAAGAAAGGAGAAAATCATGAGTGTAAGTAACGCAAAACGCACGGTCGGTATTCCGCTCCCCATGCCTTATGGCTGGTACCATGTGGCTTTTTCAAAAGACATTGGCCCTGGTGAGTCAAAACCCGTCTTCTATTTTGACCAAGATCTGGTCATTTTTAGAACAGAGTCAGGTGAGGCGAAAGTCGTTGATGCTTACTGCCCACACATGGGTGCACACCTAGGTTATGGTATCCGCGAGCAAATGGGTAAAGGCGCAAAAGTCATCGGCGACAGCATTGCCTGCCCCTTCCACGGTTGGCAGTTTAACGGTGAAGGTCAGTGCACGCACATCCCCTATGCCACCAATATGCCGCCAAAAGTGGCGCGTGGTGAGGCCGTATTGAAAGCGTGGCGTGTACGTGAAATGAACGGTTCGATCATTGTGTGGTATCACCCGCACGACATTGAGCCCTTATTTGAGCCGGAGTTGGTGCCTGAGCTTGCAGAGAATCCAGATGATTGGGCTGAGCCGATCATCCACGAGTGGGAGATTGGCACCCACATGCAAGAGATGGGGGAGAACGCTGTTGACCCTGCACACTTTATGTATGTGCATGGCACGAACGATATTCCTGACGCCGAAGAATTAAGCTTTGATGGTCATACTCGTCGCGGCTTTCTGAAAACGCGTCAGCCGACACCGCGCGGTGAAATCGAAGGTTCAATCGAGAATGAGAACATCGGTCCGGGCTTAAGTGTTGTCCGATTCAAAGGCCTGATCGAGACAATCTTGGTGGCGACGGTGAGCCCAGTCACTTCCGAGATCACCCGTGCTCATTACGCCTTTTATCAGCGCCGTGAGGATGTTGACGGCCCGATAGGCAAAATGGGCCGCGCTTTGATCGCCAACATTCACCAGCAAATGGAAGAAGACCGCGTTATTTGGGATCGTAAAAAGTATTACGAGCGACCATTGTTATGCGACGGCGACGGTCCGTTTGCGAAGTTCCGCCGCTGGTACGGTCAGTTTTTGGTCGAGTGATACCGAGTTGCCGTTCAGCCTTGGTTGGACGGCATTACGGTTAAAAAGCCACAACCCTCGCGGGCTGTGGCTTTTTTGTTGGTGCTTGATGAAGAGGTGTCAGGTCTTACGCCTCTAAATCATCAGCAGCGGTTAGCCCATGTAAGCCTGGCCGCCGTCTACGGCGATACTCTGGCCGCTGACATAACGGCTTTGGTCAGAGCAGAGCATCGCAACAAATTCACCAATATCGTCTTCGCACTCACCAATCCGGCCCATTGGAATGGTTTTTACAAACGCGGCCGCTTCTTCGGGACGGTTTTCTGTCCACCAGGCCAGAGCGGGCGATTTGGCATGGGGTAGTATACAGTTCGCTCGGATGTTGTATTGACCCCATTCGCTGGCGGCTGTGCGGGTTAGTGCGCGTATGGCTTCTTTTTCCGCTGCATATAAGCCGTAATTGGTCATGTCCCAGCGTTTTGCCGCAGAGCTTGCCATGTTGATAATAGAACCGCCGTTGGTTTTTAAGTGAGGGTAGGCCGCCTGCATCATTAACAAAGTCGCCGTTGGACCTGTGACCATCGCCCGATTGATTTCTTCAAGCTCTAACGCAATCAGTGGCTTGATGGTCGCACTCACGGCGTTGTTGACTAAAATATCCAAGCGCCCAAACGTATTCACAGTTTGCTCCACGACACCGGGCAGCTGATCAAGATTGCTAATGTCACACTCGATCGCAAGAGCTTCTTGACCGAAGCGTTCTTTGATTTGCGCAACGGTATTTTCACATTTGGACAGAGTCCGTCCGACGGCGACCACTTTGACGCCGCGTTTTGCGAGCGAAAATGCGATGCCTTGCCCTATACCTTGCCCTGCGCCGGTGATTAAAGCGACTTTTCCTGCCAATCCATCTGTCATGATGTGCTCCTAGTGTATTTTGTATTCGCTTAAGTGAATGACGTTAATCGTGTCTTGTTGAATAAATCGAGCGCAGCTTTCCATCATGCAGTCGATGTTGTGTTTAAGCTTAGCTGGGTCCCCGACGGCATCGAAAAATGCCTCGGGCGACGTGGCGGCCTCTATCGGAAAGTGCTCCTCAACCAGCGCGTCAAAGCCACTGTCTTGACCCTCTAGCGCCAGGTTTTGGAAGTAGCCAAAAGTACTTTGCGTGTCGATCGCGATTTGTGTGTGGCTGTCTCGCCAGATCGCAATGAACTCTGCGCGGCTAATGTCGCGCTTTTGTTGAAACGTGCACAGTTGCACGGTGCCCGGCGTACGTTGCCCTATTTGCCAGTCGGGTTGTAGCACCAACTGCGTCTCGAACACCGTGGCCCGAGCTCGTTCAAACAGGGACTCAAGTTCAACTTTGAGTGTGTGCGCCTCGCTCTCTTCGAGATCATCCAGGCAGACGCACGCCGTTGGTAGAGGCGCCTTAGCACATTGCTGGTATCCGGCCGCAACCGCAGAGTCCTTGTCGTCAATAAGCAGACGCACTTGAGTTGTCTCAGAGAGCCTTGGCAAGATCGGTTGAAGGGTGCTCAGCAGCGAATCCCGGGAGCACTCGGTATCAAAAATTAAGCATCGTACGCTAATCATTTACAAACCCAGCGCTGAGGCATAGCGTTGGCGATGATAAGCTGCATCCCCAAACAATTGGTTGCAGACACGTGAGCGCTTCAGATACAGCCCGACATCCAGCTCATCGGTTACCCCCATGCCGCCGTGCATTTGCACTGCTTCGTTACTGATATGCTGGTAGTAATCGTTAGCCAATGCTTTAACTTGGCTCGCGGCCTTGTGAATGTCTTTGCCGCGATCCAGTCGAGCGAAAGCACTGAAGACGGCGCTTTTTACCAGCTCCAATTGGCAATACATTTCGGCGCAGCGATGCTGAAGTGCTTGGAAAGTCGCAAGTTTAACGTCGAACTGTTCGCGATCGTTGAGGTGCTGAACGGTTCGCTCAATCAAACTTTCTGCTCCGCCAACCATCTCAGCAGCGGTTGCAACAGTCGCGATATCTAATGCTTGCTCGATCTCGGCGGTTCGATCAACACCTTCACCCAAGACATTATTCGGTAGAACGTTCGTTTGCGTAAACGTGAGGTCGCTGTATTTCCGTCCATCCATCAGCGAATAACGCTGCGCGTCAAATTCGGCCTTACTCGACTCTAACACTGCAGCTGCGAGTTTGCCCTCAGCAGTTTTTGCGATGACGATCAGGAGGTCGGCCTCGGGTAGGTCCATCACCATCGACTTGCTGCCGTTGAGCTGCCCATCAATGAGTTGTGTGTCTACTGCGGGCAGGGAGTAATGGCGACCTTCTTGTACGGCAACGGTAGCAGTCATTTCACCAGAGGTCAGTTGCGGTAACCAACGTGATTTTTGATCGTCGGTGCCCGCAAGCTGAATCAACGAGGTGGCGGCGGCGACGCTCGATACCAGTGGGCTTGCCATAATGGTTTTGCCCGTTTCCAACAGTACTGCCAGTAGGCCCATGTAGCCAAAACCCAGGCCGCCATCGTCTTCAGGCAGAGCGACAGCGGGCAATCCCAATTCGACCAACTGATTCCAAAGTTCAAGGTTGTAAGACGGGCCACTCGCATTAGCTCTTACTGCGCGTAAGTCCGCAACCGGCGCGTGCTCTTGTACAAATGCTCGGACGGTGTCCTGCAACATGCTTTGTTCTTCATTAAAAATCATCTGAATAGCTTCCTGTTAAGACGCCATGCCTAACGCACGTTTAGCAATAATATTAAGTTGAATTTCTGAGGTGCCACCGGCAATGGTGTGCGCTTTATCAAAAGCCCAATTGCGAGTTACTGTGTGCTCGGTGTGGCTCGATGCCGCAGATTCCCAACTCAAAGACTTGTTGCCCAGTATTTCCAGTAAGAGCTCATCTTTGCGCTGCAACTGTTTCGTGCCGATGTGTTTAAGTAATAGCGGCAAACGAGGGTCGCTTTGTTTGGCCTTGTGCTGGTAGAACATGCGTTCGTTTAACTGGGCAAATGCCTGCATTTCCATATCTAAAGCCGCGATCTTGGTACGCACTTCGGGGTTGTTCAGCGCGCCTTTCGCATCCGCTCCGAGCGTTTGTTTGGCAAGATCGACTAAGCTGAATTCTTCCTTCTCGGTCATCGATTCCATCGACGACATCATGGCGCGCTCATGTTTCAGCAGCTCCTTGGCGACGTCCCACCCTTTGTTTAATTCACCGACCAGGTTGGCTTTGGGTACTTTGACGTTGTCGAAAAAGGTTTGGCAGAATTCCGATTCGCCGCTGATGAGTTCGATAGGGCTGACCGAGACGCCTTCGCTCTCCATGTCGATCAGCAAGAAGCTAATGCCTTGCTGCTTGGGAGCATCCGGGTTAGTTCGCACCAAACAGAAAATCCAGTCGGCTTTGTGGGCGTTGGTGGTCCAAATCTTGGTGCCGTTGACCAAGAAATGATCGCCACAATCTTCTGCCTTCGTTTTGAGACTCGCCAAATCGGAGCCTGCCGAGGGTTCTGAATAACCCTGCGCCCAGCGAATTTCACCGCGCACGATTTTGGGAATATGCTCGAGCTTCTGCTCTTCGGTGCCAAAGGCTAATAATGCGGGACCAAACATCCAAATGCCGATTTCGTAGAGCGCGGGGCGACAGCCCAGTCGCGCCATTTCTTGCTGCAGTATTTTTGCTTCGTCTGGGCTGAGACCGCCACCACCGTATTCTTTTGGCCAAGTCGGTGCTGTCCAACCGCGGTCAGCCATAGCTTCAAACCACTTTTGTGCATCGGCTGATGGGAACTCGCGCTTGCGCCCCCCCCAAATCTGTTCGTCTTTGACAATGGGTTGTCGCTGCGACTCGGGGCAGTTGTCCAAGAGCCAGGCGCGTGTTTCTTCGCGGAAGGTATTTAGGTCGCTCATTTGAGCCCTCCTGTTGTGTGGTAATCGCCAGTGTCTGAACCTTTGTCGGATACTAGCTGCAGTAGTTCGTCTTTTAGGCGTTTGATATGGATGGTTTCGTAAGGTGCCGATGGTTCCATAATTCGGTCTAAGGCAAAGCCGGCCAAAAACCGATGCACAAATCGGAAGCATTCTTTTAATCGTTGGCTTGGTATGGCGTAATCGGCAAACATGGAAGCCATAATTTGGATGTGTTTTTCTTGCTCTTCGCTAATGGAAAAGGCGCTGAGCGATGGTCCGATAGCACTCATTCGCGAGGCTCGCATAATCTCCGAAAAAGCAAAATATAGGTCACTGCGATAGTGCTCCCAGACGGCGTCAACAAAGTGATCGATGCGCTGACTTAAAGGTCCTTTGGCCAGTTGTGCTGACTGAAGCTGGTCTAGATACACCTGCTGTGACCGCTCTATGATGGCCAAAAGAATGTCGTCTTTCGTGCCAAAGTGATGCTGAACCGCCCCCCAAGTAATACCTGCTCTGCGGGCGATTTGACCAGAGGTGGCGCCCGAAAATCCAGACTCGTTGATGAGTTCAACAACGGCTTGAAGGATGCGCTCTCGGGTCGCAAGCGCCTTGCGAGCTTGGTGGCCCAAGCTCGTTTCGTGCGCGGGTTTGCTGACTGTTAGGGCGGCGACACTCATGCAAAGTAGGTGCGTTTGATTTGTGCTTTGATGAGCTTTTCAGTGGCTGTTCGCGGCATAGGCTCGGTGGTGAATACAACCTGCACCGGTACCTTGAAAGCGGCTAAGTGCTCTTTGCAGTAGCGAATAACATCGGCTTCGGTGATGTGATCATGGCCCTCTTTGAAGCGAACCACCGCTGCAGGTTCTTCCCCAAAGCGGTCGCTGTCAATGGCCACAACGGCTGCTTCTGCACAGCCCGGGAATTGGATCAGGCAGTTCTCGACTTCGACGGGATAGATGTTTTCGCCGCCGCGAATGATCATGTCTTTCACGCGATCGCAGATGTACAGCAGGCCGTCTTCGTTGAAGTAGCCGACATCACCTGTTTTGAACCAACCTTGTTCAAAATCGCTGCCGTCTTTGGCGCCACTGTAATAACGATGGATGCAGGCGGCTGACTTGATCCAGATCTCGCCAGGCTCACCATCGGCTACTTCAGCGCCATCCTCATCGCAAAATTTAAAATCGATAATGGGGCTCGGGAAGCCGCTAGCGCCGGGTCGAGCGTTAGCCATATAGCCCGTGAACGCAGCGCCACTGCCGCCCGTTTCGGTCAGGCCCCATCCAGCCCCCGGCATTGCCGAGGCTGTTTTACTGCTGTACAGCTCGCTCAGTTTGCTGGGTGTGGCGCCGCCGCCAGCGCTAATGTTGGAGATATTTGAGGTGTCGGCGTCTTGAAAGTCGTCGTGGGTCAGCAGGTCAAGCAGCATCGCTGAAGCACCCATTAATACCGTGATACCTTCTTCTTTGACAATGCGGGCCGCTTCTTTGGGGTCCCACTTGTACATCATGTACAGTCCACGTCCATGCCGCAGGCTAATGAGCGACTGCGAGAATAAGCCGCTGATATGAAATAGTGGCACGGAAAATAAGGTTTTGGGGTGCATGGGGTTGGCCAGCAGGGCGTTCATGGTGTCGGTATTGGTCATGTAGGTTGCCGCACCAATAAATTCTACGTTCATCAATGATTGGGCACAGTTCATCTGACTGAACATGGCGCCTTTTGGGCGTCCCGAAGTGCCCGACGTGAATAACAAGATGGCCGGATCATCGGGTTCAACGTCTACAACTTGAAAGTCCTCGACATTGGCTGACTCGACCAGTGGCCAGAACAGTTCGCTGGTGTCATCTTTGGCGTCGGGTTCAACGACTACAGCCTGTAAGTTATTACCAGCGCTGCGAATAAATCGTAGGCGGTCGGCATCACAAACGACGAGTTTGGCACCGCCATCCGTTAGGCCTTGTTGCAGCTCTTCCGAACGCCCCCAGCTATTGAGTGGCACGGCTACTGCGCCTAAATTAATAATGGCGACAAAGGCCATAAGCCATTCTGGGCGGTTGCGCATAGCAATAGCGACATGGTCGCCTTTGCCGATGCCGTAATCTCTTTTCAGCGCTACCGCAAAGCGATCGGATGCAGCGAAAAAGTCGGCGAAAGAGTAATCCTCGCCCATGTATTGCAGATACAGCTTTTCGCCATGCTGGCGCCCGGGCGCAATCACACTGGCCAATGATTTTTCTGCGTTTTTATAGGCTTTATAGCTAATGCCGTCGATTATGTGCTCGACAACTTCAAACGGCGCTCCAGGTCCTGTGAGTTGCGCTACGGCGGTGTGGTGTGGTGCACTAAATTCCGTCATGTCGTTAACCTTCTGGGTTTGATGTGCTGTTATTGTGGGTGTTTAACACTGGCATGAAGTATTCTGGATAAAACATTGCGGGGCAAATGTTTTGACGGTCTAGGTATCGTCCACTTGCATTACGTCCAAACCTATACAAGCAGTGTGGAAACACGCTCTAATTCAGACCTCGTAATGATGGTCTGCGAAAAGCGCCAGATCACTGCCTAGGTGAAAGTATGAAAACTGCGTTAACAGAGCGCTTGGGGTGTCAGTACCCCATTGTACAAACAGCGATGGGTTGGGTGGCAGATCCAGCCTTGGTCGCCGCTACTGCAAATGCGGGCGGCTTTGGCTTTTTAGCGGGCGCCGTGATGACCCTAGAGGAAATCGAGGCGGGCATCCTTGAAATCAAACGCTTGACCGACAAACCGTTTGGCGTGAATTTCCACATGTACGTGCCTCACGCAGAACAGATCATCGATTTGTGTATCGAGCACAAGGTGCGCGCTGTCAGTTACAGCCGCTCGCCTTCCTCTGCGGCGGTAAAGCGTCTTAAAGATGCCGGTGTGTTGTGCATGCCCACCGTTGGCGCTTTAAAGCACGCGGTCAAAGCGGTGGAGTTCGGTGCGGATATTGTTGTTGTGCAAGGCGGCGAAGGTGGCGGTCATACTGGCTCAGTGGCAACCTCTATTTTGTTAAAGCAGGTATGCCAGGCGGTTGATGTGCCGGTCGTTGCTGCGGGTGGTTTTAGTCGCGGTAGTGATCTCATTGCCGCTCTCGCGCAGGGCGCTTGTGGTATTGCCATGGGAACTCGGTTTTTACTGACCCAAGAATCGCCCGTACCGGAGGTGACCAAGGCTGAATATTTAAAAGCGCCACCCGAGCAAATCATCACCAGCACCAAGCTCGACGGCCTACCTCAACGTATGATCTTAAACCCTTTGCTTGCGCGACTCGAAAAGGCGTCGGGATTGCAGATGCTACTGCTTGCCATCAAAAATGGCTTGGCGTTTACCAAACTGACTGGGGTCTCGCTGTTTGGAATGTTGCGTTCCGCGATCGCCATGCAAAAAAACACAGATTTAACCTTGGGGCAAACCATGATGGCGGCTAACGCACCCATGATGATTCAAGAAGCCATGGTTAAAGGCCATCCGCAAGACGGTATATTGCCCAGCGGTCAAGTCGCCGGCCTCATTGATGAACTGCCAACAGTGCAGGCTTTAATAGAACGCTTAATGACTGAGGCAGATCAAACTTTAACGCGTTTAAATGCCTTAAACTCGCCAGAATAAAAGGAATACCTATGGCTTTTGGAGTAACAATAGAGAACGGCATTGCGGAGCTGGTGTTCGATAAACCACCCGTGAACGCCTTTAATTCGGCTGAGTGGGCGAGTATTGCCGCCGAGATAAAGGCGTTAGGTACTAACGACGAGGTCTCAGTGATTGTTATTCGCTCGGAAGGCCGAGGCTTTTGCGCAGGCGTTGATATCAAAGAGCTGGACGCCGACTCGCGTAAAATCGTACCGGTCAACAAAGGTAACTACGACACCTTCGAGTCTATTCATTTAAACCCTAAACCCGTTATTGTCGCGCTTCATGGCTTTGTCTTGGGTGGCGGCATTGGTATTGCTGGCGCAGCCGACATTATTGTTGCGTCTGAGTGCGCGCGGTTTGGGGTGCCTGAAGTGGATCGAGGGGCGATGGGCGGTGGTGCTCACCTGCAGCGCATGTTCCCAGTCCAGAAGGTTCGCTACATGTACTTCACTGGGCAGTTTATTGACGCGCAAGAGGCTTATCGACTCGGTGCTGTCGAACGGGTAGTGGCGCACTCGGCGCTGCGCGCTACGGCAATGGAAATAGCCGGTCAAATTGCGGCGAAAAGCTCAATTATGATCCAACTCGCCAAAGAAGCTCTGACCGGTATTGAAGATGGTAGTTTAGAAGCCAAGTATCGTTGGGAACAAGGTTTTACCCTTGAGGCCTATACGCATGACGATTCAAATGAGGCGCGTGCAGCCTTCGTTGAAAAGCGCGACGCGAAGTTCGAAGAATAAGGAGAGATCAAATGGCAAAAGCAGCGGATTACGGACTCGGTCCCAAAACTTTCCCGACAGGTTGGTTTATCGTCGCCGAGAGTTCAGAACTCGATAAAGGGCCTATGGCGATTCGATTCTTCGGACGAGATCTGGCCTTATATCGTGGGGAATCAGGTAACCCAGTGGTTTTGGATGCATACTGCAAGCACATGGGTACTCATTTAACCGCCAGCGATTCGGCAATGATCGTCAAGAACGGTCTGCAAATTGAAGGGGATTCGATCCGGTGCCCTTACCACGGCTGGCGTTATAACTCTGCTGGTGACGTAGATGACATTCCTTACCACGACGGTCCTTGCCCTAAGTCGGCGTCTATTCGCTCTTACCCCGTGGTCGACAACATGGGCTGTATTATGGTCTGGTTTGATGAAGACGGAGCAGAGCCCTCTTATGACGCACCTTTCTTGAAAGAGTGGGACAACCCACAGTGGATTCGCTGGCAGTTAGATCACCTGGGTGAGCTGGATATTCACCCACAAGAAGTCTTGGACAACATGTCCGACATGCGCCATTTGGGGCCAACTCATGGAGCGCCATGTCAGTATTTTGAGAATGAAGCAAAAGGGCACATTTATATTCAGCGCCAGGGTGGGCCTATGCAGCTCTACGGTGGCGTGATGCTGTATACCACGACTTGGTACACAGGGCCTGGCATCTTGCTGTCAAAACAAGTCTGGGGTGACACCGTTCAATACGAGCTCATTGCAAATACCCCAGTCGACGATGGCCGAATTAAGGCATGGCATGCGTGTTTAGTCAAAGCATCCTCAAGTCAGCCTACGGCGGAAGATATTGAGATTGCGAAGCAAACTCAAGCTGGTGCCCTGGAAGCTTTTGCGACTGATTTCCAGATTTGGCGCTATAAACAGCCTGCGATTAAACCTATGGCGCTGAAGACCGATGGGCCGTTCAAAATTGGCCGTAAGTGGTATTCGCAGTTCTATGTCGATGCTGAGACGGCAGCAACGATTCAGCAAGAACTGAACGGGTTCCATCAGATTCCTGGCGTTACTCTACCCGCTGAGGCCAATCACGCGATTGATGACGGCCTTCCATTCATGGACTAAGGAGCACGATTAATGGATTACGCAAAAGCCGCAGCAGCAGTACAGCAGTATATGGACGGTCTGACCGGCGAAGACGTCAGCGTTATTGTTGATTTGTACGCTGACGATGCCCAAATTGAAGACCCAATCGGTAGCGATATCGTTTCGGGGCGCGAAGCCATAACGCAGTTTTACGGTGGTGTGCTGGCAAACATCAAGGGCGCAGAGTTATCGGGTCCGATTCGTGTGGCTGCCAATGAGGTCGCGTTCCCCTTCCAAATTACGATAGGGGCTGGCGATGCACCGATGTACATGGATATCATTGACGTTTTTAAATTTAACGACGAAGGCAAAGTGGTTCTAATGCGCGCATTCTGGGGTCCAGAAAATACGCGAAGCTAAAGTCTTGGGGAATTGTCAAAGCCCACTTTCTGTGGGCTTTTTTGTGTCTTAAGAGAAGGTGACCAGACTTTTTAAGATCAGGCTGACCAGCATGGATTGTTGTGACACACCGGTCTTGGCAAAAATTGAGCGTAGCTGCGCCCTGGCCGTGTTGCGTGCAATCCCCAAATCACCCGCAGCCTGGTCTAGGTTGGCACCTTCCGCCAAATGCTTGGCAAGCATGGCTTCGGCCCGCGTTAGACCGTAAAGCGACATGAGCAAACGAATATCGATGTCGTAGCGCTTTTCCGGACCGTTAATAAATACGATCATATGCGGCGTGTGCCCAGGTTCTACGGTCTTATCGATCATCATCGGTTTGATTAGGATTTCGAGATCGGCTTTACCCGAGGGGCGATCTACGGAGAGAGCGTTCACCGGCGCCGGGGCTTGGGCCCGTTGCGCTTGCACAACTTCCTCAATGTAGCCGTTTAACTTGGTTCTGGCGGCTTGGCTGTCGAGGTGAATGTGGTCGTTCACGATGTGAATGCCGTCTTTCTCGCGGATCAGTTCATCCGCTACGGCATTGCGGGTGATGACTTTGCCTCGCTCATCCAGCGTAATAATGCCGATCGACTGTTTGGAGATGGTTTTAGAATAAAGCTTGCGCTCATTGTCTAATTGAATCAGCTGCATGCCGTTGGCAACGGCGCGTTGAATGTGAGGTGATAATAGCGTTAAAAACTCGCGTTCCTCGGGACCAAAATTATCCGCGGATTTAGGTCGCGCAAATCGCACGCTAAAGCGTTGGCCGTTGGCGTTACGCAGATCCATGCCAATCATGTGGTATATGTCGAGCGGTACCATGCAAAAGCGGTAAAGCTCGGTTTCTTCGAGCGAGCTGTAGGGGTAGCACTCGTTCAAGGTGATCACCTGCCCCCACGGCAAGTTGGTCATCAGGTTGGCGGTATAGTAACGGTCGGTATAGGGGTTGGTGTGATCGTCGATTAAGGTTTTTTGGAGCTTATCGCACGACACAAAGAGTAAACCGCCATCGTCGCCGGTAGGTTCGCGCATGGTAATAGACGCAAAGGTTGCGTCGATGGTTTGCCGCACACCATAAAGGAAATTGTTATACGGATCTTCCTCGATATGGCCGTCGTACAGGCAACCGATCAGTTTCGAAAACGCTTCGATGTCAGGCGTATTCATTGGTGTTATAAACCCTCGATTCACGGGTGACCACGAGCATCATTAGACACTATTTTTCGCGAGCGCCCAAGAAATATCGAACGCCAGTGAGGCTAGCGCTCGATGCAAAGTCGCTTAGCCGCGTTGTCTGGCCATTTCCATGGCGATGTCTTCGATCAAATCTTCTTGACCGCCAACGGTTTTACGATTGGCCATTTCTAGAAGAATTTCATGTGAGGGTACGCCATATTTTGCCTGTGCGCGTTTGGCGAACAGCAAGAACGACGAATAGGCGCCGGCGTAACCGAGCACGAGTGAGTCACGGCTTAAGCGTACGGGTTCATCCATAATGGGTAATACATGATCTTCTGCTGCATCCATGAGCTTGAAGATATCGATACCGGTTTCTGCGCCCATGCGGTCCAACACGGCCGCCATCGCTTCCAATGGTGTGTTGCCGGCGCCGGCGCCTAAGCCGGCGGCAGAACCGTCGATCCGGTTGGCGCCCGCCTCGATCGCAGCCAATGAGTTAGCGACCCCCATTGCCATGTTGTGGTGGCCGTGAAAGCCGATCTCGGTTTCGGGTGCGAGCTCTGCACGCAGCAGTGCAATGCGCTCGGTCACGTCATCGGGCAACATGTAGCCCGCAGAGTCAGTGCAGTAGATGCAGTTGGCGCCGTAAGACTCCATGAGTTTTGCTTGCTCTAAAATTTCTTCGGGTGAAATCATGTGAGCCATCATCAAAAAACCCACGGTATCTAAACCCATGTCGCGGCCGAGATTGATATGCTGGCGCGAGACGTTAGCCTCGGTACAGTGTGTCGCGACGCGAATGGTCGAAATACCACAATCCGCTGCCATACGCAGGTGATCTACCGTACCAATTCCTGGTAGTAACAGAGCGGACACTTTGCTGGTACTGACCGCATTCACAACGGCGGTGATGTACTCTTGATCGGTGTGAGCAGGGAAGCCGTAGTTAACGGATGCGCCCCCTAGACCGTCTCCGTGAGTTACCTCGATTAGGGGGACCTTGGCTGCGTCCAAGGCTTTAGCGATATCGACCATTTGATCGACTGAAATTTGATGGCGCTGCGGGTGCATGCCGTCGCGCAATGACATGTCGTGAAGCGTAACCTTACGTCCTTGAATATTCATACTCACCTCTTATCCTGCAGCCAGTTTGCGGCGTGCAATCATTTCTGCCGTTTTTAGGCCAGCCGCCGTCATAATATCTAGGTTGCCCGCGTACTTAGGCAAGAAATCCCCCAAGCCTTCGACCTCGACTGTGATCGTAACGCGATTGCCATCGATGATTGGGTCGTTCAGCAGGCGATAGCCGGGAACATAGGTTTGAACTTCTTTAATCATATCTTTCACCGAAGCGGTAATGGCTTCGGCATCTGCTGGCTCTTTCGTTAAGCAATGCACGGTGTCACGCATGATGAGCGGTGGTTCGGCGGGGTTGATAATAATAATCGCTTTGCCTTCGTCTGCGCCGCCAACTTGGGCGATCGCTGCTGAGGTGGTGCGGGTAAACTCATCGATGTTATCGCGCGTGCCCATACCCACAGATTTCGAGGCAACAGTTGCGACAATTTCTGCGTAGCTTACAGGCTGCACACGGCTAACAGAGGCAACTAATGGGATGGTTGCTTGCCCGCCGCACGTGACCATGTTCACGTTGTCTTTGGGGGTGTCGGCCATAATTGCATCGAGGTTTACCGGTGGGACACAGTAGGGGCCAATTGCGGCCGGTGTCAGGTCGATCATCATGACGCCCAGCTTGTTTAACTTGCGCGAGTTTTCGGCGTGAACATAGGCGGAGGTCGCGTCAAACGCGAAGTCTACGGGTGCTTCGTTAAACGCCGCTACCAGTCCGTCGACGCCATCGGTACTCACGCGTAAACCGTATTCGCGTGCACGCTTGATGCCTGCAGATTCTTCAATACCCACCATCCAAACGGGCTCGATCACATCGCTGCGCAGGCACTTCATTAACAAGTCGGTGCCTATATTGCCAGGGCCGATAATGGCGGCCTTGAATTTTTTGGTCATAGTCAGTTTCCCTTTTTGCGTCGCGTTAAACGGATTCACGCGTGTTAACGACAGGTGACGCTTTCCCTAATAGTTAGATCGAGTTTCGTCTTAATCGCCAAACTGGCAGCTGACGGTGCTCGGTTCGATGCCGTCGCCGGTCATAGTCATCTCAAACGTATCGCCCGATGCGGCGCTCTCAAGCGGTACTAGTGATCCGGATAAGATGGCTTCGCCAGCCTTTAAGACAATGCCGAATTCACCAAGCGTATTTGCCAGCCACGCCACAGCAGTTAGCGGGTTGCCCTGTACTGCGGAGCCTTCGCCCTCGCTCAAAAACTCGCCGTTCTTGGTCACAACGACTTTTAGCTTATCCAGTGCCACACCCGTGGGGTCGATTTTGTCTTTACCAAGCACGTACACACCGCATGAGGCGTTGTCGGCGACCGTATCTTGAATTTTGATTTGCCAGTTGTGAATGCGAGAGTCTACGATTTCAAAGCACGGCGTGATGTAGTCGGTCGCGGCAAGTACCTGCTCCTCTGTGACGCCAGGCCCCTGAAGATCCTGTTTTAGAACAAAGGCAATTTCGCCTTCAGCTCGAGGCTGAATTAGATTACCTTTAACGGGGATGGTCGCGCCGTCATCGTAAGCCATAGCGTCGGTTAAAAACCCGAAGTCAGGCTGAAATACGCCCAACATGTTTTGTACAGCGGCCGAAGTGACACCGATCTTTTTGCCAGTGATCGTTTCGCCGTCATCCTCGAGTCGCGGTTGCAGCATCGCTTGCGATATGTAATAGGCGTCTTCAATCTCGATATTGTCGAACCGATCGGTGAAGGGTTCAATCGTATATTCGCCCCGCAAGGCTTGATAGAGCTCTAAGCCCAAGGCTTCTCGCTGTTGTTCGCTAAGTGCCATAGTTTTACTCGTGAGTTAAAAAATCGATGCAAGTGCGATTAAAGAACTCGGCGTATTCAACCATCACCCAGTGCCCGCAATTATTCAGCAGGTGGGCTTGCACGTTGGGGCAGTTGTCCAAGATCGTTTGCGTGCCGGTGGCTGGGCAAAATTTGTCGTCTGTACCCCAAAATACCGCCACCGGGCAGTCGATTTTATGCAACTGGTCGGTTACGTTAGGAATAGCCATAGTGGCGAGCACATGCGGATTTTGAATTTGCAGAGTCTCCCAGCGCTCTTGCACGAGTTCGTCGGTGACATGCTTGGGGTCATGAACGAGCAACGTCAGCAGCTCGGCCAACACATCACGAGTGAACTCTGGTGATCCCATCGGGAACTTCACCATTTCTTGAATGCCAACGCACTGAAAATAGGTCTCTCTTTCTTCAATGCCACCGGGCGCCATCAAGATGAGTTTTTCGACGCGTTGGGGGTGAGCTAAGGCCATTCCCAGAGAGACGGCCCCACCTAAAGAATTACCCACCAAGGTGATTTTGTCGATGTTTAGGCCATCGAGTAAACCCACGAGGTTTTCGACGAAAAAATCAAGGGTGTGATCGACATCGGTTGGTTTGGAGGTGAGTCCGTATCCCGGTTGGTCAAATACGATGCATCTAAAACCTGCTTCTTGGAAGGCAGCAACGTTGAATTTGAAGTTGCTCCAACCACTTGCGCCTGGCCCGCTACCGTGAACAAAAACGACAACACCCCGCTCGGTATTTTGAGCAGGGTGATCGGTGTAGTGAATGGTGACGCGGCTAGAAACTTCTAGGTAGCGCCCCGATACTGTGTTGGTCATAGAATTCCTAAATAAAGATATCCGTGTTTTCCATGCCCAGCTGCGTGCTGCCTAGGTTGCGCGCAAATGGCGTTGGGTTATTGGCCACGTGGCAGCGCGCGATATGGATGTCATGCCACAGCTCCATCATGGGGTGGCCGTTGAAGACCGAACGGCCTCCCGCTGCATCGTACAGCAAGTCCATGGCTTCAATAGCTTTTGGAATCACAAGGCTGGCTTGGTAGCGATACAGGATGCGGTCGTCGATGCTTGGTTTCCAGTTGGCCGCTTCCATTTTGTCGAAGTTGCTGAACAGCACCGCTTCAAGTTCAGAGATAATATTCTTCACTTTCGCAACACGCTCTTGAATTTCGACGTCGGCGGCGAATTTGGTCATGTCGGTGGTGGTTTTAAAACCGCCTGAGCGCGTTTCGATGAAGATCTTCAGTGCCTTTTTCAGAGCGCCGATCGCGGGAGTATTGACCACTCGAACAAAGCCTTGCGCCCAAGACAAATCATAAATGGCACTGTCTTGTTCATGTATGCAGTTAAAACCATCGTCGCGCTTGTGGCTCATATGATCGGGCACGAAGATCGGCTCTTCTATGACCACATCGTTAGAGCCCGTCGCTTGCAAGCCCATCACATTCCAGGTGTCTTCGATAACGTACTGCGTGCGAGGAATTAGGAAGGTGCGATAGCCCTCGTTTGCGACGATGCCGCCTAACAGTGCCCACGTGCAGTGCTCAGAGCCAGAGCTCCAACCCCAGCGACCCGACACCATGCAGCCGCCTTCCACTTGCTCGACTTTTGCACCTACGGGATTATAAGAGCTGCTCACGAGAGTATTTGGATCTTCGCCGTACACCGTCTCTTGTGCTTTGTGATCCATCATCGCAATTTGGTAGGCGTGAATGGCAATAATGCCGCTGGCCCAGGCATGGCTCATGTCCGCCTCGGCAATACGGATTTGCTCTCGGAAAAATTCTTGCGGACGGCACTCTAAGCCTCCCCACTTTTTGGGCAAAAACATCTTAAAAAAGCCGCAGTCTTTTAATGCTTGCACGACTTCGTGTGACATTACGCGGTTTTTACGAGCCTCGGGCGCTTTGGCTTCGATCAAGGCGATCGTAGAATCTGGTACTAAATAGGTCATTGTGTTCTCCTCGCTGGGGTATGCCTTGTGCATGAACTGATGTTGGCAAAGTTGCCTGCCTGGTGCATACCCCGAATGAATTAACTGGTTTTAGCCTGGACTAGTCCTCATGGCCTACGCTGAAATCGTGGCCCCAAAAACTGGCAACAGTGCTTTGGAATACAGGGTAGTTGTCCCAGTCGTCTACGGTGCGGCCTTCGGCGCCGTATTCGATATCAAAGCCCGCTGGGCTGCGCATGTAAAACGACACCATGTGGTCGTTAGCGTGCCGTCCCAAAGTGCCCGTTAGCTTAACGCCAGCGGCGATGCGTCGATCGTTGCCAAGGCCAACTTCATCGACGTTGGGTACCTCGACCATGACGTGGACGCAGCCTGCGGGCAAGGGCATTTCGAATAAGCCTAGGCTGTGGTGTCGCTCATTGCAGTGCATAAACCACAGGCGTTTTTCGGGTTCTGCCGGATCTGGCGTAAACTTGATTTTCATCAAATCGGACAGGCCAAAGCCTAAAACCTCGGTGAAGAATGATGAGGTTTCATCAAAGTTGGGTGCGGGCAGTACGACATGTCCAAGGCCCTGAGATCCAGTCACAAAGTGGCTAACGCCCGCGGGCGAATTTAAGCGTTTGAAATCAGAAATTACGCCGTAGAACACTTCGTGTCGTGTACCCGAGGGGTCTGTGAAGCTCAACAGTTGCGTGACGCGGCGCTCGGCGATATGGTCGGCATCTGCCCATGTGACAGCGACACCTGCAGCCGTGAGAGCATCGGCAACTTCTCGCAGACCCGCCTCGCTGTTGGTTTCCCAGCCGCAAAAAGCAAATTGATCGGTATCACTTTTATTCACGATCAGGCGGTATGGGTGGTCATCCATTTTGAACAACGCGGTGTTTTCGTTGCACGACAAATGCGCGCTGACATCTTCCAGTCCCATGACGTCACAAGCAAAGGTTCGCCATTGCGATAGATCCGTAGAATTGACTCCGATGTAACCCAAGCTCTTAATGGCCATTATGCCTCTCCTTATTTGAACTTCCCAGCCAACGCCTCTTGGCGCAGAGTGGGTTTGAGTACTTTACCTGATGCGTTCAGTGGCAGCGCATCGACGACGATGACTTTTCTCGGGGCTTTGTAATTCGCCATGTTATTTCGCGCCCAAGCGCCAATGTCTTCTGCGTTAGCTGATGCGTTTTGCCTCAAGGTCACGAACGCCCAGCCAACTTCTCCCATGCGTTCATCAGGATAGCCAATAACAGCGGCTTGCACGACGTCCGCATGGCGTAAGAGGGTCGATTCAATTTCGGCGGGGTAGCAGTTGAAGCCACCGCTAATGTACATATCTTTTAAGCGATCGGTAATCGTCAGGTTGCCCTCTTCGTCCATTCGGCCTACATCGCCGGTGTGGAGCCAGCCCTCTGCGTCGATGGTCTCTGCGGTAGCCTCTGGGTTGTCCAAATAGCCCTGCATGACATTAAAGCCTCGAATCACGATTTCACCTTGCTCACCCACTGCGACCTCGTTGCCTTGTTCGTCAATGCAGCGTACTTCGACGGCGGGAATGGCGCGCCCCGATGTTTTCGCGATGGTATCCGGTGCATCACCCTGTCGACACATGGTCGCCAAGCCGCAGCTCTCGGACAAGCCATAGGCGGTAATAATAGTGGAAATTTTTAACTCATCACGCATGGCAATGATGAGCTCGGTGGGAATTACCGCCGCGCCTGTTGTGCATTTTGTCAGGCTTGCAAGTGAGTACTTGCTGCGATTGGGGTGGGCTAAAATTGATTGAAATATCGTCGGTGGTCCTGGCATGACAGTGATATTTTCGTTGTCGATGCGCTCTAGGATTTTGTCCACATCGAATACGGCCTCGGGTAATACCGTGCAACCTCGACTAAGACAAGCCAGCAGGCCTGCTTTAAAGCCAAAGCTGTGAAAAAAGGGATTAATAATGAGATACCGATCGGTATCGTCGAGTCCGAGGATTTCAGAAAACGTCGCAAAAGCCTGAACGTTTTGTTGGTGACCACAGAGCACGCCCTTGGCGCGACCGGTGGTGCCTGACGTGAACATGATGTCGGAAATCGCCTCACCGGATATCGACAGCGCTTCTTGCTCGATGGCTTCCTTGCCGTGCTCGGCGATCCATGCGCGTCCTGTGTTTTGCAGTTCATCCCAATGTTGGGTGGCTGACGGTTCTGCTTCGCCTCGTAATTGAACGCGGTGTTTCAGGTGCGGCAGCGCTAGGTTGGCGATCATTCCCAGATAATCATTGCCTAAGAATTGCCCCATGACAAACAGTGTCGACGCCTGGCTGTCGTTTAAAATAGCCGCCGCTTCCTCACCTTTGTATCGCGTATTGAGCGTTACGATTTGACCGCCCGCAAAATGCGTCCCGAACGCTGCAATGACCCACTCAGAAATGTTGGGCGCCCATATCGCGGCTCGGTCGCCAGGTTTAAACCCGAGCTGTTTCAGGCCTGCGGCGGTTTCAATGCAGGCTTGCTTGAATTCCGAGAAGCTAAGTTGTGTGCCGTTTTCTTCTATGAACGGACGGTCTTGATAAAGCTCGGCGGCTCGATAAATAAGCTCGATAGTGGTGCTTGGTGAGGAGTTTGGCACTGAAATAGATTCCAAGTTTCTAGAACGCAGACCCTAATGTAGTCCTCAGGTATTGTCATAGTCTACATGGATGATGAGGCATAGGGGCTGGAGAACCATAATGATCCTCTCATTCTTCGAATAGTAGACGCTGTGCTTTATGAATAAATTGCAAACAGCCGCAGAGGCCATTGCCTCGATAAAAAGCGGTATGACCATTGGGATCGGGGGCTGGGGTCCTCGCCGCAAGCCAATGGCCTTAGTGCGCGAGTTGATGCGCTCGGATGTCACCGACCTTACGGTTGTTGCGTATGGCGGTGCTGATGTCGGCATGTTGTGTGCGAGCGGCAAGGTTAAAAAAGTTATCTTTGCGTTTGTGTCTTTGGATTTTATGCCATTAGAACCCGGCTTCAGGGTTGCACGCCAAAGCGGCGCCATAGAGGTGCTAGAAATCGATGAAGGCATGATGCTGCAGGGTTTGCGCGCCGCCTCTTGGCGCATTCCGTTCATCCCGACTAATGTCGGCCTCGGTACAGACGTGGTCGCGCGCAACCCTGAACTGAAGGTTATCGATAGCCCTTACGACGACAAAGAGTGGGTGGCAATGCCGGCTCTGAATATGGATGTAGCACTGATCCACGCGACCCGTTGTGATGTGCGTGGCGTGTGCGAAATTGCAAGCCCCGATGTTTATATGGATGACTTGTTCGCACGCGCGGCAAAGCACACCATCGTGTCGTGTGATGAAGTCGTGCCAACGGAACATTTTGCCGACCCGGCCGTCGCGCGATCGGTGTTCTGGGAGCGTTGTCACACTCAGTCTGTGGTGCACATTCCCGGTGGAGCGCACCCTAGCTCGTCTGACCCTCTGTACGGCTTTGATGTTAAGCATTTTAAAGCGTACGGCGAAGCGGTAGGTGCGGGTGAGTTTGATGCCTACGTCGATGCGCATGTGCGCGGCAAAACCGAACAAGATTATCAAGCAGCTGTGGGTGGCTTGGAAGCCATCAAAGCGCTGCCTTTGCCCGCGTATTAAGGAGTAAGACAATGAGTGAAGTAGCCTCAAGCTACAGCTTGGCAGAACTGATGGTCGTTGCCGCCTCGCGGGTGTTTGATAACGAAGGTGAAGTGTTGGCAACGGGTATTGGCCTGTTGCCTCGCTTGGCCGCGAGTTTAGCGATGAGTACAACCAATCCTGATTTGATGATGACGGACAGCCAGTCGTTTTTGCTGTCTAAACCTAACCCGGTGTCAGGCATGAAAAGCCATGCGGGTCAGGCCAACGAGACTTGGCTGGGTTTTCGGGCGGTCTTTGATAACGTTTGGAGTGGCAAGCGTCACGCCATGGTGGGTCCCAGTCAGATTGACCGCTTTGGACAGGCGAACATCTCAGCCTTGGGCGGCACGTATCAGCAACCCAAAGTGCAACTGCTAGGCGTTCGCGGCTTTCCTGGCAACTCCATATCACATGGCAACTCGTTTTTTGTGCCCAAACATTCGACTCGCGTGTTCGTTGAGGGTGAGTGTGATGTGGTGGGTTCTATCGGATATAACCCCGATCGTCTACCGAAGGGCTACAGCTTAGATGATATCGACGTGCGCACCGTCATCACCGATTTGTGCGTGATGGATTTTAATGGTCCAAATCATCAAATGCGTATTGTGAGCTTGCATCCTGGTGTGACCGAGCAAGAAGTCCGTGACAATACGGGCTTTGAGTTGGCTGTGGTCGATAATCTTGGTGTGACGCCAGCGCCTACGGTTGAGCAACTTGCTATTATTGCTGAGCTCGACCCGATGAATGCGCGCGCTAAGCAGCTAAAAGATAACCCGCCCGGCGAACGCCGAGGCTAAGGCAGGAGACATCATGTCGGATAAACCCGAGTTCAATTACGACGCCCCCACAGTCAAATACGAAGTCGAAGAAGGCATTGCGTATGTGACCATGGCGCGGCCTGAGTACAACAATGCGCAGAATGGCAAAATGACTTACGAGTTGGATGCCGCGTTTCGTAAGGCGGTGGCCGACGACGATGTCAAAGTGATTGTGTTGCGTGGCGAGGGCAAGCATTTCTCGGCTGGGCACGATATCGGTACGCCCGGGCGCGATGTGCACCTACCGCAAGAGCGCGTGACAATGTGGTACGACCACTCGAATAAAGAGGGTGGCGAGTACCTGTATGTTCGTGAGGCTGAAGCGTATTTGGGCATGTGTCGCCGCTGGCGCGAAATTCCCAAACCCACGATTGCCGCAGTGCAAGGTGCGTGTATTGCGGGTGGTTTGATGCTTGCTTGGGTCTGTGACCTGATTGTTGCGACTGATGACGCGTTCTTCTCGGATCCCGTCGTGCGCATGGGTATTCCCGGCGTGGAGTATTTTGCACACCCCTTCGAGTTGCACCCTCGCATTGCAAAAGAGTTTTTGTTCACTGGCGAGAAAATGTCGGCTGAGCGCGCCTATCAAATGGGTATGGTCAATCGTATCTCAACGCGTGAAACGTTGGCGGATGACGTCAAAGCCTTAGCCCACAAGGTCGGTGCTATGCCGCGCTTGGGCTTGGCGCTGACCAAACAAGCCATTAATCACATTGAAGATTTGCAAGGTAAGCGTACCGGTATGGATGCAGTGTTTGCGTGGCATCATTTTACTCACGCGCACAACGACTTGGTGTCGGGTGACAAACTGGGTGGCTATGACGCGAAAGCGATGGCCCGCGAAAACAAGAAAGAAGATTAAGCACGAGGTCGTTGGGGATGGATTTACTGTATACGCCAAGCCAAACTCAGTTCAGAGAAGAGGTTCGTGCTTGGTTGGCGGCACATGTGCCCGCCAAAAAGTTGACCTCGTTCGATACCGCGGAAGGTTTCGAGCAGCACCGTCAATGGGAAAAAACACTGGCCGCTGGTAACTGGGGTATGGTGACGTGGCCCAAAGAATACGGTGGTCGAGCCTGCGATTTGATCGAGTGGCTGATCTTTGAAGAAGAGTATTACCGCGCCGGCGCGCCATTACGCGTTAACCAAAACGGTATTTTTTTGTTGGGGCCGACTCTAATGGAGTATGGCACCGACGCTCAAAAAGAACGCTTTATCAGTGCTATGGCCAGCGGCGAAGAGATCTGGGCGCAGGCTTGGTCTGAGCCCAACGCGGGTTCCGATATGGCGGCAATTCGCTGTCGAGCCGATCGTGACGGGGATGAGTTCGTCATTAACGGTCAGAAAATATGGTCTACGCGCGCGGTATTTGCTGATTATGCTTTCGGTTTGTTTCGCACCGATCCTGAGTCGAGCCGGCACCACGGTTTATCGTTCATCTTGGTGCCACTGGATGCTCCCGGGGTTACGGTACGTCCCATCGAGCAGTTAAACGGATTGCCCGGTTTTGCCGAAATCTTTTTTGATAACGTGCGCGTGTCCGATTTTAACTTGCTTGGGGGTGAAAATCAGGGCTGGCAAATTGCCATGTCAACCGCGGGTTTTGAGCGCGGCTTGATGCTGCGCTCGCCGGCGCGCTTTCAGCAGGCTTCACGCAAATTAGTCGAACTGTATCGCAAGCGTCGAAACGACATTCTGGATCTTTCAATCGAAGATTCGGTCGTGCGCTGTTACATGGATGCTGAGGCGTACGCCTTGTCTACGTATCAAACCGCTTCGCGTTTAGTCGCGGGTGGTCACATTGGCGCTGAGTCTTCGTGTAACAAAATTTTCTGGTCGGAATTGGATATTCGCATTCATGAAACCGCGTTGAGTTTGCTCGGTGCGCGTGCCGAGGTCGAGCCGGAAACCGCAGAGGATCACGCAGAGCTTGGCACCTGGCTCGATGGCTTCTTATTCAGTCAATCTGGCCCCATCTATGCGGGTACCAACGAGATTCAACGTAATATCATTGCTGAGCGCATGCTCGGAATGCCACGTAAATAAGGTCGGGTAGGAACTATGGATTTTACATTTACAGACGATCAACTGGCCTTCCGCGACTCGGTGCAATCGATGCTTGAAAACGAGGTCACTACGACCTCGATTCGCGAGCGTTGGACGAGCGACTCTGGCGAAAACGCCGATATGCTGACCATGCTGAACGAAATGGGGATGAGCTCGTTGCTTGTGCCCGAGTCGTGCGGCGGTTTGGGCATGGACTTGGTGGATTTTGTGTTATTAGCAGAGGCTTGCGGCAAAGCGGCGCTGCCCGAATCGATTGTCGAAGACGCGGTCGTTGCCGGTGGTTTATTAGCCGACCTGCTTCACTTGGGGATTAACACCGATCAGGTGCAAGAACTGTTAAGTGCGGTTGCGGCCGGCGAAGCCCGCGTAGGCTGCGCGCATATTATTAACCCTTACAGCAATTTTGCGCAGCAAAAAGACTGGATGTTGTTGACCAACGGCAATGACGTGCATTTGGTGCCGAAATCAGAGCTTAAATTTACCGCATTAAAAAGCGTCGATCCCAGCCGTCGTTTGCAGAAAATTGATTGGACGCCCTCGCGCAAAACCCGAGTCGCCGATGGCGAGGTTGGGGCTGGACTCCAGCGAGCCACCTTGAACCGAGGCGCATTGGCCGCAGCAGCGCAATTGTTGGGTTTGGCGCAAGCCATGGTCCAGCAGGCTGTCGATTACGCCTCGACGCGTGAACAGTTTGGCAAGGCGATTGGCACCAATCAAGCTGTTAAGCACCTGATGGCCGACTGTGCGGTACAAATTGAATTTGCAAAACCCGCTGTTTACCGCGCCGCCTACACGGTAGGGGTTGCGCCCCAGCGCGCTGATTGGGCGGTTAGCCACGCTAAAACAGCGGCCGGTGCTGCAGCCGAGTTGAGTGCACGTAATGCCACTCAAGTACATGGTGCCATGGGTTATACCTGGGAGTGCGATTTGCACATTTGGGTGAAACGCGCTTGGGCTTTAGCGAAAGAATGGGGCGATGCGGGTTTCCACAAGAACCGTATTCACGAATGGCTGCTGCAGCCTAATGCACTGCTAGGACCTGAATTTACATTTGGTAAGCGCTATATCGACAACACCGACAGCGCTGCCGCCTAAAAGGAACGAATTATGTCTACACCTCAAGCCTACATCGTCGATGCTGTGCGGTCACCCACTGGGCGTCGCCGCGGCTCTCTTGCACAGGTTCATGGCGCCGACTTAGGTGCTCATGTGCTTAAGGCTATTGTCGAGCGTAACGGTATTCCTGATAACGAATATGACGATGTCATCTTTGGTTGTGTCGACACCATTGGCCCATTGGCTGGCGATATTGCCCGCACCTGCTGGCTGGCGGCCGGTTTGTCGGATGAAGTCCCGGGTACTACTGTCGATCGTCAGTGTGGTAGCTCGCAGCAAGCCGTGCATTTTGCGGCGCAAGCGATTATGTCAGGCACCATGGACGTGGTTGTGGCGGGTGGTGTGCAAACCATGTCGTCGATTCCAATATCGTCCGCTATGTTAGCGGCTCAGCCCCTGGGTTTTGATAACCCGTTTTCAGGCAGCACGGGTTGGCAGGCACGTTATGGCGATGTGCCTGTATCTCAGTTTAACTCGGCGCAAATGATCGCCGATAAGTGGAATATTAGCCGTCAAGCGATGGAAGAGTTTGCACTTGAATCGCATCGTCGAGGTATTGCTGCTACTCAGGCGGGTTATTTCGATCGCGAAATTGTGCCGTTTGGCGATGTAAAGTACGACGAAACGATGCGAGAAACCTCGCTCGAGAAAATGGCTGAGCTTGCAGCCTTAATGGAAGGCGGCACCATCACCGCGGGTGTCTCGAGCCAGACCTGCGATGCTTCATCCGCCGTCTTGGTTGTCTCAGAAGCCGCTTTGAAACGCTATAACCTGACACCGCGCGCACGTATTGCGCACATGAGTGTCCGCGCTGCTGATCCTATTTGGATGTTAACCGCACCTATTCCTGCCACAGAATACGCGATGAAAAAGTCGGGCATGTCTTTAAACGATATCGGCTTGGTTGAGATCAACGAGGCCTTTGCTTCGGTTCCGATGGCGTGGCTTCAAGACACTGGCTATTCGCACGAACAAACTAACGTCAATGGTGGTGCTATTGCTCTGGGTCACCCACTGGGTGCGACCGGCACAAAATTGATGACAACGCTCTTGCATGAGATGGAGCGTCGCAACGTGAGGTACGGCTTGCAAACCATGTGCGAAGGTGGCGGCCAAGCCAACGTAACCATTTTAGAAAAGTTATAAGGTAGGAAAATGACAGGTATTTGCCAAGATAGAGTGGTCATTGTCACCGGTGCGGGCGGTGGTTTGGGTGCGGCTCATGCACGAGTGCTGGCGTCAGAGGGTGCATGCGTCATCGTGAACGACATTAACTTAGAGGCCGCGCAGCGCGTTGTCGATGAAATTGAAGCTGCCGGTGGCCGCGCCGCGATTAACGATTCGGATATTACCAATTATGCCGACAGTCAGCGTGCGGTATCGCAAGCTATCGAGATCTTTGGTGGCCTGCACGGTGTGGTGAATAACGCGGGCGTGAACCGCGATCGCATGTTTGCCTCTATGACCGAGCAAGAATGGGATACCATCATGGCGGTCCATTTAAAGGGCCACTTTTGCATTACGTCACACGCGGTACAGTATTGGCGTCACCTGTCCAAAACGGGCGAGCCGGTCTCAGGACGCATCGTGAATACCACCTCAGGCGCAGGTCTTCAGGGATCGATCGGTCAATCAAATTATGCAGCGGCCAAAGCGGGCATTGCAGCATTGACGCTGAACCAAGCCGCTGAATTGGCGCGCTACGGTATTACCGCTAACGCCATTGCACCGGTCGCACGTACCGGTATGACCACCGCGGTGCCTGAAATGGCAGCGCGTATGGCAGCGCCTGAAGATGGTAGCTTTGATTCGTTTGCACCAGAGAACGTATCGTCCTTGGTGACATGGCTGTGTTCGGAAGCATCAGGTCACTTTACGGGTCGTGTACTTGAGGCTGAAGGTGGGCGTTTGTGTATTGCCGACGGTTGGCGCACGACGCAAGGTGTCGATAAAGGTAGCCGTTGGGCACCAGCGGAAGTTGGTGACGCCATCGATCAATTGTTGAAGACCGAAGTGCCCGCACAAAAAATCTGGGGAGCCTAATCGCGCCATGGAATTTGCGTTTACCGAAGAGCAGATCATGATCTTTGATACCGCTGACGCCTTCTTGTCAGAGGTATCGACTGCACCTGCAGTTCGAGAAGCTATGCAGACCGATTTGGGCTATGACTCAAAGGTTTGGGAGCGCTTGTGCCAGGAAATGTACTGGCAGGCAATTCTGATACCAGAAGCACATGACGGCTTGGGTCTTGGATTTGTCGAGTTGGTAGGCATACTTGAGCGTATGGGTATGCGTTTGTTCAATGCCCCATTTGCCGATACTGCGGCGGTCATTACTGCCTTGCTTAAATGGGGCAGCGAAGACCAGCAGGCCGAGTATTTTGCGCGGTTGATGTCAGGCGAGAGCGCAACCGTAGCGGTGATCGATCGTGCCCGACACTGGTCGACCGCTGCAGTGACGGCGACGGCGAGTCCCATCGATTCCGGCTATGAGTTGTCGGGTACCTACCGCTTTGTCAGCCATGGTCACAGCGCCGATATCCTGTTGGTTGCAGCGCGTGCCGCGGGTTCCGAGGGTTCGCAAGGTGTTGGTTTATTCTTAGTGGATGCTAAGGCCGAGGGTGTGAGCCGCAAGCGCGTGCCGACGATGGATCAAACTCGACCTTTAGCCGAGGTCACACTTGATAAGGTTCAAGTCGCCGCGAACGCAAGTTTGGGTTGCCCTGGTAACGCAGGCCAGGCTTTGACCCAGTTGGTGGATGTTCTGTCGATTTTTGTGTCGGCTGACCAGTTAGGTGGCGCGCAAGCAAGCTTGGACATGACGGTCGATTACCTGCAAGAGCGTGTTCAGTTCGGGCGCACGATTGCCTCCTTCCAAGCGGTTAAGCACAAGTGCGCCGATATGATGTTAAAAGTGGAGGCCTCGCGTTCGATCGTGTATTACGCTGCCTGTGCGATTGATGAATGGCTACAGGGTCGGTATGACGCAGCGCAGTTAGCGGAAGCAGCTAGCATGACCAAAGCGTATTGTAGCGATGCATTTTTCTTTGTGTCTGGTTGCGGTATTCAGCTGTTTGGTGGGGTGGGTATTACCGAAGAGTACGACATACAGCTCTATTTTAAACGAGCGAAGTCGACCGAGACCTTCTTGGGCGCCGGTGCCGAGCACCGCGAGCGCATTGCACAGATGTTACTGGCAGGGGAGTGCTGAAATGAAATTAACCTTCAGTGCCGAAGACGAGCAGTTTAGACAAGAAGTGGCTGGTTGGCTGGCCGCTAACCTATGTGGTGAATTCGAGCCGATCCGTTTTCGTGGTGGCCCTGGCGATGAGCATAGCTTTGTCGCTGAGCGCAAAGCTTGGGAACAGAAACTTGCCGAGGGTGGCTGGACCGCTATTGGCTGGCCTAAAGAATTCGGTGGACGTGGCTGCAGTATCGAGCAGCAAGTGATCTTTAACGAAGAGTATGCGCGCGCTGGCGGCCCCGGGCGTATGGGACATATCGGCGAGACCTTGGTAGGCCCAACTTTGATTGCCTACGGCACTGCCGAGCAGAAAGAAAAGTACCTGCCGGGTATCCGCGCGGGTAAAGATTTGTGGTGCCAAGGCTACTCGGAGCCGAGTGCGGGTTCGGATTTGGCCAACGTTAAAACCAAGGCGCAATTTGATGAAGCTTCAAATCAATGGGTCTTGAATGGCCAAAAAGTATGGACCTCCTTAGCGCATGAGTCCCAGTTTTGCTTTGTCGTTGCCCGCACTGACCCCGCGAGCACAGGTCAAAAAGGGTTGGGCTTTTTCTTGGTGGATATGGACCAGCCGGGTGTCACAATCCGTCCCATTGTGCAGTTGACGGGCACGGCCGAGTTTAACGAAGTCTTTTTCGATGACGCTGTGTGTTCGGCGGGAGATATTGTGGGTGCGCCGGGTGATGGCTGGCGTGTTGCGATGGCTCTGCTTGGTTTTGAGCGCGGTGTATCGACCCTGGGCCAACAAATGCTGTTCCAGTCAGAGCTGGATGAGATCGTAAAAATCGCCAAAGAAAATGGCGCTGCGAATGACCCATCCATTCGGCAGAGGTTGGCGGATGCACACATCGGTCTCAGAATCATGCGTTACAACAGTATGCGCATGATGTCGGGTGGAGAAGACGGTTCGCTGCAGAAAGAGGCCATGATTTACAAATTGTACTGGGCGTCTTGGCATCGTAATTTGGGTAAGTTGGCTATGGACGTGCTCGGGCCCGATAGCGAGTTGTTGCTAGAAGCGCCTTATGAGTTGAATAGACTGCAGTCACTCTTTTTGTTCACTCGTGCTGACACGATTTACGGTGGCACCAACCAAATTCAACGTAACTTGATTGCTGAGCGCGCTCTGGGTATGCCCCGCGAGCCCCGCGGTACGGCTTAATAAGGTATACCTATGTCTACAACCATTCCAAACTACGTCCCTGGCCACAATCTACTGGCCGGTAAATCGGTACTGATAACTGCCGCAGCCGGCGCTGGTATTGGCTTTGCCGCCGCACAAAAGTCGGTAGAAGAGGGCGCTCGGGCTCTGGTTATCAGTGATGTTCATGAAGGTCGTTTGGCACAAGCGGTTGAAACTCTGCAGGCAATAAACCCCGAGTGCACCGTCTCAGGGAAGTTGTGTAACGTCACCGTCGAAGACGATGTCCAGGCGCTAATACAGCACGCTGAAGACGCCACTGGCGGTGTAGATGTGCTGATCAACAATGCCGGCCTTGGTGGTACGAAGCTGTTGGTGGATATGACCGACGAAGAGTGGGATCGGGTGTTGGATATTACGCTGACCGGCACCATGCGCATGACGCGCGCGATGATGCGGGTCATGCAAACTCGCGGTGCGGGTGTGATTGTGAACAACGCCTCTGTACTGGGATGGCGTGCACAAAAAGAGCAATGCCATTACGCGGCGGCAAAGGCGGGCGTCATGGCATTGACGCGCTGTGCGGCGATGGAAGCAGCTGAGTTTGGCGTACGAATTAATGCAGTATCGCCAAGTATTGCGTTACATGCCTTTTTAAAGAAAACCACACCGCCAGAATTGTTAGAGAAACTGGCCGAAAAAGAAGCTTTTGGGCGTGCCGCTGAGGTGTGGGAAGTGGCGAACGTGATGATGTTCTTAGCGTCGGATTATTCGAGCTATATGACGGGCGAAATCGTCTCGGTATCGAGTCAGCACCCGTAACATTACTTACTAGACAATGGCCACGGCCGTTTTCTCATAATAACCATGAATAGCGTACAGCACGCGACGAACAGCTGAGTGAGGGAGAAGATGTCAGAGCAAGTTTGGGATCGATCAGTTGAATTGTTAGTGGTAGGCACGGGCAACGGCGGATTAACCGCAGCTGTGTGCAACTACGAAATGGGCACCAAAGATGTGTTGGTCATTGAAAAAGCCAACGAGGTCGGTGGGACCAGCTCCTCCTCCGGCGGTGGCATTTGGATTCCTTGCAGCCATTACGCTCAGGAAGCTGGCGCTCAGGATTCGATCGAGGAAGCACGCGAGTATTTACGCCAAACGTTGGAAGGCGAGGATGTCCCGCCGGAGTTGATTGATAACTACCTCGAGAACGGCCCCAAAATGCTGCGATTTTTGCACGATCGCACGCCCGTTCGTTATGAGTCGCTCGACCATTACCCCGACTATTACACGAATTTACCCGGCGCAAAAGAAGGGCACCGTTCACTCGAGCCCGCGCCGTTTATGGCTTCGGAGCTAGGGAGCGATTACAAAAAATTGCGTTACACCCACCACATGATGCGTATGTTTGGTTTGATCCATTTTACCCAAGTCGAGGCTCAGGTCTTGATGGTGCAAATGCCGGGTTGGATAAAAGTGCTCATGAAAATGTTGTGGGACTACGCCATCGACATTCCTTGGCGTTTGCGCACGAAAATCTCGCGTCGCTTGTGCTGTGGCTCAGCGGGCGTGGGTCGTCTATTTTTGGCAGCGAAACAGCGCAATATTCCGATCGAACTGAATACGGCGTTTAAAGAGTTAATCGTCGAGGATCACCGAGTTGTAGGTGCAGTTATCGAGCAAAATGGCAAGACTCTGCGCGTGCAGGCGACCAAAGGTGTGATTCTTGCCTCGGGTGGCTTTGAGAAAAACCAAGCACTTCGTGAGCAGTATCTACCCGCGCCCACCAACAAAGAGTGGAGTGCTGGTGCAGAAACTAACCAGGGCGATGCTTTACAGGCGGGTTTAAATGTTGGCGCTAAGACGCGATTGATTAACGGCGCGTGGTGGACGACCACCGTTTGTGTACCTGACGAGCCTCAGCCTCGCTTGAGCATTATGGAAAAGTCGTTCCCCGGCTCTTGTGTGGTGAATAAAGCGGGTAAGCGTTTTGCCAACGAATCACAGAACTATATGGCTTTCCAGAAAGAGCTTTTTAAGGCGCACACCGATGATAATCCCTGTGCACCGGCTTACCACGTCTTTGATGCGCGGTTCCGCCGCACCTACATTGCCGGCCCCCTGATGACGTCGGCCATGAAGCCTGACTGGACTATACCGAAAAAATGGTTCGATACGGGCTTGGTGGCGAAAGCCAATACCATTCGCGAGTTGGCGGAGAAGCTCGGCATTGACCCCGACGGTCTGGAAGAAACCATTAAAAAAATGAACCACTATGCCGTTACCGGCAAAGACGAAGAGTTTGGACGTGGTGATTCCGCCTACGACCGTTACTACGCCGACCCTGCGATTAAGCCCAACCCCTGTTTGGCGACTATCGATGAAGCGCCTTATTATGCAATGCGCATTGACGCGGGCGACTTCGGTACCTTGGGGGGATTGGATACAACCGTTGATGCACAAGTGAAAGCCGAAGCAGGTGGCGTTATTGAAGGTTTATACGCTGTGGGTAATGCCTCTGCGGCCTTGTTGCCGACTTACCCTGGTCCGGGCGCGACCTTGGGCCCCGCGATGACGATGGCGTATCAAGCCGCCAAGCACATCAATAACTACAAGGATTAAGTATGTTAGACCTAGAAGCCATCGAGCTGATTAAGCAGTTAAAGGCGCGTTACTTCCGTTTTTTGGATACGGGTAACCAGGAAGGTTTGGAATCGGTATTTACCGAGGACGCGACTGCGCATTTTATTGGGGGTCATTACGATATCGACGTGCAGGGTCGCGATAAGCTCTTAAAGTTTTATGCGTACTCGTTTACTGAAGAAAAGTTCGGAATGCACAATGGGCACCATCCCGAGATCAGTGTGGATGGCGACAATGCCACTGGCCTTTGGTATCTGCAGGATATCTTCATTAACTTAGAAGAAAACACCACGGTCATGGGCTCGGCTATTTACGAAGATACCTACGTTAAAGTGGATGGTGAATGGAAGATTAAAACCACCAACTACGAGCGACTTTGGGAAGAAATTCATCCACGCTCGGCGGATATCAAGTTGTTGGCAAGGCCGGTAAAAACCAAAAAATAATCACCGTCGTGTGATTAGGAAGCCGAGCAGCGACTCGGCTTTTTTTGTCTAGATTGGTAAGCGATCCGTGAGTCGGCTATCGCTTTGTGTGCGAGTGATAACTTTTGTTAGATGCTCTATAAAAGGCTACCTACGGTTGAGTGAAGTTGAGCTCAACACCCGTCCCACAAGGATCGGTGATGTTCAATTGAGTGAGCTTGCCCCCAGCAGGCAAGTCGAAACTGCGCGACGAAAAGTCTACCTTTAAGCCCTTGAACTTTTGAATAAACCCCTCTAAATCATCACAGGCAAAAGCTACATGATCTAGAAAGCGAGCCGAAGGCTCATCGTTTTGGGGAGCCTCTCCCCAATCCATTAGGTGCAAGATCGGTTGATTCTCGACATAAAGCCAGTACCCAAAAAAGGGGAAATTGGGGCGTGGGCCTACCTTCAGTCCGACGACTTCCTCGTAAAAGGTCTTTACCTCATCGAGAAGTTCGCGCGGCGCTCGAATATTAAAGTGGTCAAACTTAAGAATAGCCACAGTGGATTCTCTGTTTTGTGAACAGAGTAAAGCGTAACACGGTGCGGCTTGTGGAAGTGTCGAGTTGGCGACAGTCTACTTGCTCGGGTGTTGTTTGCGTAAACGCTTGCTTTTGCGTCTAATCTTGCCAATCCCGATTGGGTCTGCGTCCCCAGTCAGTCCGCTCTGAAATGAGCACAGTTTCTCTAATGGTAATGGTGATGGGTGGATAGATCTACCCAATTGGCTTTGCTATGATTTTTACATCGGTGTGTAGCGCAGCCTGGTAGCGCACTTGCTTCGGGAGCAAGGGGTCGGAGGTTCAAATCCTCTCACACCGACCAATAATCAAAGGGTGCATACCGGACACATGGGTTGCACTTTGTCGTATGCAGTAGAACACTAGCTATTGATTCGGGCCCAGTTCCCGTTGGTCCGAGCAAGACACGCAAATCTTCATCATAATACTGCCAAATATGCTCTGGGAGGGTTTGGTCTTATGTCTCAGCGACGCGTTTTATTGAGTTTAGTGGGCTTGGTACTCTGTGGCTGTACCTCGACGCCTATAGTTGAAACCTCGTGGGCCTCAAAATCGAGCTCAGCTCGCGACCTTGACTCGACTTTGGCACAATGCCAGCAAGAAGTAACTCCGACCATGGTTAAGGTGCGCGCAGAGTTTATTCTTGAGGAGAACGCCCAGCGACGTGAATGCGAGCTGGCTATTCGACAGTCACCCGAGGCGAAGGCCACTTATGTTGATGATGGTTTTGGTGGCCTAAAGTCTTTGGATGACGACGCTATCGCTGAAATGTGCGAGCCCTCCTTGGGTGACCGACGCCGCCGTGAAGCTGAAATTACGCGGCAGCAGAATATTGCTATGGTGCCGTGTATGCAACGGATGGGCTACGACTTAATCATTTCGCCTTAGGATCAAGTAGGTGGCAGTTATCAAGATGAGACACAAGCAGGCGTAATCTAGACCTGCTTCTGGTGAAGCATCAATGTGTCGTAAAAGTGGTCACGACCGCTTATGCAAAGTAACGGTCATCTAAAGGCGCATTCAGGGTCGATTGACGAGATTTAAATTTCCAGCCTTTTGCCGTTTTGATAACCACGTCTTCGTAAATACCCGTTGCGATTAGCTCACATGGGGCGCTGAAATCCAGGCTCTGCTTGGTATACAACAGCATGCTGCGCACTCTCGCCTCTGATGCTGATATCGCGAGTACCAGGGGGTTTAATAGGTAATGTCCGACTTGGAAATGGGGGTCGCGTTGGGCGATGCGCTCGTCAATCCACGCTTTGATCTGCGCCTTTCCCGATGAGTTCCCGACTTGCGTTTGCATATCGGCATCGTCGGCGAATAAATCGATGACCAGGTCAGCGCGTGCGGCGTCCATGCCGTGGCAGTAACGTGCAAGCAGTTCGTGAACGGCGAGCGTGTCTTCAGCGGGTAACGAATTAGCCATTAGTCTGTTTGGTCCTTGAGAGCGCATCGATGTGCGATTAGTTTTTAGAGGCGGGTCATTAACTACCGCTCAGGCTAAAAAATTAGAGAATAATAGGCAAGGCCAATAAGGACTATGCGATGCCGTATCAAAAAGCTCGATTTATTGTAGGAACGGGACGGTGTGGCTCGACCATACTGTCAAAAATGATGAATCTACACCCAGATGTCGCTGTTCTGTCCGAGTTCATGGTGTCGATGGATATCGTCAACAGGCTGGGTCAACGAGAAATATCGGGCGCGGATTTTGCCGATTTACTCGACTGTGGGGTCAAAGCCGGCGCCGGCGAATATAAGCGTATTGTGAATCATTTGCGTACGCCCGAAATTATGTACATGGGTGGGCCCGACAACCTGCCCGAAACCGCCGAGGGTTACAAAGACGGTGTGTTTCCAGAGATATTACTGATTCCTCTATCGCAGTTATTCGACGACCCTGAACCTGTGTTTCACGAACTGATCGCTGTGGCTAAGCGGCTGCCCACTCAGTTACTGACCGACCAATACCGTTTTATTTTTGAATGGTTGTGCGAAAAGGCGGGCAAATTAATCTGGATAGAGCGCAGTGGGGGCTCTATTTTTTGTGTTGATCCCTTGCTCGAGCTGTTCCCTGAAGCACAGTTTCTGTATCTGTACCGAGACCCCTTGGATGTGGCGCTCTCGATGCAGCAGCACAATCATTTTCGGGTTATGACTTTCGAGATGTTGGATTTGCAAACCGATGACGGTATTCGATGGGCCGATTTGGATGAAAGTGATTTGAATAACCGCAGGCCTATGTCTGAGCGTCTGGCGTCGGTTATGCGTCACCCCGTCCCACTTGAGCCGTTTTTAGAGAACGTCAGAGATACCTCCCTCGCTGGCTTGGCAGCAGTTGATAAGCTCACAGAGGAGCAGTACCGGGCGCTGAGCTTTGAGCGCATTATGGCCTCACCCAAAGAGTCTCTGATCGATATCGCTGAGTTTTTTGGACTTACTGCCAATGTCGAATGGTTAGACCGTGCCGCTGCTTTACTCAATCCAGCTCAGCTTGCGAAAAAGATAGAAGATCCTGCGCTGCGAGCTCTGGCCGATGAGTATTGTGGTGAGGTCATGCGTCGGTTGCGTGCGTTGGATAAACACACAATGTAAGTTGGTCGCAGGATCGTTGAACCTGCCCAAAGATTGACCTAGCCGGCGTCATCCTTTAGGCGTAAAACCGGCCTTTATAAGCTTCGATAGTGACTTGGGATCGCTAAGGGTAAATAAATGAAAAAGCGGGGCTCAGGGAGTAGTAATTTCCTTTGGGCCTCAGTATTCTTGTTGGCGTTGTCAGCCCTTATTATCGCATCAACTTTATGACTTACTGTTTAGCCATTGCCCTACAAGAAGGACTCGTATTTTGTTCTGATTCGCGCACTAACGCGGGCGCAGATCGCGTTAGTACGTACAGCAAAATGCACCGATTTGAGCACGCTGGTGATCGTCAGCTTGTCTTACTAACAGCGGGTAATTTGGCGACCAGTCAGGCGGTTGTGGCACAGATGCAGCGCGACGCTGAAAATGGCGTTGAAGGTAACTACACTCAAGCCGCCTATGTTTCGGAAGTCGCGGATTACGTGGGTAAGCTTTGCCTCGCTGAACAGAGTAAATACGCCAACGGTGGCCCGAATGCAGGTTTTAATGCCGAGGCAACGTTCATTCTTGGTGGGCAGATAGGCAACCATGCCCCTGAGTTGTATTTGATTTACCCAGAAGGTAACCACATTACTGTTTCGGGTGAGCATCCGTTCTTGCAGATTGGCGAGACCAAATACGGCAAGCCGATTTTAGATCGTATTATCCGCAGTGAAACCGAGCCACACACCGCCATGCGCTGCGCTTTGGTATCGGTTGACTCTACCATGCGTTCTAACGCGACGGTTGGTCCACCGATTGAATGTGGGTTTTACCGCAAGGATTCGCTGGAGCCTTTGTCATCCTACGTCAAGCTTGAAGAGAACCACCCTTACTTGGTGAGGCTGCGCAAATCTTGGGATGAGAGTTTGATTAACGCCTTCAGCGGTCTGCCTTCACTTGCTGAGGTGTTCGAGTAAGGCCGTTTGTGCTGACGGATTCCTGCAGTGCTGCTAACGCAAATGCCGCTGATGACGATTGTTCGTAACGCTCATTCTATTCGTTAGCCGCGGCAATCGTGTCGTGTACAAACTCAAGCTTCTTAGCAATAGGTTCGGCGATCACAAAAGGGTAGGCGTCGTTGTGGCCAACCGCTCGATTCAACTCGTTTAAAGCCACCGATAGACTGCGCCATTGCCTGAGTTTGGTGTCAAAGTCTGCGTCAAAAGGATCCGAGCGGATAAAGCCTTGTCTATGCGCTGTGTCTAGCGCATCCATCATGTGTAAGTAATGCGCCCAGCTTTCGGCCCAATCTTCGACTGGGTGGGCTGAGGCATAGCGACTGATGTACTTTTGGTACCATTTTGGGTCGCCGCCGGTGGCGTAATAGGTCTCTAGTGCTTGGCCATAATCGCCTCGCTCGTCGTTAAAGCGCTCTCTGAAACGGTCTAGCCAGGCCTGATTTTCAGCAAAGCGCCCCCAAAAGTAGTGCCCAACTTCGTGGCGAAAATGGCCGAGCAGGGTGCGATAGCGCTCTTGCATATCCTCTTGCGCTTGCTTGCGGGCCACATCATTTGCCTCGAGGATATTCAGGGTAATAATGCCTCCGGCGAAACCCGTGGTGACAAAGGTTTCGGCGAAGTCCCAGTTAGAGCGTCCGTCTTCAATAAAGTCGAACAGCAAGCCATCGGCGCTGGTCCAACCTAAGGCGGGCCACAGTCCGAGTTGGTAGATACCAAACAACATGCGCTTTTTCGCCTGCTCCATTCGCCACCACAGCAGTCGGTTATCAGGTTTGGACTGGTCGGGGACCGTTCGATTAAAGCGGCATGCTGGGCAATAATCTTGCACGTCGTGTTCAGGCACAAGCCAGTTGCAGACGCCAAACTCTGTTGTATTGCGACACAGTTTGTAGTGCTGCCCGGCGCTTGACCGCCATGCCTCACCATCGGGTTTTAGGCTCTCAAGTCCGGTGTTTAGGTCAAAGCCCACGCGCGCGCCACACAGGCTACAGCGTTCGCTATCAAAGAACAGGGTGGCGCCACACTGGCAAGTTGATTGAATCATTCGGGGCTCATATTAAACCAAGTGTGTTGAATGATCGCGTCAATCTCCATCAGTCTCAGTTGTAGCGTGTCAATAAACTCGTGTAGTTCACTCACTTCCGCACTGGCTATTTTGAACCGGTCCAACTCTTTATTAACGGCTCGAACAGTCCTGAGGGCGGGTTGTGCTTTAGGGAGTGGTGCCAGCAGTTCAATCATGTCATTTAGACCAAAGGCTACCGAATTTGGAAATTTAAGAGACTGAAGCAAAAATGTGGCGGTCGTATCACGATCAATAACGGGCCCATAGCTCCTGCGGTAAGCGCTCAGTGCCAGTTGAGACTCTAACACGTTACCCCACAGTAAAGATTCAACCGCGAGGGCTTTTTTCCCTAAACGATGAATCGCTTTAGCACCTGTGTCGAGTATGCGCGTCGCCATATCCGCGCGCTCAATGACCCTACCCATGGTGATAAAACGATGGACGTGGTCACGATTGAGCGAGTGCTGAAACGCACTGAAAATCAGTTGGGTGCGTGCGATGACTTCCTCCAAAAATTCGTATCGATTGCGTCGGGCGACCGACTGACTTGCATATTCTTGAACGTATAAGTGCAGTTCGTTCACGTGCTCCCAAACGTCATCGCTGAGGACGCCTCGAGTGGTTCGGACGTTCTCGCGGGCACATGAAATTGAAAAAGGTATGCTGTTGGTCGAGTCATTCAGTGCTAATAAGTAGCGCATCACATTCGTTTCAGAGTTAGCGTTAAACCGCTGGCTGAAGGCTTCTTGGGCGTCGAAGGTCTCGATTAACACGTCCCATTCGGGCGACTGACCGATGGGTAAATCCATGATTAAGTGGGTAAAGGACTTGGTGAGTCTGGCAGTGGCTTGAGCGCGTTCTAAATAGCGCGCTAGCCAGTACAAGCGCTCAGCGACGCGGGACAGTAAGATCATGGGGTATCCTCCACAATCCAGGTGTCTTTACTTCCGCCGCCTTGCGAGCTGTTGACCACAAGCGAGCCTTTACGCATCGCGACTCGCGTGAGACCTCCTGGGGTGACCCATGTATCCGCCCCTTGAAGGATAAACGGCCGCAAATCGAGGTGCCTTGGCTCAATCGTATGATCGACGAAGGTTGGGGCGGTAGACAGTGAAAGCGTGGGCTGGGCGATATAATTCCGCGGATTGTCCTCGATTAACTTCGCGAACTTTCGGTGGGTTTTGGTATCGGCGTGAGGCCCCACCATAAGACCGTAACCGCCTGACTCATTCGCCGGTTTCACCACCAGTTTTTCCAGGTTATTCAGCACGTATTCCCGATCTTGTTCATGCATACAAAGGTAAGTCGGAACGCTGGCGAGTAACGGCTCCTCTTTTAAGTAATAACGAATCATCTCGGGCACAAATGCGTAGACCACTTTGTCGTCCGCTACGCCGCTTCCCGGGGCATTAGCGATTGCGACTTTGCCGGCCCGCCAGGCACGTGTTAGACCCGCTACGCCAAGTGCGGAATCCTCGCGGAACGCCTCAGGATCCATGAAGTCATCGTCAATGCGTCGGTAAATGACATCAACCCTAACGGGTCCTTCGACGGTGTGCATGTAGACAAAATCATCGTCATCGACAGATAGGTCAGCGCCTTCTACTAACTCTGCGCCCATGCCCTGTGCCAGGTAGGCGTGTTCGAAATAGGCGGAGTTGAATATTCCCGGGGTCAGTACAACGACGCAGGGTTTTGCTCTTGATCGAGGGGAGAGCGATGCCAGCATTCGGAAGAGTTTGGCTGGGTAATCATCTACCGGGCGGATGCTGTAGTGTTCGAATAGCTCAGGTAACACGCGTTTGGTGACTTCGCGGTTCTCGAGCATGTAAGAGACGCCAGAAGGTACGCGTAGGTTGTCTTCTAGCACATAGAATTGGCCGTCGCGGTCTCGAATTAGATCGGACCCACATATATTCGCCCACACTCCATGCTTGGGTGAAAACCCTACGCAGGGCTTTTTAAAGTTAGGCGACTCGAGCACGGTCTCAGCGGGTACCACGCCGTCTTTTAATATTTTTTGCCGGTTATAGACGTCGTCGATAAAACGGTTGAGAGCTTTGTTGCGCTGAACCAAGCCTTTTGACACGTGCTGCCAAGTCGAGGTTGGGATAATTCTTGGTATCAGATCAAAAGGCCAGGCTCGGTCGATATTCTCGCCATCGCTATAGACGGTGAAGCTCACGCCCATTTCTTTGATGGTGAGATCTGCCGCGGCTCGGCGTTGTAATAGAGCTTCATGAGATGAGTTACGCAAGAACTGGACTGCCCGCTTGGCGGCAGCGCGTGAGCGTCCCGTTTTGGTCAATAACTCGTCGTAGTGCTCATCTTGCTGGTAGGGTTGCCAAGACGATGTCGCCATTATTTGAACTCTGTGGTCGATTTTTTTCGAGAATACTCCAAAGTTTTTTAATCTGCTATAAGTGTCTGATATGCATTGATTATTTTGACGTATTTGCTTTTGATTGGTGCGTCATGCGCCCCAGTTTGCACTTGTTTGGTGCAATGATGGACACCTTAGTGCCATAAAGTAACCCGAGATTCAGAGCGTGATTTAGCCTACTGATAATTGCCAAAAACACAGTGTGAGGGCCCTTATGGCCCATTTAAATGGAGACCTCTTTCAAGCGTAGCTGAGCAATACGCTATAGGCCAAGCGTTGCATTGATGAGCGCCTGGCAAACTGGCTTATAGCTTGGGTGGGTGAATATCGCAAAGTCGCCCGCCTCGATACCCCGAAACACAATTTCAGCACAGCGTCTTGGCGAGATGGCTTCCATTAAATCAGGCTCTTCGGTTTTTCCAGCATCGTCAATTGGCCCATTTTCCAGGTTGTCGGCGATCAACCCAGAACCTGCCAAGATGGGGGTGTCTACTGGGCCCGGGCACAGTATAGAAACACCGATATCAGCGCCTTTTTCTGCGAGTTCCTGTTGTAGGGTTTCGGTAATGCCGCGCACCGCCATCTTGGTCGCGGTATAGGACCCTAAACCAGCACCTGAAATAAATGACGCCACTGACCCGGTGTTAACGATGTGGGCGCGCGAGCCCTGTTGAATCATGCGTGGCACAAAAGCCAACAGACCGTTAACAACGCCCATCAAATTGACGTTCACGACGTTTTGCCATGTTTCCACGCTTTGCTCAAGGACGGGCTTGTTCACAACCATGCCGGCGTTATTGAACAGTAAATTGACCTGTCCGAAACGATCAAAAACCTCGTCTGCTAAAGCCGTCATTTGATCGGCATCGCTAACGTCGATGGTCCTGCAAAACGCCTTAGCGTTGTGAGTTTGTAGCTCAGGTTCGAGCGACATGAGTCCCTGTTGATCTTTGTCGACCGCGATAACGATGTGACCTCGCTCGGCGGCCAGTAGGGCGATAGCGCGGCCAATGCCGCTCGCGGCGCCGGTGACTACGGCAGTGGGTGTGGACTTGCTCATGGCTTTACCTTTTATCATTAACAGCGATGCCTCACTCTAACCGCTAGTGGCGGCAGGCATCAATATTCAGCGTAACTGCAACTGTTAGATTTCTTAGTGCAAATGCGGTGCGAAACTTCAGACGAGGTGTGTCTCGTTAAGTCGTCTCCACCTGGGAATGATTTTCTATCGTGATTGAATTAGTGCTGGGGTATTTGTGCCACCGCGTAAACACATGCATCATTAAACCAAGCGTTAATGTCGCCACTAACACCACGACAGCGCCAAGTTGCTCGGCGTACCAAAGTAGCGCGGTAACTGCGATTAAACACAGCACAAAGCTCGCTGTAGCAAGTGCCTGTTGTGGTCCCGTTGCCTCCGGTTCGTATTTGATAAAGTCGATATCAAACTGAAATGCAGGTTTGGATTGTGCGTGCCACTCTGGCCCTTTCCACCACAATGCCAGTTTGTTGCCCACGCCTTGGGTTGCGCGCATCTCGGCGAAGCGTTCACGATAGACTTGCAGGTTGGCGGCAAGTGGACTCCAGTTGTGTAAATGCGAGCGCGTACCGTAGCGGCAGGGGTCGTTTTCATCTTCTTCCTGGAAGGTTCCAAAACATCGGTCCCACAGAATCAAAATGCCGCCATAGTTTTTGTCGAGGTAGGCGTCATTGACGGCATGATGCACACGGTGGTTTGAGGGCGAGCAGAACACTCGGTCGAACCAACCTAACTTGCCGACGTGCTCGGTGTGCACCCAATACTGGTACAGTAGGTTGATCAACCCAGCGACGCCCACGACCTCGGGTGGAAAGCCCAGCACCGCAAGGGGTAGGTAAAAAATCCAGCCAAACATCCAGCCGGTGCTCGTTTGCCGCAGGGCCGTTGATAAGTTGTAGTCTTCACTTTGGTGGTGCACAGCATGCGCCGCCCAGAATACGGTGATTCGATGGCCCGCGCGATGATTCCAGTAATAGGCTAAGTCGTATAAAACGATTGCTGCGACCCAAACCCACAAGGCGTCGGCCGACAGGGGCGACAGTGCCAAGTACGGATAGGCCATGGCATACACCGCAAAGCCCAGTGCTTTGACAGAAACATTCACAAGCTGACTGAGCATGCCGGCACTTATGCTACTCATGGCATCGTAAAGTCGGTATGTGTTTTTGTTGCGCGCAATGCCCACCAACAATTCCATGCCGATTAAGGCAAAGAAAACGGGTATCGCAAGCACAATGACTTGTGACTCGGTCATGCTGAGAACTCGAATATCGGATCGTTATGGTTTAGGCGCTTAATGTCGCCAGATCTGTGCTATAAATCAAGACTAAATACTTTTGCAGGTGGACTAAGCGTCCATCTTGCTCCGTGAGGCGTAACAAGGTACAAGTTTAGCCACAAAGACGAATAAGGAACTTTCATGCAAATCACCATCAATGGACAGCAGTATTCGGTGGATGTCGCGCCCGATACGCCGCTACTTTGGTTTATACGCGATACGCTCGGCCTAACGGGGACCAAATACGGGTGTGGTATCGCGCAGTGCGGCGCTTGCACGGTGCATTTGAATGGTGCGCCGATTCGTTCCTGCGTTACTCCAGTGGCGGCAGCTCAAGGCGCACAAGTCACGACGATCGAGGGCTTGGCGCAAGACGGGCAATTGCATCCTGTGCAGCAAGCTTGGTTAGATTTGCAGGTGCCACAGTGTGGCTACTGTCAGTCAGGCCAGATCTTATCTGCGGTGGCTTTACTCGAGACTAACCCCAACCCAAGTGATGAAGATATTAATACGGCTATGTCGGGGAATATCTGTCGCTGCGGTATGTATTCGCGCATTCGCGCAGCCATAAAACAAGCCGCTGGTGTGCAGATGTTCGATCCTGCCGTGGAGGTGGCCAATGGGTAAGTGGACGCGCAGAGGGTTTATCACCGCCGGTGTTATCGGTGGGGGCGCATTAGTGGTGGGCGTTGCACTGCGCCCGGGCAATCGCAACGATAAGCTTCGCCCCTACGTCGAGGGGCCTGATGAAGTACTGGTGAACACCTGGCTGAAAATTGACTCAGCCAATCGCGTGACGGTGATCGTGCCGCATTCGGAGATGGGGCAGGGTGCGCAAACCGTCTTGGCCCAAATGTTGGCCGATGAATTGGATGCAAAGTGGGACGACGTCAGCATCTTGGAAGCCCCCGCGGAAGATGAGTATGCTAACTACGCGTTGGGCTACGGATACTTATTCGGCGGTATGCAGGTGCCCGAGATTTTGGTGGGTACCCTAACGGGGCTGACGCTGCAGGCGGGCAAGGCCATGCACATGCAAATTACGGGCGGAAGCATGAGTATTCGTACCACCGGTGAATACGGTATGCGTATTGCCGGTGCTGCTGCGCGGGAAATGCTGCTAGAAGCGGCCAGCGAAGTCTGGGATGTGCCCGTGGAGCAACTTCGCACAGATCAAGGTCAGATCTTTAAGAGTGACGGTAGTATCGCCGCGCCTTACTCAGACTTCGCGGCTGCAGCGGGTGAGAAGACACCACCGTACTCGCCAAAACTTAAAGAGGTATCGCAATATCGTTTGATGGGTAAGAACATCCCTCGCCGAGATTTGCCCGCCAAAGTCGACGGCAGTGCGATATTCGGGATCGATGTATCTGTTCCCGGGATGAAGGTGGCGACGATTAAGGCAGCGCCAGTATTTGGGGCCGTGATCGATTCGTTTGATTCAAGTTCGGCACTAACGCTGGCAGGTGTCGAGCGGGTGGTTGCATTGGATGACGCCGTGGCAGTGGTCGCCGACTCGTACTGGAATGCCAAAAAGGGCTTAGATGCCGTCGATATTCGTTGGGCGCAGCACGAGAACAGCAGCATAGATCAAGCCGCAATTTTTGAGCAGTTCGAGTCCGCGATTGATGCCGCTTTGGCGTCCGATGAAATAGAGCCCGAAGTCAATGTTGGTGATGCAAATGCTGCGCTAGCGCACGCCAGTTCTATCTTGGATGTGACGTATCGAACACCGTACTTAGCGCACGCGTGTATGGAACCTATGAATGCGACGGCCTCGGTGGTGGGTGACACCTGCGAAATTTGGGTGGGCAGTCAAAACCCCTTGGGTGCCAAACACGCTGTTGCAGAAGCCTTGGGTATTCCGGCTGAGAATATCATCATTCACAATTATCTGATGGGAGGGGGTTTTGGGCGTCGTTCCTTTTACGATACCATCGTGCAAGCCGCCAAAATTTCGCAGCAGGCGGGTAGCCCTATAAAGCTGGTGTGGTCTCGAGAAGAGGACATGCAGCACGACTTTTATCGCCCAGCGTTTAGCAGCCGTTTTCAAGCACAGATTGATTCGAAGGGTCAGCCTGTGGCGTGGCGTAATCTGTTCGTGAACAAAGGTGAGCCACACGAGGCTCCGCATATCCCTTACGCCATCCCCAATGTCTGGATTGGTTCGGTTGAAAAGCCAATGCCCATTCCAACAGGCCCGTGGCGCAGTGTCGATCACTCGCAGCACGCTTTCTTTACCGAGTCGATGATTGACGAGTTGGCGCACGCAGCCAAGCAAGATCCGCTGCAGTTTCGTCGAGCGTTACTGCAAGACAAACCGCGCCACCTCGCCATTATTAACCGTTTAGAAGAACTGTCTAACTGGCAGCAGGTTCTGCCCGAAGGTCATGGTCGAGGTATCGCGATACACGAATGTTTTGGGTCGATTGTGGGTCAAGTGGCAGAGGTCTCGGTGCGAGATGGCAGATTACAAGTGCATCGCGTCGCTTGTGTGGCGGACCCGGGTTTTGCCATGTCGCCCGATGGTTATCGAGCGCAAATGGAATCGGGCATTTTATACGGCATGTCGGCGGCCTTGAGCGGTAACATCGAGATCCAAGGCGGTGCGGTTAAACAGTCAAACTTTCACGATTATCCATCGGTTCGCATGGCGACAAGCCCAATAATTGAGGTCGATATCTTCAACAGCGGTGCGCCTACTGGGGGTGCAGGCGAGCCCGGTACGCCGCCCATTGCGCCCGCGATAACGAACGCCATTTATGCGGCTGTAGGTGTACGTGTGCGTGAATTACCGGTTGCGAAGCAGGGTTTTAATGTCGCTTAAGCTTCTGGTCACACAAGCGGAGATTATCGGAGCAGCGCTTAAAGCGGTTCGCCAGGGGCTTGATGCTTGGCTGGTCACTATTGTTGAAATCACCGGGTCGCTGCCGCGACCTCTAGGCTCGATGATGGTGTATAGCGAGATGGCGACTTTAGGGTCAGTCTCGGGCGGCTGTGTTGAAGAGTGCCTGATCGAGCGTTTGCAGTTGGGAGAGTTTCCCGCAGGTACGGCAAGATTAACCAAGTATGGCGTCGATGCCGATGATAACGAGCGCTATGGGCTGCCCTGTGGCGGTAAATTAACGCTGTTAGTCGAAGCACTGGGAGCGCGTGATGAACCTTGGCTGCAGGAATTGCACGCTACACTTGTGGCTCGACATTTTGTCGAGCGAGCCATCAAACTTGAGCCTTACCACTGCTCCTTGAATACCACCTCGATGTCGAATTCGCCGGCGGTTGCTTGGCAGCAAACCTGCGGTGTGCACCGGTTAGGTCCAGAGCATCGTTTAGTGTTGATCGGGGCGGGGCAGTTGGCTGAGACCCTGTCAGCGCTTGCTCTACAAATGGAGTATCAGATTATTGTGCTTGACCCGCGTCAGGATAAGGTCGACGAATGGCGGGGCCCTGACGTGAGTGTTCAGGTGTTGAGAGGAATCGATCAGCTCGCCGGCTACGCCGATTCACACACCAGTTTGATTACCCTGACCCATGACCGCGATATCGATGATAACGCCTTGTTTGCCGCTGCAGATATGCCCTATACCTTTATTGGTGCCTTGGGTTCACGACGTACAAGTGCGAATCGCAGCTCACGGTTGCGAGCAAGAGGTTTAAGTGAAGAGGCACTTGCGCGTATTCACGCGCCCGTGGGTATCGATATTGGCAGCAAAACACCGATGGAAATTGCGGTGTCGATCTTGGCTCAGCTCACCCAGCTTAAGCGCGGTGCTATGAGTCAGTCCGCTCACAGTTGTCTAAGCGTCGCGTAATCAGAACGAGAGATGGTCAATGCTGCCAGGTTTGGTAGTCTTTTTGGGTATCGATATCGACTAAGACGCCAGCATCGGTAAGATCTAACACATGGCACAAATCTGAGTGCTTTTTGATTAAGTCTTTAGCGCCTTGATCGCCCCTTAGTAACGCCAGTTCGGGCCACAGTGATTGCGAAAAACCGCGTGGGTTGCCCCACTGCTGTTGATAGCTTGGAATCACAATCGGGTGCTTTTGCAGTTCGTGCGCAATTGTCTGAAAGGTCGATACCTGCACCAAGGGCATATCAGCGAGATGCACGATAACGCCGCTCCAAGACCGAGGTAAGCTGCCAATGGCGTGAGCAAGTGTGTGACCCAAGCCCAGATCTGATTCCTTAATGCGAATACAATTTGGTTCAAATCTTTGCGCGATAAGATCGTCGTCTTCCCGACAGCTCAATGCAATACGGTAGCTCAAACCGCTGTCGCGGCACAGCTGTATTGATCGCTCAAGTAGCCGCGTTTCCCGCCAGGGCAGCAACCGTTTGTCGGTTCCCATACGGCGGCTGCGCCCCGCGGCGAGTATTAAAATTCCGACACTCATAGTTAACCTGCAAAGACAATGCCGTCGAGTTTGCCTGAATTCGCCTATTTTTGATACCGGGGTCTCAGGCGTTAATGGAGTGTTTAAAGTGTAAGTTAATGTAAGCATTTTTACTGAGGCGTTCATTTTAATGCCAATTAGAAGTTTTCGTTTTACACTTATTTCAATCTCGTGGAGCGCCGATGAAGTTTAGACTTAGCCTAGTTCTGTTGTTTTTTTGCAACACTGTGTTTGCAAACGATTTGCAATACGTTCGCGTTCAACTTGAATGGAAGTATCAATTCGAATTCGCAGGCTTCATCGCCGCCAAAGAGCTGGGCTATTATCAAGAGGCCGGATTGGATGTCGACTTGGTGGAATACGAGCCATCGGTCGACAATGTTTTGTCGCTGATACAGGGCGATGCGGATTATGTGGTGCATAACTCTAACTTGGTGGTACACGGTGGCCACATTGCGCCGGTTGTGGTGCTAGCCACCTACTTTCAGAGATCACCTTTAATTTTTGTAACCCACCCGTCGATTCGGACTCCCGGCGATTTGGTTGGCAAGCGTATTATGGGCACGACCGATGAGTTTCGTTATAGCTCGCTCGCACTCCTGCTGAATCACTTTTACGTTAACTCCACCAATTCCGATATTCGTGAGCACACCTTTAGTATCGATGACTTTATCCAGGGTAAGGTCGATGCCATGAGCGCTTTTCGCTCGAATCAACTCTACGAGCTTGATCGTTTGGGCGTAGCCTACAACGTGATTGATCCGGCGGATTATGGTTTTGTGAGTAGCGCGGTGAGTGTCCTGGCGACCCAAAATGCCGTGGTCCAAAACCCGGAGCAGACACAGCGGTTTGTTGAGGCCACGAACCGTGGTTGGGAATATGCGCTCGAGAATGTCGATGCAGTCATAGACATGATTTTGACGCGTTACTCTCAGCAAAAAAGCGCGCCGGCTCTGCGGTACGAGGCGGCCGTAACGGAACAAATGATGCAGTTAGACTTGTTCCCATTGGGCGCCACGAGTGACGAGTTGGGGCAGCGAATCTTTAAGCAATTGAAGCGAAGCGGATTGCTGCATGCCGATGAGCGTGGACTGAAGGCCTTGGCTAATAGTTTACGTGAAGCGATTTCTGAAGCCACATTCAGTAGCGGCCTTGAGGTTACTGCAAGTTTTGGCTTCGGTTTGTTGAACCCTGTGGTGAGTATCGATCGTAATATCACTAAGATCGACGACGCTCTGTTTCAAGCCAAAAAATCAGGGCGCAATTGCGCTGTGGCGGCGGATATTAATTAACATCATGGTAATACTGCCCTTTGTGACAAGTATTACAATTAGTTTACAGTTTTGTTACAATGCGTCTAAGAACCGCTTGTAGGTTCCTAAAAACCTTACCTTTTTAATCATACTCGTGAGAGTACGGAGCGAAAAATGTCGATTAGAATGCCTATTGCTGATTTGCTGGTTAAGTCACCAATCGAAACCATTACCCAACACATCGCCGCTACGCTGGAAGCGACCGAGGCGTTGATACCATTTCTAGAAGCCGAGTTCAGCAAAAGCTGGGAGCAAGCCGCAGAGCTTCATAAGACTGTGGTAGCCAGTGAACATCGCGCCGATGAATTAAAAGCCGAGTTTCGCAAGAATATGCCAAAGCGCTTGATGATGCCGGTATCGCGCACCGATTTGTTACGCCTGATTACATCGCAAGACAAAATTGCTAACTGCGCGAAAGACATCGCCGGCATTATTGTCGGGCGTCGAATGCGGTTTCCAAAGCCTATGCGCGCTGGGGTGCTCGATTTCGTAAGAACTTCCGTCGAGGCGGTTCGCTACGCGAAAGAAGCCGTTAATCAACTGGATATCTACGTGAAGTCTGGGTTCGGACAAAACAACCTAGAGCGTGTTGAAGCGGCCTTGGCTCGAATCGATGAAGCCGAGCGGCAAACCGATACCATGCAAAGCGATTTGCGTGCGCAGCTGTTTAAGCTAGAGAAAGACCTGTCGCCAGTCGAAGCCATGTTTTTGTACGAAGTCTTGGTATGGATTGGCGATATTGCCGACAACGCCGAAGATGTGGGTAACCACGTTCAGTCGATAGCGCTTAGCTAATTAAGCTGAGAGGTCACTCATAAAAAGCCCCGGTCTTTCGCAAGATCGGGGCTTTTTTGTGGCTAGTATTTCATCGAAAAATCTAGAACCAGGCGCTTGTAATCCAGCGGGTTTGGGTCAATATAGGTGGTTCTTTCGGTATCCGAGTACAACAGGTTAATAGCGAGGCTAGAGCTTGCCTTGTAGCTCAGCGTTAACTGTGACCCTTCGCCCCCGGTACCGCCACCCGCGAAATCTGAATCGGTGAGCAGTGCGACCGTGGCTTCGTTTTCAAGATTCTGCCAAGCGGCCTGAAAAGCCCAGTCGCCAGCATTTTTTGCTTTACCAATATTGAGGCCAAGCACGTAGCCCGTGTTGTCGCTATTCGCTTCGGTATTTTCGATCCAGTGCGCAAAGCCGTTGACGCTGCTGGTAAAGTTGGCTTCTGCGAATGCCTCAATGACGTGGTAGTCGTTCGTGAAAACACAGGATCCATTGCTGCAGTCTTGGTAGTTGCCCAGTTTGATGGTGTCACCCGACCAAAAGGCTTTGTCGCCAGAGAGATTGGCTTCGAAATACCCCAAACCAAGGTTTAACTTCGTGTCGCCTACTTGGGCTTTGTACATCCCTTGCAAAGCGTAGACTGCGCGTTCATTGCCGTTCTTACTGTCGCTCTCGAGCCAAAAGCTGCCGGCGGTCAATTCAAAGTCACCCGTCTCGGTTGTCAAAAACACACCCTCTGGACGGTAGTCAGAATCCCACACCAAACCGTATTTGCCTGGGCGATGCAGTGGGTTTTTCATTTTGCCCGCAAGCACGTTCACTTGATCATTTAAGGGGTAGATAACATACGCCATATCAAGCTGCAGAGCTTTGCTGGTGCCGCCACCGCCTAGGGTCTGATTGGTTGATGTTGGGCTATCGCCACCCGAGGCTAACGCGAATACGCCAGTAAAGTCATCACCTTTGTAGGTGAGCGACGCGCGCGCACGCAAGCGCTCGCGCTCACGCCGATCTGAGCCTTGTTTCTCAATAGATTCGTAGCGCAGGCGAAAATCGCTCGCCAGTGTCACTCGTGATTCTTGTGCTGATTTTACGGCGACGGGGTTCAGCTTGGTTAAGGCGGTCAAATCCTCAACCGGTATTGTTTGTCCTTCGACATCGGCAAGGCGTTGCTCAAGCTTCATAACCAGCGCTTTGAGTTGATCTAACTCGGATTTGAGTGCATCCACATCGTCACTACCGGCGGCGATTGTGTGTGCTGATGCGAGGACAAGAGCAAGTGGGAGTGAGCGGCGCATAATTATGGTCTCTTTATCGATGGCGGGATCCTATCGTTAAATTATGTCACTTTTATTACAAAGTGACATTTACGCTACATTTTTATTTCAGAGGCGTGTCATTAACGTGACGGTTTTGTGTAATTATTGTTACGACTTCTGAGGTGTTAGTGTTTGAACGATGAAAAAGGCGATGGCGTGACAAAACCGTGCACACAGCGTGAGCATGATGTATTGAAACATTGAAATTTTTGGGAAGGATGGTGCCCGGGTGCTCTAGCAGTTCATAGACACAGCAACAAAAGCATTGCGTATTTTCATTGGTTTGCCATATGCTGGTAGCGGTTCAAGAGAATTGGTGGTGCTACTATTAGTGCCACTTGACTCCATAGCCTATAGGGGTAGGCAGGAGGTCATGGGGGGTATACCAAACTATATAGGCATGATCGGAAATTTTGGGAGGTTTTGGAGAGTCTAATTATTCATTTTTGGAATGCGGACCTTTGTGTTAACTTTGGGGGTTCTAGCCGCACTGCATTCCGTTATTGCGGCGAAACACTCTCAAGCTGAAATTTGATTGGTGCTTATGTCTAATAGTTGGATTGGCTCATCCTCGCAGACCCTCGAGCTTAAGGGCTTAGTTTCTCAGATTGCGAATACCGATGCGCCGGTCTTAATACGCGGTTCCTCTGGGGTGGGTAAGGAAATTGTTGCCCAGTATATTCATCGATCGTCCGATCGCGCGGCTTCGGGTGAGTTCGTTGCAGTGAATTGTGCCGCGATACCACACGATCTGCTTGAGAGCGAGTTATTCGGACATGTCAGAGGTGCTTTTTCGGGCGCAATATCTGACTATAAAGGCAGATTCCGTCAGGCTCATGGTGGGACACTGTTCCTTGATGAAATTGGCGATATGCCTGAGCAATTGCAGGTCAAACTTCTTCGTATTATCCAAGATGGGAGGGTCAGGCCCCTTGGTGCAGACAAAGAGATACAGACAGATTCGCGAATAATATCGGCAACGCATCTCGATATGGAAGAAGCTATAAAAGTAGGCTCTTTTAGAGAAGATTTATTCTTTAGATTAAATGTGGTGCCTCTTTTCGTTGCTGATCTCCGCGAGCGGCAGGAGGAAATCCCCGATCTCTTCGAGTTTTTTGCGAATAAGTATGCGTCTAGTCACCCCCCGATCAGCCTTTGCCCCTACTCTAGTGCACTAATCATGACCTACGATTGGCCGGGCAATGTCCGAGAGTTAGAAAACTTCTGTCAAAGGTTGTCGATTTTTTACCCTGGGCAGAAAATTAACGTTAGATCTATCTCACAACAATTTATCCCGCCGGGTATGCGATCAATCATTAGTGAAGTGGCAGCGATCGGATCTGGCTCTGCGCTCCCCGACCTCGAAAGTATCGGTTTGAACGCTGCTGACTACGATTCTGCGGCTGCGCAAAGTGAAACAGATTCTCTTCATACACTCCAAGACTTCGATCGGTGGATCGGGATTGGTTTAGAGGATCTCGATGTGTCGGAGGGCTTAAAACAGTCGATGACCGAAATAGAAAAACGGCTCATCTCGTCTGCGCTCAAACTGGTTAATTACAATGTGTCAGAGTGCTCCCGACTGTTAAAGGTCAACCGGACGACGCTGATCGATAAGATCAATAGGTATGAAATTTTGTAGGATTCTCCTTGTGTCGGAAAACCGACACGCCGCTTAGCCCAGCAGAGTAAAAACAAAAATTCCCTTAATTTTCAGCCACTAATGTTTATTGGCGCATGATTTGCATGGAAACAAAAAAATGCATAGCGAGATCAAGTTCGAGTGAAGTGTTTATTGTTACAGATGTTCAACGGCTCCGATTTCTCGGGTCATCTCAAGGGGGCTTTTGAGTCGTTAGGCCACGACTTCGCAATAGAAGAGGTCTCTCTCGATAATCTTTCGAGTCGTGAAGTAATGCAGCCCTCTTGCACAGTCTGCTGCGTTGGTGATGAGGTCATGAAGTCTCAGGCATCGCTCTATGTACTCGCTGAGTCTCTTGAGTTCAAAAGCAGTGTGTTCTTGATTCCGCGGAATGCCATCGAGCTGGCGCTGCTCCTCGGTCGTATGGGCTGCGAAAGGGTATTTCCTATTCCAGAAAATACCAGTGATTCCGATGCGTGGTTGTTTTTGGCTACTCAAGTTCAACAGCTCATTGGGGCAGTATCTAGCAGAGAGGGCACGCGAAAATCCATGATTTTCAGTGACCCCAAAAGCAAAAGCATGTTGGCGCTGATAGAGCGCGTTGCAGGGGTCGAGGTGTCTACCTTGCTCACGGGTGAGTCAGGAGTAGGGAAGGAAGTCGTGGCCACCATTCTCCACAAAATGTCTGCGAGGGCAAGAAAGCCTTTTATCGCGGTTAATTGCGCCGCAATTCCTGAAAACTTAGTAGAAAGTTTTTTGTTTGGGCATTGCAAGGGCGCATTTACCGGTGCTGTTAAAGATCAGCCTGGAGTATTTGAGGAGGCTGATGGCGGGATTGTTTTTTTGGACGAGGTTGGTGAGCTTCCTCTTCATGTCCAGCCAAAACTCCTCAGGTTGTTGCAGGAGCGACGGTCAGCGAGGGTGGGAGCGCACAAGGAGCACAGCTTCGATGTTCGAGTGCTCGCTGCTACTAATCAGGATCTCCATGAGCTGGTCAAGCAGAAAAAGTTTAGAGAAGATTTGTTTTACCGGATAAACGCATTCCACATCAGAATACCGAGCTTGAGGGAGCGGACAGAAGATATCAAAAACATCGCACTATTCTGTGCATCCTCATTACTGATCGGAGGTTGCGTTGCCGAACTCACGGAGGAAGCGATACAGAAGCTAATCTCTTACGGTTGGCCTGGTAATGTTCGTGAGCTTGAGAACGTGATTTGTCGCGCTAAAGTTCTGGCGGTTGCCGCTGTCATCGAGCCACAACATATTGTGTTCGATTCTGTGAGCTTCATTGACGAGAGCCCAGATCCCGAGAGTTCGAGCCTTCAAGCGACGTCAGACGTGCCTCAGGGCTCGGTATCAAGCCTGTCTGCGAGTAAAGAGGAGCTGGAGCAGCAGTGGATCCTCAGGGCCATCGAAGAGACGAGTACTCGGGAAGAGGCGGCGGCTGTTCTAGGGATTAGCCCGAGGACACTAAGACATAAGTTGCAAAAGTTCAAACAATTTGGATCTATGGTTACAGAGCAGAGATCTGAAGCGATCGGAGGGTTTGGTTCATGATAAGCGATAAGACTGTCAATGGAGTTCTAGGGCTTTTGCAGCAGGCACAGGAAGTGCACAGAAAATCTTCGGAGCTCGCGGCTTTCTCTGGATTGGAATCTTCCGCTACAACGGGTAAGTTTTCTGACAGCATCATGGACGTGATCAAGGATGTCAATTCGCAGCAGATGCAAGCTAGCGAAACCAGGGCATCATTCGAGTACTCAGAGGACATGCCGCTGACTCAGGTTATTCTGGACACGCAGAAAGCGTCGATTGCTTTTGAAGCAACTCTTCAAATAAGAAACAAAGTTCTCAAGGCATACCAAGATATCATGAGTATGCCAGTTTAATGCGAGCAGGTGAATTATGGAAACTGTTATGATCGACAACGCCTCGAATCGGGGCGGGGCTGGTGTCCCTAGTCTTTCTGGTCAGGATGATGCGGGCGGTGCCGGCTCCTCTAAAACGGCGTCGGAGCCGAACCAAAATACAGCGCTGAGCACCACAGCGACGGGCCTCGCTCCAACTGTCAGGAGAGTGCTCCAGCAGCCTGCCGTGAAGCGTTCAATGCCCGCGATTTCTGTTCTTTTGGCGGTACTCCTTTTTGTCATTTTTGGCTCAATGCTAAATTCAACCGGTTACCGCTCGATATCCAATGGCATGAGTGAGCCTGATCGACAGGCATCATACGACGCTCTGCTGGCATCTCAGTACAAGGTAAGGATTAATCCCGCGTCAGGAATGATAGAAGTCCCAGATGGATCATATCAGCAAGCCAAGTTGTTCTTGGCTTCACAAGGTCTCCCGAGGTCTGCCATTGCTGGGGGATATAGCGCGCTGAATGAAAACGCGTCTATGACGCAAAGCCAGTTCATGGAACAGGTCCAATATAACAACGCAATGGAGCTAGAGCTCGCAAAAACGATAAGCCAGATAGATTCCATCGAGAGTGCCAGAGTCCACATAGCGGTCAACAAGCAAAGCGTTTTCGTGCGAGAGCGGATGCCATCTAAAGCTTCGGTGGTTGTGAAACCCTATTTTGGCCGGGTGGTGACGCAGCCACAGGTCCAGTCCATCATCCACCTGGTTTCTTCGAGCGTTCCCTACATGTCAACGACCGATGTCACCGTAGTTGATAACTATGGAATCTTACTGTCATCAGATAGCAGCGACGATAGTCTCGGAACACAGAAAAACATCGATTTTGAAAGACGTATGGAAGCGGAGCTGTCAGGTCGGATTGTGGACTTGATAATGCCGGTCTTGGGCGAGGGTAATGTCAAGAGCATTGTCAATGTGGATGTAGACTTTACCGAGACAGAGTCAACTTTTGAAGAATTTGATCGAAGCGGAACCGGACCAAAAACCAGATCAGAAGTATTAAGTAACGACGAAGTTATAGGGCAAGCTGCGGCTGGGATTCCCGGCGGCGTTTCTAACATAGCGCCTGATGCTCCAGAGTTAGAGGCCACCGGCGCGGCAGCTGGTGCGGGTGCAGGGCTAGAGACTACTCAGCGGACTCAAACAACGCGCAACTACGAGTTAGATAAAGCTGTCAGATATGTCAAAGAGCAGCCAGGACGGGTTTTAGGGTTGACCGCAGCTATTATGCTTAATGAGTCGGCCCTGAGAGATTTAGTATTAATAAAGTTGCGACAAGCTGCTGGTACCACATCCAATTCGACCCCATTAGAAGGGAGATTGGCACCAGACAGTGCGGGTGATGTGAACGCAACCTCAGTCGGGTTGGAAGAGTTTTCAGAGCAGCAGATCAACGAGCAGATGGACATCGAGATCGAGCGGTTTAGGGGGCTCGTGATAAGGGCTCTTCCATTTGACGACGTAAGGGGTGATAGCATTAACATTGCCGCGGCGCCATTTTATATTGATGCTCCGATAGAGATTATTACGCCATGGTGGGAGCAGGAAGGGATCGTTGAATGGGGTAAGCACGGATTTACTGTCATTGCGTTTCTGTTTCTCTTGCTTCTTGTCGTTAGACCCATCATGGCATTCTATATGCCCAAACCAAGTGTCGATGACCTAGCCGTTCTCGCAGAGAAGATGAAGGATGGAGAGCTCACCCCGGCAGAACTAGAAGCTCTTGAAAAAGGGGAGACGCTCGAAGAAATCAAAGCGAAACTCAAGCCCAAGAAATCGTCGATATCAGCCGATATGTTGGATACTGCCAACACCTATGATGATAAAGTGGCACTCATCAGGCTTTTGGTGGCCGAAGACTCGGGACGAGTGGCTAACGTGCTCAAGAAAATGATCAAGCCGGCTTAAAGTAGGGAGTGGGCATACAATAGGAATTTGATGATGGCAGACAAATCAAGCACTTCAGGGGCTCTTGATAGCGAGTTCATTTCTATGACGAGCACAGAGCAAGCGGCGATCATTGTGTTATTGCTGGGTGAGCAACAAGCCTCCGATATTATCAAGTATCTCAATCCGAGAGAGGTGCAGGCTCTGGGTTCTGCCATGATGTCTGTTGCCGATATCCCGCAAGAATCTGTGAATGCCGTCCTCGATGACTTTGTGCAAACAATCAAGAAGCAAACCAACTTAGGGCTCGGGACTAACGAATATGTAGAGACGGTGTTTAAGAGAGCACTGGGGGAAGACAAAGCATCGACGGTTCTTGGTCGAATCTTGCCAGGTGCCTCAAGTAAGGGCTTAGAGATCTTAAGGTGGATGGATCCAAGGGCGATAACCGACATGATCTCTGGCGAGCATCCTCAAGTCATCGCCATTATTCTCTCGGTCTTGGAATACGACATTGCTGCTGATGTTCTGAATTTCTTACCGGCCGAAAAGCGAGCCGAGATTTTGCAGCGAGTCGCGAACCTGGAATCTGTTCAACCATCTGCAATGGAAGAATTGGAGCGGATCATGAAACAGCAGTTCTCCAGTAATTCATCTGCTAAGTCCTCTAGTTTTGGTGGTGTCAAAACGGCGGCCAAGATCATGAACTTCGTAAAAGTCGACCTTGAAAGCAAGATCATGGGTGATCTTTCGGCAATCGATGAAGACATCATGTTAAAAATCCAAGATAATATGTTCACCTTCGATAATCTTTCGATGGTAGATAACAAGGCGATACAGGTTCTCATGCGCAATGTTGATCAAGACATGCTGATGGTAGCCTTAAAGGGTGCAGGTGAAGAAGTGAAGGAGAAGTTCTTCGGTAACATGTCTCAGCGTGCCAGAGCAATGTTCGTTGATGATATGGAATCTAAAGGCCCCATGCGCATATCTGATGTAGAGGATGCTCAGAAAACCATCATGCGTCTCGCACGAAAGCTCTCAGACGCTGGTGAATTAGTGCTCGCTGGACGAGGTGATGACTTTGTCTAACCCAGATCCAAACCGTGGTGCAGTATCATGGCAGCTCACTGAGCTCCTCGCCGCAAATAAGCGCGCCAAATCCTTTTCCAGCGCCACTTTGGCCGATCTATCGGAGACCGACGGTGGCTTTGAAAAGATTGCTTGGCAACAGTTCTCAGATTTGGATTCCATCGCTCCATTGGCACCCGCAGCAGCGACTGTTGATAATATTAGCTTGGAGCTTGGGTTGGCATCTGATGAGGAAATTGTGCCCGCAGTGCCGTCGGGGGTTGAGCAAAACAAGAGTTCACAGGTGCTCGAATTTGAATCCGAAGAGGACGCTGAAATTTTTTCGGACTCTGAGATAGACGAAGGTCAGGAGCTCGAAGACGAGAAGCAGTTGTCTGTAGACTCAGATTTAGAGAGCACGAGCTTTCTGGCTGGTCTCGCGGAGGGTCGCCGGCTCGAGGCGGAGGAACGATCACTTCAAGCCGAGAACCTCCACGGGTGCGAGTCAGTCTTGGAGGATATTCGAGCCAAGCTAGAAGCGATGCCTCCACTCTGGTCACAATTGGGGGAGCTGACATCTCTCGTCGCAGAGACCCTTGTGCGGGAAAAATTGTCGATTGATGACTCGCTTTTGAGTCGTTTCTACAAATCTGTGATAGAGGAAGCCTGTATTAAAGAGCAGGTCCCTGTCGTTGTGGAGTTGAATGGCCAGGTTGAAGAGTGGTTCGCGCAGTCTGGGTTGACTTTGGATTTTAATGATCGCGTCACGATAAAGGTTGATCCCTCTTTGTCAATCGGTGATATCCGAATTAGCTTCGACGAGGTCGTGGTGGAAAAAATGCTAACAGCAGATGCTGCGTTATTGAGTCAACGCATCTCGGAGATTGTCGCTGATGGGCATTGATTTTGAGATGGGTTGGGTCAAGCGCGACCTCAGGTCGGTAGACGCTGAGCGGTCGTCACTAGTCCTCAGTGTAACTGGGAATATTATTGAAAGTCAGGGTTTTGTCGCTGGAATGGGAGCGATGTGTGTTATCGATGATCCGAGCGGTGGCCATCCAGAAGTTCTTGCTGAGGTGGTGTCTTTCGATAAAGAGACTATTAAGCTGATTCCGTATCATGAGACCACCGGACTGTCTCGTAGGAGTCGAGTGAGGTTTTTTTCTGAAAGTGTTGGGCTATCCGTAAGTGATGATCTGTTAGGACGTGTGATCAATCCTCTCGGAGAAATCATCGACTCGCAGCAGGTAACACGTGATTCGCGAAACGCGACACACTTCTCCGGGTCAAAAATCCCACCTCTTGAGAAAGCGAGCATAAATCAGCCACTTGATGTTGGTGTGCGAGTCATAAATGCTTTGTTAACGATGGCAAAGGGTCAGAGGATTGGATTAGTTGCTGGTTCTGGCGTCGGTAAAAGTACTTTGATGGCTATGATTACCAAGCATACGGATGCCGATGTTGTCATTGTCGGTCTTATCGGCGAACGGGGGCGGGAAGCACGTGAGTTCATCGAAGATACGCTTGGTCCGGAAGGATTGAGAAAGGCAATTATTGTTCTCGCGACCTCCGATACAACTGCAGTGATGCGTAGAAGAGGGGCAGAGGTATGCCATATCTTAGCCGAGTATTTTAGAGATAAGGGTCAGAATGTTTTACTACTTTGCGACAGTTTAACGCGTGTGGCTCATGCGCAACGAGAGATTGGACTCGCAGTTGGAGAGCCTCCGACAAGTAAAGGGTATCCCCCGTCAGTGTTCACTGAACTTCCCAAGTTAATGGAGCGCGGAGGGATGGGTCGACCCGGCTCCGGGAGTATTTCCTCGATATACACGGTTTTGGCTGAGTATGATGAGGGTATGGACCCTATCGTAGAGATAGCGAGAGCGACCTTAGACGGGCAAATAATGCTATCAAGGCAGTTAGCGGATGCCGGGCACTATCCAGCGATTGATCTTAACGGATCTATTTCTCGGTTGGCAGCGAAAGTAGTATCAGACGAGGTGCTTGACGCGGCAACGAGATACCGTAGGTATTGGTCTTTGTACGAGCAAAATAAAGACATCATAAACATAGGTGCGTACAAATCTGGCGCAGACGAAAGTCTGGATGTGGCAGTAAGGATGCGTTCCAGTATGGTTAAGTTTGCGAGACAATCGGTCGATTTGGCTGCTGGCATGGATGAATCGGCGGAAAGTCTTCTGGCCCTAATGGGTGAGTCATAAGCGATGCAGAAATGGACTGCCGTGATAGCAAAAATTGCTAACGCTCAGTCTGAGTTGTTACTGGAAATCCGGTCTAGTGAAGAAAAGAGGGTCTCTGTCCATGGCTCGTTAAAATCTCTCCAAGAAGCAATTGATGCTATTGATGATGAGAGAGCTCTCCAGAAAGAATATGTAGGATACAGTTTGAAGGTTTCGCGCGATTTCCTTGCCCGGCTCAGTGTGCTAAAGCAGCAATGTTATGACGACCTCAGCGTAATAGAAGATGATTTAACTGGCTTGACGGTAAAACTGAACAACTTAATGAAAGAGAAAAAGAAGTATGAGAAGTTGGTAGAGTCGATCGAACTCTCCGAAAGAGCAAAGTTACGACGTCAAGAAGATGCTGAGTTAGATGATAGGATCATCATGGCTCGGCCGCTCCGATAGTGCTGGCACGCTTTGTGCATAGATAACAGTGTCGATGCAATGTAAGAGGATTGAGGCAAGTGGACTCCATAATAGGTTCGGTGATCAAAGGATTGACTGCTGGGTCGAAAAGTACCGAGATCAGCGATTCTAAGTCGCCTCAGGCACAAACGGGTGCAGACTTTAAGCGCATCGTGGGCGAGACATTGGCGGCTGAAAAAATCCGCCAATCTGGCAATACTTTGCCGACAGCGGCAAATCATGCCGTTAAGGTCGGAGCAGAGACTCAATCGGGTATTTTTGACAGACTTGGGCAATCAGTGTCCTTAGATGTCATAGATGGTGATAGTTTCGATTTAGTTGTGATTGGAGAAAAAGCTTCAGTTGAAGAAGCAATGGCTTTTGGGCGAGAAGCGGGTCTATCGTCTAGTACGATATCTCAGTTGTTTGACGGTGATGCGGCAAAATCTTTGGCTTCTGACGGGCGCTCTCTGCCATCTAGTGGTAGCGCAGCATTTCAGGCCTTATCGCTTCAGCCAGGCGTGACCGCCTTGAGAGCTCCCAGCATGGCAGCTATGTCTGTCGACGACGCACCAGAGGCGATGTCTGTAACTCTCAGCACCAACGATGCCTTACGCTATGCCAGCACCCCTCTTGGAGCGGCGCCAACTTCCGGGCTAGCACAACAAGATGTAGCGGTTAACGCCAGTATGACTGCGCCAAGCGCTCTTAGAACTACTAGCGCCCCTACTGTGCCAGTCGCTGAGACACCCGAGGCGATGTCTGTAAATCTCAGCGCCAACGACGCTTTGCGCTATGCCAGCACCTCTCTTGGAGCGGCGCAAACTTCTGGGCTGGCACAACGAGATGTAGCGGTTAAAGCCAGTATGACTGCGCCAAGCGCTCTTAGCGCTCTTAGCACTACTAGCGCTCCGACTATTCCGGCCGCTGCGATACCAGAGGCGATGTCTCTAAACCTCAGCACCAACGACGCCTTGCGATATGGCAGCGGGGTCCCTGGGTCTGCGCCAGAGGTAACGGTCAAACCAAATATAGCGGTTGGCAGTGATGGGGATATGAGACGAGTTGACCCAGGAATTGATGTGGCTGTTACACGGTCAGTCTCACCTAACCAGACCCCGGGTCAAGCGGTGCCAATCGCTACTGGTCTTGCGTCTATCGGGCAGGGAGACGAGGCCAGCAGAACAGAAGTCACGTTGGCTTACCAGCTGAGTATGCAGTCGCGCTCAGAACGCCTCAGTAAAGAGTCGGGTAGATCGGCAATAGCCACTAAGACTCTTGAGTATTCTAAGCATGCTGAATCCAGAGATCCCGGCGCCTCGGTTTACAGACCTAATCCCACGGAGATATTAGTCCCAGCAAGGTCTGCAGAGATGGTCACCGCGATTAATTTGGGCAGCATTGCTACTCCTCTTTCGGGAATGCATGCGGAGCCCGCGAGTGGCCTAGGGCAAGTCAGTCCGCTCGCGGCTGAGGCCCAGAGAGGCGCAAATCTGACTCAGTTCGTGGCGCAAGATCAACAAAATGCATCTGTAAAAGAGCAGTTCCTATCGCGGTTCTCGGCCGAGCTCGCTCAACGTTTTGTTTCGAAAGTCCAAGACGGAACCTATAAGTTAGAATTCGATCTCAAGCCTCGTGATCTCGGGAAAATCGAAGTGATTATGGAGTATCGCGATGGAAAACTTGACGCGATTTTAAGTTCTGCCAATAGTGTTACCAGAGATATCTTGAGCGAAGGTATCAACAGACTCCGAGATTCTTTGATGAGTAGCGGCGTGAATTTGTCGAGCTTAGACGTGGCGAGTGGTTCTGAGCGCTCATTGCGAGATGATACTGCGAGCACCGGGCGACCAGCTAAGGTGGCAGGGGAAAGTGGTGACAAGTTGGTTGCAACGACGGGAGAAGAGGCTGTAGCAGAAAGTCATGTTATTGATTTTAGCAATTTGAATATTGATCTTTGGGTTTGACAGAAGGGGGTAGCGGTTTATGGCAGATGAAGACACAGATGAAGTTGTTAAAGCAAAACCGCCGATTCTTAGGTATGTGTTAATCGCTTTCATCTTTATTTTTATGATGGCCCTAAGCGTTGGCATCACTGCTTACTTCTTGGGTTTTTTCGATGCTAAACAAGACGAAGAAATCGAGAAAGCAGTTCAGCAATTGGAGCAGGAAGCGGAACAAGCTCGTTCCAGAGCCGAGGAGCTGGCGCGCGGTCCAGATAAAGTGTCGATTGACGCACCGCAGTTACAGAGGTTCAAGAATTCATATCTCGAGATCGAGGCACCTTTGGTAGCGAATATCCTGAACTCTAGAAAAGTGATGCAAGTTAAAGTCGCGATTATGACGCATTATGATGATAGAGTGATCGCCAATATGGAAACTCATGCGTTTGCAGTCAGATCAGAAATGCTCGATGTGCTGCGAAAAGTCAGTGAATCAGAGCTGGCCAAAGATGACTTTCGCAAAAAGTTAGCCGAGGATCTAAAAATGGCAACCAATAGTGTCCTTGAGAGATACGAGGATTTCGGTGGTGTCGAGGAAGTATTTTTCACAGAGTTTGTGGTTCAGTGAAATAAGGTGGAATTGTGGCGGACGACAGCAGACAGTTAACAGAGGAAGAGGTGGCGGCGCTATCTGATTTAGAGTCTGAGGATTCTGGGGTTTCGCACGACATTTCTTCAGAGCTAGGATATCTAGCGCCGCACAATCTCGCTAACGAGGATCGCACAATAGGTATCAATCTCGGTGCCATTGATATGATCACCGAGCGGTTTACGCGTCATTTCCGGTTGGGCTTGTTAGAAGTTCTCAGGTCGAGTCCAAAGATACATGTTGATGCAGTCAAAACCGTAGTCTTTGAAAAATATTTGTCTGATCTGGCCCCGCCCCTTTCTGTAAATACCATTCGGATTAATCCTTTGCGCGGAAGTTCGCTCGTTGTTTTAGATCCCAATGTAGTATTCGCGGCGCTTGATAATTTTTTTGGAGGTTTCGGACGCGGTATCGCGGGGTTGCCGCCAGGAAGAATGTTTACCCCCACTGAAACAAGAATCATCAACATCATGATGGAGCTGATCTTTGCATCTTTGAAAGAAGCATGGGCCCCAATTATGCCGATTGAATGTGAGAATGTCAGTGCAGAGATAAATCCCCAGTTTGTTCAAATAGCAGATGAAAAAGATCTCGTGGTTGTCTGTCATTTGTCGGTGGAGATAAGCGAAGCGGAAGTGGGTAGAATCGATATTGTTTATCCTTTTGCGTCATTAAAACCGATCCGTGACGAGCTCAGAGCTCGCGTTCAGAGTGACACTGATACCCCGAGGGATGCCGGTCTCTGGCATGATGACTTAGAGACCTCCGCTAGCTATGCGGAGCTGGAAGCCGTCGTAACTCTCGGTGAGACAGAAATACCTCTGCATCAATTTCAATCGCTAAGGTCCGGTGATGTGCTGTGGTTTAAAAAGTATGAAGATGCACAGATGATTATAGAGGGAGTCCCTGTTTTCGCTGCTGACGTTGGTACCGTGAAAGGTCAAGTTGCAATCAAAATAGTGAACTCTAACTCATTTTTGGCCCGAGAAGAGCGCAACCCAATAGGAGATGAATAAACATGGCTGATGAGAGCGAGGTTCTAAAGGACGAGCCCGTTGATCGGGAATCATCGTTCAATACAGAGGTATTACAGAATATTCCGGTCAATATTTCCGTTGAGGTGGGTCGAACTAAAATACGTATTAAGGACCTACTCAAGTTAAAACAGGGTAGTGTCCTCGAGTTAGAGAGGATCGCTGGAGAGCCTCTAGATTTGCTAGTCAATAATACCGTTGTGGCTCAAGGAGAGGTTGTCTTAGTAAACGAGCGCTATGGTGTCCGATTGACTAATGTAATCCCCTCTGAAGACAGAATAAAGAACGTGTAATTCGTCGACAATGTATGAATTGGATATTCCACGGTGGGTGACGGCGATTCTCGTTACTTTCGGTCTGCTTCTCGTCATACTCTACTTCAGCAAAACTCACTTAAATTTTCGCCGCGATAACGTGGGTGTTAAAGTGCGCTCACATACCATGTTAAAAAACAATGCCTCACTTTATGTGATAGAGATCGAGAACCAGAGATTGTTGATCGGTGTTACGAAAGAGAACATGACGATTTTGACTTGCTTAGAACCCGTTTCGACTTTAGATGAAGCGCTTCAGGACATGAGTAAATGAAAAATTTAATAAAGCCCGGTCTAAGCTTGCTGCTTGTTTTGTTTGCGGATGTCAGTTTTTCACAAGGCACGATACCGATTGTCACGTCTAACGCCTTGCAAAATGGTCAAACCGAGTACTCAATAACCCTGCAATTGTTGGGCTTGATGACCATTTTGACTTTGCTGCCATCATTACTGCTCATGATGACCAGTTTCACGAGAATTATCATCGTCTTATCGCTTTTGCGACAAGCCATGGGTACGGCTCAAACACCCCCCAATCAAGTCCTTCTGGGCCTGGCTTTATTTTTAACGATTTTCATAATGACTCCCGTAGCTACTGTCGTGAACGAGGAGGCGATTCAACCCTATGTAAACAGCGAGATCGGGCTTGAAGACGCATTACTGAGAGCGCAAGTGCCAATCAAGACCTTTTTGCTGCAGCAAACAAGAGAGTCAGATATTCAAACCTTTATTAGCCTTCTGAATGATGACGTCCAGTACAACACCCCGAATGATTTACCACTGAATATCCTAGTACCCGCGTTCATCGCGTCAGAGTTGAAGAGCGCCTTCACAATTGGGTTTATGCTCTACATTCCCTTTGTCGTCATCGATTTGGTTGTTGCCAGTATTCTAATGTCTATGGGTATGATGATGCTCTCGCCAATGATGATTTCTCTCCCTTTCAAGCTATTACTGTTCGTGATGGTCGATGGGTGGAATCTACTTATTGGGTCTCTAGCCGGAAGTTTTGCCCAGATATGAGGGTGTAGATATGGAAGCAGGAGATGTCATTAATCTGGGGGGGAGTGCCATTTGGACAGCTGCTCTTGTGGCATCTCCTATTCTTTTGACAGCGCTCGCTGTAGGTTTGATCATAGGTATCCTCCAGGCGGCAACCTCGATACAAGAGATGACGCTCAGTTTTATCCCTAAATTAATTGCAATAGCTTTGGCGCTTGCCATATTTGGGGAGTGGCAGCTTGCCACAATGGTGGAATTTTATGAGAGCATATTTGAGCGAGTGCAGTACATGTTTCTGAGCTAATGGACATTGTCTTTGACGATATTGTTAACTTGCTTGCGACAGGCTTAATTCCCATGTTGCGGATCTCCGCTATGATAATAGCAGCGCCACTGATCTCGCTTGATGTCGTGTCATTGCCTATCCGCATCGTGTTAGCAATTGTCTTGACTTGGGTGATATACCCTCTTATCGAGGTGCCAAATCTGAATCCATTGTCTCCTGAGGGGATGGTGATTCTGGTGCGGGAAATGTTTGTGGGAATAGCAATTGCCGTTACATTGCAGGTGGTGAACGGAGCACTTATCCTAGCAGGGCAAGCTTTGTCTATGAGTATGGGCTTAGGTATGGCGCAAATAATGGATCCATCAGCAGGAACTGTCCCTGTTCTCTCCTCTTTCTTAATAATCTTTTCGACCCTGATTTTTATGAGTTTTGGGGGGCATAGTTTACTCTTTTTCTTAATACTTCAGAGCTTTGAGTTCGTTCCTATTGGAGCGGCCTTTGATCTCGATGCGGTTATCCTTAAGGTAATGGCTTGGACTTCAATGGTCTTCCTAGGTGGGATATTAATAGCGATGCCGATAATGCTGACCATGTTGCTTGTCAACCTTTGCCTTGGGATTGTAACTCGGTCGGCTCCGGCCCTGAATATTTTTGCTGTGGGCTTTCCCGCGATGATACTCGCGGGACTCGCCCTACTAATTATTAATCTAACCAATATAGCGCACAGAATAGAATGGTTATGGGTTGAGGCCTTCACAACTGCAAGAGATATATGGGTAGGTGTTTAAATGGCGGAAAATGACAGTACCCAGGAGAAGACGGAGGAGCCAACCAATAAACGGATACAAAAATCTCGAGATGATGGACAGGTAGCTCGATCACAAGAACTATCGATCGCAGCAACGGTGATCACAGTCGCGGGTTTTATGTATCTTTTCGGTGGCGCGATGATCATCAAAATATCGGAGCAGTTTGCGGCTGCGTTCGTGTTTGATCCAAAACATGTCTTTGATGTAAGTGGTCTGACGTCTAGAGTGGGCAAGGGTCTCATGGACGCGCTCTTAGTCGTAGCCCCTTTGGGTGCGGCAGCATTCGTGGTTTCATTCCTAGTGTCAGGTGTGCTGGGGGGCTATAACTTTTCTTGGAAAGCGATCGCGCCCAAGGCTTCGAAGCTAAACCCCCTATCCGGTCTTAAGCGCATGTTTGGCATGAAGGTCGTCTTCGATTTTTTCAAGACGATTGGGAAATTCCTCTTAGTGGGTGGCCTCACCTATCTGCTGGTTGACAACTATGTAGGACAGCTAATGTTTACCTCGCTGATGAACTTTGAGGGGGGCTTAGCACTCGGTGGATCAATTATTGTCTTTTCTTTTTTGGTGGCGACTCTCGCCCTAATTATTATTGCAATGATTGACGCGCCTTATCAGCTGCAAGAGTATAATAAGAAGCTGAAAATGACAAAGCAGGAGGTCAAAGAAGAAGCCAAAGACACCGATGGCCGCCCGGAAGTGAAGCAACGTATCAGACAGAAGCAGAGAGAATTAGCATCGATGCGAATGCTTGAAGCAATAGCGGACGCAGATGTCGTTATCACTAACCCAGAGCACTTTGCAGTTGCACTGGCATACGATCCAACCGGTGACCTACCACCTAAATTAGTTGCCAAGGGGTCTGACTTCATTGCTGAAAAGATTAGAGAGCGAGCCAAAGAGGAAGGAGTCCCTCTGTTTACCTCACCCATATTGGCGCGTTCTTTATTTTTCACGACAGATCTCAACGGTTACATTCCAGAGCCTTTATACGAAGCCGTTGCTCAGGTCATCGCCTTTATTTTTAACATCAATAGTTTTAATCGAGGTGGAGTAAACTCTGAGATACCGGTTCCGAGAGTTCCTCTAGGTATGAGATTTGATAAAAATGGCGAGCCAGAAAAGAGCTGATTCCCTGAGCTGACGATTCTACGAGAGAAAGCGATATGTCAATCGAAATTCAGAATGTGTTAATGCCCCACTCTGGAGACCCTGAGCTGCTAGATCAGATAATTTCTGCTTGTAGAGAAGGGCGACATATCATTGTTTGCAGCGACTCGGATACCTACCTGGACGCAATTTGTTATGCTTCATACAAGATAATCAGAGCCACAGACGGCTTAACGCCGCGGCGTTTATATCCTGCAGTTACCGAGGAGCTCCTAAAGACTTTTAACAAAGCAGTGGACTCTTTGACTATTGATGAGGCGATTCGCTCCAGCTCAGTCACGAGTCGAGATATTCTGATTATTCCAGAGGTTCGTGGTTTCTCTGCCTCAGACTGGACCATCCTGACCAAGCTGTTGAAAACATTCGTTGGCGCAAATGTCAGTGTTTTAATTTTTTCGAGTACTCGGAGTGTTTCTGAGGCCGCAATTTCAGACTTTGTCGCGGATCTAGGAGTTCAGCTGCTTTATCTGCCGGTCTTGACCGCAACCGATCTAGAGAGCATCAAGGAGATTAACGAGCCTCATTTGCAAGAAAAAGCTCAGGTGCTTTTTAGCAAGCTCTCTAAAGATTTTTTAGGGGCCGTAACGGACGTGGAAAAAGGCATCGAATTGGCTGATATTGCAGTAAAGAGGAGTGGCCGAGTATGGAGCCTACTGCTTGTGTTAATGGCGATCTTGGCAGTCAGTTCGATAGTCTGGTTTGACAAGCGTTTTCTAGATTATGTAATAGGTTTCGTACTGTTTATTAGACGTCAAATTATTTTGATATGGGACTGGTTGACGCTTTCGGACTTTCAGATTTTTTGAGGTCGTCCGATACTACCTTTAATTGTTGATATGCATAGGACCAATTATGAGTGACGAAAAGAATCAAGACGTCGATGAGCCAGCAGGCACAAGTGACGGTGTGGCAGCGCGCGTTGTGCGGGAAGAGTCAGGTTCATCCGAACGCGGTGGTTTGCGTACGGGGGGCGATACAGACACTAGCTTCCTCAGATCCGAAAAGGATACGGCACCTGGCGCTCGTGTACGGAATTCTGAGTTTCCAGAGTTTGATAGGGTGCATTTTGAATCATTGATCCTGGATAGGTTAGCGCCGGTCATCAAGCACATAGAGAATCAGACAATGCGTCAGCAGATGATCGCTCAGCGAGTCGGATACGGCGCGATTATGGTCATTATCCTAACAGGGATTTTGCTCTTTGTTGCAGCTGGCAGACTGGCTGGTGAAGTTGGCAACCTTGAATCTGCTACCTTAGCGATTTCGAAGCGGATTGTGAATATGAACTCGGCGTTGGAGAGCTTTGCGCGTTTTGAGCAAGGTCTTGGGATGCTGGATGAGGGGCAAGCGTCTATTCTTCGTCAGCTAGATGCGACTGCCGAGAATTTGCGATTGTCGCAGGAAGATTTCAGTGGACAGCTGTTAACGGCGACGACGAGCCTGGCCAATCAAACGCAAGATACTACTGAGTTGGACGCATTACTGAATCAGGTGAGTGAGCTTAAAGAGCAAGTTGCCAGCACTCAGCGAGATATTGACCAGTTTAAGCCCACAATTAACAGCTTGAATGCGCTTAGGTCAGATGTTGCCGCATTGGTCGATATTGAAAAGAGCAACCTACGGCAATTACTGGCTCGTCAAATTGAGCTCGAAACGGCCAAGTTGGCGGAAGAGGAAGCAAGTGAGCCGACAGGCCCAAGCTATTCGCCAGAAATTATCGTTTTTACGCCTGAACAAGAGTCTACTACTCGGGTGCAGTAAACAGACGTAGCAGGACTAAGATTTCATCGACGAAGTCGTCTGCGTCCAATGTAACTGAGTTATACACGGATGTTATCGTGTAACTCACTTGCTCGGCTAATAGCTTTACTTCATTAGGCATTACGTTAGCAGCGTCGTAAGAGGACGTGTAAAGTTGCGCAAGGGCGCTAGCGGGCAGCCATGAAAGCACATCGCCGCGTAACATTGAGATCATCATTTCGCTCTGTGGTGGCCGAGCGCTGCTGCCATTGAGACCATCTTGAAAGCCCATCAGAGCCACTTTTCGGAGGTGTTTTTCCAAGATGATTTGATAAGTCAGTATTTCATCAGCGTTGCTGAGAACAGTATCTCTGGAGTCGCCTGTGATGGCCTGCCAAAGTGCTTGGCCTTGCAATCCAGAGAAGATTGACTGCTCGCTTGCTGTCGCTGATTGACCCTCGGTTTGATTTCTTGATGAGATAATGTTCCCTGCGATTGCTTCCAGTTCGGAAAGTTTGCTTAAAACATAAACCAGCAGAATGACTGCGGAAAGAGCGAGCAAGATGATTAATACGATTCCAAAATTTTGCATTATGATTCCTCGGTGGCTCGGATTCACTCAGTGGCGAATAGAGTATCTTAGCTTAATGTGGGTTCTGCCTCGTTGTCACTTTCCTGTCTTAGAAACTCCAGAAGCTCTATTTTTGACGTAAATTTTAAGTCATTAGTGACTTCGTTCGCTATTGATGCAGCTTCCTCAAAAACCTGCCCTATACTTAGCTCTGTGGTTTGATACTTGCCACCGAGATCATACATTTTTTGTGCGTGATGAATCGGAACATAGGTTATCAGTTTCCCAACCGAGGAGCTGATTACCTGATAGCCGCTCTCAACTTTTGGTCGCTCAGGCGTTGCCTTGCCTGCCTTTATGGCGGCGACCAAGTCGGCCTGATACTTCAGTTCACGCTTGGCACCTTGGATAAAAGTTTTGTTTAGGTTAGCCCGCACTCTGAGTGCAGTCCTGGTCCGGAATACGTGACTTGTGTGGCTATCGTCAAGGGTGCCGCATCGTTCGTAATCCGCAAGGGCTACTTCCTTCGCGGAGGGTTTACTGAACTTTTTGAAGAAAGCCATTTACTGTCTCCACTGACTTAAAGTCTAACTTCCGCACGTAGTTGCGTCACGATTTTACTCAGAAGCTGACTTACACGCGATTCACTGATGTTCAATATCGAACCGATTTCTTTTAGGTTAAGCTCTTTTTCGTAATATAGGGAGAGAATTAACTGATCTCGCTGCTCAAGCTGCCCAATTCTTGTCTCTAAAATACCTAAGGTCTGAGAATGTTCTATCTCTTCGTCTGGTGAATCAGCATCATGGGCTTGTTCGAAACCGTTTTCCGTCAGTACCTCGTATGACGATAACTGATAGGTATGTGTTTTCATCTCAGAGCGGTGGTAGTCTTCTAAAGTTACACCCATTTCACTCGAGATCTCGACCGCGGACGGACGTCTACCCGTTCTAGCCAGGTGGTCATCTATAATCGCTTCTCTGGTTTTTGCATGGATGTTGTCTTGCCGTGACAGAGGTGATCGCCTTCTTACTTCATCTAGAATCGCGCCGCGAATTCTCTTTGTTGCGAAGGATGCAAGATCATCTCCTTGGGATTCGTCAAAGCTTTTAAAAGCCTCTAACAGACCGATCATACCAATTTGCACGAGCTCTTCTAATTCGACATAGTCTGGAAGCCGTGCCTTCAGATGCATCGCAATCCTCTGGACAAGGCCTATGTGCTCTAGGACCAGATCGGTCGATCCTCCTGGGGATGGTGGGTCGCCTGAGTAGTTTTTATACTCTTTTACCATCTCAAATGGTCTTTGATAGTCGTTCAACAAAGAACTTTATCGAGCCCGAGTCATGACCATTGTCATCGGACATCAAGTTATCTGCTATAGCACTGATATCAGTCGCAATGGGTGATTTCGGTTCCAAGTTCACGAATGGGATCCCTTTGCGTGCAGATTCCAAAATCAGCTCATTCTGTTTTCGCAATGAACCAGCATATTGGAGATGGAGATCAAGATATTGCATGGTGACCTTGTTGACACGCTCGTATATTGTTTTGGCTTCTTCTTTAGACCTGATTTGGCAGGGAAGGAGATGGAGTTGCGTGATATCGTACTCATGTTTTAAGACTTTAATCATGGCGTAGGCATCGGCGATTGATGAGGGTTCGTTTTGCACAACGACTAAGCGGATATCGCACGCCGAAAAAAGAACCGTGACGTTATCTGTAATACCTGCCGCAGTATCAACGATCAGGACATCGCAGTCAGGAATGTTAGAGATGCCATGTATTAACCCCAGCAATTGTAACCTAGACAAACTCGAGAGTGTCTTGGAACCGCTGGAGCCGGGCACAAGCTTTACGCCACTTGCGGTTGACACAATGATTTCCTCTATGCTTTTTTCGCCTGCCAAGACATGCGCGTAAGTATGCGTTACTCTGGTACCTAGCAGGATTTGGGCGTTACTCAGCCCCAAATCGCCATCAAGCAACATGACACCTAGACCCCTGTTGGCGAGTTCGGTAGCTAGATTGACTGCTACAGTAGTTTTACCAACGCCGCCTTTGCCGCTTGATACCCCTATCACTTTCATAAAAAATCCTCGCCCATTTTAAACGGGAGCTCTCATAATATACTTAATATTAGACCCAATGTGTTCAGACATTTGCTTTAAACTCGAGGACATTTTTATCCCTCTTGGGCTGCGTTTCTTTGAGTATCTCGTCGGCAGTACTCTGCAGTAAGGCGGTTAACTCTAGTGCGGTTACGCTCATAGAAGCCTTAAACAGGGCAAACTGTTCATCGCGATCTTTTTCTGCACCGCTGGTATCAATAATCGTCTTTACCTCGACCTCAGTATGATTCAGCGCGGCGGCATAAATCGTTTCATCAACGCTATAATTGTCGCGAGAATGGCCATCTGATCTCTCTGACTTAACACCGGTTACCTTGTTTTCCTCGGCCGGTTGCAGGCCATTTTGAGCCTCGCCTGTTTCTTTAAGACCCTCTGATTCGGTATTGCTTACTTCTGATTCTGCAAATTTAATGCTGGAAAGCTCATCTAATATCTGTCTGAAGCTGTCCTTTGCTGTGCTTTCAAAATCGGGCTTGACTGCGATGTGATCTGCTCGCAGCACGTCCGCGGCGTCTGTGAGAGTTGAATTCGTAGTGATGTGTTCGCCATCCACTTTAGTGGTCACAGTTTCCTGAGTTTCCTGAGTTTCCTGAGTTTCCTGAGTTTCCTGAGTTTCCTGAGTTTCCTGAGTTTTTTGGGGTTCGCGCATCGAGACGTTCTCGACAGCCAAAATAATGAGATTTTTGGTCGCTGTTGCGATGCTACTCACGATAAGACCGTCGGCACCATACTGTCGCTTCACCTCTTCCAGGGCAGCGTTGCTCATCGCACACTCGATAATCTTTATTTCCATGGATTATTCCCTTTTGCCCTCGATAGCATTCAGTCCACCAATACTACCAAACACTTTAATTTTCTGATCTTCAGGAATTTCTGTGTAGGATATCACGTGTAGGTCACGTACTCGAGTCCGAACAAAGCGCGCTAACCATTGGCGCAGTTGCGGTGAAACCACCAGAACGGGTGTGGCTCCTTTTTCTTGTATTTGCGTGGCGTTCTCTGCCAGCGCGTCTAATACTGAGTTGGCTAGACTAGGCTCCAAAACCACCTGGTTGCCATTACTTTGGCGGAAACTGTTTTCGAGTATGTTCTCTAAGTCACCGGCGAATGTCACTACTGTCAGCGTGCCCGTTGAATCGAGGAGTGGCTGAACGATCATTCTACCTAGCTTTGGCCTCACCTCACTGGTAAGGGTATCGGCGTCAGTGGCTCCCGATTTCGAGACGGTTAGTGCCTCGATAATGGATCGCATATCTTTTACCGGTATTCCCTCTGCGAGCAAGTTTTGAAGAATTTGGGTGACCGTAGACAGCGGCACCGTGTGAGGGATTAAATTAGACACGAGTTTCGGGTAATTGATCGCTACTTTATCGAGAAGTTGTTGGGTCTCATCTTGCCCAAGAAGCTCGTGGGCGTTTTCCTTCAGTATCACGCTGAGATGTGTTGCGATAGTCGTGGGTCCATCTACGACAGTGAAGCCCATTCCCCGGGCAAGGTCGCCTTGAGAGGCTTCTATCCAGACCGCGGGCAGACCAAAAGCGGGTTCCACTGTGTTCTCACCCTTCAGGGTGTTCACATTACCGTCGGAGTTAATGGCCAAAAGACGCCCTACTCGCAAGTCGCCTATTCCTCGAGCAACCCCATTTAAAATGATCTGATAGGAGTCCGGTCTGAGATCCAAGTTATCTCGGATCCTAATGGGTTGAACTAAGAATCCCAATTCAGCGGACAACTTTTTCCGAACCCCTTTAATCCGAGTGAGTAATTGCCCCCCCGATTGGGTATTCGCAAGCGGAACTAAGCCGTACCCGATATCGATGCCAACGACATCTACTTGATCCAGATCATCCCAAGAAAGTTCAGACGATTTTGCTTCTAGGTCATCGGTTACCTGCGCCTGCACATCTTTTTTGTTTTGATCTTGTTGCTGGGTCTGCAGACGAACGTAGTAACCAATACCAGCAGTAATTGCCGCTAATGGTAAGAAAATACCATGTGGCATCCCGGGAATCAGCCCAAGAATAAGAATGATGGCTGCAGCAAGGAAAAGAGCATTTTCATTGGCCATTTGGCTGCCGGCTTGCTCTGCGGTCGACTGTTCGGTCGTTACTCGCGTCACCAATATTGCTGTCGCGAAAGACAACAGAAGCGTGGGTATCTGAGCAACCAGACCGTCTCCGATGGTCAGTAACACATAAATACGCCCAGCGTCTGACAAGCTCAGATCGTGCTGGGTTGTCCCAACCAAGAGGCCACCGATGATATTAATCGCGAGTATTAACAGTCCGGCAACCGCATCTCCGCGAACAAACTTCGATGCGCCATCCATTGAACCAAAAAAATCAGCTTCCTGGCTGAGATCTTCTCGCCGCTTCTTGGCTTCTTCCTGATTAATCATGCCCGCATTGAGGTCAGCATCAATAGCCATCTGCTTTCCGGGCATTGCGTCCAGAGTGAACCTCGCTGTTACCTCTGAAACTCTTCCCGCTCCTTTCGTGACCACGATAAAATTGATGATCATCAAAATCATAAAGATGATGAAACCGACCACATAATTTCCCGCAATAACAAATTCCCCAAAAGACTCGATGACTAATCCGGCGGCATCGGTGCCGTTGTGTCCGTTGACGAGAACGATCCGGGTCGATGCGACATTGACACCAAGCCGAAGCAGGGTGGCTATTAACAAGACTGAGGGAAACGCAGAGAATTCAAGCGGATGCTTAGTATTCATTGCAATCATCAACAGCATTAACCCCACAATGATGTTGACAGTAAAAAGGACATCTAAAAGGAGAGTGGGTAGCGGCAATATCAACAATGCAATGATTAATAGAACCACGAGTGGCATCGCGATACTACTCACTTGCGCTGACGAGATTGACTGTCGAAATTCTGACAGTATTCCTATCAAAATAACTCTCCAAAATTCAGTTAGTTATGGTCTCTTCTATCTTTCTTTTGCGAGGCCAATGAAATAGTCTATTTTCAAAGCTAGTATCAGCAAAATACGTGCCACTTGCGAGCATTAGTCAAAGTATTTTTGATAAAGATTTATGAGTTAGGTACGATACTTAACCAGAGATGGTAAAGTTTTTTACATAAGGAGCGTCAAATGGGTGGTATGAGAAAGTTAAGCGCTTTGGTATGTGTTTTGGCGTTGGTCAGTGGCTGCACGACCACCTCACCAAACGGGTTTGATTCTGTTCTTCGGCCGATCGTAGAGAAGCGAGACACCTTGATGGCAACGGGTTATGCCGTAATTGACATTCAGGATTCGGACATGGCTGCCCAGAGACGATTGCTTGCCATCAGAGCTGCCAAACTTGATGCTTATCGGTCGCTGACCGAGCAGGTTTACGGCCAATACCTCGATTCAACCGTCACGGTATCTCAAATGGCAGTGAAGAGTGATACATTTCGTAGCCGAGTTGAAGGTGTTATCTACGGTGCCACGGTCGTTCGTATTGAGCCGGTTGGTACCGAAACGTATGAAGTAACAATGGCTTTGGACAAAGCTTTGGTAAATGATTTGCGTCTGCTTTACTTGAACCAAGTTGCTTTTAGACCCACCGAGTAAAGTCGCTATGCATTTAAGGCACACTTTGCTTCCAGTCGTCTCTGCACTTTTGGTAGGTCTCAGTTTTGATGCCAGGAGTTCCGAGTCAATAGCGGCAGAGATGGAAGCGAAGGCTTTGCTGGAGGGTTTTAAAGCAAAGTTGATGGAGGTCGCATTTGAGAAAGGTGCTGTCGTCAAAGGTTTGTCCTATATCGATGAGAAAGGTGCTTTACATCAGTCGACTCTTTACCGCGCTAAACAATCGGTTAACGGGATTCAGATTCAAACTTTCATAGACGAGATGCGGGCTGGGGCAGATCAGTCTTGGGGTTCGGTTGGGATTGAAGATGTTTGTGGCGTCTGGTCGATGGCGAACTCGGCGCCGCTCCCCAGAAGCGTGAGTTTGTCGATTAATTCACCAGGCATTAGAACTGAGGGAGCAAGCCTCAGGCACGTGATTGCTCCTGTTGAAGAACTGGTCGCAAGCAGCATGCAAGCGGCCTTGATTGAGCGGGGCATGCGCGTGGTGAGGGCGTCTGAGAGTGAGTTAATAGACGTCTCTGCTTCGCAGTATCAAAAAGTATTGTTAAGAGCTCCCTCGGGACACAGCGCCGATTACAGAGTCAGTGTTTCAGTGGCTATCAGCCCGAACTCCTGGGGTTCGCGAATGTATCAAGGGGCACGCCGATCTTTCTCAGGGGGGCTCAGCGAACTATTTAACCAGCAGTTGCGTCCCACCCCTCCGAAATACGAGTATACCATCGAGATCGTTTTCGCGGATGTGATCAGGTCGACTGACTTGGTGAGGCAGCAGGTCTACCTCGCGTCGACACCAACCGTGTCTTATGAGTCTGGCGAGGTCGCAGTCGATACAAATCTCACTTCTAAGTTGCGAAGGACACTTGCTGAAATCGATCGTGCACTAGATGCAAGTCAGTGCCTTCCGAGAGTTTTTCACGTTAAAAATTATGGCCAGGACGAGTTTCAAGTTCAAGGTGGGCGTGAAGATGGCGTTAACGAAGGCGATTGGCTTTTGGTTGGACAGCGTGAGTTACTGATTGACGGTCAGCTCAATAGCATAAATTTTGAATCTTTATATCTTGCGAGAGTCAAAAGCGTTAAAAGTGGTGTGGCAGTTGCTGAGCTACTCTCTCCCCCCGCTAGTAAAACGTTGTTAAAAGATAAGGGTGTTGCTGGAGATATTTTTGCTACGCTGCTATGAAGAAGCGAGTCTGTTATGACATGGAAAGGTGATTTGTGAATACAATACTAAAATGTTTCCTGTTGATAGGGTTATGCCTGCCCATTGCGGTGGTGGCCCAAGAGCCAAAAAATGAAACCCTAAGCGAGGGTGATATAGCTCGTCTCAGTGCGTTTGTAGGTGATATCGGCAGGGTGATGAAGGCGGCCCAAAAGGGGTCAGTAGCGGTGGATGGCATCTACAAAGTCCAGGAAGGCGACACGCTGAGTTCTATTGTTACACGCGAGTTTCGTGGGGTAGATGTCAACCCTGTGTTGATCAGTGATGTGATCGTCGATTTAAATCCGCACGCCTTCCCGCGAGGCAATCCAAACTGGTTGCTATCAGGAAAGGATTTACAACTCCCGTCTGAGCAGGATTTCCGAAACTATATTTTCCCGGGATCAAAGACCAAGAGTGATACCAGCTCGCGAGACTGGGTTCGCTATCCATAGGCGATTGCAAACGTGCTTGGTCCAGAGATGGTCAACTATGCAATACGTCCAACTCCGCTGTTCTCAGATGGTGTACCTAGCCTCAAGCTTCTGGACCCGGTGCCTAAGGAATTGGGTCTGCTTAACCATCAGACAATCCGAACTGTCGTAGAAGTCGATAAGTCAGGACAGTTTTTCTTTTTTAATCAGCGAAGATTTGAACTGCCGGATACCTTCAAGAAAATACAGGGTAGAACCGTTAGTTTTCTTGTTCGTTTTACTCAGGGCGGGGCGATTTTGGTTCCCTTGACGCCTGGGCTGCTGGCACCAAGCGTATCCCCAGAGATGGTCGCAGCGAATAAGGTTGATACCTATCAGAGCGCTCAATTGGCCTCGATTCTGGGCCAGTTGAGACATGCGATTGAGTCAGCCCCAAGAGAGGGTGCCTCGGCGCTAGCGGGTCTGAAAGAATGGGTCAGAACGACTGATCTGTCATCTCCGCCGGTGCTCTCTGCAGAGGTTATAAAGAATTTTCTTTTAAATAACGGCGTTCTCGCTTCAGACTCAAAGAATCCGCTGGCCAAACTGCTTCTCGTTTTGATACGTTCAGATGACGCACTCGGGAAAAATATACGATCACGGGTTCGAGAATTGTTTGAGAGTCTTGTGCTTCGCCAAGAAGTGAGCACACGGGCGCTGCAGCAAGGTCAATTACTGTTTGAAAGTATAGGCTCTGTCAACCAAATCCCCTTCAATATGATTGTGGCTTTGAAAGAGCGTTCACACAGTGACAAAGACTCTTCGCCTCAAGACGCTAGACCCTATTGGCAGGTGGATTTTTATAGTGAGATAAACCCGGATGACCGGATCTGGGTGAGCTTAACTTTGATGAAGGAAGTGGGCATTTGTGTCTCTATTTGGCTGACCAACAAGAGTCTCCACACTGTGGCAACTCAGGTTCGTGGCGATCTTCAGAGAGAGTTAGAAAGTGCCGGTTTGCGCAGTATAGAAATCACTCTTTACGATGGCGCTAAAGATGCTCTGTACGACCGTGTTCCGCCGAATAAGACGGTAGAGAAACCCCTAGACTTTAAGGTATAGCGATGGCAAAGGAGTCGGGTACAAGATTATCGGATCGAGCCTACGCGGTAGAGTATGGCAGTAAAGCAGCGCCGACCGTTATGGCAAAAGCCTCGGGCTATGACGTAGAGATTTTGATCGAAGCGGCGAGAGATCTGCAAATTCCAGTAATAGAGAATCCTCAACTGGCGGCGTTACTAGAGGGAGTAGAAATCGATGAGGAAATCCCAGAAGAGCTTTACCATTCGGTAGCGATCGTCTTGTCGTGGGTGTTCTGGATCCGTGGAGAGCAGCCTTTTTAAGAAGACCGCAGTGGTCAAGGGACCGCATTAGATCGCGGCTATTTTACCTTGGATGACTTTGACAATTTACCGAGTTTATCATAAGTCTCACCGAAGCTATGATTATGTGGTGTTTTGAAAAGTTCCAGCGCGCTGCGTGTGGAAGCGAGCTTCCGATCGACGAGCAGCGCGTTGCGAAGGTGCAGGGACTTACACTCATTCATCTGAACTTTGAAGGCTTCGATCAGGCTGTCGTAGAGTGTCTGTTCGACTTTTTCATAAATCGCAGGTGAGTTTTCAGTCAAGTAGTTCAGTGTATCGCTCTTTCTCACTTGAATTTTTTCGAAAGCGTCGAGTTCATTGTTCTTCAGAAAGGTAAACTCTTGCTCGAGGATATCGCGCAGAGCTTGAGCTTTGTGCAAGGCCTCACTAATGGCCTTCTGGTCTGATTTAAGCGACGCCATAGCAATATTGCTTATCCACCGATCAGTTTCTCAAGCCCAGCCATACTTTCCGCTATTTTACGCGCGTCTAAAGGATAGTTGCCATTCTGAATAGCTTCTTTTATGGCCTCGACTTTGGCTCTATCGAACGACGCATTCTCAAGAATGTTGCTGACTTGTGGACTGAAGTCTACCTGATCATGTTTGACAACCGCTTGTTGCGGAGCATCACTCATGGTGCCCTGCGCCTGCGTGTCTTGTTTAAGAGGCTTATCTACCTTCTGCCCCATTGCTGCTTTAGAAAAGCTGCTCATTACATCTGAGATATTTGTCATAATCTCCACCTCGATTCATCACTGAAGTAATTATCGGCATCACTCCCTGAAACTTTAGCACACAGTAGACTTATTAGTTCAGCAGTTCAACCTTCCCGATATCGACAACCATGCCGAGAACAAGATTTCCCGAATCAATATTTTCTAATTCTATGACCTCTCCAATCTTGCCTCCTTCAGAGGCCCTCACTTGCGCTGTAATTGAGATCATGCCTCTTACTATTGATAGTGTCAGAATCTCGCCTTTTCGCACTGCCAATGTTGGCTTAGTATTCGATTTGCGGAGATACTCACCCGAAGTGAGGTCACGCGTAGTCTCTAGGTGCTTTACCTCAACGCCTTGAAGCAGGGCGTCTTTTGGTGCCTGCTCGGTTTGTATGGTAGGGGTGAAAAGTTCCGGAGAAAGCCTTTGCCCCCGTGTTATGGAGCCATTAGAGATTAAAACATAAGTTTCGGTTGCACTGCGATCATCGTCTTTTGCTGCACCTGAAAAGCCAATTTCCTCGTAATCCTCGACCATGACAACATTACTTGCCTTTACGGATCGTTTAAGGCTGCGGCCAATAACGTCCGCGATGTGAGTCACCATATCGCCTTTAAGTTTATGATTAATCGCTTGGCGCTCGACATCGCCTCGGGATAGCGTGTCGCCCTCAGACAGGTTTCGCAAATAGCGGAACCCGAACTCGCTATTGTGGATCTTAATTCGAGTAAAAATGCTCCAAGAGTTTTCCGGGCAGACCACTTTCGCGGTGACGCCATCGCTGAATGGAAAAGTAATTAAGTATTCCTCTTCACAGTCTATGATCTTCAGCCGGTTATCCCAGATGAGGGCCTCGATGTTGCTTGCTTTCGCCCCGGTAAGCTCTGCTGCAGTCCGAATCAACTGCTCTTCCAGTTCTTTTTTGAGGGTGACTTGATCCAGCTGGGTCGCCAGCAGATGAGGGCTTGCCAAGACCAGCAGCACTAGCGTCAATAGCCCCCTAATCCGATTAACACAGTCGTCTGCCATAGCGGTCTTCATTCCTTATGTGTCGCCTATGTTAAGGCGGCTGGGCTTTACTTAGCAAATTTTCTCAAGTGTTTAGAGGATCTGTGAATTGCGGCGCTAATGTGAGCGGCAAAAGAGAGGCCGCCAGCGGAAATAACTTGCCGCTTCGGCGAAATTTTACCGCTTTAAAGTCGCGATTATAACGATTAAGTAACTGTTTAATTGAGTTTTTTTGATTATGGCATGAACCGTGCTTCTAATGCGAGTGTGAAACTTTTAGGTCTGACAAAATGAACAGCATTTTTGGGGTGCATGAGCAAGCTTTAGTACTAAAGTCGCAGAGACTCCAAGTCTTGGCGAAGAATATCGCTAATGCCGATACCCCTGGGTTCAAGGCGCGAGATGTTGACTTTAAACAGGTTCTCGCAGCGCAGGCGGGTTTCGGCAGTCTCGTGACCACTCACAAACGGCATTTAAAAACGGCGTTGTCGAATCAAGATGGACTGGTCTACACCAATCCGTACAACGCGGGTTTAGATGGAAACACGGTCGAAATCTCTGCTGAGCAAGCCAAATACGGTGAGGCAGCTATCGAGTACAGGGCATCTCTCGAGTTTCTGCAAAGAAGAATCAGTGGCATTAAACGTGCCCTCAAAGGAGAGTAGAGATGGGTTTAACAGACATTTTTGACATCGCTGGAAGTGCACTTGCGGGCCAAACGACTAGGCTGCACGCCACGGCAAGTAACATGGCGAATGCGTCTAACGTGTCCTCAACCGCTGAAGATGCCTACAAGGCCAAGCGTGTTGTTTTCCGAACGGTGCTTGAAGATCAGATAATTGGCAATGTCAGGCGACCTGCGGGTTCTCTGTTGGTCGATGGCGTGAAAGATGATCCTTCCCCACATCGCAAGCTCTATGATCCAAGCAATCCACTGGCAGATGAAGATGGATATGTGTATCAGTCGAACGTGGAAGAGGTGGAAGAGGTCGTTGAAATGCTAGCGGCTGCAAGGAGCTATCAGAACAACGTAGAGGTCATCAACACAGCGAAGCAGCTGATGACCAGAACACTTGAAGTTTTAAAGGCCTGAAGGAGTAAATGAGCGATGACAGCGTTGACCCCTAATATTCTGACCACTGAGTCTTACATGGCGCAGCAACGCAATGCTGTGTACAACAATGGAGAAGACGATCTCGACAGGGATGCCTTTCTTCAGCTGTTCACAGCGCAACTTAAGAGCCAAAATCCTCTCGACCCAATGAAGAACGAGGCTTTTGTCGCGCAGCTGGCCCAGTTTTCGTCGGTCGAGGGCATCAAAGGGATGCAGGCATCGTTAGAAACCTTGGTGTCAAATTTGCGGACCGATTCGCTTCTCACGGGCTCTTCTCTTGTGGGGAAAAAAGTCGCTATCGATGGAGGTGTTGGATCGGGCGGCGGCGGTGGTGTCACAGAGACAATGGTTTCACTCCCGAATGATGCCGATTCACTGATACTCAGTGTCTACAGCGGGTCAGATGGCTCGCTCGTATATCGAGAAGAGATCGGTGCGCTCGACGCGGGCGAACATCGTTTCGGCTGGCCCGGTCTTGACGCCAATGGCAATCAAATGCCGAAGGGCGAATATCGATTTACGGCGAGCGCCATTATTGACGGAAAACTTGTTGCGACCCCCACATCGGTTTTGAATGAAGTGGCAAGTGTCACTTGGAATCCTTCAAATCAACAACTTGACCTTCAGTTGCGCGACGGTTCGTCCGTGTCGCTTGATGGCATACGAACAATTTCTAACTAAGAACTCATAGGGGTTATCTCATGTCTTTTTACACGTCATTAACAGGTTTGAATGCTGCAACCACCGAACTTTCGGTGACCTCCAACAATATCGCTAACTCCGCAACAGCGGGGTTTAAGCGATCATCTGCTAGCTTCGGCGACATTTTTGCGACCTCACCACTTCAAAGAGCATCGGCTGTAGTTGGACAAGGGGTTGCTTTGAAGGAGATTAGCCAAGAGTTTAGTCAAGGCTTCGTTCAATTTTCTTCAAACTCCCTAGACTTAGCGATCACAGGAGACGGCTTCTTCCCACTCCAGTCGTCTGACGGCAGTCGGGTATATACTCGTAATGGGAGTTTTATGCTCAATGAGCAGAATCAGATGGTCAACTCAGCTGGGCAGGCGCTGCTGTCTTTGCCCGTTGACTCCACCAATAAAGCAGATTTTAGCCAACCACCCTCTGCGCTGTCGATTCCTCGCCAGACAGTGTCCGAATTTCGCGCGACGACGGAGGTTGAACTCGGGCTAAATTTGCCGTCGAATGTCGAGCCGATAACCGCAAACTTTAATCCCAATAAGCCTGAGACTTATCACCGCACAACCTCACTTACCGTTTACGGCGCGTCGGGTTCACAGCATCTCGCGACAATTTATTATGTGAAGACTCAGAACGCCACGGCGGATACGCCCGAGAACAAATGGCAAACTCATGTTTATCTCGACGGCCAGCGCGTGGATTCGGAGCTCATTCAGGCAACAGATAGCGGCGGCGATCAGTTCTTTGTGAATAAGTATGGTGAGCTCAAGACCGCATCGGAGCTGGAGTTTTTGCAGAAAAATAGTACTAATAGCTCGGAGTACTTAGTGACTCAGGGGACCGTATATCGAAAGTACTCTTTCGATAAGCTCGATGAGGCAATTCAGTCCACTCCCGCGACGGTATCTATTTCATCTGCTAACGAGACGACCCGGCAGCAGCTATCCTTGGCAGGAGGGGAAAGCGGTTTCGATTTGTCAGCGGCGAGTCGGAGCGAGTTGCGAGATATGCTGAGCCTCAGCGTAGATGGTTCATCATACGTTTCTTTGGGCTTGGAGCATTTAGCTGGTACGGTAAATATGGGGGCAGTGTCAGGGCAGACTATTGCCACAGAACTTACAAGAATCGCCAATGAGCGTTTTGGAGACGGCAGAAAGTTTGATATGTCGGACTACTTTAATGCTGACGGTACATCCTCGAACACCACAATGCAGCTAACGCGCAACTACGGTCTTGATGACGAGAGCACAATCGAGCTTGATGTTGGCCAACTTTTACTAGATCAGCAGGCATTTGGTAACGTCGTGTTCGACACCACAGACCCGCAAGTGAGTTATGAGGAGCTGGTATTCGCTTTAAACGCTGGGCTAGACGCTGCTGGCGTCACTGATATAGAAATTGCTTACAACTTGGCTCGTAAGGGGCTGACTATTACTCAAACTGGTGAAGAAACGCTGCATGTAACATCGAGTACGGCAGAAAGCGCCTTTGGGATTCCGGTTATAGATTTAGAGTTGGATGGAACCACTGGGAAGGTTGCTGGCACTAAATTAGACGAGGTGCCGAGTGTGCCTCCGGCCGATAGGGATCTTGCCATCAAACTCTTGGGTAATGTAGTCCCTAAAGGCGATTTGATTTTGCCAGCACGTGATCAGCGCTATGGCATACAGATCACCTATTTTGATGGTAAATTCAACATCTCTTCTGGTACCACGGGTGACGCTTCTAGTATCGCGGTGCGCAATATCCTGACTGCTTCGGATGGAGTCACAAAAAGTGCTAATGAATTGGGTCTGCAGCTATTTGGGCTCGAGTATGACAGCGCGCTATCAGATGCCGAAAATACGATCAAAGTGGATCCCGAAACCTCTGCGATAGCTAACAGACCCGCTGTTCGGGGAACGGCCTCGACACCAGCGATCGTCATAGGGAATCAGATGGGCGTAGATCCCAATGCGCCCTTCTCTGTAACCGCTGACAATCGAAATCTTACTGTGATTGTCGACAATATATCGGCGCAGATTGAGCTCGACTTGGGTGATTACCAGATCGGTGACTTTACCGATATGGTCGAGGAAAAAATCAACCTAATGGCGGATAACGTCGGCCGTCAAGTGTCAGGTGTAAAAGTGGATTTTGACCTGGGCGTCATCCGATTTACTGGTGCCACGGCGACCGATGATTCGTTTCTTCAGGTTGCGGGGTCCGCTGACTTCGGTCTTGAAGACGTGGATTCGGCGTTCGGGCAGACTTCCACTTATATCGAGCTGGATCCAGATACACAGGGTGCATCGACGCCGCTTTACGTTTTTCAAGATCGAAATGGTACTTGGATCGAGACCACCGATAAGCAAGACTTTGATGAAAACGACATACCGCAGTGGCGCCCAATTTTCTTGGATAAGGGTGAGTTAACCTTCAACACTAGCGGTACTCTTGTGTCTCCCGTTAATCGGGTCACTTTGGCATCGAGCGAGATTACTGGTAATCAAATTAATCTAGATTACGCCGCGAGTACGCAGTTCAACAGCCCATTTGCCGTCTTATCGCAATCTCAGAACGGCGCGCCAGAAGGAGACTTGGTAGGTGTTAATATCGGTGAGGACGGGCTGGTGGTGGCCAGCTACTCTAATGGCTCTCAGAAGTCGCTGGGTAAGATCATATTAGCTAACTTCGCTACTCCGAAAGGGCTTCGGCAAGTCGGTAACAGCGGTTTTGTTGCTAGCTCCGAGTCGGGAGAGGCAAGGCAGGGTGAGCCTGGCTCAGCCGGCTTCGGCACAATTCGAGCGGGTGCTACCGAGCGTTCGAATGTCGATTTGACTGCAGAATTGGTCAACCTAATCACGGCGCAACGTAATTTCCAAGCGAATGCTAAGGCAATCGAGACAAGCTCGACCTTAACATCAACCATTATCAACATGCGTAGTTAATAGCGGTCGATAAGACTGAAGGGGATTTAGGATGAAAGTCGCGTACACGGCAATGGCAAGTGTGAAACAGGTGAATCAAGCACGTGCCCAAACCACGAACATGTTGGCTAATGTGTCAACAGTCGGGTTCAAAGAAAGTTACCGGCACGCGACGGAATCAGTAAAAGTGGCGTCAACTGCTTTCGAGACGACCTATCAGCCCGTGGCTGCCTCTGAAGACTTTATTTCCTTGAGGGCCGGGCCGATGCAATCAACTGGTCGCAAGCTAGATATTTTTATGCAAGCGCAGACCGTGTTGGGGGTACAGGCGAGCAATGAACAAATTGCTTTCACTCGAAGAGGTGATTTAAGAGTCAACGAGATCGGGCAGCTTGAGCTGGGTACTGGGCAGCTCGTAGTTGACGATGCTGGTAGCCCGATCTCAGTGCCTCTAGGGCAGGATTTAGAGATCGGTGCGGACGGAACAGTTGTCGCTTACGATCCTGAGTTACCCGAAGCTCCTGGAGCGGAAGTGGGGCGACTTATGTTGAGAGATGCGAGTGCGACGGTTTTGGCAAGACGACTTGACGGGTTATTTGAGCCCGCGACTCAAGCGGGTAGTGGCGGGGATTTTGAATCAGGACCAACGCCACCCGAGATTTTATCGGGTGCCCTCGAAGGATCGAGCGTAAATGTATCAGAGATGCTGACACAACTGCTTGATTACAACCGCAGTTTCGAGAGCCGAATCCGGTTAATCAAAGAAGTGAGAGATTTGGATGAAGCGGGTTCATCGATGATCAAGATGGCATAGGGTCTATTAATTAAAGGAGGAGCGACATGGACGCTTCATTATGGGTAGCTAAGACGGGATTGACCGCGCAACAGATGCGAATGACTGTTATCGCGAACAATCTGGCAAACGTGAACACGGTTGGATTTAAGAAAGATCGTGCCGTTTTTGAGGATCTTTTGTATCAAAACGTTCGACAACCCGGTGCTTCAGCAGATGCACAGACGATCGCTCCCACCGGATTGATGTTAGGTACTGGAACGCGGATTATCGCCACCGAAAAGATTCACCGACAAGGAAACATGATATCAACTGAGAACGCGCTCGATTTGGCCATTGCTGGGCGTGGTTTTTTCCAAATTCAACAGGCGGATGGCACATTTGCCTACACCCGCGACGGCTCATTCAAGCTTAATGATCAAGGTCAAGTGATTACAGCGAGCGGGCAACTGATGGTGCCTGCCATCACGGTTCCAGTTAATTCAGCCAGTCTGACTGTTGGGCGAGATGGAACGGTTGATGCAGAGTTGGAAGCGGGGGCGGGCAAGGTGACTCTTGGGCAGATACAGTTGGCTCGATTTATCAATGAGGCGGGGCTGCAGTCCATCGGTCGCAACCTATACCGTGAGACTACCGCCAGCGGACCGGTTGAAGTTGGCGTTCCTGGCATATCGGGGATAGGAGAGCTCACGCAAGGTTCTCTCGAGGCTTCAAACGTCAACGTTGTCGAAGAGATGGTCAATATGATCGAAACGCAGCGGGCCTATGAAGTGAACTCGAAGGCGATCTCAGCAGCTGACGGGATGTTACGTTTCTTGAATAACAACCTGTAATACCCGTAAAGAGCGGAGTGGAATTATGAAATACTGGATGTTGTTGGCGGGATTGAGCTTGATCGTAGGTTGCGCGTCTAAGCCATCTTTGGAAAGGTACAACGAATTCGCACCTATCCGACCTTTACAACCGGTAGTGACGGGTCCTGCGACAGGCTCTATTTTGAATAATCGCAGCGGGCTGTCACTGTTTGAGGGACAGCGAGAATGGTATGTGGGTGACATCGTCACCATCGTGCTCAGCGAAACCACACAGGCGAGTCGCAACACCAATCTGTCGACCGAGCGAGTCTCTGAAAACAATGTGCTCGGTACGAGAGGCCCAAGTGAGCTTTTTCCGCAAACTGGCTTTATCGGTAAGGCACTGCCCTATCTAAAACGCGATGGGGCGACCGTTAAATCGGAAGGTGGTGGGAGTACTGCCCAAAACGCATCTTTGGAAGGTGTCATAACCGCAATGGTTACAGAGGTGCTTCCGAACGGAAATTTGGTTGTGCAAGGTGAAAAACAGCTCTCGATGACGGAAGGGTCCGAATTCATACAGGTGCGGGGCATCGTTCGTTCAACAGATATTCAAATGGATAACTCGGTGTTGTCTCAAAGACTGGCCAATGCGCAGATCGCATACAAAGGCACTGGCGACCTCGCGACAAGCACTCAACCTGGCTGGCTGACTTCAATGCTGTTCAAGTTCTGGCCCCTATGACCGATGATCTATGGAAGGAGTTTGTTATGACCTTAAGTAAAGTAAGAAACGGCGGCACCAAAGGACTCCTTTCTTTGCTCCTTCTTGTTTGCACCAGTCTGGTGGCAAATCCAAGTCATGCCGAGAGAGTTAAAGACCTCGCGTCCGTCGGCGGCGTTCGCGAGAACCAATTAATCGGCTATGGGTTGGTTGTAGGTTTGCAAGGGACAGGCGATGGCAAAGATGTGTCATTTACAGGCCAAAGCTTAAAGTCGATTTTGTCGAGTTTAGGGGTCACTACAAACCCTTATGATGACTTTGATCTGGCGCAGTCCCGCGGACGTCCATTAGAGCTTGATAACGTTGCTGCTGTCATGGTGACAGCAGATTTGCCTGCCTTTGCGAAGCCTGGGCAGCGTCTGGATGTCAATGTGTCGGCGTTGGGCGTGGCTGAGAGTTTGCGCGGCGGAACACTGATCATGACGCGCTTGCGGGGCATTGACGGTCAAACTTATGCGATTGCCCAAGGTTCCCTCACGGTAACGGGTTTAAACGAAGAAATGGCAGGCACAAGTATCCAGGTTGGCGTGCCGACCTCGGGCAGAATTCCTCGGGGCGCTATTATCGAGAGAGAAGTCGATACCCCGTTTGGTACTAGTGAGTATTTAGTTTTTAATGTTCATGCCAAAGATTTTGGCACCACTGATGCGATAACAACGGCGATCAATGAGGAATACGGTGAGGGCACAGCGTTTTCTCTGGATGGCGTCTCTCTCGCAGTCAACGCCCCATCTGACACGTCTCAGCGAGTTAAGTTTGTGAGCATGATCGAGAATCTAGAAGTGGATCCCTCCGATCCTGAAGCACGCATCGTGGTAAATTCCCGCACGGGCACGGTCGTTATCAATCAAAACGTTGCAGTTAAAGCGGCTGCGGTATCGCATGGTAGCATTTCGGTCAGAATCCAGACCTTGAATACCGTGTCGCAGCCGGAACCGTTCTCTGACGGGGTTACCGTAGGCGTACAAAATGCCGGTATCGCAGTCGATACCGAAGGAGAAGCGGTCGTTTTTGAACCCGGTGTAGACTTAAAAGAGGTCGTATCGGCGGTGAATGCAGCGGGCGCATCGACGTCTTCTTTGATTGCCATCCTGGAGGCTCTTAAGATGGCTGGCAGCCTCCACGCCGATATTTTGGTGATGTGAATGGAGGGTAGTATCAGTTCTTACAGCGATTTTTCGGGTCTCGCGACACTGCGTACAAAGGCGAGGACAGATGCGTCAGCAGCGGTAGGAGAGGTAGGGCAGCAATTTGAAGCCTATTTCATGCAGATGATGCTGAAATCTATGCGGGAAGCCGGCGATGTCTTGAAAAGCGATCTTATGTCGTCGAGCGAGTCCAAGGTTTACGAGCAGATGTTCGATGAGGAGCTGTCTGTTCAGATGGCCAAGACCGGCTCGTTGGGGGTTGGGGATTGGATGCAAAGAGCAATGGAGAACAATATGGGTGGTGGCAAGGCTGATGCCAAGGGTATTGAGGCGTACAGAGGGGTAGGGATGAAACCGACCATGTCATTGGTAAAGGCATTTATTAAATGAGCGATTTTCTATCGATCGGAGCGAGCGCGATCAATGTGTATCGTCAAGCCATAGCCACGACCAGTAATAATATCTCGAATGTGAATACCGAGGGTTATTCCAAGCAGGAAGTGAAGATCACGGAGTCGTATCCAACCCAGATTGCCAATTACTACTTGGGTACAGGGGCCTTTACCGGGAGCGTTCAGCGCTCCTACGACGAGTTTGTAGAGCGGTCGTTGCGTGATAGTGCCAGTGATTTAGATGCGACGACTCCATTCATTGAGTACACACAGCGGATCGTCGACATTATGGGTTCCGAGACCTCTAATCTAGCGAACGCAATAGATGCTTTTTTTAATGCTAACCAACTGCTTAGTGTCGAGCCCGCCTCAATTCCGCTAAGAAACGAAGTGTTGAACAGTGGCAGTGAATTGGCGTCGCGTTTCAACACGTTGTCTGCACAGGTCGATTCAGTCGCAGCTGAGTCCAAAGCAAAAGTGAATTCGACGGTGTCTCAGATCAATGGTTTAGCGGATCAGTTGTTAGCGGTCAACAAGCAATTGGGGCGCAAGTCAGATGTGACCAAGCAGCCCCCGCAGTTGATGGACCAGCGAGATCTGATCCTACGAAAGATGGCGAGTTTGGTCACTATTGGCGTGAATGAATCCGATAACGGAGAAGTATCGGTTAATCTCGGTGGGCCAGGCAGAGGCTTCGTGTTTGTCGATTCGCGAGGGACGCAGAGAGTAGGAATCGCGAATGATTCTGCGGATCCGTCATCCGATGTTCAGCTGGTGCTCGATCCAAGGGGTAAAAAACAGCCGATACCCGTTTTGAATGGCGGCGAGTTGGGTGGACTTCTGGCGTTTCGAAGCGAGGTCGTGGCGGTGGTAAGAGATGGTCTCGATCATCTAGCGGTTGAGTTTGCTGCCAACGTAAATGAGACGCACCGGCAAGGGGTGGATCTCCGCGGGTCCTTTGGCGGCGACGTATTTTCGATTGCACCGAGTTATGATATTTCAACCGACGCGGTAACTGGCGATATTTCAGTAGCGATGGAGGTGATCGACTACTCAGAGCTGCCAAGCAACACCATGAGAGTGATGTACAGGGAAAGCTCAGATAGCTGGCTGGTTTTCTCAGGTGCGACCGTCTATCCAGAGGCGGAACTATCTGCAGACAATGCATTTACTTATAAAGGGCTACAATTGATCGTCTCTGGCCAAGCAAACGATGGTGATACCCTAACGATCACGCCTCGTGACAGACCTGCTACAACCTTTGCAATGACGTTAAATGACCCATACGAGCTCGCCGCATCCGAGCCTATGAGCCTCAGACCCGCGGTATCGAATTCTGCTGACTTGAGCGCCGCATTATCTTACATTCCGGCGAGCGCTCGCAGCGAGGGCTTTGAGAATGGCATCAGCCTGAGTCAGTTAAAACCGAACAGATCCAGCGAGTCGGATTTCGTTTTAAGCGCAAGCAACAACCGTCCTGTGTTGAAGATAGATGCGGGTAGTCACTCGCAAACGGTGTTGTTTGATATTGGCCCAAACAGTGATCAAAAAATACAAATATTTACTGCGGAATCTGCTCATTTAGCGGGTACCTCTCTAACCAGCGCAGAAGCGACGGCATTGAAAACCGGCGATGGGGGCTTTAATACTACGGCGGCATATAGCAGTGCCTACTTGAATAAATCGGGGACAGACGCCTACCTTGATAACGCTATTCGACTTGGCGCAATCGGATTTAGGACGGAAAGGCTTGTTGATCAAATAGATCCCATTACCGGGTCCCTGATTACAGAAAGCGTGGCGTTCGAGGCGGCAATTTCATCAGGTGCGATACCGATCTACGAAAACACTTCGGGTGCTTCAGAGGATTACATTGCTGATGGCACATTGAGCCTGAATGGTAACGCACTGGGTCCTTTAACACTGACTAATGGAGAGGTGCTTTCGGCGGCGACTGTTAAAGAGTGGCTGACCGACGAAGCCGATCGATTGGGCATATCTGACGTGACTATCGAGGCCAGCAACACTCTCATCGTGAACGAGATAGACCCCAGCAAAACGCTCGAGATCAACGGAGAGTCTATCTCCTTCGACCCAAGCGTAACGATGGCGGAGATGGTAGATATCATCAACGCCAGTACTAACGATACAAATGTTAGAGCGGAGTGGCTCTCTGATTCAAGCTTCAAATTGGTCAATGCTGCAGGTCATGCCGGAGAGAATATTGTGCTTGGAGGCACAGACTCGACAACAGCTCTCAACCTCAGCACCGGCGTTTACACGGGCAGATTTTCAATCGCATCTGCTGAGCAATCTGAAGTGGCCCTAACGATAGCGTCAGGTCAACCATCGGATATGGGACGTCTTGGTTTTTACACAGGCATCTATTCAGATCAGCCGCTCAATGAGGAGCTGGCAGTATTCGTGACTGGAACCGGGGCGGTCGGCGCTTCAATCACGAATAGCCGTATGACGGCCGCCGAAGACACTGAGCAGCAGCTACCGGCAGCGCCTTACAAATTAAACTTCACGGCAGAGTCGGTGTATACGATTACCGATATAGCCACGGACACTGTGGTCGCCACGCGAGCCTTTGAATATGGTAAACCGATTGAATATCGGGGCACATCCATCAGCTTTGAAGCCAAACCCAGCAAGGGCGACGAGTTTTTTGTAGAAGCCAACAGCAGCCCGGCGGGCAACAATAAAAATCTGTTAGCGCTAATGGAGTGGTCGAAACGTCCGATTATATCAGGACAAACGTTCACTGAAGCGTATTTAGATTTGGTGACTGGCGTTGGGTCACGGTCAGAGATGAGCGAACTACGACAGGAAGCGCTGAAAGTGGTCTACGATCAAGCGTATAACAGTCGGGAGCAGGCCTCTGGCGTTAACTTAGACGACGAGGCGGCCAATTTAATTCGATTCCAGCAAGCGTATCAGGCCGCTGCCCAAGTGGTTCAGGCATCTCAGAAAGCCTTTGATATTCTCATGCGGATTTCGTAGGGGTTATTGTGAAGATTTCAACGGGTCAGTTTTTTAGAAACAGCATTAACCAGATGCAGCAGCAGCAAGCGAAGGTCGCGCAGTTACAAGCTCAGCTCGGATCGGGTAGTCAGTTGGTGAATCCCAGCGACAATCCTTCCAAATCAGCGAGCATCAATCGTTTAACGTCGGCGATAGAGAGGCAAGATGTTTTTGCTCGCAACTTGAATGCGGTTGAAACGCGACTGTCTACCGAAGAAGTCGCGCTCCGCTCAGTCAGCGACATCATGCGACGAGTGAATCAGCTGACTATCAGTGCTGCATCAGATACGTTAACGGCCGTTGACCGGCGCATCGTAGCGGCAGAAATCACAGGCTTGCGAGACGAGCTGTTTAATCTCTCTAATACGCAAGATTCCTTTGGGAATTACATCTTCGCCGGTTCGCAGTCATCTGAACCAGCGTTCGTGAAGGATGCCTACGACCGCGTTCAGTATAATGGCGATTATTCCGAGGTCGAAGTCAATGTGACCGACAACCGGAAAATGGTGATCAATACCATCGGCACTCGCGCATTTTCGCAAGTGGACAGAGACGGCGGCTCAGCGATCTTCGGTTCGAGTTTTACCAGCGCAGATACTGGCTCGCAGCAACCATCGGGTTGGGTTGTCAACAACGTACAGCTCGTGAGTGGCGCTGCGGTCGCTGGTTTTACGTCCCTCGTGGATGACGATTATCCAACCCTTAACACCGTCTCTGATAATCCAGCGGTTACCAGTAGTTCTTTCTCTTCACAAGTGGTCGCTGACGGTGTCGAAGCGGGCGAAAAATCGCTTGAAATGACAACCACGGCGAGCTTAGATAATTATGGTGTAATCCGAGGTCCTGTCGTGACAGCAGGTGAAGCCAGAAGCTTAAGCGTCGGCGACAAAGTGACTCTTAATTTTAAGGCGAATGGTGGTGGTGACCAAGTCGATGTGATGGCCTATCTGCTCAATGCTCGCACAGGCGAGATGCAAGCAGTTGTGAACCAAACGCTGAGTGCTGATGATGACGGCGACTGGCAAAGTGTCGAAATCAGTGTTGAAAAGTATGGTGATTACAAGGTGGTTTTTGTCGGTGGCGCATACGATGCTGACGGCGATGGTAGCGTAAACACCTCCGTTCAGTTAGGCGACGTGTCGATCACTCGACCGGGGGAGGCTCAGAAGGCCGACTATTTTCAGGTGCTAGACGATCTTTTGTATGATTTGAACACCAATAATGGCAGTGGCATCCGGGAGCGCTTGGGCGAAGTTTCTCAGTTGGTTGATGCCTCGACAGTTGCCCTTTCTATGACCGCGGGCCGCGCATCGACTATCGTGTCTCAAAAACTCATTCTCGAGGATGCGCAAGTTCGCTTGTCGGTGCTCCTCTCGGGTGAAAAAGATTTAGATTACGCTTCGGCAGTCACTGAGCTGTCTAAGGAAGCGATGGCTCTTGAAGCGCTGCAGAGCAGCTTTGCAAAAATCTCACAGCTCACACTGTTCGACTACATCCGATGAGTACATTGAAACTGGTTTAACTTGGAGTAAGGCATGGCAACCTCGGACGTCGCATCAAGCGTTCTGTTAAATATGGGAAATGGTTCGGGGATCGATGTCATTAAGCTCGCGCGTGATTTAGCCGATGCTGAGATGATGCCTCAGCAAGATAGAGTCACTCGTGCCAAGACCGATACTGAGGCGGCCATTTCTGCTTATGCAGTGTTAAAGTACAATGTTGAACTGCTGACAGAGCAGTTCAATGGGCTCAACGATGCCCAGGAGTTAGCGACGCCCATTGCGGTGTCCAGCAATACGCCGGCTGTTTCGATTGGTTCGACTCAAGGTAGCGCGGTCTCGGGTAGCCACCAAATTGATGTGACACAGTTAGCGGCATCGCAGCGTAATCGCTCGAGTGAATACACTTCAAGCACGGAAAGTTTGAATTCCGGTAGTGCATTCGATATTACGGTAACCAGTAACGGCTCGACTCAAACGATTGGCGTGGACGCTGGCGATGATACACCTGCTGGCGTTGTAGCTGCTATTAACGCCTCTGGTACTGGGTTTACAGCCACCCTGATTGATACCGACACCGCGGGCACGAACTACAGGATTGTGTTGCAGGGTCCCAGTGGTGAGGACAATGCCTTTACGATATCGTCCACGCCTGATCTAGGGTTTCACACCGCCGGTAATCAATTACAGTCTGCCGCAAACGCTCTGCTAACGGTCGATGGTATGAGTATTGAGCGCACCAGTAATACCATATCAGACGCGATCTCGGGCGTTACTCTTAACCTGAATGCGGTAGCCAGCGGTACCAGTTTGCAAGTTACAAATGATACGACGACGCTCAAAGAGAAGCTGAAAGAACTCGTTGCGACCTACAACGTGGTTCAGGTAGTACTGAACGAACTCTCTGATCCTGCTTCAACTGAAGAAGAGGTAGGAGGCGCTCTGTCGAACGATATGGCATTCGTTAGGAGCGTCAGAGACGCTATTTACGCCGCGGTTACGACCGATTCATCGACACCTTCAGGTGACGTCTCGGCATTACGTGACCTTGGAATTGAGCTAACAAAAACCGGCACCTTATCTTTTAATGAGGCCACCTATGATGAGGTGGTACTGAATAATTTTTCTGATGTGGTGACGATGCTCTCTGCCGGCACGACCAATCAGTCTGCTTATGATGGCGCTGACCAGGGTCTTGCCTTCGATTCTATGGAAGTCATTAATGGGCTCATGGATTCAATGGATGGCATTTTTGCTGTTCGCGAGGATACAGCGACCCAGCAGTTGAGGACTTACGAGGACCGATTGCTAGCGATAGAGCTCAGAATGGAAAAGGTTTATCAGAGTTATCTCAAGCAGTTTAGTGTTATGGAAGATCTTGTGAATACACTGAACGGCACCCGAGACTACGTTAAGCAGCAATTGGATTCTATTGCCAACATTGGTCAGGATAATTGATCTGCAGTGTTCAGCTGAAGCGCCGACGTTGTCACTGTGTCGCTGGTTTTGTTTGGTCTGCTTGTCCTGCATTAAACCAATGCAAGTCCGCCGCTATTCGCCCTAACTTGGGTTTAATATGAATTGCGCTCGGATGTGTTGGCAAGGGAGTGTCGGTTAATACTCGTAAAGTGCTTAACAGAAGCCTAAAGCATCGCGTCAAATAGAACGCCCTTGAGTTCCTCTAAATTTCTTGCAAACTGTTGAATGGCTTCACTAGGGACTTGACGAATCACTTCACCGGAAGCTTTGTCGGTGATACTAACAACATAGCGATTCGACGTTTTGTCATGGGATATGGTGGCTTCGACTTGTTTGTGTTTCATCGCTTTGTTGAGTTCAACGATCGCTTGGTCTAAGTTGGTCTTTAGCTCAGAAAAGGTGACATTGGCGGTTTTCTTCGCCTGCGCGAGTTGCTCTCCGCTATTAACGACTTTTTCTTTTGGTGCAGGTTTGCTCTGAGGCGCAAGAGGTACAGCTACCTTTGCCTGCGCAGCGGGTGTGGCAGTTGATACGGTCGTGTCGGCCATAACCCTTCTCCTTTTCGTAGTTAGTCGGCGCCTTCTGCAGTCAGTCCTTCTATGATCAGAATCTGAAACAGACAACATTATATGAGTAGTATCGTACCAAGTCGCAAAAACTTTAACAGCTTGAGTGCGATACCGCAGGCTTTGAGTAGCCGCACGTTCAACTCGCGGACCATTAGAAGCCGCGGCGAGGGCAAAGCGTCTCAGAGCAACGGTTAATCGTCTATGTTTGGTTGCTTGATCTTGTGATCGCCATAATCTTTTACGTACTTCTCAAAGACAGCGTCAGCGTATTCTCGAGTCAAGTTAAACTCATCCCTTATTTTGTGTAAATAGTCCCGCTCACTCGAGCTAATCACACCGTCTTGTAGGGCTCTCAAAATGGCATTCTCGAATACCGCGCGCTTTCGCGCCAACTGAGCTGAAAAGGCGTTCGCGACGATACCGGTTAATAACGCAACGGAGCAAACACCGAGTAACGCGGTTACCGCCCCAACGACTTTCCCCATGGCTGTGACGGGCGATACATCGCCGTATCCGACGGTTGTTAATGTGATAATTGACCACCACATAGCCTCTGGTATGGAGCTGAACTTTTCTGGTTGCGCTTCATTCTCAGCAAAGTAAGCGAGGGAAGCACTCAGTAGTAAAGCCAGAGCGAAAATATAAGCTGCCGAAAAAAACGATCTTCTCTCATGATACACCGCCTGGAATAAGTCCTGCAGGGCGTTGTTATACTGAGTGATCTTTACAAACCGCATCAGTCTCAGAATTCTCACGATAACTAGGTCTAAATTTGGGAAGACAAGTGCGAGTATGATCGGCGAGATGGCTAGTAAATCGACCATGCCGTAAAAGCTAAAAAAGTATTTAACTCGAGCTTTACCTGCTGACATCTCCGGATATTTAAGAGGCGCACACCAGAAGCGTAGCAAATACTCGACGGTAAATATGGACAGGGTTATCGTCTCGAAGTCAGCGAAAAACGCGCCATACCGGCCGCCAATCGACTCGACTGACTCGAGAATCACAGCCAGAACCGTCATTGTGACGAGGCCCATGATCACAAAATCAATCGCCTTGCTGAGCTTGTCCTTACCCAGACCTGGTTCCAGCAGGTTGAATACCTTGTATTGCAGTGTGTGGCGTGTCATATATTGCCTCATAATCACTCTGTTATCGCAGCCTGCAGCGAGGGTCTGCGAATTTCATGCGCTTCTGGTATCCGAAAGGGTTCACCGAGCATTGTCAATGTCGGCTTGCAGTATATCTGAAAATCCTCTGGTTTCGATTGCTCTTACAAACCTCACGTCTCTGACTCAATATTTTATCTCTTCATCCGATACTAAATTCAATCCAATGTGATGAGGGAGTTATATGTACCAACTAAAGAAAGCATCGACCGCGTATCACACAGTAAGTCAACAATCGATCGCTGTTGGGTCGAGCCCCCACGGGCTTATAGCCATGCTGTTTAAAGAAGTCACCTCGTTCCTTAATACTTGGGACTATCATCGTTCTAACCGAGACATTGCGGGTAAAGTAGAATGCGTCAATAAGGCAATACAGATACTGCTTGGGCTTAAGGAGTGTTTAGACACCGATGCTGGCGGTAGTTTAGCTGAGACGCTGAGTGAGCTCTATGACTATTGCATCCGCATCATCATCAGGGCAAACGCTCAAAATGATGAGCAGCGTATGAGAGAAGTCCTATTCATTATCTCAGAGCTTAATTTAGCGTGGGAGACCATTCCCCCTAGCTACCACAACTTCAGATCGGTAAAGTCATAGAAAGCCTTCGGGCTTTTCTTCGCTGCCGCAGATAAGCCCTGAGGGTTTATTTGCGGTAGCGCGAATTCGAGCGTCTGGGTAGAATTAGGAACACCTCACTGAACAGGATCTATTCCAATGCAAGATTCGAAGGGCGATCAGGACCGGCTGTGGTTTGACTTGCTGCTGATCATCTTATTGGGGATTATCATTGGTGTTCTCGGTGCATTTGCCGCTAACGGGTTTGTGATCGGTGCGAAGACTCTGTTTGAGTTAATACCCGTGTCGCCCGAGCAAAACTGGTGGCAAAATTTTTCAGTGCACTGGCTGGTATTGGTTATCGCTGCGGGCGTCATCTTAGCGCTAAAAAGACTCAACGGTATCGCAAGATGGCATGGTCCTGCAGATACTATTCTTTCGGCCCAGGTGCCGAAAGAGCCTTTCCAGACCAGGGTTGGCATGTTGTCAACTCTCGCTGCTTTCACTTCAGCCAGTGCCGGCGCATCGGTTGGGCAGTATGGCCCAGTAGTGCATTTTGGCGCGTCGGTAGCAAGCTTCATTCGAACCATGATCCCAACTCGAATCAAGCCAGAGGTCTATCTGGCGGCAGGCGTTGCTGCGGCAATTTCGGCCGGGTTTAATGCGCCCATTGCAGGCGTTATATTTGCCAGCGAAGCCATACTGCGCCATTTTTCAGTGCGTGCTCTAGCGCCGCTGGCAGTGGCGTCGGTGTCAGCTGCGGCCATAACCAATCTGCTGTTCAAGCGAGGTGCACCTTACGACATTGCGCCACTGGATTTTTCAATGCACGAGGTGATACCGCTTCTTTTGGCTATGGCACTCTTGTCTGCGGCAATCGCCATTCTATTTATGTCTAATCTTTTAAAACTGGTCAGTTGGACAGGTAAGCAAAACAATGAACCTCTGACGATTTTTTTGGCAGCATCGATGATGGCAGTCATCGGAACGATAGTGCCTGAGGTGTTTGGTTTAGGCACCGCCACAGTGAATCTTTTCTTCTCGAATCACTTCGAGCTCACCTACCTCTTGATCATTCTTGGCGCTAAATTTGTGGCGTCCATCCTCTGCTTAGGAATGGGGTTGTTTGGGGGCGTTTTTTCGCCAGCGATTTTCCTTGGCGCTTGCAGCGGTACGGTGGTCGGGGTCATTGCAGTCATGCTCGGATACCCGGTGAGTGTGGTGCCACTAATGACGACTGTGGGAATGGCCTGTGTCGCGAGCAGTGTGGTCGGTGCCCCAATCGCCATTGTGGTGATCGTGTTTGAGTTAACCCAATCGTATCAATATGCGGTCGCTGCGATTTTTTCGGTTGCTATCTGCTCGCTGATATCGACCAGGACCTACTGTTACTCTTACTTTGACAGACAGCTTTTGCTCAGGGGTTTTGATTTACGCCATGGGCGTGAAAATCTAATCCTCGGAAAAGTCAAAGTAGCAGATCTTGCCATTAGTCCAGTCAAGGGGCTATCGCCGGCAGATCGTTGTGAGGACATTGTGACCAGCCTGTGTGACACGAATAATACCGAAGCCTATATTGTGGATGAGCATAATTCCTTGCTGGGTGTGGTAACCTTAACCAATGCACTTCGATCTTCGGGGTTAACGGCGCGCGAAGTCATTGATACAGACCCGTCGATTCTTGTTGTTGATCAGAGCTTAAAGCAGGCGATGGAAGTGGCACGTAAGTTCGTTGGGGAAGCCATCCCAGTAGTCAGTAGTGATAATAAATTATTGGGTAGTATGAGTGAGGGCGATATTCTGGGTGCGGTGCTGACCTTACAAGAGGAGATGAAAGCAGATGAGAGGAATTAAGCGACTCACAATAGCCTGTCTGCTTATCGTAACTTTGGGTTCACAAACAATCCGCGCAGAGGATGCGTCGAGCACTTTCAATGCCGGTTTGGCGGCAATGCAGCGGGGGCATTATGCGACTGCGTATCGCGCTTGGATCGATATGGCTCAGGACGGTAATCTGCAGGCCAAATCGAATATCGGATATCTGTATGAGAACGGATTAGGTCTTGGGCAAAGCTACACCAGAGCGATGGAGTGGTACGCCGAAGCGGCCGAGGGTGGACTCGCCGAGGCGCAGCACAATCTCGGGATCATGTACGCAGAGGGTCGTGGTACTGAGGTAAGCTGGGCCAGGGCGTTAATGTGGTTTAAACGGGCTGCGGAGCAAGATTTCGCTGCGAGCATTTACATGATAGGTTTGAGTTACTATCGAGGCCTGGGGCAACTTCCTGATGAGGAAACAGCGCGCCATTATTTTGAATTGTCAGCGCAACGTGGCTATGCAGACGCGCAATATATGCTGTCCTATTCACTGCTGGCACTTGATGACGAAGATGCTTTTAACGCCTATGTTTGGGCGGTGTTAGCGCTCGATAGCGGGCAGGTGCAAGCCGAGGAATTGAGAGACTTAGCGCGAATGCTGTTAGAGCCTGCCGAGATAGTCATTGCCGAGGCCGCGGTAGACCGGTGCCTAAACCCAAAATTTGAAACGGACTGTGCCTTCCTAATTGCCACAGCCGCAGCACCTTAGCACCAAAACTACCGGCATCTGCTTTACCACGGTGGCTGAGCGTTCCGACCAGACAAAAAACAGGTGCGTCGTCTTGCTCATGCGCTGTATCTGGGAACGCATTCTTGCCCCAGACCCAGATTTAGATCCAGACCCAGACCCAGAGACCCTGACTCAGTAAAAACTCTAATTAGAATAACACTTGAGAGCAGCCGTTTTTTCCAGTGTACCGTCGGGATACTGCCCCTTAAACTCAGCCATGTAGCGATCAAAGCACGCGTCTCGGTCCTCGTCTGTTATTGCGTCCTCCTTGCTACATCCTTGTAACAAGCATATCAAAATACCGGCCGCGACAGGCTTGCGTAATCTGATCATTTAAGCTTCCGTTTCGCTACCAGTAATGGTCGAGAGGAAAAGCAAATTAGAACCATTGTCTAGAATTCGCCCTAACTGTATCGAAGCGCTTGCAAGTGAATTCTCGAACTGTGCAGAGAAGAGTTTCCGGTTATTAATTGAGGTCTGTATTTCAGTAAAGTAATGCTTGGCATCCACTTTAATCGTTTCTAACAGGGCGTCTAGGTCTGCTTTGTCCTTGACTAAAATATCGATGGTGCTCTTAATTGTTTTTTGTTTTTCCTGCGCCTCAGCCCTCAGCTTGCCGACTTCTTCGGCGTGCACCTGTCTTAAGTTTTCCTCAATCTCGATCAATTCGGCATCAAGTTCTCTAATCTTCTGATTTTTACCTTTAATTAGAGCCCTTTGGTTCTGCATCCACTCTAAATAGAAATCGAGCGACTGTTCGTATTGGTCGTCTGCGAAGTTCAGCGGATTCTCGGACTTTTCGGCAGTTTCATTTTGCCCGGTTAAACGTGCAAGCACTTCAGCAGGGGGCTCTATTGTTTGATCCTGCAGGACCTTGAGTTCTGAAACAGCGAGGTCATGTTCTGTTTGTTTGCTAGACATTGCCTTTTCAAGCTTAAGGTCCAATGCTTTGTTTTTCTCTAACAGCTGATCCTCAATTTTCTCCAAGCCATTGGCAATTTCGCCAAGCCATGCATTTTGAGTTTTACTAAGGTCAACGTTCAGGGGGTTTCCGTCGATGATGGATCTTGCATAAAGCAAGCATAAATCGATGTCACTCTGACTATTCGTTGCTTCTTGCAAACTCTCACAAGCCTTGAGGTACTGAGTTGCACTGCGTAGCTCGCCAGCATAAGCTTTGCTGAATAAGTCGACACAGTCGCGACCGAGCTTGTTTAATCCTTGTAGAATTAAATCGGAACCCTCGCTTTTGTAAGGCAACTCGGAATCTTCCGGCACAATATTTGTGGCGTAGCTATCAACGAATGTTTGTTTGGACTCCTCTAGCTTTTCAATCACCGCTTCTGCGTGTTGGACGCTAAACAGCTCGTACTTGCTGCTCTTTTTAGGCGTGACGTTGTTGCCTTGCCGGGTTTCTGCCGAAGCCTTGTTCGGTGCGACTATCGCATCTTCACCTAACGCAGCTCGCATCATTTTTTCAATGAGCTCACCTCGGTTAGAGCCCGGCTTTTCTTCCGCCGCAAGTGACACGCAAAGTTTCAGCTTGTCGACCCGCTGTTGATTCGGATTGCCGTCTCGATCGCGAGAGCACAGCGAACAGATGATCTCTTCTAACATGCTTGAATACTGGTTCGATTTAGAAGATTCCATATCGTCGGGCACATCAAAAATGGCCAGCCCCACCGCTTTAAGGTCGAGTTCATTACTGGGGTCGATCAGGTCAAATTTCGCCGTTACCTGCTCCGCTAAGCTTTTCTTTCGAAGTAAACTCATCATTCTAAGCTCCTACCTTCTGCAAATTCGACGTGCCGAGAGACAACATTTTTTTCGGCTATCGGTATACCTCGTAAACAATGACGTCGCTGTTAAAACTGTAAGCACACATCGTCGTTGACATTGTACTCGGCGGCGATTGGCGTCGCATTTCCGGCCGAGCAGACTCTTACATAATTCATTTTACTGACAGGATCTTGATAGGTTGGGATTTCCCTTGCTAGGTGAGCACTGAAGTAGAGGTCTGGCCCAGATTCATAAAAGCGAATCGCGCCTTCATTGAGACCCGTGGCATCTCCCACCAAAATTCTGAGACCCGCTTGATCTGTTAAATCACAACGATCCCAGGCGCCACTCAGTTCTTTGATCGATCCATCATACCGAACTGTAACATCTGTCACATCGATATTGGAAACGACTGCATCCACCTGACAACGAACGCGCTCGTAACCGCTCGCACCGACATCGCGAAGGACATTGTCAGTGTCGACTTGAATCCACCTCAGAGAACCTAACTGCGTAGAAACATATATACCGGTGATATCTACACTTTCGTCTAAGTATTCACGATCAAGTCTTGTCATGGCAGTTGCGGTTTCAGAGAACAGTGCGCTCCCAGAAGAATCCTGATATTCGACCTCAATCATAACTTCGTCTTCATTGAGATTCAAATTGAAGTTTGCTCTGACTACAGCAACACCATCACTGACGAGCCGCTTACAGTGACCGGTGCCAGTGGCCGAAGTGGTATCGGTCTCAAAATTACCCCAGCAATGCAGCGTTGGATTGAGGTCTCCCGCGGGCGCTGCCTCCCAAAAAATCTTGCGCGACCGCGTTATTAATGCCGTATAAGAGGTCTCATCAGAGCGAGTGATACCCTGATAGCGCGCGTTTAAGCTTGCATCGATGATCAACTCGAAGCTTGCCGACGCGACTTTATTCCCTGACTTAGCCGACACAGTTACGGTATGCTCACCGGCAACAGAATACTGAGCGCTGATTACTTTGTTTTGGGTATTTAGCTCTAAAAATGAGGGGGAATCTTCCAGTGAGAGAGTGGCGCTCGTCGCTAAAGAACCCGTTAGCCCAACAGCTAAAACATAGGTTTCATCAGAGAAGTGGCGATTGGCTCCGCTAATAGTCACAGCGAGCTCGCCCGGAGTCGCTGCTACCAGCGCATTCGGGTTGGGAATCATAGTAGGAGCATTAGTGCTTGCTCCCCCCTCGCCACCACCACAGGCAACCAATACCAAACTCGCGCCTATCAGTGACGCTATTTGTAGCACGACTCGAGCCCCAAGCCCCACTAGCTTTCTCCTGCAAGGCAATTGAGGCTCTCCAGCATTTTTACCTCTTTACTCGCTCGGTAGTGTGAAGAGTCCATCAGCCATACCACCAAAAATCCATTCACTTGGTGCTGACCACAGAGTACTTTACCGATCCTTTCAAAGTTTAAAAATTGCTGGGTGGTCGGGTTGGGCCATAGAATAAGAACATCATCCTTTACGACAGCATCGTCGAACGCATCCAACGCTTTGATTGAATCAATAAATTTAACGTCTGCCTCGTCGTTGGCCAACGCTGGTGCGTTATGAAACAACCCGAGGAAGAGCAATCCAATGGTGAGCATTGTTTTCATTGTCACTAACCTTTTTTGTCAATCATAATTTCGATGCGACGATTTTTTGCGCGACCCTCCGCCGTATCGTTTGTGGCTATAGGTACGGTATCAGCATACCCTTGAACAGAGACTTCAATGTCGCCAAGATATCCTTGTGTGATCAGATAATCGGCGACGGACGCGGAACGAGCGGCCGATAAATCCCAATTAGACTTGAAACGCATGCTGAACGCCATTGGAATGCTATCGGTGTGTCCAGACACGGTGACTACGCCGTCTGTATCCGATATCGAATCCCCGACGCGATTTAATAACTGCAAGAACTCTGGGCGCAAATCAGCGCTACCGCTAACGAAGGCGCCCTGATCTGCCAAGGTGATCTTAATTTGATCCTGGTCCATCTCGACATTGACGAGCGAGCGGCTGATTTCAGGCGCCAAATTTTGCCGAATTTGCTCTAAGTCACTATCCCCAATGTCGTCTTCAGGCGGCGCGGGCGCGTTGGCCTGAGACTGCGCGCTCTCCGCGCTATCTGATGGAGACGAGTCGCGTATTTCAATTTCTGACACGACCTGGGTCTGAGCATCGGCAACCTTGGCAAACAATGAGATGGTGTCTTGATCTAGTTGACGCCCCCGCTGAGTAGATTCCTCGCCACTTTCAAGCCCCTCATTACTCGCCGCTTTTGTTATGACGCTGATCTTCTCGTTCTCCTGCACGACTTCCACCAGCCCTCGCGCTATTTCTTCACTCAACGCGGCACGCACTTTCTCAATATCAGACCCCAGAGTCGCATCCGATGGTTTGGTCGTTGTTCTGAGCTCCGCATCCTCGGGCTGAAGCTCGTCGGTCGTCTGCTCCTGAATAACACTCAACGCGGTTGTGTCGACTTTGGCTTGAGAAAACTGCTTAGCAATGACACTGTCGGATAAGGGTGGTTCCACCACGGGAACTTTTCTTTGCACCCCGAAAGAGTCGTTCATCGACCCGCTCACGTCCTTGAATTTTGGGACATTCATTTCGGCAAAGGAAAGGATTAACACGAAAAATGCCATCAACAGGGTCGCCATGTCCGCGAAAGTGGCCATCCAAGCAGGGGCACCACCCTTGCACTCGGGGCAATCGGGCTCCGGCGCGTCTGGCTCAGGTTCTCGCGGAACCGAGGCAATAGGCCTCGCTGGAGGCGCCTCTTCGATGCCGGTTTCGTCGATCGGCTTATCGTCAGTTTCCACCCGACTCCCCCATCTCTAAGTATCGTCCACGATGACTTCAATGCGCCGATTATTAGCTCGCCCCACCGGTGAATCATTGGTATCAAGAGGCTTCGAATCAGCGTAGCCTTTAATCATAACGCTGCCACCTTGCAGTGGTGTTGAAGTCAGGAGGTAATCGGCGACCGCAGCAGCTCGGCTGGCCGATAGATCCCAGTTAGACTTAAACCGTTCGCTAAACCCGACAGGGACGTTATCTGTATGCCCTTCTATTAACACCGACCCCGAGTATCGCGATAACGTATTACCCAGCTTTGATAGAGTTCCTCCAAAGCTGTTCTTAAGCGTAGCGGAGCCAGAATCAAACGAACCTTGGTTAGCCAAACGGACGATAATTTTATCGCCTTGCTTCTCAATTTCAGCCAGTCCTGACGCAATTTCGTCAGCAAGATCCGCCTGTAATTGCTGGTACTTTGAATTTGCGTTCGCCTCGCTGCTATTACTTGTCGTGCTGTCGGATGTACCACCAAAGCTTTGCCCACTAGCACGATCGACTAAATTGACTGAAATCTCTTCTTTTATCTCCGCCTGGACTTTAGCGATCTTAGCGGTCATCTCTACAACTTCTTGCGGTATCGGACCGCCTTTCTGTGAGCCACTATCATCAGGCTTGCCTCCTGCAGAGGAGGGGTCTAAAAGGTTCACTAAGATTTCGCCGTTCTCAATCTTGACCTCGGCCATGCCCCTATTGATCTCTTCTCGAAGCACATCTTGAACTTGTTGGAATTTAAGCTGTGTTTCTTCGTCGTATTCGCCATCTTCGGTCTTTTTGACAATGCTTTCTAGCCGTGTCTCGTCGGACTGTTGTTCTTTTCTATTGATGACGGTTCGCTCCGCAACGGCAGGGGTGAATTCCTCGACCAGTAAGCTTCGCGCCATGGGTACGGTGATCTTTGGGACGATTTTTTCAATGCCGAAAGCGGCCTTTAAAGAACCGGAGATCTGCTTAAATTTTGGCACTTCGGTCTCGGCGAAGGACAGGAGGAGAACAAAGAATGCCATTAACAGGGTTGCCATATCGGCGAAAGTGGCCATCCAAGCAGGGGCACCACTCTTGCACTCGGGGCACTCTTCCGGTTGAGGTTCCGGGGACTCTTTGGGCACTATTGGAAGATCAAGAAAATCCTCCTCTTCGCGCACGGATCCCTGCTCATCCTCGGGCTTTATTGCTTCGCTTTCTGCGTCCGACATGGGGTTCTATTCAATCTCGGAGCGTTATTGCGCGGCGATCTTGGATCGCATTTTGGGGGCCACAAATGACGCTAGCATATCCCCCATCACTCTGGGGTTGCCGCCAGATTGCATGAACAGCACGCCTTCTAGAATCAGCTCGTTGTTGGCCGCCTCAAGGGCAGAGGCATTGGCCAGTTTTTGTGCCATAGGCAAACAGATGACGTTCGCCAGAATCGCACCATACATTGTGGTGAGTAGCGCGATGGCCATTGCAGGACCAATCGCCTTGGGGTCTGACATATTACCTAGCATGATCACTAATCCAGCCAATGTGCCCACCATTCCCATGGCGGGTGCTATTTCACCCCAGGCAGAGAACACACCTGCGCCCATGGCATGGCGTTGCTTCATCATGGCCGTGTCGCGTTCTAGCGATGACTTGATGATGTCGGGATCCGTGCCATCTACCAGCATAGCAACCGCTTTTGCCATATAGGCATTTTTGATGTCTTGTCCTTCAAGGGCAATCATGCCATCTTTTCGAGCGATAGTGGCAAGTTCTACCAGTTGGTTGATCAACTCAAACGGATTCTCAATTTTTCGAGAGAACGCTTTGCCTAACACCCCAATCGCGCCCAAGAACTCGCTGAGTGTGCAGCGTGCTAGCACCACAGCAATAGACCCTGCGACCACGATTAAGAGCGATGCGGTGTCGACGAAGGCCGCAGCATTCGCGGAAATAGCCATATAAATGATGCCAAACGCACCAACAAGACCAATAATCGTTGCGATATCCATTTTGTACTCCTAACCTGGATTTAAGACTTGCCGATAGTAACCGATATTCTAAATTATGGTGTATCTATCGGATGAAATCATTCATATTTTAGGTACTATCGTACTTTTCGGGGAAGACCATGACAAAATCCTTGTTCGCACTCAGTATTGCCTCTTTTCTCCTCGCTGGCTGCGGCAGTCAACGAGACCTTCCCGACTGTAGTGAGGCGATAGAGACTCGGCTAGAGCCTCACGGTTTCGAGCTGTTCGACAGCGGCTATGCTCAAAACAAAGACAGCAAACTTTTTGCCACTCGCTGCGCGGCCGGTCAGGTCTTTCGCAATTATCGCTGCACCGGCGACAGTTTGAAGATGAGTTGGGACGATGCTGTCGCATACGCTGCCGAGGTGTCGGATAAGAGCGGTGAGGCATGGCGACTGCCGAACTACCAAGAAATGCAATCGCTCTTAGTCAAGCAGTGCATCAATCCTGCGGCAAATCCCTTCGTATTTCCCGACATGGAGGTGACCAACTTTTGGACAGCGTCTAAAGGGTGGCATCAGGACAGATTCCGTTGCGCGGTTTACAGCTATCAGGGTCGCGCGTTTTGTCGCCACGACCGAGAATTAGAGCAACCCTTTTTCTTGGTGCGAGATGGGGACTAGCGTGGCGATTGCTTATGGATGAACTGACGGCATGTTCTGCCATCCACGCGCAAAACATCTAAGCAGGGCAGCTGCTTTGATTTAAACCCGATAGCACGGCACCCGTATGGAAAGGCAGCGACGTGCGTGATCTGAAAAAATTGACACTGCCAGCAGTTTGGCGCGTCATTGCGTTTCGTCATCGTCGGCTCGCTGAGCATCATCTGCAAGTGCTCGTCTTTTTTTCTCGTCTTGCTTTGGCTTGTAAAACTCCTGGTAATACCGATACGCCACTACGACGCACAAGAGCAGCAGCGATCCATAAGAGACCACATCTATCAGGTCTATACCCAAGGGTATCGTCAAAGCAAATGCCTTTGCCTCGGGCCGGTTGTTATTAATAGCTAGGATGAGGATCATTGGGGCAGCTAAGAATAAGAAGTTGCGAATAATGCGACACGTTGGGCAATCGTTTTTCACAGGTGTGTCCTCAGGTTGCTGGTGCCACATGGTACATCAAACGCTCCAGCTTTAAAAATCAAGCGTTTATGCCTCCGATCACAATAAAAAACAACCTAACGCTAAAGTTTTTGCTCATGCACTCGATACAAGGGTATGGGTGGAAAATAGAAACATTCACTCGCGGGTACAAATGCAATCAAATCAAGTGGGCGACAGACATTACTGCCCCATGAACGACTAGGAGAAGAGTATGTCAGTAATTAATACAAATGTTAGCGCCACCTTGACGCAGAATGCTATTTCGAAGAATGAGCGAGCTATGTCGTCTGCGATGGAGCAGTTATCAACAGGCAAGCGCATTAATAGCGCGAGCGATGATGCCGCGGGGTTGGCTATTGCATCCAGAATGACATCGCAGATAAATGGTTTGGCACAGGCGGCTCGAAATGCCAATGATGCGATATCCCTTGTCCAAACCGCGGATGGGGCGCTTACAGAGGTAACATCAATGTTACAGAGAATGCGCGAGCTCGCAGTTCAAAGCGCGTCAGATACGAACGTGTCTGCGGATCGAACTGCTCTCAATCAGGAATTCACGGAACTTCGAAGCGAAATCAATCGAATCGCCGCAAATACCCAGTGGAACGGTACCAACATTCTCGATGGTACAGTGGGTAGCTCAGGAGAGCTGTCGTTTCAAATTGGAGCTAACGCCTCGCAAACTATTAGTGTCACTCTAGATGACTTTCAGACCACCAGCGATTCTCAGTCAACAACTTTGACCGCAAATACGTCAACGGCTGCCTCGGGTCCCTCAGCTACTGGGGCGGCGCAGGTTAGTACCGTCGTAATTGGTGGCACGGTGACTGAAGGTGACGTTTTGACTTTGGCAGCTGGTGGGGCTTCGGTTTCCTACACCGTGACTGCCGCCGACGTAGCCACTGGATCTAGCACAGCCGCGGATACTGTAGCCACTGCGTTGTCCACAGCGCTTGGTACTGTCAGCGGAATAACCAAAGCTGTGAGTGGTGCCACGATCACATTCACTGCATCATCGACATCCTATGGATCGAATTCATTCGATCTTCAAGTTGGCGATGGTGGTCTGATGTCCGGAATATCCAGTTCTGAAATAACCTCGCAGTCCCTCGCTAATACAGCCGTTGCGGCTCTCGATACTGCGATTGGGCTTATAAATACTGAGAGATCTGAGATGGGGGCGACCATTAACCGTTTGCAATTTGCAGCCGACAACTTGCTTAACGTCAAGAGTAATGCTGAAGCCTCGCGCAGTCGGATCGAGGATACAGATTACGCTTCTGTCACAACAGAGCTGGCTCGGACGCAGATAATCCAGCAAGCAGCTACGGCGATGCTCGCGCAGGCTAACCAAATCCCGCAAACAGTGCTAGCACTTCTCAAGTAGGTGGGGTATCTTAAGTATCGAGCGGTGCTTGCGGGCTGCTCGATACTTTAGCCGACTCCGACTGGGCGGTCACTTAGCGCGCCTATCGCTGCAAGATTGCGTTCATTTCGTCAGATCCTCCTCGCCCTTAAATACCATTACTCAGCAGCGACAATTCCGTGGTCTGAAGTTTCCTATGTAATCCTGCGGGCATCTGCAAGACGCTCGGTTATTCAAAATAGCATAGCAACATTCTTGTAAATATAACCAGGGGCATGCTTGACTCTTTTCAGGCAAAGACTTGCTATTTTATAGGTCCGCGCGTAACTTCCAGTAAAGATTAGTGCTAAGCTTTTATATGTTTAAATCGTGAGTTCGAGCGCCTTTGGAGATTGGATTGAATATTCCTAAGTTATTGAAAAAAGCAGCCAAAGTGTCGAGCAATGGAGATCTAGGAAAGGCCACCCAGATTTATAGCATAATTTTAAAAGCCGACCCTTCGAATTGCGAAGCGAATTACCAGTTAGGCTTGTTAGCGGCAAATCTCGGCGATCGCCAAGCCTCCTTGTTGTTTCTTAAAAATGCCATCCAAGCAAACGCGGCTGAAGAAAAATATTGGCAAGGATTCATTGATACGCTGAAAGAATTCGGGCAGTACGATGACGCGAAAAAAGTCGCGGAAGAAGCCAAGGCTCATCTAATCTCAAAGCAAGAATCAGCAGTAGAGCGAGAGAATGACTTTGTCAGAAAGCTTGTTGAATATTATGAGTTAGGAAACTATGCCCAAGCGGAGCATCAGGCGCTACTAATGACACAAAAATTTCCCGAGAATCCGTTTTCTTGGAAACTGCTTGGCGTGTTGGTTCAAAAATCAGGTAGATTAAGTGAATCTCTCGACATCCACAGAAAGGCTATCGATCTCGCACCTGAAGACGCGGATGTTTATTATAACCTAGCTGTTAACCTCGCAGATCTGAAACGCCTTGACGATGCAGTCTCAATGTTTAAACACGCACTTTCTTTGAAGCCAGAATTTTCCCAGGCGCTTACTAATTTAGGTGTAGTGCTTGAGCAATTAGGGGAGGTTGAAGATGCGGAGATCTGTTTTATAAAAGCAATCAGAATATCTCCAAACGAAGCTAAGATATACAACAATCTGGGGATAGCACAGCATTCTCTGGGTAAACTATTAGCATCTGAATCAAATTATAGGATAGCTTTAACGCTTGAGCCACAATTCGCCGAAGCTAATACCAACCTCGGAAATGTGCTAAGGCGCTTAGGTAAGTTAACAGAGGCTGCAGAAAGTCACTGCACCGCAATAAAAATTGCCCCTGAACTTGCAGAGGCGCACTATAATCTGGCAACGACTTTGGAAGATCTGGGAGAGTTGGAAGGCGCTATTGCCGCTTACAGGGACGCCCTTAAGCTTAGGCCGAGTTACTTACTTGCCGAGGTTGCAATGTGTCATCAACAGCAACATATCTGTGACTTCACGGCTTGGAATAGTTTTCCTGAGATTTCTTGCCAACATTCGGATGAAATGGGCCGTCCTTCACCATGGATTAATTTAAGTTGGATTGATAATCCCGAGAAGCAACTAGCATTATCATCGGCTTATGCGAAGTTAAAATTCACGAGGCCCATTGGATCGCTGCCCCAAAAACCAGCACGTCGACCTGAACGAATTAAAGTCGGTTATTTCAGTGCTGATTTCCATAATTTTCCTGGGATGTATTTAATGGCTGGTTTGCTAGAGCATCACAGTCGACAGCATTTCGAGATCTACGCGTTTTCATATGGCCCACCCAAGCATGATGAAATGCGTTATCGTATACAATCTGCGGTGGATCACTTCGTCGAAATTTGTGACTTATCAGACAATGATGTAGTGAATCTTGTGCGGGGCTATGGGATTGATATATCGATCCATAGGAATGGTTATACTAAGAGCTCTCGAACTGAGTTGTTTCAATACAGACTTTCACCGATTCAAATAAATTATCTAGGTTATCCTGGCTCCCTAGGTGCCGACTTTATTGATTATATTATTGCTGATCCAGTGGTAATTCCTGAAAATCAGCGAGAACATTACTCTGAGAAAGTAATTTATCTACCTCACAGCTACCAACCAAATGACGATAAGCGTGAAATTGCTCAAACTGATACGTCCCGTGCCGATTTTGGTTTACCTGAGAATGCTTTCGTTTTGTGTTGCTTTAATAATAATTTCAAAATCAGCCCGCGGGAATTTGATATTTGGATGCGTATTTTAAACCGTCTTGAAAAGGCTGTATTATGGTTATTAAAGACCAACAAATGGACAGAGCATAATTTAAGAAAGGAGGCAAAGCAACGAGGTATTGATCCCTCCCGTATAGTATTTGCAGAAAGGTTACCGCAGTCAGAACACCTTGCGCGCCACAAGCATGCAGATCTTTTTATTGATACATTTAATTGTAATGCACATACGACAGCAAGTGATGCTTTATGGGCGGGGCTCCCAGTTGTAACGAAGCAAGGCTCACAGTTTGCAGCCCGAGTTTCGGCGAGTTTGCTCAATTCTATCGGGCTTCCAGAGCTGATAGTTAATACTCAAGAAGAATATGAAGCCCTAATATTGGAGCTTGCCACAGATACTAATAGGCTTAACGCGCTCAAATCGAAACTGGCGAGAAACCGACTGACTAAGCCGTTGTTTGATACGAGGCAATATACGCGGCATTTCGAGATGGGCCTGCGACAAGCGTACGATCGGTACTTCGAAGGTGAAAAGGCAGAGGATATTTGGATTCATGCCGACTCGGCACAGCCACAATAAGCAGTTCAGGCTACAAGCTTTTAGAATTTGACGCTTTATGTGTTCAAACGATTAGGTAGATCTCATTTGGGAGCGAGACATGTCAATTCACAATTTATTAGAGCAGGCTGTCGCGGCCCAACAAGCTGGAGCCTTCAGTGATGCCGTTCGACTATATGGTTTAGTTTTAACTGAGCAGCCTACAAACGCCGTCGCCAACTATAATTTAGGGGTGTTTTCTGTGGGCATGGAAGATTTTGAGACAGCATTGGTTCTATTCAGTAATGCCATAAATGCGAATGTGGAAGAGAAGCAGTATTGGTTGAGTTATATCGATACACTCTTAAGAGCCGGGCGTCTAGAAGATGCCTGCAGGATTAAAGAGGAAGCTTCAGCCCGAGGAATTATCGATTCTGAGTAATGATATTACAGTGGATGGATTCGTTCACGGTGGCTCTTGCTTTCGCTTCATGCAATCACGCACTGAAAAGAATCTATGGCGCTGTCGACAACACACTTTTTGGAAGCAGGGGTTACTTCAATTAAGGCCTGTCTACCGTATGCATCCTCTTCATGACAAGATTCTTCAATGACATGAAAGAAAGGTCTCTCTTTATGCTCATCAAATAATATCTTGAGAGCTTAATGAATGAGGTGCTGATGGCAAACAAAGCAATTGGCTATGTTCGAGTTTCAACGGTTCACCAGAATGTCGACCGACAGCCGAAGGGTAGCCATTTAGACAACGTCTTCGAAGAAAAAATCCCCGCAAAGCTAAGAATCGTCCTAAATTGCAAGAGATGCTGAACTACATACATGATGGGGAGAGTGTAGTTGTTCACGACATATCTCGACTTGCTCGTAATATTCAGGACTTGCATTGCTTGGTTGAAGAAAATACATCTAAGGGCGCTTCTCTGCGCTTCGTACAAGAAGGACCGTCGTTTTCGAGCGACCAGTCAGAACCAATGAACGTTTTGCTGTTGTCTATGTTAGGTGCTGTTTATCAGTTCGAGCGAGAAATTATGCGAGAGCGGCAGAGAGAAGGCATAGCGGCTGCAAAAACAAAGGGCAAATTTACGGGGCGTAAAAAAACGATTAACGATGACGAGATAATTCGTTTGGTAAATAAGGGCAAATGTATTCGTGAAGCCGCTGACGTGTTGGGGATATCAATGTCTTCTGTTCAGCGAGCGAAACGTTCGTTCGCTATGTAAGAGACCAAGCATTAGTGAGCGCACCTGATAGACGAGTAACGCGTGGAGTCAACTTGTGGCACACCCTTAGTCTTTTGAAACTGGAGTCGTCCCCAATTCATTTTGTTCCTGATGCTTTTTAAGACTGCGCAGGTAGAGTTTTATTCTCTTTCTGAGTGTGAAGAGCATTATAATCAGAGCTGGGCGCCAAACTGTAAAAATTAGAGTCGAAGACGTTGCCTCAAAATGCCCTAAACGCATCAAATTGATATAAAAAAAAAGCTGTTGATGAGCAGACAAAAAGAATCGCCAAATCGATGATTCGGGTAGCCCACTTCTCGTTATCCCTAACGACCATCCAGCCGAGTATCAGAGTAAGACCGAAAAAGCCTCGCAGTCTGGTGTTCTGTACTAGAAAGCTGGTGTTCTCTATTGAGGGTGATACTAGCATCGCCACGTATAATTCCGGCTGAAGGATAGCCAAGATACTCGTCACTAATCCGTGTGAAACAATAACAAAAGCCACAATCCAATAACGCCGTTTGAGCTTCGGTACAGGAGTTAACGATAATGCCAGCTCTTTGATTGAGCGGCGTTCTTCAGCGCTCAAGAGTGCGGAGCTTTTGCTTGTATTTGGTAACATCGGGTATTTCTATGTGGAGTTAAACCCCTCTTTTATAACCCGTCAAGGGTTGTGTCAAGTGTCTACTGAACTAGTGGCGATTCAAGGGGTATCGAGAACGATCCTCTCGCTTTAAAGTCTCATAGGCGCCAGTGCTTTAGAGTTGTTTGTTAAGTTTGATATCAGCCATAGATACTTGCAAACGCTGCATAATCCTTTTGTGATTGATAGATGGGGCACTATTCCTTTCTTGATCCAATAACGTCGTTTAAGAGCATCCTTTTCTTCATCTGGATGCTCATGACATCATCTAAAAGCAGCTCAAGTCGAGTGAAATTCCTTCAGGTGTGGTTAGCTTCGGCTCAGTTGTGTTGGCTGTTAAGATGCTTGAAAAAGTGTGACACGAGTGTGACATGAAGTTGTCAAGCAGGATCGACGAGGATCGTGACGTTTAGATGCAATTTAAGCGAGGTATGGTGCCCAGGGACGGAATCGAACCGCCGACACGGGGATTTTCAATCCCCTGCTCTACCGACTGAGCTACCTGGGCGCGAAATGCGGAGGGGCTTATTAAACCTGTGCGAGACCTAAGAGTCAAGAGGCCGGCTTTAATTATCTATTATGATTTCGACCCGCCGGTTACGCTGGCGGCTCGCTGGCGTTTCGTTGGTGTCAACCGGTTCGGTATCAGCAAAACCTGTTACTGAAAATCGCAATTCGGCTAAACCTTGATTGATGATCATGTGATTGGCTACTGAGCTCGCCCGCGCTGAGGATAGATCCCGGTTAGGCGCAAACTTATCTGAAAAGCTCACTGGCCTGTCGTCTGAGTGGCCTTGAATGCGTATGAGCAAGTTTGAATTCGCAAAGGTGCGAGGATTTGGTTAATCGTTGACAGTATTGAAGGTTCTAGGTCTGCGGTTCCGCTCAAGAACAGACCTTTGTCTTCGAGTGTGATCGTGAACTGGTCCTTACTGCGAATAATTTTGGTTTTACCCGCCTACGTCAGGCTTGTTGAGTTCGCGCTTTAAGTATGTTTCCTTGACTACATCGTCGCAATCAACTGAAGATTTATCCCACTGTGAAATCATTGCTTGAGCCGGTGGGCGCATCAAAATCATTATTGAGTAGCGGCCGCGCAGGACTCCGCCTGCGTTTCTTAATAGGGCTCGACCAAATCGCTGCGCAGCGATTTGGTCTCCGGGATTTAAACCAGAGTCGTCATCGTCATCGTTGGAGGCGATTGAATGCATATTTATCACTCGCCATAGCGGCTTTCCTCTTTTGCTCACCGCATTGAGTCGACCGTGTAGCCACGAACTTTAGGGTCCTTCGTTAGTTGCCAAGCTCGGCTTTTACCCTTGCTGAATCTCTAATCCATACATTGGTGTCGCGGAGCACCGATGCCGCCGCCGCTTCTGCTTTTACCCTGGATTCGAAGGGGCCGCTTAATACCGTAGTCATTTCGCGTCCTGATTTGTTCAAGCGTGCCTGAAAGGCGCGTGCGTCGCGGGGCAGCGTGTTTGTGAACACAAGTGCTTGCGTTTGATTAGCGTAAACACCGAGTTGAATGAAGTAGGTGGATGGGGGTGCCTGCTGAATAATTAGCCTGCCATCGGTTGGGTTAGTTGTACTTGAAGCCACCGGTTGGCGTCGAGGTGGGTTCGCCTCAACCGAGTTAATCTCTAAGTTCACTTGCTCGGCCGAATCGCTAACCTTCATTGGGGTGGTGGACATTGTGGTCTCGGTTGCAAGTGCAGTTTCGACGGCCGTTGCCTCTACATTCTCATGGTCAAGAATTGGATCAGACCCGGTAATTGCCATAGCCGCAGCTTCAAAGTAGGTTTTCGTATCCACTGACTCAGGCAATTGAGTGTCGTCGCTTCTTGGTCCTTGAATGCTAGAAACGCTAGTGATTTCAGTTGCCAAAATACGCGCCATGTCGTCACTCCACTCGGTGTTTGTTTCAGTCGGCTCGTGTTCTTGGGTGCCTGCTTGGCGAGCCTCATTGCGATTCTGCTCTCCGATCTGCGAAGGCATCTTCAAGCGTTCAGTAGCTTCTGTAGCCTCCTCGCTGCTTAAATTTGACGCATTAGCACTGATGCCTGGCGCAGCAGCATTCTGGGGTTCCGGCCCAGGCGGATTGACTTTAGGCAGTGTCTTCACGCTAAAGGTACGAGGCGATAGTTGCACTTGTGTTGCTGCGACCTCTGCTTGCTTCCAAGGCGCAAAAAGTGCCACCAAAATCAAGACGACACCGGTAATTCCTGTGGTCCAGATCAAACGAGGGGAAGGGGCTTTTGCTTTGCTGTCTGGAGGCAAAATTTGTGTGTTTGCGCTTTTGTCGCTTGTGGGCGCCTGCTGGCTTTCGTCAATGCAATGAGACTGCTTAATAGCGCCGAGTGGCGAATTTGGGTTAGCGTCAAAGTCATTTTCTACCTTTGGAGCTGTAGGCGCGGTCTCGCTTGAAACAGTTTCATTGGGGTGATTATTCTGTAGCGACTCTAAATGAGCATCCAGTGCGTCGAGTTCATCGATAAGGTCTGATTTGGGCTGCTTGCGCTTATAGCCCATTGCTGCAGCCATCTGCTGGGTTTGGCCTTGATAATTATATTGCTCACCTATTTCCAGTAAGGCTTCTAAATATTCGGGCGTTGGCGTCGTTAATATCCATCGATACACCTGATCGTCGAGCTCACTTAAGACGCTATCGATAACATCTAGCTGCGACTCGGAGACGAAGGCTAAAATGCGAATGTTGGCGCCTGGAAAATTCTTTAATAGACGGCCCAATACGCCCCATTCGTGATCGCTCATATTGGATGTATCGACCATGGCCATCACGTGATGCAGGTCATTGTTGTCCGCCGAGCGCGCGGATTCGACTGTCGATGCTGATAAAATCGTGTTGAAGCGGTTCAGTACATCATCTGCGCCAGTAGGGGCGCGAGTGTCCAGCGTAATATTTTCGCGTATGGCAATGCGGGTAGTAAAGTAGCGGTAGTAACGGTCTGCTATGACTTTATCGTCAGTCACAATCACCACGTGACGATGGCTGTCGCATAGCGCCGCCAGCGCTACTTCAAAGCATACTTTATCTATTGGTTTGAAAAATAGCTGGCCTTCACTGACGTAGTCGTTCAGGCTTAAGCCTCTATTTGAAGAATCATTCATTTACTGAATCCTGTGCTTTGACATTAGAATCAGTATGAAAGCTCAGGCGATCGGAAGCAAATATGTTTGGTATTGGGTAGATTAGGCTATCGACGGAGCTCCGATGATGGCGTTGGAAAGCTGTAGAGCTAGTCAGACGTTGGTATATAACCTTCCGCTTTATCATAGTTTTCACCTGCAAAAAATTTATCCATCTCTGTTTGAAGATATTTACGCGTTGCGGGGTCCATTAAATTCAGGTGCTTCTCGTTGATGAGTCGCGTCTGATGGTCTTGCCATTCTGCCCAAGCTTGCTTGGATATGGTCTCTAAAATCTGCTGACCTTTGGGGCCTGGGAATGGCGCCCGATCCAGCGCCTCTAGCGTCTTTTTGTGTTTCTGACAAAATACTGTGTTGGTCATGATCGAGCTCGTGTTTGGAGTTGCTTTAATAAGTTGACCACCGGCGCGGCGAGTCCTTTCAACATAGCGTCCTCTATTGAGACCCATGCCCCGGAGTCCTCACGGATTTCCGCGGTTGATTTCGTCATTGTAAAGACAATCGGTTCAATGTCTAAATGAAAGTGGCTAAAGGTGTGGCGAAAAACTGGTAGCGCCTCAGTTTTGTCAGCCTGCTCCGTCAGCGCATGATCCTCTTCGCCTATTTCGGGGAAGCACCAAAGCCCACCCCAAATACCCTGTTCTGCGCGGCGTATTAGGTAGATCGCATTCTGCGCGTTTTGAATGATTGCGAATTTCGTTTTCCGAATAGGCTTCACGGTCTTTGGCTTCTTACCGGGATAGTTTTGCCAGGTGTTCTCCTTTAGTGCGATGCAGTCTGCTGAGACTGGACAGAGCAGACAAGAGGGCGAGCTCCGCGTACAAATAGTCGCGCCTAGGTCCATCATCGCTTGATTGTACGCTTTGCAATTGTTTGCCGGCGTAAATCTGTCCGCGATGTCCCAAAGTGCGTTATGGATCTTTGTCTCGCCGGGCCAGCCTGGTACCGCTTGATGTCGGGCGAGCACCCGCTTTACGTTACCATCGAGTATCGTAGCCCGATGATTCAGCGCCAGGCTGACAATGGCGCCCGCAGTCGAACGGCCAATGCCGGGTAAAGATTCAAGTCCCTCTATCGTTTTGGGCAAGACGCCACCGTGGTGCTGGCACACCTGCTGGGCCGCTTTGTGCAAGTTGCGCGCGCGCGCGTAGTAACCAAGCCCGGTCCAATGTGATAACACATCATCTAAGGGTGAACAGGACAGAGATTCTATCGTGGGAAAGCTGGCCATAAAGCGCTCGAAGTAGGGAATAACGGTTGCGACCTGCGTCTGCTGTAGCATGATTTCCGAGACCCATACTTTGTAGGGCGTGACGTTTTGTTGCCAAGGCAAATGCTTGCGCCCATGGTCTTCAAACCAAGCAAGCACGCGGTCGGCGAAGTTGGGGTTAGTCTGTGATTTGCTCAATCCCGTTTTGTCCTGTTGCTTTGGAGTGTATTAAGCGGATGGTTTCTCATATAATGCGCCCCTTTAAAGCTGTTTAGGCACAAGAGGGCATGACATGAGCCAACGTAGCGCTAGCGTAACGCGCAACACGCTGGAAACACAAATCACCGCGAGCGTGAATTTGGATGGCACCGGTGTGGCAAAGTTTGATACCGGTATTCCATTTTTGGAGCACATGCTGGATCAAATCGCACGTCATGGTTTAATCGACCTAGACATCAACGCCAAAGGTGACCTGCACATCGACGACCACCACACGGTAGAAGATATTGGCATTACTCTGGGGCAGGCGTTTGCCCAAGCGGTGGGCGACAAAAAAGGTATGACCCGCTATGGCCACGCCTATGTGCCCTTAGATGAAGCCTTGTCGCGAGTCGTTATCGATTTCAGTGGTCGTCCGGGCTTGGTATTTGAGGTGCCGTTTACCCGTGCTTCGGTTGGCGGTTTCGACGTGGATTTGTTCTCTGAGTTTTTCCACGGCTTTGTTAATCACGCTCAAGTGACTCTGCATATCGATAATTTGCGCGGTGAAAATACGCACCACCAAATCGAAACGGTGTTTAAAGCTTTTGGGCGTGCTCTGCGGATGGCCCTCGCGGCTGATGAGCGCATGGCTGGCGTGACTCCCTCGACCAAAGGGGTGTTGTAAGCTTAATGGCAACGCAAAGAGTCGCCGTAATTGATTACGGCATGGGTAATTTGCATTCGGTTGAAAGCGCGCTGCAACACGCCGGTCGTTGCGACGTGGTGGTTACCGACGACCCCGCGATTGTTGCCGCTGCTGATCGGGTGGTATTTCCCGGAGTGGGCGCCATTGGCGACTGTATGGCCGAAATTAAACGCCTGGGTTTTGACCGCTTGATTCGCGAGGTGGTTACTTCGGGCAAGCCCTTGCTGGGGATCTGCGTAGGCATGCAGGCCATGATGGAAGGTTCTGAAGAATCAGGTGGTACCCAATGCCTTGGGCTGTTTGAAGGTGTCGTACAGCGCTTTCCCGGCGGCGTAGATGAGCAGGGCCATACCTTAAAGATTCCGCACATGGGTTGGAACACTGTGCAACAATCTATGCCTCACCCGTTGTGGCACGGTATTGACGACAACACTCGCTTTTACTTTGTGCACTCTTACTGCGTAACACCCACAAGGGCCGAGGTCCAGGCGGGTGTGTGCGAGTACGGGTTGCCCTTCGCGGCCGCCATTGCCCGCGATAATATCTTTGCTACGCAGTTTCACCCTGAAAAAAGCCATGTTGCGGGTTTGCAACTACTTACAAACTTTTTAAATTGGAACGGATCATGCTGATTATCCCCGCCATCGACTTAAAAGACGGACAGTGCGTACGTCTGCGCCAAGGTTTAATGGAGGACAGCACGGTTTTCTCGGATGATCCTGTTGCTATGGCTACGCAGTGGGTAGAGGCTGGCACTCGGCGTTTACACTTAGTCGACTTAAACGGTGCCTTCGCTGGTGAGCCGGTCAATGGCGAAGTGGTGCGAGCCATCGCTAAGGCTTACCCGCAATTACCCATACAGATTGGTGGCGGCATTCGCTCTTTAGAAACCATAGAAGCGTACGTTAAAGCCGGTGTGTCTTATGTCATTATCGGCACCAAAGCGGTGCGCGAACCCGACTTTGTGACCGAGGCTTGTCAGGCGTTTCCCGGTCGTGTGATCGTTGGCTTAGACGCTAAGAATGGCTTGGTCGCGACCGACGGTTGGGCCGAAGTATCGGATGTGCAAGCCACCGACTTGGCCAAGCAGTTTGACGCACTTGGCGTTTCGGCTATTGTGTACACCGATATTGCCCGCGACGGCATGATGCAGGGCGTCAATGTTGAAGCCACGGTGCAAATGGCTCAAGCCTCGTCCATTCCGGTGATTGCCTCGGGTGGCATTACTAACATGGAAGACATTAAAGCCTTGGCGGCGGTTTCCTCTAAAGGTATTTGCGGTGCGATTACGGGCCGAGCAATTTATGAAGGCACGCTAGATGTGCGAGAAGCGCAAGCCTACTGCGATGAGGTCTGCGCTTAATGGGCCTAGCCAAACGCATCATTCCTTGCCTAGATGTCGATAACGGTCGCGTTGTCAAAGGTGTGAACTTTGTCGGTATTCGCGATGCTGGCGATCCTGTCGAGATCGCGCGTCGTTACAATCAGGCCGGTGCTGATGAAATTACGTTTCTCGATATTACCGCTAGCCACGAAAATCGTGATACCACCGTGCACACGGTCGAGCAAATCGCGCGCGAAGTATTCATCCCTCTAACCGTTGGCGGCGGGGTGCGTTCGGTTGACGATATTCGAGTATTGTTAAATGCGGGCGCTGATAAGGTCAGTATCAATACCGCGGCAATTCACAACCCGGCCTTGGTGCAAGAGTCGGCCGATCGCTTTGGCAGCCAGTGCATTGTCGTGGCGATTGACGCAAAAGCCGTGCATGAAGAAGGCGAGACACCGCGTTGGGAAATCTTTACTCACGGCGGTCGTAAGCCAACGGGCATTGATGCTGTTCGCTGGGCTGAGAAAATGGCTGAGTTAGGCGCCGGCGAGATCTTGTTAACCAGCATGGATCGCGATGGCACCAAAAATGGTTTCGATTTGGCGGTGACCCGCGCAATTGCAGACGCCGTTTCCATTCCCGTTATTGCATCGGGTGGCGTGGGTACCCTTGATCACTTAGCCCAAGGCGTGCTGCAGGGACATGCTGATGCTGTGCTAGCGGCGAGTATTTTTCATTTTGGTGAGTACACCATCGCCGAGGCTAAGGCGCATATGGCCGCGTGCGGCATAGAGATGCGCCTGTAGCCCGACTTACTGCGGCTCTTGTTCTGTTACGCGAGTTGTCGCGTCCGCATTGGGTGCTGGCGAACTGAGTCGCTGCTGTAAAATGCTTAAGCCCTTCAGTAGCGTAAAGGCCTCAAATAACTGGTTGTCGTCTTCTAGCAGCTGCAAGCTTTCTTCGGCATTGAACGATGGTTCATTCTCCTCAGTCTTATCCTCGGCCTGAATGTTCTCCAAGTGTCCGCGCAGATCCGCTTCGCTAATGCGTCGACCGCTGGCCACTGCGGTGACTTTGGCGCGCTCGACGTTGATGTCGGGGGTAATGCCCTCGGCCTGAATCGAGCGGCCTGAAGGCGTAAAATATAACGCCGTGGTCAATTTAACCGCGATCTCTTCCGACAGCGGCAAGACGGTTTGTACTGAACCTTTACCGAAACTTTGCGTGCCCATGATAACGGCACGTTTCTGGTCTTGCAGAGCTCCGGCGACAATTTCAGAAGCGCTGGCGGAGCCGCGATTAATTAATACAACGATGGGAGCGCCATTGAGACGGTCGCCTTCTGTCGCCTCGTACTCCGCGGCCGCATCATCAATGCGACCTTCGGTGTAAACGACCAGACCGCCATCTAGGAAATGGTCGGCAACTCCCACGCTGGCTTGGAGTACACCGCCGGGGTTGTTCCGAAGGTCGAGCACCAGTCCGCTCAATTCACCTGACTCCAGCAACTTATCTAGGCTTTTAGCCACATCTTCGTGCGTTTTTCGTTGGAATTGCGAAATTCGTAGATAGCCAATGCCGGGTGCTAGCAGTCGTTCACGCGTGCTTTTTACCGGGATATTGGCTCGCTCTAAATCGACGTCAAAGGGCTGACTCTCGCCGCTGCGTCCAATCTCTAGCGTGATTGGGGTACCCGCCTCGCCTCGCATGCGATCAATGGCCTCGCTCAGAGTTTTGTTTTCCATGGACTCGCCATCGATACTGAGAATGACGTCGCCGCTTTGCAAGCCCGCTTTGGCGGCGGGGGTGTCATCAATCGGGGAGATGATGGTAATAAAACCGTTTTCTTTGCCGACTTCTATGCCGATACCGCCGAACTCTCCCGAGGTGGAATCTTGCAGTTCGCTGAAGGCTTCTTTGTTGAGGTACACCGAGTGAGGGTCCAGATTCGACATCATGCCGCGAATGGCGTAGTCCATGAGCTCACTTTGCGGGATTTCTTTGACATAACCCTGGCGGATTTGATTAAAGACATCCGCAAAGCGTTTTAATGCCTCAAGTGGAAGCTCTTGTTTGATTTCCGCTTGGGGTTCGGGATTGGCCGGCTCTTCGGAAAAGCTTACAGCGCTGATGCCGCACAGCAAAAGGCTTGAGGCGATTATACGAAGGCGTTTGGTTGGCATAATGTGTCCTTATTTCAGCGGCACCAGTGCGCTGGGTTTTGCGGTTCACCTTGATGGCGTACTTCGAAGTATAGGCCGGGCTCTTCCTGGCCGCCAGTGTTACCCGCCGAGGCAATGACGGTGCTGGGATCTACCCACTGACCTTCCTCGACCGAAATACTGTTATTGTGTGCATACAGGCTCATGTAATTCTCGCCGTGGTCAATAATGACGAGCAGGCCATAGCCGCGCAGCCAGTCGGCGAAAACGACTCTTCCGTGATAAATGGGCCTGATTGGATCATCGGCAATATTGCTAAATCGCATGCCTTGCCAGCGCACATTGGTGTTTCGTTTGCTATTAAACCGGGTACTTACCTTGGCCTCTGTGGGCCATTGTAATTTGCCTTTTTGATCGGCGAAGGGGGCGATTTGTATAGTCTCATTGGTCAGTGCCAGAGTGTCCAATTCGTCGATTAGATTTTGCAGCCTGGCTTGGTCTTGCTCGAGCTGCTGTTTTTGCACTTGTAGTGACTGCGTCATTTGCTGCAGTGCGGCGACCTGTTGTGTGCGCTCTTGCTGTTGCCGGCTCAAGTTTTGCTCTTCGCTCTCTAGGGCTGTCAGTGTGCGCTCGCGATCTTGACGATTTTGCGCTAACTCTTTCTGTGTTTGGTCGAGTTTCGCGAGCAGCAACATCAGTGCGTCAATTTGAATGTTTTGCTGTTTGAGTACGCGGGCATGAAACGCTAAGTTGCGGGCCAAATTGGCGGGATTGTCCTGCGACAACAGCAGCTTCAGAGTGTCGCTGTCCCGATTGGCGAACAGCGCTCTGAGCAGCGTTTTAATGCGCTGCGCTTCGGATGCGAGTTCATTGCGTGCAACTTGCTCTTCAGCTTCTAGCTTTAACAGTTCGGTATCTAGTCGCGTGAGCGTCAGCCGTTCGTCGGCAATTTTTCTGCGAGTACTAAAAATAGCGCGTTCGCTTGACTCAATCTCGGTCTGATAACGACTAATTTGCGCTGCATTGCGTTTGAGTTGCGCGTCGACCTGGTTGATCTTATCGCTGACTTGTTGCAGCTCTGCGCTCGCTTGTTCTCGGTCTTCTGTTTGCGCCTGGCCGCCGCTTGCCGTTGCAGCGCATAACGCGCAGCATAGGAGCAAGCGTATAAAGATAGCTCTAGGCGTTTTCAATCAAACACTGTCCGGTCATTTCCGCGGGAATATCGAGTTCCATAAGGTGCAATAACGACGGTGCAATATCGGCCAAGCGCCCCTCAGTTTGTTTGAACTTGATATTTTTTGGGCCGATGTAGACAAGCGGTACGTGCTCCGTGGTGTGTTGGGTGTGTAACTGCCCACTGTCGTAGTCGAGCATTTGCTCGCAGTTGCCGTGATCGGCAGTAATGAGTGCTTGTCCTCCTACCTCGGCCAGGGCTTGTTCTACTTGCGCCAGCGATTGGTCAAGCGCCTCGACCGCTTTAATAGCTGCTTGATAATTCCCGGTGTGTCCCACCATATCGCCGTTGGCGTAGTTACAGACGATCAAATCGAATTGTTTTGATCGAATAGCTTCACAGAGTTTGGCGGTGACTTCTGGGGCGCTCATCTCGGGTTGTAGGTCATAAGTCGCGACATCAGGAGACGGGATTAGCTCGCGCTTTTCGCCGTCGAACAGAGTCTCTTGGCCGCCGCTAAAAAAGAAAGTGACGTGGGCGTATTTTTCAGTTTCGGCGATGCGTAGTTGAGTTTTGCCTAGGTCAGCGAGATAGGCACCTAGCACGTTGCTGAGGCTCTCGCTGGGAAAAGCAATTTCAGTTGGTAACGACTTGGCGTACTCGGTTGCCGAGGTGAAATTAGCCAGCTTAAGCGGCCGCTGGCGCTCGAATCCATTGAAGTCAGGGTCGACAAAACATTGGGTGATTTCGCGGGCGCGATCCGCACGAAAGTTCATAAAAATGATGCTGTCGCCGTCTTCGACTCGAATGGGTTCGCCGGCGGAAATTGCGGTGGGCGCGACAAACTCATCATTCTCATCGCGTCGGTAGGCTTGCTCCAGAGCCTCGAGTGAGGAACTTGCCGTGTATTTACCTTTGCCCTCGGTAATCAAGGTGTAGGCTTGTTCGACTCGATCCCAGCGCTGATCTCGATCCATTGCATAATAACGTCCCACGACACTTGCCACTTGTCCCTTGCCCAGTTCCGTGAATGCGGCTTCCACGGCTTTTAGGGATGCTTTAGCGCTGCGTGGTGGCGTATCTCTGCCATCGAGGAAGGCGTGCAAATAAATTTTGGTTGCACCCCGCTGGGCCGCCAGTTTCATGGCGGCGATGATGTGGTTTTCATGGCTGTGGACCCCGCCTGGCGACAAAAGTCCAAAAATATGCACCGCCCCGGAGTTCGCCTGGGCGCTGTCAATTGCTTGGCATAGCGCGGGGTTGTTGAAGAATTCACCGTCTTCGATGGCTTTGTCGATGCGCGTGATTTGCTGGTAAATAATTCGTCCTGCGCCAAGACTCATATGGCCCACCTCAGAATTTCCCATTTGCCCGTCGGGTAGCCCGACGTCTAGACCTGAGCCAGAAATAAGCGAATGGGGGCGCTGCGACCACAGGCGATCCCATGTTGGCGTACTGGCGTTTGCGATGGCGTTGTCTTCTTTTGCTTCGCGGTGACCGAAGCCATCAAGAATAATCAGTAGGGTAGGTGTTTTGTCGGGCACGAGTAGGGGTCTCCGAGAGTTTGGCGCTGGGTGTTTGCTACTTGAGTATTGTAACGGAAGCGGACTTCGCCGAGTAGGGCTGGTGTCGAATCGGGATTTGCGTTTTTGGGCACCCTTGCGGGTTCCGAGCGCTGGTGAGACGCCGCTTGAGCCTGTATACTGCGCCGCTTAGCTGGTAAATCTACACGGGCAAGCTTCAGCCTCTGAATGGGTAGCTCATGAACACAAGTTTATTTTTGCAGTTCGTTGGACAGCAGTGGATCTTATTTGCTGCGCTGGCGGTGTTGATTGTGATGTTTATTCGTCACGAGTTGTCGCGTGGTGCGCCCGCCCTAACGCCACAGCAATCGATCGCTCGCGTGAATAGTCACGGCGGCGTATTTTTGGATATTCGCGAAGCTGCAGATTACAAAAAAGGCCACATCGCCGATAGTGTCCATATCCCCAATGCCAAGTTGGGTTCGCGAGTGGGCGAGCTTGAAGCTTACAAAGAGAAGCCTGTGATTGTTGTGTGTCGCATGGGGCAAACAGCATCAGGCGCCAGCAAGCAGTTATTGGACGCCGGTTTCAGCGACGTCTACAAGATGAAAGGCGGGATGATGGAGTGGGACGCGTTGCAATTGCCAGTGGTCACCAAGTCATGACGCCAGAAGTCGTTATTTACACCACGCGATTTTGCCCCTACTGCATTCGCGCCAAGCATTTACTCAATGCGAAAAACATTCGTTACAAAGAAATAGCGGTCGATGGCGATCCGCAGCTGCGTCAGGAAATGACGCGTAAAGCGGGGCGCACCTCGGTCCCACAAATTTGGATTGGATCCACTCACATCGGCGGTTACGATGACATGGCTGCGCTCGAGCGTGCCGGTAAACTCGATACATTTTTTAACTAACCATAAATGGAGGACGGCTACATGGCCGACGAGCAAACTACAGCAGAAGCAGGTGCAGCACAGGCGCCAGAACAACAATTCGTGATGCAGCGCATCTACACCAAAGACGTCTCTTTCGAGTCGCCAGCAACGCCCGGTGTGTTTCGTCAGCAGTGGCAGCCCAAAATCAACATCGATCTGAACACCAAGAGCGACAAAATCGATGAAGAGGGCAACTTTGAAGTGGTTCTTACCATTACGGTCACGGCTAAAATCGAGGAAGAAACGGCTTTTCTAGTCGAAGTTCAGCAAGCCGGTATCTTCTTTATCAAAGGCTTTGAAGGTGAGACCCTGCGTCGCTTGTTAGGCACGGCAGCGCCGAATATCTTGTTCCCTTACGCGCGTGAAAGCATCGATACGATGGTGGTTAAAGGCGGGTTCCCAGCGTTGATGCTGGCGCCAGTAAATTTTGATGCGCTGTATCAGCAGGCTTTAGCACAGGCTCAAGCTCAATCGCAAGCTGCTGAGCAAGGCGAAGCTACTCACTAGGGTTTTAGCTCAATCCCTCAAACCCTGTCTGCCGCAGTGCTTCGTACAGAATCACTGCGGTGGCGTTCGATAAATTCAAACTTCTTGATTCAGGCGCCATCGGAATACGAATACGATATTCGGCCGGGGTAGATTCGATGATATTTATGGGTAAGCCTCGAGTTTCAGGGCCCATTAAAATAATGTCGCCAGACTGAAAAACGGCCTTTGTGTGAGCCTGAGAGCCCTTCGTCGTGCAGGCGAAAACACGTGTGCTCGGGCTTTTTACGCGAATAGCGTGTAGGCACTCTTCCCAGTTGCGATGGCTGGTTACCACGCTGATGTCGCGATAATCCATGCCCGCACGACGGAGGCGTTTTTCGTCGAGGCTAAACCCCAACGGTTCAACCAGATGCAGTTCGCAGCCCGTGTTGGCACACAGGCGCATAATGTTGCCTGTGTTGGGCGGGATTTCGGGTTCAAATAAAACAACGTGAAACATGGCGCTAGTGTAAGACGCTTAGCTCCGGCTGGATAGTTCCAATTCCTTCATTTTGCGCGTTAGCGTGTTGCGGCCCCAGCCTAGCAGTTCTGCCGCGTCGCGTTTGCGGCCGCCGGTGTAGTTTAGGGCCGCTTCAATGACGATGCGCTCGAATCGCGGTGTTGCCTCGTCCAGAATATGCTGTCGCCCCGACGCTAGCTGGGTGCTGACCCACTCGCGGAGCTGTCCACCCCAATCTGAGGGCGAATCGATCGCCTCGTGGACAGTGGGTTCGCGTAATTCCTGAGGGAGATCGTCAATATGGATTTCCCGGCCTGATGCCATAACGGTGATCCATCGGCAGGTGTTTTCTAACTGGCGTACGTTGCCAGGCCAGTCAAGTGTGCACAGGTATTTTTCGGTTTCAGGCAGCAGAACTTTTTTCTCGCCACCCAATTCCTCGGCAGCGCGCTGAAAGAAGTACTGCATCAATTTTGGAATATCTTCGCGTCGCTCAGCTAAGCGTGGAATATGAATTCGAATGACATTTAAGCGGTGAAATAAATCCTCGCGGAAATCGCCTTTGCGCACCAGTTCTTCAAGATTCTGATGGGTTGCAGCGATAATTCGAACATCGGATTTTACCGCGACGTGCCCGCCCACTCGATAGAACTCACCGTCGGCAAGTACTCGAAGTAGCCGTGTTTGGGTTTCGGCTGGCATATCGCCAATCTCGTCGAGGAACAGGGTGCCACCGTTGGCTTGTTCAAAACGGCCCTCACGTTTTTGAGCGGCACCGGTAAAAGCCCCTTTTTCGTGGCCGAATAACTCTGACTCCATAAGGTCGCGAGGTATCGCAGCCATATTAAGTGCGATAAATGGCGCGCTGGCACGAGGTGAATGGCGATGTAATGCTCGAGCGACAAGCTCTTTACCTGTACCCGATTCGCCGTTGATCAACACCGTAATATTGCTGTGCGCTAAGCGTCCGATCGCACGAAACACCTCCTGCATTGCGGGCGCCTCACCGATGATCTCGGTGGTAGGAAGCGCTTCCTCTTTTGCCTCCGAGGTCTTTAACGTTTTGCGGCGATGTGAGATGGCGCGCTCGGTGATGGCAATGACATCGTCGATATCAAAGGGTTTGGGTAAATATTCGAAAGCACCTTGCTGATACGAGGCGACGGCACTTTCGAGGTCCGAATGCGCTGTGGTGATGATGATAGGGAGTTCTGGAAGGCTCGCGTGTAGCTCGTCGAGCATGGCGAGCCCGTCGGTTCCCGGCATTCGAATGTCACTGATAATGGCGTCGGGTTGTTCGTATTTGATCTCTGCCAGCAGGCTGTCGGCTTCTTCGAAGCACCGGCATTTTATCCCCGCCTGGGTGAGAGCGCGTTCTAGTACCCAGCGGATCGAATCGTCGTCATCTACGACCCACACATTTGAGGTATCACTCATGATCTAGCTCCAAGGGAAGGTATAGTGAGAATAGGGTTTTGCCGGGTTCGCTCTGACACTCGAGCAGACCGCCATGGCGATTGATAATACTTTGCGATATCGACAAGCCCAGGCCTGTGCCTTCCGCGCGGCCGGTGACCATGGGCAGAAAGATTAATCCCATCAGTGCTTCGTCGATGCCCGGGCCGTTGTCTTCGATATCGATTTTACACACTAAGCGGTGGCGGATTGCGCCAATCGTAAACTGACGCAGTACGCGAGAGCGCAGAGTAATCAGGCACTCGTGCTCACCGTCGTTGGCTTGAATAGCGTTTAACGCGATATTCAGGATGGCTTGAATCAGCTGAGCGCGGTCTCCAACGATATCCGGGAGGCTTGGGTCATAATCGCGCTCGATCCTGACCTTCTGGTCGCTCTCGACTTCGAGCAGGCGTCGCACGTGCTCGAGCACTTCGTGCACATTTAAAGGGAGTCGGTCTACGGGTTTATTCGGGCCAAGCAGACGATCGACCAAGGCTCTTAGACGATCGGCCTCCCGAATAATAATCTGGGTATATTCCAGTTGATCGGGATCTTCGAGTTCGCGGGCTAACAATTGTGCCGCTCCGCGGATACCGCCCAGTGGGTTTTTTACCTCATGAGCCAGTCCACGGACGATTTGGTGCGTCGTTTCAGTGGTCTGCAGGAGATTTTGTCCTCGGCTGATGCGCATGATCCGATCGACGGGGTGCAGCTCAATTAGCAGACTGCCATCACGATCGGGTCTTGATGGGGTTATCGTCAAATCAGCTGTGACGGGCTCGTTGCCATTATTTTGTAGCGTAACGCTGCGTTGTGTGATGGGCGTATGGGCTTCAATGGCAGCGCGTATTTGAGGTACCACGTCGTCTGCATTCTTCACTAGGTCGATAAAATGAGTACCCGCCAAGCGGGCTTTCGAGGTGGAGAGCATGGCCTCGCTAGCGGAGTTCATGGCACAAATACACAACTCGCTATCCAGTGTTATTACACCGGTGCTTAAGCTATCGATTGTATCTATTGGGGCCATGAGTGCCTTCCATTTTATCGGCAGACCATGATCTGCCAGAAAACGCGAATTATTCGCTAACATCTAGCAAGAATGACGCCAACTTTTGGTGCTGATCGAGAGCCAAAACAACGCCATTTGGGACAAAAATCGCGAGTGTAACGGGTATTTTGTCGAGCGCTGCGCCCTATTTGAGCACAGCCTAAACTTAATTGCACCAATTTGGTGCGCTAGTTGCGATAGAGTTTGGAGGGTCTCAGTACATAGACGCGAACAGGGCGTGATTGCGAGAGTACTTTACCTGAGTCGCTCACCGCCTGAATCGACAGGTCGTGAGCGCCACGAAGCACATTTGTTAGGCCCCAAGTACTGGTGCTTTGAGGCCTGCCGTAAGGCTCACCGTTGAGGATAAGTTGCAATTTATCGCCATATTCCAGCGCAGGGCTAACCGAGGCGCTGAGTGAGAAGTTGCCCGGTCCCATGGGAATGGTCGTGCTGTCTGGCGGGCTGGTGATGGTGATGTCGTAGTCGATATTGGCTTCAGGCTTGCTGTTGTCGATGCTGGTGTTGCGCGCACGCTCCGGTGGCGGTGCACTGATATTGATCTGATTGAGTTCTACGGCGCTCGACTTTTCTTGGGTGCTTATGGGCGGCTTATCGGTGAATGTAATGTTGCCATTTGCATCCACCACTTTGTAAATTCGGGTCTGCCCCTGTGCGAAGCTAGAGAGCGTTAGCATCAAAAACAACAGAGCAATTCGCATTTAAAAACCGAGTGTTTCCTAAGGATATCCAGACTAGCAGAGCGAATCGTTTGTGTCAGCAATAAAAAAGCCCGCCAGTGGCGGGCTTTGTGCTTGAGTGGTGTCGCTTAGCAAGAGTAGTACATGTCGAACTCAACGGGGTGAGTCGTCATGTTCAAGCGGGTGACTTCTTCCATTTTCAGGTCGATGTAAGCATCGATCATGTCGTCAGAGAATACGCCACCTTCGGTTAAGAATGCGCGGTCTGCGTCCAGTGACTCAAGCGCTTGTTGCAGCGAAGAACATACGGTTGGAATCGCCAAGGCTTCTTCTGCTGGCAGATCGTAAAGATCTTTGTCAGCGGCGTCGCCAGGGTGGATCTTGTTCTTGATGCCATCAATACCTGCCATCAGCATCGCTGCGAAAGCCAAGTATGGGTTAGCTGTTGGGTCAGGGAATCGCACCTCTACGCGCTTGCCTTTGGGGCTTGGCTCGTAAGGAATACGGATTGACGCGGAGCGGTTACGGGCTGAGTAAGCCAACATAACAGGAGCTTCGAAGCCTGGTACCAAACGCTTGTAGCTGTTGGTAGACGCGTTCGTAAAGGCGTTCAGGGCACGAGCGTGCTTGATGATACCGCCGATGTAGTACAGCGCAGTGTCAGACAGTCCTGCGTAGCCGTCGCCAGCGAACATGTTAACGCCGTCTTTGCTGATAGACTGGTGAACGTGCATGCCTGAGCCGTTGTCGCCAACCAGTGGTTTGGGCATAAAGGTCGCTGTTTTGCCAAAGCCGTGCGCTACGTTGAGTACGCAGTACTTTAGAATTTGAACTTCGTCAGCTTTTTTCACCAGGGTGTTGAACTTGACGCCGATCTCACACTGACCCGCGGTGCCCACTTCGTGGTGATGTACTTCAATGGGTAGGCCCATTTCTTCCATGGCGATACACATGGCTGCGCGTAACTCATGCAGCGAATCGACTGGTGGTACGGGGAAGTAACCGCCTTTCACGCCAGGACGGTGGCCTGTGTTGCCGCCATCGTAGTGCAGGTTTGATGCCCACGCAGCTTCTTCGGAGTTGATGGTATAGCCTGCACCGCTGATGTCAGCGTGCCATTTGATGTCGTCAAACACGAAGAATTCTGGCTCTGGGCCGAAGAATGCGGTGTCACCGATACCCGTTGTTTTCAGGTAGTCTTCTGCGCGTTGTGCAATCGAGCGAGGGTCGCGATCGTAACCCTGCATCGTGGTAGGTTCGATGATGTTGCAGCGAACGATAACGGTCGCATCGTCGGTGAACGGGTCTAACACAGACGCCGCGTCATCGGGCATTAAGATCATGTCTGATTCGTTGATGCCTTTCCAGCCGGCGATCGATGAGCCATCGAACATTTTGCCTTCTTCGAAAAAGTCTTCGTCTACTTCCGACGCAGGAATGGTTACGTGTTGTTCTTTACCCTTGGTGTCGGTAAAGCGTAAGTCCACCCAGCGTGCTTCGCTGCTTTTGATAAGATCCAGAGTATGCTCTGACATTGTAATTCCTCCGTTGATTGCGGGCTTTTGCCTGTTTGCGGTTGTGTGAACCTCAGGCGTCCCCTAATGGTGGTCCTTGGTCCAAAATCGCTAACAACCTAAAAGCAATATGTGTGCCATGTTGATTGTGCACCGATTTCGGCGATTTCGCACTGTTTTTGTGGGTTTGAAGCTAAATCGGATGGATCTAAACGAGGTTTTTGCGCCATATTGGTGCGCGTAAGTGCCAATATGGTGCACTAGTGGCCGCGACAGGCTTTCTGAGGGTGAGTAGCGTAGCGGGAGGCAGATCTTTTGGGCTGGGGATGTGGATATGTAACGGTAATACTGCCGTAGCTTGCATTCTCGGCCTGCTGTATACTGCGCGCCATTTTTGGCCTAGCCCATCCTACTGAGGTAAACCCCCTTGACTAGACAGCTCCGCAATATCGCGATCATCGCGCACGTTGACCATGGTAAAACAACCTTAGTGGATTGTTTGTTACAGCAATCGGGCACGCTTGATCGCCGTTCAGATGGCGCTGAGCGTGTTATGGACAGTAACGACCAAGAACGTGAGCGCGGTATCACCATTTTGGCGAAAAACACGGCGATTCGTTGGTCCGATTATCGTATCAATATCGTGGATACGCCGGGACACGCTGACTTCGGTGGCGAGGTAGAGCGTGTATTGTCGATGGTCGATTCGGTATTGTTATTGGTCGATGCTGTCGATGGACCAATGCCACAAACGCGCTTTGTGACCTCTAAAGCCTTCGAACGTGGATTAAACCCCATTGTTGTGGTGAACAAAATTGATCGCCCCGGTGCTCGACCAGACTGGGTCATTGATCAGGTGTTTGATTTGTTCGATCGTCTGGGTGCTAACGAGACACAATTGGATTTTCCGATCGTTTACACCTCGGCGATTCAGGGGATTGCGGGTTTAGATCCCAATGAGATGGCCGACGACATGACGCCCTTGTTCAACGAAATTATCAAGCGTGTGCCCGAGCCCGAAGTTGATGCTACCTCCCCTCTGCAGATGCAAATTTCAGCGCTGGACTACTCGAGCTACGTGGGTGTTATCGGCGTGGGTCGCATCACTCGCGGCAAATTAAAGCCCAATACCCCGGTGGCTGTGGTCGATCGAGAAGGCAACAAGCGCAACGCAAAAATCCTTCAGGTAATGGGCTTTCACGGTTTAGAGCGTGTCGAAGTTGACCAAGCTGAGGCCGGTGACATCGTTTGTATCACGGGGATCGATGGCTTGAATATTTCAGATACCTTGTGCGACCAAGCGCACATCGAAGCTCTGCCTGCGCTGTCGGTCGATGAGCCAACGGTGAGCATGACGTTTCAGGTAAATGACTCGCCCTTTGCGGGTAAAGACGGCAAGTACGTGACGTCGCGAAACATTAAAGAGCGCCTGGAGCGTGAATTGATACATAATGTGGCGCTGCGTGTCGTGCAGGGCGATTCGCCTGATAAATTTATTGTGTCCGGCCGAGGTGAATTGCACTTGTCTGTGTTGATTGAGTCGATGCGTCGCGAAGGCTTTGAGTTGGGTGTTTCGCGTCCGGAAGTTATCCGCAAAGAAATCGACGGTGTGATGCAAGAGCCTTACGAGCAGTTGGTCATTGATTGTGAAGACCAGCATCAGGGCGCCATCATGGAAGAGTTGGGCAATCGTCGAGCCGAGCTCGAGAATATGGTGCCAGACGGCAATGGTCGAGTGCGCTTAGAGTTTATGGTGCCCGCACGCGGTTTGATCGGTTTTCGCTCGCTCTTCCTGACGCTCACGTCGGGTGGTGGGATTATGACGCACATCTTTGATCACTATGCACCTGTTAAACATACAGAAATCGCTAGGCGTGTTAATGGTGTTCTGATATCCATGGTGAAAGGTAAAACCTTAGCCTACTCTTTATTCACCCTGCAGGACCGCGGTCGCTTATTTATCGATCCGAACATTGAGGTGTATGAGGGCCAGATCATCGGTTTGCACAGTCGTTCTAACGATCTAACCGTTAACCCAACGAAAGCAAAGCAGCTGACGAATATCCGTGCTGCCGGTACCGATGAAAACCTGCTGCTGACGCCACCGATTCGTCACACCTTAGAGCAAGCGCTCGAGTTTATCGAAGATGACGAGCTGGTTGAGGTCACTCCGAGTGCTATTCGGTTGCGCAAAAAGCTGCTGGTTGAGCACGAGCGCAAGCGCGCTTCGCGCGCAGCCTAAAGCGACGAGCCCCTGCTTCGCGGCGGGGGTGGGCAAGGCAAGTGACTCGGTGATTCTATGCAATTACTTTTGCAGCGAGTGAAAAGTGCATCGGTAGATGTTGGCGGTGACCGAGTTGCCGCCATCGAGCAAGGACTCTTAGTTTTTGTCGGTTTAGAAAAAGACGATACCAGACAGCTGTGCGAGCGCGCGGCAGAACGACTGCTCGCCTATCGCGTTTTTGCCGATGGCGAGGGGCGCATGAATAGGTCGGTGCGCGATGTCAGTGGAAGCCTGTTGCTGGTGTCGCAATTCACGCTCGCTGCCGACACTCGTAAAGGTCTTCGTCCCAGCTTTTCCAGTGCTATGCCGCCCTCTGAAGCCAATGTAATGTTCGACTATTTTGTTGGCTGTATGCTGGGTTCTGGTTTGGACGTGCAGACGGGGCGATTCGGCGCCGACATGCAGGTTGCTCTTGTCAACGATGGGCCCGTTACCTTCAGCTTGGCGTTTTAATGGCGCCGGCTCGCTGGGGTCAATCTAGTTCAAATGTAAAAACTTGCCCACACCGTCAAAAAACATCTGTACGGCAATAATCACCAAGACCATCCCCATCAGGCGTTCGCTGGCGATCAGGCCGCGATTGCCCAGTGCTCGCAGTAATAAGGGTGAGGCTAGCAGCACGACCGAAGTCGCGAGCCACGCGCAGATCAGGGCGATCGTCCACTCAACCATGCGAGCGGGGTCGTTGCTGACCAGCAGCATGGCGATCGCAAGTACTGATGGGCCTGCAATGGCGGGGATTGCGAGAGGTACAATGAACGGCTCACCCTCTGGGGTTTCGCCCATGATGCCGTGAGGCGAGGGAAAGATCATGCGTATCGCAATTAAAAATAGAATAATCGCACCAGCAATTGCGATGGCCTCTTGTTGTAAGCCGAGCAGGTTAAGCACCTTTTCGCCGGCGAACAGGAACAGCAGCATCACCGCCAATGCAATAACGAGTTCACGCAGAATGACTTTAAAGCGACGTTCTTGTGGTACGTCCTTCAATACTGATAGAAACAAGGGAACGTTGCCCAAAGGGTCCATCACTAGCGCGAGCGTAACAAAGGCGGTAATTGGATCCATGTTTAGGCTCTAAGGCTTCGTACGCCTGTCTGTCCGCTTAAAAGCAACAAGTCGGCACCTCGATGAGCGAATAGGCCGTTACATACCACGCCAGTAATTTGATTAATGGCTGTTTCGGTCGCTTTTGGATCTGCGATCATAAAATCGTGGACGTCAATGATGATATTGCGATTGTCGGTTATAACGCCCTCGCGCACTTCTGGGCGTCCGCCCATCGCGCGAAGGGCGTTGATGACGATGTTCTCCGCCATTGGTATCACCTCGATAGGGAGCGGGAATTTGCCAAGCGTCGCCACTTCTTTTGACTCGTCGGCAATGCAAACAAAAAACTCGCTCGCTGCAGCCACAATTTTCTCGCGTGTTAGCGCTGCACCGCCACCTTTGATCAGTTCCAAGGCACCGTTAGCTTCATCGGCCCCGTCGATGTAGAACTGCAGGCTGTCGACTAAGCTGAGGTCCAGGACTGGAATGCCAAAGTCGCGCAGGCGTTGGGCTGATGCTTCCGACGAGGCAACGGTTCCAGAGAATGGCAAGCCGCTCGTGCCCAGCAAGTTAATGAACTCATTGGCCGTCGATCCCGTGCCAATGCCGAGCATACTGGCTGGCGTGAGATGCGGAGCAATAAAATCCAATGCCGCCTGGGCCACTTCCCGTTTCAGTTCGTCTTGCGTTTTGCTCATTGGTTTATCTCTGCTGTTCGTATCGAGTATCTGCCTGCATTCATCGACGGTAATCTGCTGAAACTTGAGGCACAATTTGGTATGGTACTCGCTGATTTGACTAAGCCAACGCTACCATGCCGCAATCATACATAAAACGCATCTTAAACGCGCGTGTTTACGATGTCGCACGTGAAACGCCCATCGACGATGCGCGATTGTTATCGCAGCGCTTTGGCAATCGTATTTTACTCAAACGCGAAGACATGCAGCCAGTGTTCTCGTTCAAATGTCGCGGTGCCTACAACAAAATGTCTAAGCTCTCTAAGCAGGAGCTAAGTCGTGGTGTGGTGGCGGCCTCTGCAGGCAACCATGCGCAGGGTCTAGCCCTGGCAGCGGCGACCATGAAGGTAAAAGCTACCATTGTTATGCCTAAAACAACGCCTCTGATTAAAGTCGAGGCGGTAAGAGGGCGCGGCGCTAAAACAGTACTGCATGGCGATACCTTTGAAGAGGCTGCGGCCTACGCCAAAAAGCTGGTTGAGACCCAGGGCTTGGTTTACATACCGCCCTATGACGACCCCGACGTCATTGCTGGGCAAGGCACTGTCGGCGTGGAAATTGTGCGTCAGTTGGGCGAGGCGCCCGATGCCATTTTTGTACCGGTGGGTGGCGGTGGCTTACTCGCTGGCGTGGCCGCCTACATCAAGTACATCTGGCCGCAAACCAAAGTTTTTGGGGTTGAGCCTGACGATGCTGCCTGTTTGGATTTGGCGATGCGCACGGGGCGGCGTGGAACCTTAAAAGAAGTCGGTCTGTTTGCCGAGGGGTGCGCGGTGGCGCAAATTGGCAAAGAAACTTTTCGGGTCATTAAAGATTTGATAGATGGTGTTATTACGGTCAGCAGCGACGAAATGTGTGCCGCCATCAAAGATATTTTTGAAGATACGCGCAGTATTGCGGAGCCGGCCGGTGCCTTGGCGTTGGCGGGGCTAAAAAAGTACATCGAGCAGGAAGAGTTGGAAGATAAAACCCTTTTGACTATCGTCAGCGGGGCTAATACCAATTTTGATCGCTTACGTTACATTTCAGAGCGCACCGAGATCGGTGAAAAGCGTGAGGCGGTGCTCAGTGCCGTCATTCCCGAGCGACCCGGTGCCTTTAAAACCTTTTGTCAGGCGATCGGTAAGCGGAATATCACAGAGTTTAACTACCGCTACGCAGATGCAGCAAAAGCGCGAGTTTTTGTGGGCTTAAGTGTGAACCCCGCCGGTGATGATTTGGAACGCTTGTTAAGCTCTTTGCGTGAGTCCGATTATCAGGTGGAAGATCTTACCGATAATGAAATGGCGAAGCTGCATGTCCGTTTTATGGTGGGTGGGCATGTGCCGCTCAAGGCAGGTCAAGAACTCGTCTACCGCTTTGAATTCCCCGAGCGCCCCGGTGCTTTGGCCAAATTCTTATCGGTACTCGGACATCGTTGGAACATCAGCTTGTTCCACTATCGAAATCACGGTGCCGCGTACGGGCGTGTGCTGGTAGGTTTTCAGGCGGGTAAGAAAGACGAGCCGCTATTAGAAGAAGCGTTTAATCGCCTAGGCTATCGATTCTGGAACGAGACAAACAATACGGCTTACCAGCAATTTCTGGCCAGCACCGAGCAAGCGGCATCTTGATGGGATGTCTTTGTTAAGCATTTAAATTTTTAAGCCTCAGCACTTGCCAATACTTATTGGTAGTGCTAGCTTTTCCTTTCATTTGTGAAATATTCACAGTATTAGAAGCGAGCGCCCCCGCAGAGGAGCGCCGTAAGAAACAATGGGCTAAGTCGTGAAACGTAAACCAGATGCGTTAGTGGTGCTTGCTGTATGCTTTGTGTTGGGGGCTTTGGTGTCGGTGGTGGGACCTATGTTTGCCGGAAAGACCGAGGCGCGTAACCCCGAGACACCCCTGCAAGCAGGTGTCTATTCAGAGTAGAGATTATTGAAAGCGCAACACGCGCGATTCAGTAATCAAGAGGTCTAGGCGAATGTCGTGCTCCTCGACAGGGACTTGTTCGACCTCTTGACACTCAAACGCTAGCCCGATCTTAATTGGTTGCGCAGTGCGAGATAGCGTGGTGTCGTAGTACCCGCCGCCCATGCCTAAGCGATGCCCCGATTGATCAAACCCCAGCAGCGGTATGAATATTAGATCGAGATTCTCAGCGGCAATTTCAGTGTTGTTGCTTGTTGGTGTGGGTATGCCAAGCTTGCCGGATTCTAGAACAGTGTCTTGCTCCCACAAAAAAAAGTGTAAGTGGCGATCGTTGTGGATACGTGGAAGGTAGACGTGTTTGCCGATTTTCCACAGCGCCTGAGCTAAAGGCCGAGTGGGCGCTTCGTTGGGCAGTGCGTAATAAAGACCGATGCGTTTGCTGTTGCTCGCTAGGGCCAAGGCGGACTTCGCTATTTGCTCAGCTGCTCGATCTCTCTGGGCAGGCGTGACAGACCGGCGTCGTTGCTTGAGTTCAAGGCGTAAGTTCTGCTTGTGCTGAGCGATAGTTTCTTGGTTGTTCATATTTCATCGAGTTCGAGCTAGTCGTGCACTATCGCCTCCAGGCAGAACGTGCGCAGGTGGCGGATTACTGTGTTGCTACGATCTGTGAGTGTATCTGTGCTTAACGCGACAGACCATAGAACGTGGACATAAAAGGTCGAGGGGTGAAAAGGACTCCCAACATACCGCTGATAAGGGCGCCCTTGAACCCAACGGTTCAAGGCGGGACTTACTGCAGTGCTTTAGGCTTTCCGTCGAGCGGACGTGCACACCGACGCTGCGAGCTTGCCCCTGATTTGCTGATATCGGCTCGCGGACACAAATATCTGGCGAATATGCCAGGAATCCGCGCTTAGTATAGCGTATTCAGGGGCGCAATGCCTCGAATTAACTAATCTTTAGTTGACGTAGCTCATACAGAGCTTCTTCGATTTTTTCGCACAGTTTTGCTGATGACGCGGAGTCTACGGGGTCCTGCGCTTGCTCCAATGACGCTTTGTGTTCGCGACTGAGCTTGAGCAATTCATGACTGATATTTAAGGCCGCCATGATCGCAATACGGTCCAGGCCGACGACCTTGCCCGATGCCTTGATATTGCGCATTTGCTGGTCAAGGTAGCGCGCCGATAGCGTTAAGTCTTCGCGCTCCTCATCTGGGCAGGCAATTTGATATTGCTTATCCAGCAGGTTAATCGTGACACCGGAAGGTTTATTCACGCGCTACGCTCCATGGCTTGTAATTTAGCCAGCACCGTAGAGACTTTATTTTTTACGGCTTGGTTTTGCTCGACCAGCATTTGACGCTCACGATACCAACTGTTGCGTTGTTCCAGCAGCATTTGGTTTTCGGCGTTAAGCTCTTTGCACAACGCAATGAGTTGGTCGATCTTTTGCTCTAGGGCTTCGGGTTTATGTGCAGGCATTTGCGGTATACCGATGAATTCTCGGTTACTATAGTAGGGACATCGATTTAGGTCAACGCGAGCCGTGGCGTGTTGCGATAAGGAAGTTTTTTATGTGGATAGAAAGTGACGAAGTCCTGGCGAGTGACTTTGATCAGGTAGCCGATTTGTTTTTGATGGAAGGGGTCGATTTGTCACCCTCAGAGTGGCACGGTTGCGTGGTGGGTTTGCTGGTGTCCGGGCTTCGGTCGGACGACTTGCTAGCGGCCATGGGGCACGCGCTAAAAGAGTCCATCACTGGTGATTTGATGGTCGCCACAGAACAGGCAGCCGCAGCGAGTTTGCGGGCCTTATGCGATCCTGACTACGGGTTTTCGCCCCTCGTGCCGGACGATGATGATGAGTTGGAGCTGCGATCAGAGGGTTTAGCGCTGTGGTGCGAGGGTTTCTTAAAAGGCTTTGCGGCAGGGGTTACACAATCGGATCAGGTGACTACCGAGTCGGCAGAGATTCTCAGAGACTTAGCCCAAATTGCGCGAGTCGAGGTGAGTGGGTTCGATGATTTCGATGAGCAAGAGAATGATTTTTTTGAGTTGTTAGAATACGTTCGCGTGGTGGTTTTGAATTTGTATTCCACCTACGCGCTCGACGACGATGAGCTCTCGTTGGAAGATGAGCACGAGCGTATCTGGCACTAATCCAAGTCATGCGTTCTTCTTTTAAAAATCACGCAGCCCGTCGACAGCGCTTAATGACCGACATGGTCGACAATGCGGTAGCTTTGGTGCCGGCTGCTTCGCAAAAAATACGAAGTCGTGATACGCATTTTCGCTTCAGGCAGGACAGTGATTTTTGGTACCTCAGTGGTTTTAATGAGCCCGACGCGCTGATCGTATTGGTCCCCGGGCGTCCGCACGGTGAGGCGATCTTGTTTTGCGCCGAGCCCGACCCTAAAACCGCCCTATGGGAGGGCGAGCAAGTTGGCCCTGAGCGCGCGGTCAGTGACTACGGCTTCGACGACGCCTTCCCTTTGGATGACATCGATGACATCTTGCCTGGCTTAATGGAAGGGCGTGAGCATGTGTACTACTCGGTGGGTTTGCGTCCTGATTTTGATCAGCGGGTGCTGGGTATTTTGGCACATTTGCGTCAGCACGCCTCGAGCTTAAGTTTGGCCCCGGGCGATTTGATCGATTTGCATCGCCTGTTGCATGAGCACCGCTTAATTAAAGATGCTGCGGAGCTTGAGGTCATGCGTAAGGCGGCTGATATTACAGTTGCTGGCCATCAGGCGGCGATGCGAGCGGCGGCCCCGGGTGTTTATGAATACCAGTTGGAAGCGGAGTTACAGTATGTGTTTGCTCGTCATGGGGCACGCGAACAGGCTTATGCGCCCATTGTTGGAAGCGGTCCAAACGCGTGTACCTTGCACTACGACAAAAACAGCCGCCGTATGTGTGACGGAGAGTTAGTGCTGATCGATGCGGGGTGCGAGTATCAGATGTATGCTGCCGATGTCACCCGTACCTTCCCCGTGAACGGGCGTTTTAGCCCCGAGCAGAAAGCTGTGTACGAGATCGTGTTACTGGCCCAGAAGGCTGCGATCGAGCAGCTCCAAGTGGGGCTGCCTTGGCAGGCAAGTCATGACGCTAGCGTGCGTATTATTACCGAGGGTCTGCTGGATTTGGGTATCTTGCGGGGAACCCTGAATGACCTGATAGACACCAAAGCATACCAAGCCTTTTACATGCATCGTGTTGGGCACTGGCTGGGGCTTGATGTGCACGATGTCGGCGATTATCAGAGAGAGGGTCGCTGGCGTGATTTGTTGGCTGGTATGGTAACAACGGTAGAACCTGGTATTTACATCGCCTCTGATAACGCTTTGGTGCACGAGCGTTGGCGCGGTATCGGTATTCGAATTGAAGACGACGTATTGATTAGTGAACGAGGCCCTGAGGTGCTGACTGAACAAGCGCCTAAAACGGTTGAAGAGATCGAGCTGTGGATGAATCGATAAGGCATAATGTAGGTATTGTCGGCGGCGGCATGGTGGGTTTGCTGGCCGCGTTGGCTTTCGATAGGTCGTTCGGAGCAAGCTGTGCTATTCATGTTTTTGATGTAGCGTCGATAGACTTTGATCGCCCGTTGTCCCAGCCATCTTTTGATGATCGCTCCACGGCTTTAAGCTTTGACACTCTGCGCTATATGGACAGTTTGGGTCTGCTGGATGTGTCCCAGCAAGCGTGTCCTATCCGGTCCATTCATGTCTCGAATAAGGGAAGGATGGGATCGACAGTATTGACCGCGCAGCAGGTCAACTGGCCGCAATTAGGCGGCGTCATCGAGAATCGGGTTTTGGGCGAAACACTTTCCCAACAACTCAAAGATAGCCGAGTCAGGGTGCATGCCCCCAGCGAGGTGGCGACCATTCAGCCCAAAGCCCGCGGCGTAGAAGTATTCGATGCCGACGGTAAAGCACAGTTGTTAGATTGTCTGATTATTGCCGACGGTGGCCAATCTGCTTTGGCGCAGCGTCTGGGCATGCTCCGCGAATCGAAGGCCTACGCTCACAGTGCGATTATTGCCAACGTCGCCACCGCAGAGCACCATGGTCACTGCGCTTATGAGCGTTTTAGCGAACAGGGGCCCATGGCGATGTTGCCCCTAAACAACGCGGGCGACTTAAATCGCAGCGCGCTGGTCTGGACCGCACCTAAAGATCGAATCGACGAGCTTATGAGCCTGACTGATCGGCAATTCTGCAAAAGTTTAGAGGCGCAATTTGGGTATCGATTGGGCCGTATCGAACAGGTGGGTGAGCGCCACGTGTATCCGCTGCAAATGATGCATCGTATTGAGCAAGTTCGGGCGGGTATTGTGGTGTTAGGAAATGCGGCGCACACCCTTCACCCGGTAGCTGGTCAGGGGTTTAATTTATCCGTGCGGGATATTCGCAGTCTGACCGAGGTACTAACACAGTGCGTGAGCAGCCAGGATTTTTCTAGCGCGGCTCTGTCGCCCTATGCACAGCGCCGAGCTCTGGATCAGTGGCGTACCGTGAACGCCAGTGATTTATTGCCCGAGCTATTTCAGTACACAGGGGCGGTGGGTGCCGTACGCAATTTTGCCCTGGGTTTCATGGATCTGATACCGACAGTGAAGCAGCGATTTACTGCGATTGCCGCGGGCGCTGTTGGTGAGGGCGACTATGTCTAGTCAATGTGATGTTGTGATCGTTGGTGGCGGATTAGCAGGAGCGAGTCTCGCACTGGCCTTAGATAGGCAGGGCCTTGATGTGGTGATTGTCGAACGGGGTTCGTGGGCCGAAGTGCAACATGAACAGCCCCAAACCGTGTACGACTTCGACGCTCGAGTCAGTGCCGTGGCGGCAAATTCATGGCAGTTCTTAGGTGAACAGGGCCTAGATTTACCGTCGGTCCGTCGCCAAGCGTACCGATCGATGCAGGTGTGGGACGGCGAGGGCACAGGCTTTGTGCAATTTGATGCCGCCGAGCTGCAAGTGAGTGAGCTAGGAGCCATCGTCGAAAACTCTGTGTTACTGGCCGCTTTGCATGACAAGCTGAAACAAAGTCGCGTGCGAACGTTGATGCAGCAAGAGATTAACGCGATTGACACAACCGAGTCCGAGGCGCGCATTGAGTTAAAGTCGGGGCAAACTTGGTCAGCACAGCTGTTAGTTGGTGCTGATGGTGCACTTTCGATTATTCGGCAATACATGGGTGTTGATGTCGTCGAGTGGCCTTACGGTCAGTCAGCGATTGTGGCCACCCTTCGGACAGAGTGCATGCATGAGCACGTGGCGCGGCAGTGGTTTCTGCGCACGGGTCCGCTCGCCTTTCTGCCCTTGAGTCATCCCAGCGATCAATTTGTATCCCTTGTTTGGTCTGCGCACGAGCGCGAGGCCGAGCGCCTGATGCAGCTTGAGGACGCTGATTTTATGGACGCGCTGGCGCACAAAAGCGAAATCCAACTGGGTGCAATCACGGGGGTATCTCAGCGGATTTGCGTTCCTCTACGGCAACGCCACGCAATGAACTATCAAGCCAAGCGTTGTGTGCTGGTGGGCGATGCTGCGCATACCATTCATCCTTTAGCCGGACAGGGTATTAATTTGGGTTTTGCTGATGTTTCTGTGCTGGCCGAAGAGTTGGGCCGAGCTGCCAGCAAAGGTCTAGATCTTGGGTCTACGCTGGTGCTAGCGCGTTATCAGCGTCGGCGTAAAACTGACAATCTGGTCGTTGCGGGCGCAATGGAAGGTTTTGTTCGCTTGTTTGATCAGCACAATCCTGTCGTGCGCTGGTTGCGCAATGCGGGAATGTCCACGTTTAACCGGTTAAGTCCGGTGAAGCGGAAAGTGGCCAAAATCGCAATGGGTCTTGCCTGATTGTCTTTCTACCGCTCTGGGGTAGAATACGCTTTTTAATTTGGGGGAATGCCATGAGCCAATCACCAGCAGAGTTACGTTACGTTAGCAGCCACGAGTGGGTCCGCGTTGAGGACGATGGTACTGCGACAGTCGGCATCACGAATCATGCGCAAGAAGCGCTAGGCGATGTTGTGTTTGTCGAGTTACCCGAAGTTGGCGCCCAACTCGGTGCCGGCGATGAGGCGGGTGTTGTCGAGTCGGTAAAAGCCGCGTCGGATATCTACGCACCCATCGGTGGCGAAATTATTGCGATCAACGAAAACTTAGAAGATAACCCGGAAGTCATCAATGAAGACCCTTATGGTGATGGCTGGTTCTTCAAGATGCGCCTCGATGACGCCACGAGTGTTGATGATTTGCTTACCGCAGAGCAATACGATGCGAGCTGCGACGATTAGTCTCTAAAGCTTAAAATAGGCCACCCTCGCTCGCTCGCAATGTGCCGCAAGGTATCGTCGGGATCCACAGCGACAGGGTGGCTGACTTCTTCAAGCAACGGTAAATCGTTGCGAGAATCGCTGTAAAAATAGTGCTCCTGTGATTTAAGTTCCGGTTTGGTGTTTAGCCACTCGGCAAGCCGCGTGACTTTACCACCTGCGAAACTTGGGGTGCCCGAAGGCTCGCCGGTGTAGTGTCCGTCGATAATCTGTGCCTCTGACGCAATGATGTGCTCAATACCAAACGCCCTCACAATGGGCTCGGTGATGAAGCGGCTGGTCGCCGTAATCACGAGGCAGGTGTCACCATTAGCGTTATGTTGGTTCACGCAGTCCTGCGCTTTGGTCAACATAAAGGGCGCGATGTGGCTCTGGAAAAATACGCTGTGCAAGTCGTCGACTTCGCGGGTACTTAGGCCCTTGATGGTTGTGAGCACGAAGCGAAGGTAGGCGTTGATATCTAACCTTGCCAATTTGTAATCTTCATAAAACTGGTCGTTGCGGGCCCGAAATTCATCGGCAGACACAAGGCCTTGATCGCATAGGTACTCGCCCCATTGGTGGTCAGAGTCGGTGCCCAAGAGTGTGTTATCGAGATCAAAAATCGCCAGTGCCATAGTGAGCCTTTTGTTGAGAATATCGATCAGGCAGTCGCGAAAGCCTGACTCCGTGCTATAGTGGCAAGGTTAACATGAAATTTATAGAAAAGAGGCGAGTCGTGATTGACGAAGATGGTTTTCGGCCGAACGTCGGCATTATCATCTGTAACGACCTCGGCAAAGTGTTTTGGGCCCGTCGTATCGGCGGTAAAAACGGTTGGCAATTTCCGCAAGGTGGGATTGATTCGGGAGAGAGCCCCGAGCAGGCCTTGTATCGAGAGTTGCAAGAAGAGGTTGGGTTACAGGCGCACCACGTCGAAATCTTAGGCCAAACAGAGCGCTGGCTTCGGTATCACTTGCCGCGGCAGTACTGGCGTAAAGGTCCGGGGCGAAAGTGTGTCGGCCAAAAACAGAAGTGGTTTTTGTTGCGGTTACTGGCGACTGACGACGCTATCCAATTGGATGGACACGGTACACCAGAATTTGATCATTGGGAGTGGGTCGATTATTGGCACCCGATTGATCAAGTGATCCACTTCAAGCGTGAGGTGTATCGCTTGGCCATGCAGGAGCTGGCAGACTGTGCGCCGGTGAATGTGACATTGCGGCAGGATTAAACAGGTATGATGCTGGAAATGTTGCGCAACATTGTGCAACGCGTAAATGCGGCTGAATCGTTAGAGGAGGCGCTGAAAATCATCGTGACCCGGGTGCGAGACGCCATGGGGACACAGGTGTGCTCAGTGTATTTACGTGACCCAGCAACAAATCGCTTGGTGTTTAGAGCGACCGAAGGTCTTAACAAAAACCAGATTGGTTTGTTGAGCTTGGCCCATAACGAGGGCTTGGTTGGTTTGGTTGCGACCCGTGAAGAGCCCGTGAACTTGGACAACGCGTCAGAGCACCCGCATTTCCAGTTGCTATCAGGTATTGGCGAAGAGCCCTTTCACGCCTTTTTGGGGGTGCCGATTATCCACCACAAGATCGTGTTGGGTGTGCTGGTTGTTCAGCAGGCACAGCGGCGTCGATTTGACGAGAGCGATGAGGCCTTTTTGGTCACCATGTCGGCACAGCTGGCGGGCGTGATTGCGCATGCTCAGGTTACCGGCTCGATCCAAGAAGAATACACTGATACCAATGCGAGTCCGCAGGGCTCAACCCGTGTTACGGGTATTGGAGGTTCTCCGGGTGTTGCGGTGGGACAGGTCGCTGTTGTGTCGCCTGTCGCTGATTTGTATGCGGTGCCCAAGAAACAAGCGAATGACCGGCGCGCCGAATTGCGTGCCTTCAAGCAAGCACTCGAGGCGGTTCGTAATGATGTGCGTGCGGTTGCTGCGAATTTGGCCGATCAGCTGAACGCTGAAGATCGTGCGTTGTTCGATGTGTATTTAAGTATTCTTGATGATTCCACCATCGGTGCCGAAGTGGCCGCGTTGATCAAGGCCGGCAATTGGGCCCAAGGTGCCTTAAGTCAGGTGATGATCGAGCATATACGGCACTTCGAGCAAATGGAGCACAGTTACCTACGAGAGCGTGCCGTTGATGTTAAAGATCTTGGCACTCGGGTCTTAAGTTACCTTCAGGTCGATGCGCACGATAAGCGAGATTATTCGGATCGAGTGGTCCTGGTGGGCGAGGAGTTGACCGCGTCAATGCTCGGTGAGGTGCCTCGAGAAAACTTGGTGGGATTAATATCGGTGCGAGGCTCAGGCAATTCTCACGTTGCTATTTTAGCCCGCGCTATGGGCATTCCGACTCTCATGGGTGCTGTTGATTTACCCTACACCCGGCTTGAGGGTAAGACCGTTATTATCGATGGGTATAACGGTGTTGTGCATTTGAATCCGTCGACGATGTTGCTCGAGCGTTTTGAAGAGTTGGTCGAGCAAGAGGCGGCTTTGAGCAAAGATTTGGAATCTTTGCGAGACGTAGATTGCGAGACGGCAGATGGACACCGAATTCCTTTATTCGTGAACACTGGGTTGATGGCCGATGTGGCAATTTCGTTAGATCGAGGCGCCGAAGGCGTCGGTCTGTACCGAACAGAGGTGCCATTTCTAATGCAAGAGCGCTTTCCCAGCGAGGAAGAGCAGCGCCAACTGTATCGGCAGCAGTTAGAAGCTTTTGCCCCTAAAGCGGTCACCATGCGCACGTTGGATATTGGGGGTGATAAGGCCTTACCCTATTTTCCAATCGAAGAGGCTAACCCCTTTTTGGGCTGGCGTGGTCTGCGAGTCACGCTCGATCATCCCGAGATATTTTTGGCGCAGGTCCGAGCCATGATGAAGGCAAATGTGGGTTTGGGTAACTTACGCATTATGCTGCCGATGGTGAGTAATATGTCCGAGCTTCAAGAAGCGCTTGATTTGGTCGAGCGCTGTTATCAGGAGCTGCTGCAGGAGGGTCACGAAGTGGGCGAGCGTCCCCCTGTTGGTGTTATGGTTGAGGTTCCAGCGGCGGTGTATCAGGCGCGCGCTTTAGCTAGGAAGGTCGACTTCTTAAGCGTAGGTTCAAATGATTTGACTCAGTATCTCTTGGCCGTTGATCGCAACAATGCACGGGTGGCTGATCTTTATCATGCGTACCATCCCGCGGTGATACAGGCTTTGAGGATTGTGGCTGAAAGCGGCAAGGCTGAGGGCAAGCCAGTTAGTATTTGCGGGGAGCTTGCAGGTGATCCGGGCGCGTCGGTATTACTGGCGGCGATGGGTTACGACACCTTGTCGATGAACTCGATAAGCTTGCCTAAAGTCAAAAAAGCGCTTCGCTCGGTCTTGCTCGATGATGCGCGTAATTTGCTTGAAGAGGTCGTAGTCATGGATCACTCAGAGCAAATTCAGGGCGCTTTGGGCGCCTTCTTGTCCGAACGTGGCATGCAGCAGTTTGTGCCGGTGAGCCTTGATGAGGCTGTAGGCTCTATATCCTAAACTGAAAGGTTTGCTCGCTAGTGGTGTCGCCGCGAGCGCTGACGGTGCGTTCGTGGCATGTCATTTGCCCAGTGTTTTCACGCGTAATGACGGTTTGTGCTCGAGTCCCATAATCGGGGGTCGCAATCCATTGTGCGCTCAGTGCTCTAAGCCAGCTTTCTTCCATGTCAGTGTCGCCTAAGTGACTTAAGTCGTCCTGCGTGCAGGTATCTGCCGTAACCCACGCCAGCTCGGCGATCGAGGGGTGGGAGAGTTTAAGTTGCAGGGCTAAACGTTGCTTGGCCAGTCGAAGTTTCGGCCATGGCGTATTCAGCGACGCGTTGCTCAGGCCGTAAATGCCGCTCGCTAAATAGCTGTACTCGAAGCCATTTTGGCCGCGATTGCTCGCCCAAAGCAGCTGTGAGGTGTCGCCAAATATGAGGTTGTAGCCACTGTACGTCGCGGCCGTGTCGGCCAGTTGACCAACGAGCTCCATGCTTGAGGATTGATTGCTAAGCCACAGCCCAACGAGGCTTCCGCGAGATGTTTCGGTCGCTGGTGGAAGCGTCTCGCGAACATTGGTTAAGGCGGCGAAGCGGCCCTGTGCGTTGACGCCAAGCCAAGTGCCGCCCGCCTGTAAATCTCTGCCGGCGAGGATGTTTGGTTGATCCTCCCAAAAGGTCATGCTTTGCGACTCGCGCTGGTAAAACTCATCGCGATTAGCAACAATGACCAGCGGCATCGTCGGATGTGCTTGCCAGCCGATAGCAATCAGGCACATGGCGGTTTATCCTGCTAAAAATTGCAAGGTTACATTAATTCTAAACGTAAGGGTGCTACCCTACGTGCTTTTTACAGGGCTTTCACTATGCTGGCTTACCCCGCCATTGATCCCGTTGCGCTAGAGCTTGGGCCTCTTAAAATCCATTGGTATGGTCTGACCTATTTGGCGGGCTTGGCGTTTGCTTGGTGGTTGGCGCGCAGAGAGTGCCGCAAAGCGGGCTCGGTATGGCGCGAGGAGTGGGTCGACGACTTAATTTTTTACGCTGCGATCGGTATCGTCTTGGGTGGGCGGCTTGGCTATATTTTGTTTTATGGGACCGATCGCCTGCTGTCTGATCCAGCCTGGGCGTTGCGGGTTTGGGAAGGGGGTATGTCTTTTCATGGCGGCTTACTGGGTGTGATCGCCGCGGTGTATTACCTGTCAACGACCCGAAAGGTTGCCTTGGGGGATCTGCTCGATTTTGTCGCGCCACTTGCGCCCATTGGCTTGGCTCTGGGTCGATTGGGGAATTTTATCGGGCAAGAGTTATGGGGGCGCGCCGCGACTGTGCCTTGGGCTATGGTTTTTCCTAATGACCCTATGCAGTTGCCCAGGCATCCGTCACAGCTCTATCAATTCGGCTTGGAGGGGGTAACGCTATTCGCGTTGGTCTATTGGTTTACGCGACAGCGGCGACCTCGGTGGGCGGCAGCTGGGCTGTTCTCTTTGGGTTACGGTTGCTTGCGCTTTCTCGCTGAATTCTTTCGTGAGCCGGATGCGCATTTGGGGTTTCAGGCGTTTGGTTGGATGACGCGCGGTCAAATTTTATGCATCCCCATGATACTCTTGGGCTTGTATTTATTGTGGTGGGCGTACTCGCACAAGGCGTCGCCAAAAAAACACGGTTAGGAAGGGAATATGAAGGTTTACCTAGATTTGTTGCGCGATATCATGGCGCACGGCGTCGATAAGTCAGATCGAACGGGCACCGGCACGCGCTCGGTGTTTGCGCGTCAATTTCGTCATGACTTGAGCGAAGGCTTTCCACTGTTGACGACCAAAAAGTTGCATTTCAAAAGCATCGCTAACGAGCTCATTTGGTTTTTGAGAGGAGATACGAATACCGCTTGGTTGCGGGAAAATGGTGTTTCGATTTGGGATGAGTGGGCAACTGAAGAGGGCGATTTGGGTCCGATTTATGGCGCGCAATGGCGGTCATGGCCAACTGCCGACGGTGGCGCGATTAACCAAATCGACTACGTCATTGATTGTTTGAAGCACAAGCCGGATTCGCGTCGGATTCTATTTCATGGATGGAACGTCGAGTATTTGCCCGATGAAACGCTCAGTCCACAAGAGAATGTGAGGCAGGGCAAAATGGCGTTGCCGCCCTGCCATCTCCTGTATCAGTTTTATGTCGCGAATGGTCGTTTGTCGGCGCAGCTTTACATTCGTTCTAGTGACTCATTCTTGGGTTTGCCTTACAACTTGGCAAGTTTGGCCTTGTTGACGCATATGTTGTGTCAGCAGTGCGAATTAGAGCCTGGTGAGGTCATCATAAGCACCGGTGATTCGCACATCTACAGCAACCATTTTGAGCAGGTCGAGACTCAACTTGAGCGCGAGCCTCGAGCGCTCCCAACCTTGCGAATTAAGCGCAAGCCGGAGTCGATTTACGACTACTGCTTTGACGATTTTGAACTTGTGGGTTACGAGCCCCACGCGCACATTGCTGGCGCGGTGGCGATATGAGTAAACCTTTGGTTTCTGCCGTGTTTGCGGTCGCTAAAAATGGCGTGATCGGCCTTAACGGCGACCTGCCTTGGCATGTGCCTACCGATCTCGCTTTTTTCAAACGTGTTACTTTGGGCAAGCCAATGATTATGGGGCGGCGTACGTTCGAGTCCTTGCCGGGGCTATTGCCGAATCGCACTAGCATCGTCGTTTCTTCGGGTCAGCCTGATCTGCCTGAGGGGGTGATTTTGTGCGCGAGTATTGAGCAGGCGCTATCCGTGGCACAAACGTTCTGCAATGCCGATCAGAATGAGATTATTATCGCCGGAGGATCGCAGATATACGCGTCAGCACTGCCTTTTACGGACCGTCTGATCGTGACGCACATCGACGCAGAGCCCGAGGGCGACACTGTCCTGGACTGCATCGATTGGAGTGAGTGGGTATCGGTGCAAGCCGAGCATCCTGGACAGTCCGAAAAAGACCAATACGCCTGTCATTTTGTCACATATGAGCGGATCGGTGTGTAGCGCGACGCTTAGTCGCGATGTGCGCGGTGTTACCTTCCGTTGAGATCTGCGCTAAATGTGTAACCGATCTACTCAAACGCAAAATCACTTAAGTTTGTGCAAGAGATTTCATTGAAAATTACCATTTTGTACGTTTAAATCGGCGCACGGATTACCGTTATCGGTGGGGTTTAACGCGAGCTTGTTAGGCCCCTTTTTTATCAGATTCTAAAATCACAAACGTTGGACTATAGGATACGCAACCCTCATGACTACGCATCGACTAAAATCTGTGTTGATGGCTACCGTTGTTGCTACCGGGGCTTTTTGCTCGGTCGCATCGCAAGCCAACACATTAGACGCCATCATTAAAGTTGGCGAAGAGAAAACTGCTGCTGCTAAACAGTCTCAAGCGAAAATTGATCGTTTGGCTGAAGAAGCCCGCGATCTGTTAACAGACTACAAAACGGTGATGAAGCAAGTAGATGGACTGAAGGTCTACAATGCACGTTTGCAGCGCCAAATTGATAACCAAGAGCGTCGTATCGCCGATATCGATACGTCGATCGATGACGTAACGGTTATTCAGCGTCAAATGATGCCGCTTGTGATTCGTATGATCGACGGTTTAGAGCAGTTTGTTGAGTTGGATGTTCCATTCAACCTAGACGAGCGTCGTGCACGCATTGAGTTTTTGCGTGATAACGTTGATCGATCTGATATCACGGTTGCGGAGAAATTCCGTCAGGTACTAGAAGCCTACAATATTGAGCTTCAGTACGGTCGAGGTATGGAGACGTACAGCGATACCATCGAACTCAATGGCGTAACTCGCGACGTCGATTTCCTACGTATTGGTCGTGTGTCTTTGGTTTACCAAACGACCGACGGTGAAGAAAGTGGTGTGTGGAATCCCGAAACTAAGTCTTGGGATAGCCTGCCATCAGGTGACTACGCTGCTGCAATCCGCAAAGGCGTACGTATCGCCAAGAAACAAGCCACCATTGAACTTCTCAACATGCCTGTAGCTGCACCGGAGGCTAACTAATGAAAGCGTTAAATAAAATTTTTGCGGCCCTAACTTTGGGCGGCGCGTTAGCTGTTTCTGGTCTGACCTATGCGCAAGACGCTGCGGAGGCTCCTGCTGAGCCGCAAGTGGATCCGCGTGCAGAAGCGGCGGCAAACCTTGAGCAGTTGCTTCAGTTCGTGAAGCAAGGTCAAGCGACCGATGCAAAAGAAAACAAGGCGCGTGAGGCGCGTTTTGCCCAAGCAAAAGCGGATCAGGCGCGTTTGCTGAAAGAAGCGGAAGCCGAGCGCGAGCGTCAAGAGCGCTTGAGTACTCAGCTCGAAAACAAATTCGAAGACAACGAGCTGTTGATTGCCGCTAAGCAGAAGCAATTAAAAGAGAAGTTGGGTGCGTTAACGGAATTGTTTGGCCACTTGACCGCGGCCGCTGGTGACTTGTCGTCGAACATCGAAGTGTCACTCGTATCTTCGCAGTACGCCAACCGTGAAGGTTTCTTGAAAGACTTGATCGCGAAGATGTCAGGCTCTGACAAGTTGCCTCGCATCGAAGAGATCGAGCGCGTGTGGTACGAATTGCTTCGCGAGATCACTGAAACAGGTAACGTCGTTAAGTTCACCGCTGAAGTTGCAACACCATCCGGTGAGCGCGCGCCTCGTGACGTCATCCGAATCGGTGCGTTCAACATCATCGATGCCAACGGCAACTACCTGGCCTACAACAACGGCAACTTGAGCGAATTGCCTCGTCAGCCTGCAGGTTCTTACACCAGCTGGGCGTCTGATCTCGCCAACGCGTCAAGCGGCATGTACCAGTTTGGTATCGACCCAACGGGCCCCACCGGTGGTTCCTTCCTAGCCGCAATCATTGATTCACCGACGCTGGAAGAGCGTTGGCACCAAGGTGGCTACGTGGGTTACGCCATTACTGCAGTGGGTGTGTTTGCACTGTTACTCGCGGTATACCGTTTGATTGCACTGTCACTGATCTCCAGCAAAGTGAGTGCGCAGTTAAAGTCTTCTGCGGCTAATACCAACAACCCACTGGGTCGCGTATTAAAGATTCACGAAGACAACCCAACGATGGACCCAGAAACCCTCGAGCTGAAAATGGCCGAAGGCGTGATGCGCGAAACGCCAAAGCTAGAGTCAGGTCTGACCTTGCTGAAGATTATCGCCGCTGTCGCACCGCTGATGGGTCTACTTGGTACGGTAACCGGTATGATCATCACCTTCCAAGCGATCACGATCTTCGGTGCAGGCGATCCAAAAGCAATGGCTGGCGGTATTTCGAGCGCCTTGGTAACCACGGTTCTTGGTCTGTTAGTCGCAATTCCGACCGTCTTGTTGCACACCTTGGTTAATGGGCGTGCGCAGCGTGTGATACACCTGCTGAACGAACAAGCGACCGGTATCATTGCCGAGCACTCCGAGACGTCTCACAAGTAGGAGCTAGACTATGTCTGGAGGCATTACTGAAACCATTCTCGCCTTTATGGATAAAGGCGGGGATGTACTCTGGCTGATCGCGATACTTGTGTTCGTTATGTGGACCCTGATTTTCGAGCGCTTTTGGTTTTTCACTTTCGCTTGGCGTGCTGAACGGCGCCTGTTGATCGATAAGTGGGAAAGTAGAGCCGAGCGGAAATCGTGGAATGCGAAGCAGATTCGATCGCGCTTGGTATCTCAGAGTAGAGAAGTGATTAACAACAACATGTCTGTTATTACCACGATGGTCGCCTTATGCCCCTTGTTGGGTCTGTTGGGTACCGTGACTGGTATGATCGAGGTGTTCAACGTAATGGCAGTGACCGGCGGTGGCGATGCAAAGTCAATGGCTGGCGGTGTTGAGCGTTCAACAATTCCGACGATGGCGGGGATGGTGGCAGCGTTATCTGGTTTGTTTGCAAATACCTATTTGCAGCGAATTGCAGAGCGCGAGCAGGAATCACTTGAGGATAAATTGACGTCAGATCATTAATGGTTTGACGACAGAAAGGACATTCGACCAATGCGCAAACTTGCGAAACAAAAAGAGGAAGACGGCGCCGAAATTGATTTAACACCTATGCTAGACGTGGTGTTTATCATGCTGATCTTCTTTATCGTTGTCGCCTCGTTCATCAAGGAGGCTGGGATTGAAGTCAACCGTCCCGATAACTCTAAGTCGGACCCGAGCGATGCGACGAGTATTTTGGTGAATATTCGTAGCGATAACCAAATTTGGATGGAAAATCGACGAGTCGATGTACGTTCGGTTCGAGCTAACATTCAGCGCTTACTGGCGAGCGATCCAGAGCAAGCTGTTACCATCAAAGTGGAAAAAGGTGCTCGGGCAAACGCGGTCGTTAACGTCGCTGATGCTGCTCGAGAAGCGGGCGCTGGCTCGGTTAACTGGGCGAGCGGTGGAGGTAAAAAATGAGCATGAGAGATCAGGCTGCACGCCGTCGCAGTGCCAGCGATGAGGGGCAGATCGACTTAACCCCGATGCTTGACGTGGTATTCATCATGTTGATTTTCTTTATCGTAACGTCATCGTTCGTTAAAGAACCCGGTGTTGAGTTGTTTAAGCCACAAGCTTCAACAATGGAAGCTTGTGAGCGGGGTACGATCATTTTTGCGGTGGATGGTCAGGGCGACATCTATTACAACAAAAATAAGGTACCTTTAGACCGCGTAAACCGAGTGACAGAAGCGGCCAAAAAGGAAGCTCCACAAGCGAATTTAGTAATCCAGGTGGATCAAGATACGCCTGCTTACGCGGTTGAGGAGTTAATTGACGAGGTGCGTTCGCTACTAACAGCGCCACCCTGTATTTCTACGGATGATGAGGTGTAATCGAGATGGGCAATAGTATTGTGAGGGTTATCATAGCCGCGTTGGTAGCGGTTCCCGTCGCAGTCGGCCTGTTTTTTGTGATGCAGAGCCTAATTGACCGTGAATACGAGCAAGAAGAAGTCAAATCACGAAAAATAGCCGACATTGTCGTTCCCAACAAAGAAATTGAAGTGAACGTCAAAGAAGTCAAACCAGAGAAAGTCGAAGATCCTGAAGAGCCGCCGCCAGATATGCAGCCTTTAGAGTTCGATATGGATATGGACGTCGATGTTGTTAACCTCGCGCCGACGGCAAAAGTTGACGTGTCGATCAATTCGTCGGGTATGTCATCGGGTGACGGTGAGTACTTGCCGATTGTAAAAGTTGCGCCGATTTACCCACGTCGCGCTCAAACGCGCGGTATCACCGGATACTGTATCGTTGAGTACGTTGTGACCAAATCGGGTTCTATTCGCGATCCCATTCCAGTGGATTGTCAGCCCGAGGGTGTTTTCGAGCGTGCAAGCTTAAAAGCGGCCGAAAAGTTCAAGTACAAGCCTCGCGTAGTCGACGGCGAGCCTATCGAAGTGGCCGGTGTGCAGAACAAATTCACCTACGAGCTTGAGCAGTAAGCGGGATACGAGATATGCAAAACTTAAGTAATAAACACGTGTGGATGCGGGCAGCAGCGCTGTCACTCCCTCTGATGTTGGCGCAAGTTGGCATCGAGAAGGCCTCTGAGGCTGTCGGTTTTCAAGCGAGCACGGCGTTTGCACAGGAAGCCAAGAAGGAGGAGCGTGAAACACGTCGCACCCCAGCGCTTCGTAATAAGGTTTACGAGAAACTGGCTGAAGCGCAAACTGCCGCTGAGGCAAAAGACTGGGCGACAGCCAGGTCTGTGTTGGATGCAATGATTGATGCGTCGGGCAAGCGAGAGCTCAATTCGTACGAATTAGCTAACGTTTATAACCTGTATGCGTTCATCCACTACAGCAACGAAGACTTTCCTGGAGCGCTTGAGGCCTACCGTAACGTCATTGCTCAGCCGGACATTCCTTTGGCAATGGAGACCAACACCAAGTACACCATTGCTCAGCTGTACTTTGTGCAGGAAGACTGGAAGAACGGTGTCGACATGCTTCTCGAGTGGTTTGCGGTCACCGACCAGCCATCAGCGACGGCGCACGTGTTGTTGTCACAAGGCTACTACCAGTTGAAAGACTACGATAATGCCTTGGCGAACGTAAAAATCGCGATTCAAATGGAAGAAGACAAAGGCAGGTTGCCCAAGGAGCAGTGGTACAACCTGGCGCGTTTCTTGTACTTTGAACGTAACGATGTGGACAATACCATCGATATGCTGCGTAACCTGGTGACGTACTATCCGAAAGATCAGTACTGGATTCAGCTCAGCCATATGTACGGTGAGAAAAAAGAAGAAGGGAAGCAGCTCTCCGTGATGGATGCGGCTTACGCGCAAGATCTTTTGACCAAGGGTCCCGAGCGCGTAACGATGGCCTACTTGTACTTGCAGGGCGAAGTGCCTTATAAGGCCGCTCAAGTCATGGATCGTGGCCTCAAAGAAAAGCTCATCGACCCGACCTCTAAGAACTACGAGATCATGGGTTCGGCCTATCGCCAGGCTCAGGAAGTTGCCAAAGCCATTCCTGCGATGGAAATTGCAGCAGAGAAGTCGGAAGATGGCGAGCTGTACGCGCGTCTGGGTAACGTATACCTAGACGGAGACAAGTTTGAAGAGGCAATTGCTGCCTTGGAGAAGGGTCTTAAGCGTGGCGGTGTTCGTCGCGAGGACAACGCCCAGTTGTCGCTCGGCATGGCCTACTTCAATACGAAGCAGTACGACAAAGCACGAAAAGCGTTCAAGGAAGCAGGGAAAGACAAACGCTCTGAAACCTACGCTAAGCAATGGATCAAGTACTTGAATAGCGAGCTAGAGCGTCAGGCTAAATTGGCCGAAGACTAGATCTGATCGTTGAAATATGAAAAAGCCCGCATCGCGGGCTTTTTTGTTTGGTGCGCCGGCAAAGCATCGCGTCTGTTATTGCCCCTTAATTGCCAGCGCGGCAAATCCCAGAGGTTAGCGATTTTTGCTGAGGCCGCCAATAGGTAGGAAATAACAGGTATAAAAAAAGGAGCCTCGTGGCTCCTTTTTCATTTGGATGATGGGGTGTATCTTACAATGGCACCACATTTTCCGCTTGAGGACCTTTTTGTCCATCGGTCACATCAAACTCGACCTTTTGGCCGTCTGCCAATGTTTTAAAACCATCGCCTTTGATCGCGCTGAAGTGTACGAACACGTCAGGGCCGCCTTCACGTTCGATGAAGCCAAAGCCTTTAGTTTCGTTAAACCATTTGACGGTGCCAGTTGTTGTAGCCATATTACTTACCTGTGTTAAAACGCTCCGTAGGGAGCTTCATACATTGCTGCTTTCGTGCTTTATCTGGAATCCAGAGCCGCACATTAACGGTGTCACCCAATGTGACGAGACCAGTCTAACACCCTTATTGCTTCATGTATGTGACTCTTTAGCCTCTATTATGGGAAAAAGTCACTAATTCTGATTATCAAGCCACATTTAGGATCTTCAAAATGTTGGTTGATCCCGTTTGCCCCATGATGGCGCCTTTGGTCAAGATAATGGAATCGCCTGAGACGACGTAACGCCCGTCTTTCAAAAACTCCACAGCACGCTCCTCGATCATTTCGGGCTCGAACATTCGTGCGTCGAAATAGAGCGGAATAACGCCACGACATAGCGCAAGACGCTGCAACGTCGCATGATTATCACTGAGTGCGAAAATGGGCAAACCTGACGAGATGCGCGACATTAACAAGGGGGTATTGCCCGATTCGGTAAGACAGGCAATTCCCCGGACGTTATCATTGTGGCTCGCGGCGTAAATAGCCGAGACAGCAATGGTTTCTTGGGTACTGTCAAATTTTTGATTGGCTTTGTGTTTCCACGATCGCGCTACCGGGTGTCGCTCGGCGCCAAGCGCGGAGTCGGCCATCGCTTTCACTACCTCGACAGGGTAGTTACCAACGGCCGTCTCTGCCGAAAGCATCACGGCATCGGTGCCATCAAGCACGGCGTTCGCTACATCGAACACTTCGGCGCGAGTGGGCATCGGACTGTTGATCATAGATTCCATCATCTGCGTGGCGGTAATCACGACTCTGTCTTGGCGCCGCGCCCGCGAAATCAGGTCCTTCTGAATGCCAATGAGTTGGGCGTCTCCAACCTCTACGCCCAAATCCCCGCGTGCTACCATGACACCAAACGAGGCATCTATGATTGCGTCGAGAGTATCTGTGTCGGCGACAACTTCAGCCCGTTCGATTTTGGCGATAATGCCGGCGCTTACCCCTGCCTCTTCAAGTAACCCCTTTGTTTGCTCGATATCGGCCGCGGTGCTGACAAACGATACTGCGACAAAGTCCGGTTGGACCGCTTTGAGGCTTTTAATGTCCGAAATATCTTTGTCAGTCAGTGCGGGCGCCGAGAGCCCACCACCTAAACGATTAATGCCTTTGCGGGAGCTCAGTATGCCCCCTACAACGACCGTGCACTCGATTGTTTTATGGAATACGTGGTTCACGATTAGTCGCACGCGTCCATCGTCGAGAAGCAGCGTATCACCCGCACCCACACTTTCCGCGAGATCCGGGAAATCCACGCCGACTGAGCGCTGGTCGCCGGCGTCTTTGTCGAGCTCCAGGTCAAGTATAAACCGGTCTCCTGCGCTTAGTTCGATCTTGCCTTCCTTGAAGCCTGCGATTCGAATTTTAGGACCCTGTAGATCTGCCAATATACCGACGTAACGGCCGGCAATCGCGGCCTGTTTGCGGACCCTTTCCGCGACTGCGGCGTGATGGTCCGCCGAGCCGTGGCTAAAATTCAATCTAAAGACATCAACGCCTGCTTCAATAAGTCTGAATAGGCTGTCTGGGTTGTCGCTACCGGGTCCGATAGTGGCAACAATTTTGGTTCGACGGTGGGTCGGGGTGGTCATAGGCAGTTCCTCAGGGAGACGTCGAAATTATAACACGTGAATGTTTAATCAGCTGGGCAGTTCATAGCGAAATATGTCCGCATACGCTATCGTTACACCCTTGAATGAATTGATTGGCGTATCGATGGATAATAGAACCCCCTCACCCCCGTTTGGTTATTCTCGGCAGTGTCACTACGGACGCGATGACCAAATTCGAGTGGTCGCACTCTATGCGGCCAACAAGATTCGCCCCCCAAGAATCGCGTTTCGCGAAGGAATCGATATCGCGTTCGTGGAAGCACTTGTCGCGGGCGAAGAAGAGCAAGATCGCTTTAATTACTGGCTAGATCATTACCGTAAGGAACGACGTCGCGAGCGTTTGCAAAAAACGCGCAAGTTAGTGGGATCTGCACGATTCGAGCAGGAGAGCCGGATTGAGCGCGAGCTAAAAAACGACACTCTCTGAGTTTAGCGCTATGAGGCGTTTGCGCCGCACACCTTTCTAAAGCCGGCCGCGACGAAGGGGATCATGTGATCATACGCCGCTTGAAAGTCACTGGATTGGCATAAGCCGCCCGACAGGGTGTCGATGCGCTCGGTTTGCGCGAGCGTGAGCGTTAGGGCGCCAGACAAGTTGTGGTAGCACCAGTATAAATCCTGGTCGCTCGCGGTAGGCAGAGCTTGGCGCAGTGCTGCAATGAATTCTTGGACCAAGTCATCAAACAACTTGCTCATCATTCTCTTGCCCCAATAGGTGCTGTTGTTCACGTAGGCGATTAACGCAAGATAATGTCGCCAGCCTGGATCTGCCGTCTCTTGCGTCAATTCCAGTGGGCGTAAAAAGGCCTCGATAATTTGTTCGACGCTAGGTCCGCTGTCGGCTTGTTCGGCTTGCACTTTGCGTAACGCGTCCAGGCGTGACTGGTTAAGCAAAGCTGCGCGTCGCTCGAAGACCGCGTTAAAGAGTTCCAACTTTTTGCCGAAGTGGTAATTCGCAAGCGCAACGTCAACGCCCGCACTGCTCGCGATTTGCCGAAGTGTCACGCCATCAAAGCCCCGCTCTGCGAAGAGCGCCTCGGCTGCGTCTAAAATTCGATCACGTTTGCTAACGTTTGTCACTTCAATGTCCTTATGAGCCGCTTGAACAGTATCACACAATGCCATTCAACGCTTGTTGAAAAATAAGCGTATTCCTTGCACAATGCAAGCACATACCCCGATAAGAATGACTATGACGCCAGAAATCTTTAAGTACAGTGTGGTAATCGCTTACGTGGTCGCTATCTACGCACTCTCATGGGTGGGAATGAAGCGCACACAGTCGGTTGCGTCCTTCTCGATTGGCAACAAAGACATGCATCCCGTGCTTATCGGGATCACATTAGCAGCCTCGATATCATCGACAGCAACCTTTGTGATCAACCCAGGGTTTGTGTACGTCCACGGGTTGAGCGCGTTTTTACACTATGGGGTCGCTGGTTCATTGGGCATCCTGAGTGCTTTTGTTGTGTTAACTCGCGGCTTCTTGCGTGTGGGAGAGGCGCATCAAGCTCTTACCATTCCTCAGTGGATTTATTATCGCTATAACCATCGTGGTTTTAGCTTGTTCTTTGCGTTTTTGAATCTGTTATCCATTACCTTCGTTGTCCTCATTTTGGTGGGTTGCAGCTACTTGGTTACTGGGTTGTTTGGTTTGGATCAAAAGGTAGCGCTGATCGGCGTATTGGTTTTTGTGTTTTCCTATGTGCTGATGGGAGGCACTTATGCACACGCTTATACCAATACGGTGCAGGGCGTGATGATGATTCTGGTTACTGTGTTTTTGGTTGTCACTGGATGGCAACACTTTGGCGGTGATGTCACGGGTGCGCTGACACGCATCAGTACTGACTACGCTGCTGCGTTCAATCCAAGTAGTGATTTGTATTTTGATGTCTTCTCGGTGTTTGTCAGTGGATTTGTGGTGACCTTTGCCTTAATGATGCAGCCACATATCCTGACCAAAGTTCTGTATTTGCGCAGTGAGAAGGACATCAAGGTCTTTGTAGGGACGACGGTTGGTGTAGGTGCGGTCTTCATGTTGATGTTGCTGATCGGGTTTTACGCTCGCCTTGCGGGTCTTGATATTGAAACGCAAGATACCGTGGTTCGTGAGTACTTGTTGTTTCAGTTTTCGGGGTCCTTGTGGGGCGAACTTGTCCTGACGTTTATTTTTATTACCTTGCTGGCGGCGGGCATGAGCACCTTGGATGGCATTCTAGTGTCCCTGTCAGCGATGGTCGTCACGGATATCGCTAAGCCTTTGGTCTCTGATCGTATCGATGCTTTGGCGTTATCACGCTGGGTGCTCGTGGGCGTGGGTATTGTCGGGCTTGCACTCGCTTGGAATCCGCCACCCATTATTGGTTTGTTTGCCCAGAAAGGTGTTTACGGATTAGCGGCGGCATCGGTGGTGCCTGTGGTATTCGGCGTATTGGTGCGTCGGCATGTCCCTCTCGTTGTTGTGTTTGCCAGTGCGCTTACCGGCATTATCTTACATCTGGTGCTCAATTTGTTCTGGGGGGTTTCGAATCCAGCCGTTTCAGCAGCTTGGGGCATTATCGCGTCGTTTGCCGTTGGTGGCATGGGACTGTTGTTTGCTGGTGCTCATAAACACTAAGCAACCGCTTATTCTTGAGCTGGTTTCCCACTGGCGTTACAGTACATAAAAAAAGAGGGTTTTCTATGTATCGTGACTATTACTATAACAGTACCGATGGCCTGAGCTTGTACGCTCGTGACTATCCGTGCACGGGCCTTAACGGCGATTCAGCTCCAACGCTGCTGTGCATGCATGGCTTGTCCCGCAATTCAAAAGACTTTGCTGGGTTAGCGGAGATGCTGTCGAACTATTACCGGGTCATTGCTGTGGATCAACGTGGTCGCGGTCGCTCGGACTATGACCCCAATTCAGACAACTATCAGCCCGCCATTTACTGCCAGGATATGTTTACCTTGCTCGACAGTTTGGGTATCGACGAGGTATCGGTTATTGGTACCTCAATGGGCGGCTTGATGAGTTTTATTATGACGACACTGGCGCCGACGCGAATTAAATCGTTGGTCATTAATGATATTGGTCCCGAGGTTGATCCTGTTGGACTGGCGCGCATTCAAAGCTATGTGGGTAAGTTGGCGCCCCCCGAAACTTGGGACGCTGCGGTCGCTCAGGTCAAATCCATTAATGGCCCGGCGTTCCCCGATTTTGGCGACGCTGAATGGATCAGCTTCACCCGCAATTTGTACATCGAATCGGTCGAGGGCAAGCCCAAACTTGATTACGATGCATCGATTTCTAAGCCTATGGATGCCTCACAAACTGCAGCTGTGCCGCCTGATCTGTGGCAGTTTTTCGACGCGACCTTGTCCAAACCCATGTTGTTGGTGCACGGCGCGCTATCCGATATTTTGGCCGACGATTGTGTTGCCAAAATGCAAGCAAAACACCCGACCATGCAGTACCTTCGGCTTGAGAACCGAGGTCATGCGCCTACATTAGACGAGCCCGAGTCACGATTGGCAATCACTAATTTTCTAGAGGATGTTTATAACAATTAGTTCAAAAAGGTTTTTGAAGACGGGCTTGCTCAAAACCGAATAAGGGGCTAGCCTAGCTCAGAACTCGTTCTAGATCGTGACATGGCCCCAATGATTGCAAAGACATTGCACAGTAAAAGCGCTCGCTGGCTTCGCCTGCTAGTGCTTGTTGCGGCTTTTGTCTCTGTTACCGGTCAAGCGTTTGAGTCAGGTCACGTACACTTTGACGCACAACCGCTCGACTGCTGGGTGTTTCATAGCTCTGCCACCGCGGTAGATACAGCGTCATCCCACAGTACGCAGCCGCAGTGGCAGTCGGTGTTTTATGCTGGCGATTACAGCCTGCTCTTGCCCCTTTACACTGGATATCGACCACCCGCAACAGGGCCACCCCACAACCCCTAATAAAAGCTAACGTTTATCGTATTTATTAGGAGTTATCATGAAAAAGCGAATTTCCGCTGCTCTGGCCTTTGTCAGTGCAGCCGCTGTGGGTGGCGAATCACCTGCAATGGAGCACGTGCTCGTCACCGTACCGCTACACAAAAAAACCTCAGAAACGGCCTTGCCTGTCACCGTATTGAGTGGCGAAGCGTTACAGCGCGCTGCGGGCAGCACCATTGGGGACACCTTAGCGCTGCAACCTGGCTTGAATAGCGCTTCTTTTGGGCCCGGCGTCGGACAACCCGTCATTCGAGGGCAGCAGGGTGCTCGTGTTACCGTGTTGCAGAACGGCACCATCAGTGCCGATGCCTCCAATCTGAGCGCTGACCATGCTGTCGCGGTAGAATCTATTTTGGCCGATAGCATCGAGGTCCTTCGCGGTCCCGCGACGCTACTTTACGGTGGCGGTGCTATTGGTGGCGTGGTCAACGTGACCGATGGGCGCATTCCCCCTCGCCTTGTGGACCAAGCCGAGACTCGGGCGGAGTTTCGCTACGATTCTGCGAGTCAGGCAAGCACCGGTGTGGTGCGCTGGGATGCCTCTCAAGGCGATTACGCCTTTCATTTAGATGCAGTGGTTCGGAGCTGGGGTGATCTAACGGTGCCGAAAAACACGGCGGTACCGCTTGAACATCACGATGAGGAACACATAGAAGAGGAGCCTCACGCGGACGAGGAGTACGCAGGCCCCCCAAGCCGTTTAGCCAACACCGATGGTGAAACCGATATTGTTACGCTGGGCCTTAGCCGTCATTTTGAAGCGGGTTTTGCCGGTTTCTCAGTCCAGCGTCAAAACAGCAATTATGGTATCCCTGCCGCAGCGCATGCACATCATGCGCACGAGGAAGATCCTCTCGCTGCAGACCACGAAGAGGAGAACCCCGAGCAGGGCATCCGAATAGACTTAGAGCAGACGCGTTATGATCTGGCTCTGCATTTACACGAGCCTTTGCCTCTCTTGGATGAACTGCGCTTCTTTGGTACCTACACAGATTATCAACACTCGGAAGTTGAGCCTAGTGGCGAAGTGGGCACGACCTACAGTAACAAAAGTAGGCAGCTACGTTTAGAGGCGGTGCATAAAACGCTGGGCATTTGGCACGGTGTGTTTGGCTTACAGGTCGGGCAATCGGAGTTTAGTGCTCTGGGTGAAGAGGCTTTCATCCCGATAACCGATAAAGACCAGCTAGGCCTATTCCTCGTAGAGGACCTGCATTTTGACGCTGGGCTATTGGAGTTGGGCGTTCGCTATGATCGAGATGAGCTGGATCCCCAGAGTGGTGCTAACAGTCGCGTATTCAACAACCTGAGTTTTTCTGCTTCTTGGGTGCAGAATTTAGAACATGGATGGCAGTGGAGCGCGGCTTACTCCCACGCCGAACGTGCCCCCGCCATCGAGGAGCTCTATTCCAATGCCGGCGTTCTGAATGAGGTAGATTGGGTGGTTCACGCGGCTACCGAAGCCATCGAGCTTGGGGCGTCTGATCTCGATAGCGAAACGTCGAACAATGTCGACCTCTCGCTGTCTCGGTCGTGGGGAGATAACTACCTTGAGGTTGTGCTCTACCATAATCAATTTAGCGACTACATTGGTTTGCTGAATACGGGGCTTGAGGTCGATATGGTCTCGGTATATCAATATACTCAGGTAGATGCCACGTTTTCTGGACTAGAGTTGAGTTCGGTCTTGGCCTTGGGTGAGTTCGGCGGGGGCGATTTAGCGCTGTCGATCAACGGCGATATGAGTCGAGGAAAGTTGGATGCGTCACAGGGCTACGTGCCTCGTATGCCGGCTAATCGCCTGCTGGCCCAGCTGGATTGGCGAGGCGGCGAATTGTATACCTGGGCCCGAGTGGTGCGCGCCTTCGAGCAGGATCGAGTGGCGTTCAACGAGGAGGCGACCGAGGCCTACACCCGCGTCGACCTTGGCCTTGAGTGGTCGCCTTCACAGGCTTCCGACTGGACAGTCTTTGCTAGCGTGCATAATCTGACCGATGAAGAAATTCGGTTACACACCTCTTTTTTGAAAGAGATCGCACCGGAGCCAGGTCGTGGGTTTGAGATTGGCGTTCGCGGGCAATTTTAGGTAATCCTACACCTAAGTGCCTGTTTTAGTGTTAAGTTTAGCCGGTGGTCTGTATACTACGCCACCGGCTGACTATGGCCGCCCTCTTTTTTAGGAACTCCCATGACCGATACACCGGCAAAGGCGACCTTTGCCTCTTTGAACTTGCCCGCTTATTTGCAAAAAGCCTTAGACGACGTAGGCTACGAAGTACCCTCCGATATCCAGACTAAAACAATCCCACCCCTGCTAGAGGGTTGCGATGTGATCGGTCAGGCGCAAACGGGTACCGGGAAGACGGCGGCGTTTGCGCTGCCTATTTTGGCTAAGATCGATTGCCGTAAAAAGCAAACGCAATGCTTAGTCCTAGCCCCAACCCGCGAGCTCGCTATTCAGGTTGCCGAAGCCTTTCAGAGCTACGCGCGGCATTTGCCTGGGTTTCAAGTGGCACCCATTTATGGTGGAACCGACTACCGCACCCAGTTGAAACAGCTAGAGCGCGGCGCGCAGGTTATTGTAGGTACCCCGGGGCGTGTTATGGACCACATGCGCAAGGGCAGCCTCAAACTCGATAACTTGGCACATTTGGTGCTGGACGAGGCCGATGAAATGTTGCGCATGGGCTTTATTGACGACGTTGAGTGGGTCATGTCGCAGCTGCCTGAGAAACGTCAGATTGCTTTGTTTTCGGCCACAATGCCAACGGCTATCCGCCGTATTGCCAGCGATTATCTGCAAGACCCCCAGCATATTACAGTGACGCAAAAGACTGTAACCGCGACCTCAATTCGTCAGCGCGTATGGATGATTTCGGGCGCGAGTAAGCTCGATGGCTTGACCCGTATCTTAGAAGTTGAAGACTTTGACGGCCTAATTATTTTTGCGCGTACTAAAATCGCGACGACCGAACTGGCCGATAAGCTACAGGCTCGTGGTTTTGCCGCCGCGGCCTTAAATGGCGATATGGCGCAGAGTGCGCGCGAACAAGTGATCAGCCAGCTTAAGAAAGGCCGCTTGGATATCGTGGTCGCCACCGATGTGGCGGCTCGGGGCTTAGATGTTGATCGCATCACCCACGTAGTCAACTATGACATACCCCAAGACCCCGAAGCCTACGTGCACCGTATTGGACGAACCGGTCGCGCTGGCCGCAAGGGCGAGGCTATTTTATTTGCGGCGAATCGGGAGCAGCGTCTGTTGCGTATGATTGAACGCACCACAGGCCAGCCGATCGAGCTCATGCGCTTGCCAACAGCCTCGGACGTCGCTGATGCTAAAGCGGAAAAAATTCGCGATCAAATAGCGATTGGGCTGAAGCGTAAAGGCTTGGATACGGCCAAGGAATTTGTATTTCATTTGGCAGATCAGCTGGAAGTGAGCGCATCAGACATTGCGGCAGTACTCGCTATGGAGTTAGGTTACGCGCAAAAACGTGCTCAGCCGGAAGTGCTTGATAGCGATAGTCGTGAGCCGTATTCAGATCGGCGTGGAGATCGCCCCGAGCGTTCTCAAAAGCGTAAACCGGCGGGCAACAAGCCCAAAGGCAAAGCTAAGCCGAAAAAGCGTGATAACGCGAAAGCGCCCGCGAAACCGCGAAGATCGCCCAAAGCAGCTGAGCAAGATGGCGCTCGTAAGCCGCGCAAACGTAAGGCTAACTCCAGCAGCTTCTAGCAATGAAATTTGCTCGAAGTGGTGCTAGAGTGCGGAGACAGAACTAAGGAGAACGCGTATGCCAAAGCGAATCATTGTGGGGATCAGTGGAGCCTCCGGAGTGGTTTATGGCATTCGCGCCTTGCAAATCTTGGCCGGTTTGGGTGTCGAAACACACTTAATTATCAGTAAGTCAGCGCAGCTGACTCTGGCGCAAGAGCACTCGACGAGCTTGAGCGAGCTCAAAACTCTCGCTCACCACGCGTACGCCGTAGGTGACGTAGGTGCCACGATTTCTTCGGGCTCGTTTGTGACCGACGGTATGTTGATCGCGCCTTGTTCAATACGCACTATGTCTGAAATCGCCACCGGGGTAACCTCCACGCTGCTCACGCGCGCAGCGGATGTCGTGTTAAAAGAGCGCCGGCGCTTGGTTCTTATGGTGCGCGAAACCCCCTTGCACACGGGTCATCTGCGCACAATGACCACCTTGTCTGAGTTGGGCGCAATCATTGCGCCGCCGGTACCAGCCTTTTATGCGGGCATAGAATCGATCGACGCGATGGTGGATCAATCGGTTGGTCGCTGTTTGGATCTTTTTGGTATTCATAGCGCCGAGATTGAGCGCTGGCAGGGCCTAAAACGCGGTGAGTAGTACCCGCAAACAACTGCCGATTTTTTTGCTTTTTTGTGTTGCGCTACTTGATCTTATCGGCTTTGGTATTGTCATCCCGATCTTGCCCTTTTTGTCGCCAACCTTGGGTGCGACTAAATTTGATATTGCCCTAATCATCGTTGTGTACGCTGTCTGCTCAGGTGCGATGTCGCCATTTTGGGGACGACTCTCCGATCGCTGGGGGCGCAAGCGCACGCTAATGCTATGTTTGTTAGGTGCCGCTGTATCGTATATTGCTCTGGCCTTTGCTCATGCTTTGTGGATGATTTTTGCCGCGCGCGCATTTGCGGGGCTGATGGCCGGCAACTTACCGGTGGCCGCGGCGATGATGGCTGATTTAACTAGCCTCGAGAATCGGGCCAGCGCCATGGGAAAGTTGGGAGCCGCCTTCGGACTCGGCTTAGTGGTCGGCCCGTTTCTTGGCGGTTTGTTAAGCGGTGACACCGGTAGTTTTGTGTTGCCCTGCTTAGTCGCCGCTGCGATGTCACTGTTGGCCCTAGGTGCCGCTGGCTTGTTTTTACAAGAGACCGTGTCTGCGCAAGCCCAGGCCCAAGCGGAGCATCGTCGGCGCTCAGAACCGTATCGCTTTGGCAGCTCTATCGTATTTTTACGGCGCACTCAAAATTTGCGTTTTGTCAGCCAGTTTACAACGCATTCGGCTGTGATTAGCTCCATCACCTATCTGTTGCCGATTTGGACGGCCGATAGCCTGGGCTACACCCCTAAGGAAGTGGGTATGGTGTTGGGTATCCAAGGTCTGATAATGGCGATCATTCAAGGTGGCTTGATCGGTCGTTTGATCGATCGTTTTGGCGAAATCCCTTTGATGCGAACGGCGCTGTTAGCGCTGGTTTTTGGCTTATGTTTGGCTGTGGTGGCCAGTGGTCATGTCGCTATTCCCTTGGCCTTTTTTATTGCCATGACGGGCGCTAATTTTTGTTTTCCTATTTTAAACTCTTTGGCGTCTAAGCGTGCCGATGCTAAGCATCGGGGGCAAATGATGGGCGCGACCGGGTCCGCGTCTGCCTGGGGCCGCGTGGTGGGTCCGTTGGTGGTAGGATTTACCGTGACGCATTATGGTTACCCCGCGGCGTGGGCGGTACTGGTTGTGGCGTCGTTATATTACGTACACTGGGCTTATCGCGTTGCCCAAGTCGATTCAGAGTCATTAAGGATAAACAATGTATAAAAACCTATTTGATTTAAGTGGACGTGTCGCTTTGGTGAGCGGCGCAAGTCGAGGTATTGGCGAAGAGGCGGCAAAATGCTTAGCTGAGTATGGCGCCAGACTGATTGTCTCGAGCCGAAAGATTGATGATTGCGAGCGCGTAGCGCAAGAGATCCGTGACGCTGGCGGCGAGGCGATTGCAATCGCGTGTAATATTGGCGATCTGGCTCAAATTGAGCAGCTTATTGAGCGTATTAAAACGGAGTTTGGTCGCCTAGATATCTGCGTGAATAACGCCGCCACAAACCCTTATTTTGGCCATGTCCTGGACACTGATCTCGGGGCCTTTCAAAAAACGGTTGATGTGAACATCCGCGGCTATTTCTTTATGTCGGTTGAGGCCGGAAAAATTATGCGTGACCAAGGTAGTGGTGTCATCGTCAATACCGCCTCGATCAACGCGATTCAGCCCGGTCCTATGCAGGGCATTTACTCGATCACTAAAGCGGCGGTAGTCAATATGACTAAGACCTTTGCAAAAGAATGCGGCCCCTTGGGTATTCGCTGTAATGCCTTGTTACCCGGATTAACCAAAACAAAATTTGCCGGTGCTTTATTTACCAACGATGACATCTACCAGATGGCTATTCAGCAAATTCCGCTGGGTCGGCACGCTGAACCACAAGAAATGGCTGGGACCTTACTCTACCTTTGCTCGGATGCGTCGAGCTATACGAACGGCGAATGCATAGTCGTTGACGGTGGTCTTTTAACGTAAGTTCATGCAACATCGCTGAAGCACTGTTCAGTATTTATTCGAGGGTAGTTATGCTGATTTTACGTACAATTATCGCGGTGGTATTTGGCGGCCTATTGGCTGCGAATGCCCCGGCCGATGACGCATCCACTGCGGATTCACCTGACTACCCAGGTTGGAAAGAGCTGTGGAGTGACCTCACGTTAGGTGTAGGTATTGCCGCTGTCGACTATCCGCACTACCCAGGCTCGCCTCAAAGTGACACCTTAGTCGCGCCCTTGCCCTACCTAGAGTACGAGGGTGATTGGCTGAGTATAGACCGCGACGGCATTCAGGCCTCGCTCTTTAAAAGTGATCGCGCCAAGCTCGATATCAGCGTTAGTGGCTCGCTGCCCGTCAATAATGACGACGATATTCTCCGAGAGGGTATGAACGACTTGGAACTCATTTTAGAGGTGGGTCCAGAGTTAGAACTTAAATTAGCCCAGTGGGGTAATAACACCCTCGAGTTACACCTGCCGCTTCGCGCCGCATTGGAGCTCGATCCGTCTAATGGTATCGAACCGGTGGGCTGGGTATTCGACCCTCGTGTGCACTACGAGTGGCGTACGCAGAGCACAGAGTTTGAGATCGACTTAGGCGCCTACACTGCCGACCAAGAATACAATCAGTTGCTTTATGGTGTGTCGCAACCGTTTGCGACCCTAGCGCGTCCCCAGTATCGAGCGAAAAGCGGTTTGGTTGGCTACCGTTTGTCCTCGACGATTCAATACGATGTTGGCGCTTGGTCTTTTCTGGCCTACGCACGCTACATGGATTTAGGGTCTGCGAAAAATACCGACAGCCCTTTATTTGTCGATGACAGTTATGTCTTATTTGGTGTCGGTGCGATATGGCGTTTTAAATACGCCGACTCTGATTAGCGCAGCACCTGATGATGCGTTTGTTGCCGCCAGCTGCGCTTGCCGTCGCATTACTTGTGCTACCCGCATTTGCTTCCAGCTCAATAGATGTTGAGGAGGCTCTGGTGGGTCGCACCGAAGCCGAGTTTAATCGCCTATGGAACAAAACGCTCGAGCTGGCTTTGGTGAGTTCTGTAAACAAAGATTTGGCCTGGGCGACTCAGATAGAACGCGATGTGGCGGGGCCATTTTTAGCGTTTTGGGCTTTGGATGATCTGCTGTCACTATTGCTGGGAACCCACAATGAAGCACTCAAAGAACCCTTGCGGTCACAGCTAGTCAATGCGGTTGGGGTAACGCTAACCCGCTATGTGTTCGAGGCTTTACTGGATTACGACGTTAATCAAAAAACCATAAAAGATCTTGAAATGCATTTAACGCAAGAAGCGCCCAATATTAATGCAAAAGTAAAAGGGCCGTTGGGTGTCACTGTCGCGTTACGATACATAGTATTAATACGTGATGATCAAGTATTTATTCGCGACATGGAAGTCGCTAATATTCGCTACAGCAATTGGAAAAAAAGTTTTTATCACAAGTATGCGAAAAAAGGCGATTGGCTGGGTTTGATTTTGGCCTTGAATGAAAAAAACCATCGATTTTTTCGTCAGTTTTGTGAGGGCGGCAGCAATAAAGCAATGATGCCGAGTTATATTAAAACTGCCTGCGTGAATTAAGGAATTATTTTGCCTTCAACCTTATCTGCAAATCAGCTCCAAGATTTTTTAAATACGGAATTCCCTGGGTTTAAAAGCCGTATTGTAAGTGCCTCGCACAATCACTGTGAGCTTATTCGTTTGGTTGGCGATTCAGATTTGCGTCCTGGTGGGACTGTCTCTGGGCCTACCATGATGGAGCTTGCCGATACCGCACTGTACGTGGCGGTACTGGCAACAATAGGTCTTGTTCCTCTTGCTGTGACGACGAATCTCACCATAAATTTCTTGCGCAAGCCCGCCGCTAACAGAGATTTAAGGGCTGTGTGCGATCTACACAAGGTGGGTAAAACGCAGGCTGTGGGCAGTGTGGCGATTTACAGCCAAGGCGATGACGACATGGTGGCACATGGCGTCGGTACTTACGCTATTCCACCCAATCGGTAGGTCCATGAAAACACCCGTATTCCCCTTCGTGTCGCTAAGCCATTTACGCATTCTATTTTGGGTGGCCTTGGCCGGTCTGTTGACCTTGGCGTTACTACCATCCAACATGGTCCAAGATGTGATGTTATTCTCTGATAAAGTGATGCATGCACTGGCATTTTTTGTGCTGGCAACTCTGGGTTATTGGTCTTACCCCAAACATATTCTGTACGTCATTGGGGGATTGCTTATTTATGGTGCTTTTATCGAGTTCTTTCAGGCATTAACCGAGACTCGAGCACCTGAATGGGGCGATTGGTTGGCCGATAGTCTGGGTATTATCACGGCGTTATTTTTGGTTAGGCTGCGACGAAGTTTATTTCAATAAAATAGTCGGTGTTGAAAAGACGCTTTGATTAATTTAATCAAAGCTCACCATTTCTTTACCAAAAATTCATTTTTATTTACACTCCGTTAAATAAATAAGTTAATGGAGATATCCCGTGGCCAAAGCGTCTGCCTTTGATATTTACGTAAAATCTAAAGCCAAAGCAAAAGCCGAAGCAAAACGTTTGGCGCTGCACGAAGTTGATAAATTAATTGGGATATTACAAAGCGTAAAATCCGAGCTTGAACAGAAAGAAGCGGAAAAAGCCGAAAAAGAAAAACAGGCGAATATTGAGCGCATTCAAGCCTTACTGGCGCAGTCGGGGCTTACCCCCGAAGATTTGAGTCCCAGTCCAAAGCGCGGCGGAAAAAAAGCAAAATCCAAAGCACGCGGTGCAGTAGCGCCAAAATACCGTTTGGTTGTGAATGGGGAAGAATACCTTTGGACGGGTCGCGGTCGCACCCCGAAAGTTTTTCAAGAGTATTTTGACGCTGGCAATTCACGCGAGAGTTGCGAAATTTCTAATTAAACCTATGATGGGCGCGTCGAGTGCGCGCCCGTACTAGCGAAAGCTTTGTTGAATAAATAAGGCTTCACACTTTGTCACTAATTGCCCCTCGCAATAACAGCGGCCGCTCATGTAGATCTTTTTATCGGCCACAGAATCAATCGTGGCTTCGAAGCGCAACGGTGTATTAATTGGGGTGGGCTTCATGAAGTCGACCGTTAAACTCGCAGTCGGGCCGCCGGTTTTATTAAATATTCCCGCAAACGCCAATAACTGATCGTAGATTGCCGCAATCCAAGAGCCGTGCACCCAGCCAGGGCCGCCTTCGTAGACCTTATTCAAGGTGACCGTTCCTACAAGAGTGTTGCCCACCATGCTTAATTCAACGGGTGGGGCAACAGGGTGGTACCGTCCGGTGATGGGGCTCATGGGCAGGGGTGAATTTAAATCGTCCCCCCACTCCAAAGCAAAATGCTCTAACGCTTTGTTGCCCGTCATGGGCGCCATAGCGTCGCTGAGCGCCTTGACTTGATCGGCGATAGCGTCGAGTTCGTCGGCAGTACCATTGAGTGTAGTCATGTGCTCGAGCACAAGCCGAAGCTCTTGCGCAACGTGCTGTAAGGCTTGACGTTGCTCGCTGGTGAAGTTTGGGTTTTCTTTCACGCCTGTGTCCTTTCGGTGGAAGTGGCACAGAGTATCAGCATGTCCATGAGTGTGCGACGTTGGCGCTTCCTCCATTTGGGGGTAGCTCTGCTGTTGGGCTGTTGGTCGGAGCACTGTAACCGGGCCTAGCCCTACAGGTTCCTTCTCGAGCCTGCGGTCGACTGGCTTTCACGCGCTGTTGCTGTGAACACCAGCGTGCTGGCAACACCTGCATTACCGGGAATGCAATCAGCGAAATATCGCTCCCATTGCCACTCAAAGAAACCTCTAGCGCTCTCCCTCGTATCGAGGTTGTCCGACGGTTTGTGCTGTGATGTGCACGAGATTACAAAACGGACATTTTCAAAATGTCCGATGTCGTGTAAATCGCGTACAATAGCGTCGTTTTCTAAGACAAGGCCTAATCGCGTGACCTGGTTAGTGGTGCAAACAAAACCCAAGCAAGAAGATGCCGCTGAGCTTAATCTTTCGCGCCAAGGCTATCGCGTGTTTTTGCCTAAGCTGCAACAGCGCAAGCGCGTTCGAGGTAAGTGGCAATTGGTCGTGTCGCCTTTGTTCCCCCGATATCTGTTTATTGATGTCGACTATGGCACCGATGACTTAGCACCGGTAAGGTCGACCGTGGGCATCTTTAACTTGGTGCGTTTTGGTCAAGATATCATCCCTGTTCCCGATGAGGTCGTCGAGTTTCTTCAGGTGCAGCAGGACCCAACCCTAGGCGCTAAAAACGAATCGGATTGGCCCCACAAAAAAGGCGATAAAGTCGAGATCTTGCAAGGGCCCTTTGCGGGTCTGGCTGGGGTGTTTGACATGAGTAAAGACGAAGAGCGCGCTTATTTATTCATTGAGTTGCTGGGCCGTGCCTCGCGCATTGTGGTCGAGCGCTCAATGATTGGCGATACCATTCAAATGTAAACTCGTGCGGAGTTCTGCGTGACACAAACAACTTTACAGTTAACCCAGTCTAAAGACGTTAAGTTCGGTACCAGCGGTGTGCGCGGGTTAGTCAGCGATTTAACAGATGAGGTGGTTTACGGGTTTGCTTACGCGTTTTTGACGGCTGTGGTGGATAAACCGAGCACTGTGGTGCTGGGGCATGACTTGCGTGATTCAAGCCCGAGCATTGCTAGCGCCTGCGCGAAAGCGGCTGAAGATTTAGGTGTCGATGTCGATTACGTAGGTGCCTTGCCAACGCCTGCGATCGCTTATTACGCGGGTGTTTCGGGCTTTCCTGCCATCGTGGTCACGGGCTCGCATATTCCCTTCGATCGTAACGGAATAAAGTTTTATACGGCGAGTGGCGAAATCACCAAAGCGGATGAGCAAGCCATTAATCATGCCCCCGTCACTTTGCCAGCGAGGTTGAGCACTGAGTTGCCACTCGCGAATACGGCCGCGTACGACGCTTACTGTCAGCGCTACGTAGATTGTTATGCTGGGTGTTTAGACGGCCGCACAGTCGCGATCTATCAACACTCCAGTGTCGGACGCGATTTGTTTGCTGACCTTTTTCAGCGTTTGGGTGCCAGCGTTCTGGCTTTGGGGCGCACCGACCAATTTGTGCCGATTGATACCGAGGCGGTCAGTCGCGAAGATCATGAGCGCGCCAAAGTCTGGGCCAGTGAATACGACTTCGATGTCTTATTCTCTACCGATGGTGATGCCGACCGCCCCTTGATAGGTGACGCGAAGGGGCAGTGGTTGCGAGGTGATCGTCTGGGCGTTTTGTGTGCCAAAGCTCTCGGTGCGGATGCTGTGGTAACACCGGTGAGCTCAAATTCTGTGGTCAGTGAAAGCGGTGCTTTTGATCGAGTCGAAAGGACAAAAATTGGATCACCCTATGTGATTGAGGGTATGCAAGCGCTTACATCAGGCTATCAGTCGGTGGTGGGTTATGAGGCAAACGGCGGATTTTTAACGGCATCTGCCATCAAAATCGATGGCAAGGACTTGGCGCCTCTGGCAACGCGTGATGCGGTGTTGCCGCTGCTGGCGGTGATGCGCGAGTGCCGTGAAAAAGCCTGCTCGGTTGCCGACTTGGATGCTCAATTGCCCGCTATTTTTACGGCGAGCGATCGCGTGAAGGGGGTGGTGCCCGAGCGCGGGCAAGCCTTTATCGACTTAATGGCAAGACTACCGTTTGAGTTGGCAGAGACTTTGAGCTTGGGTGAGCTGATCGCAACGGACTTGACGGATGGTTGTCGCCTGACCTTTGAAGATAACGTGATCGTGCATTTTCGCCAGTCAGGTAATGCGCCCGAACTGCGGTGCTACTCGGAAGCGAGGTCGGTTGAACGCGCCGCAGAGGTCAACGCTCAAGCCCTGGCTTTTGCGGTTGGTCAGTTGTAGCGAGGTCACCAATCAGGGCGCTGGTGACCCGCAGGGTTTAGGCCGCTCTTAGAAGTGCGCGTTGCCGGGTGTTCGAGGGAAGGGGATGGCGTCGCGCACGTTCTCCATGCCGGTAATGTAGTTCAGCAAACGCTCAAAACCCAACCCGAAGCCAGCGTGTGGCACCGTGCCGTAGCGGCGTAAATCTCGGTACCACCACAAGTGTTCTCGCATCGTCTCGTCCATGCGCGAGTCCAGCACATCGAGGCGCTCTTCGCGCTGGCTACCGCCGATGATTTCGCCAATGCCGGGTGCTAAGACATCCATCGCTGCCACGGTTTTTTCGTCATCGTTCAAACGCATATAAAAGGCTTTAATATCTTTGGGATAGTTCATCACAACGACGGGGCGCCCTACGTGTTTTTCCGCTAGATAGCGTTCGTGCTCGGACGCCATATCAATGCCCCAGCTGACGGGGAACTCGAATTTCTGGCCGCAGTTTTCCAATATGTTTATGGCGTCGGTGTAATCGATGCGCTCGAAGGGTTGCTCGATAACATTGGTCAGTCGCTCGAGCACCGTGGTGTCGATGCGCTGGTTAAAGAAGGCCATGTCGTCTTCGCGTTCGTTCATCACGCGAGTGAATACGTGCTTTAACAGTGCTTCGGCTAGGTCGGCGTTGTCGGCTAAGTTAGCAAAAGCCACTTCGGGTTCGATCATCCAAAACTCGGCTAGGTGGCGGCTGGTGTTAGAGTTCTCGGCTCTGAACGTCGGACCAAAGGTATAGACTTTGGACATGGCTAAGCAGTACGACTCGACCTCGAGCTGCCCTGACACGGTTAAAAAGGCTTCTTGCTCGAAAAAGTCCTGTTTGTAGTCGACCTGACCCTGCGCATTCTTAGGGGTGTTGACCATATCCAAGGTGCTTACGCGGAACAACTCGCCTGCGCCTTCGCAGTCGCTGCCCGTAATAATGGGCGTGTTGATCCAGTGAAACCCATGATCAAAGAAAAACTGATGAATCGCGTTGGCGAGCGTGGTGCGTACCCGAGTGATGGCGCCAAAGGTATTGGTGCGGGGGCGCAAATGCGCTTGGGTGCGCAGGTATTCGAAGGTGTGGCGTTTTTTGGCAATGGGGTAGCCTTCGGGATCGTCTACGTCGCCAACAACGATGACCTGCGTTGCCTGTATTTCCAGCGCTTGGCCTTTGCCTTCGGACTGCACCAAAGTGCCGCAGACGTCCACCGCGCATCCAGTGGATAACTTTTTAACCTCAGATTCGTAGTTGTCGAGCTCGGCAGGTACGACGGCCTGGATGGTGTCGAAGCACGAGCCATCGTGAATCGCTAAAAAGGAGATGCCCGCTTTGGAATCGCGCTTGCTGCGCAGCCAACCCTGAACTCGGACGATAGTCCCTACCTGGTCGTCTGCTGCAAGAAGTGACTTAACGGCTTGAGGTGAAGTTGAAGAACTCATGGTTTAATCCTTAAATATTCGCGTACTGGTGCGCACACCAAATCGATAATAAATCCGATACCAATGTTACGGTTTGGCTGTCAAAGCGGTTTGCAATGGGGCTGTCTAGATCAAGCACGCCCAGTAAGCTGTTGTTGACGATCACGGGTAACACGAGCTCAGATCGAGAGTCGGCATCGCAGGCAATATGGCCCGGGAATGCGTGCACATCCGCCACGATTTGGGGTTCTTGGGTTGCCGCAGCGGTTCCACAGACGCCGCGTCCAAGGGGAATGCGCACGCAGGCGGGTTTGCCTTGAAAGGCACCCAGGACAAGCTCGTTGTCTTGCAACCAATAAAAACCGACCCAGTTTAGATCGGGCAGACTGTGATACAGCAACGAGCCAAAGTTGGCACTGTTGGCGGTGACATCGTATTCTTGATCAAGCAGGCCCCGAAGAGCGAGCTTAAGGTCATCTTGAGCGGTAAACATGGCTCCTCACTGCGGCTTTGATTTAGGTCAAAGCAGTAAAATCAATGATGGGGCATTTTACGCCATGTGCATGGAATTAAAATCAATAAAAAGGGAAATCTTATGGCTAATCACATGACCCAAGACGATCAAACGCAAGACGCGAAAGACATGAAATCGCTGTTTAAAATGGTCGCGGGCTTTTTCTTGTTCACTATCGCCCTAGGGATCACTGTCGGCGCGATAATGGGCTAAGGCTAAGCGGCGGTGTGCAGTCCGCACTCGCGGCCGTTCAAGACTTTCGTTGGATCAAAATAGTGTTTGCATGAGGGAATGGCGTGTTCTCTCATGTAGTGGTGTATTTGCTGTTCGGTCCAATAAAACACGGGCGCGATTTTTAGGATGCCTCGCGCATCCACAGAAACGATATCCAATGACTTGCGGTGATCGGTCTCTTCGCGTCGGATTCCGCTAATCCACACTTTGGGCTTGTGCTCTGCAAGTGCTCGCTCGAAAGGCTCGAGTTTGACTTCGCGCGTAAACGCTGCATGGCGTTCCGCCTCGTCTAGGGTCGGTATGCCGCCGCGAATCGCATTGCGGCGCTCTGCGGTCATCGCTGGGCTGTACACGTGCAGGTTCAAGCGTAATTGTTGCGTTAAGGTATCAGCCACTCGATAGGTATCGGCGACGTTATAGCCGGAGTCGACCCACACGATCGGCAATTTGGGCGTGGTCTGCGCGATCATATGCAGCAGTGCGCCCGCATTAACGCCAAAGCTGGTAGACGCAATGGTGGAGCTGCCCAAGCCAACGGCCCAGCGAATCACGTCTGTTGGCGCTGCGTTGCGCAAACGATGATTGGCTTCCTCGATTTCTTGTTGGCTTAAGATCATGGCAAGGTCCCACATGATGTGATGCGGTGCAGGATACGAATAGGCACGGCGTCTGTGAAATACTGTTTGTGTCTATGCTTATGCAACTGTAGGTGAACCACGGAACCACGGAACCACGGAACCACGGAACCACGGAACCACGGAAACTTCTACGTAGCATCAAATATCACGCACCCACTAAGTGAGGGAGAGCGCTAGAGGTTTCTTTGAGTGCCAATGGGAGCGATATTTCGCTGATGGTCGTCACAGCGATGCGGGTGTTGCTGGCATTGTGGTGTTCGAGACAACGGCGTGTGCGAGCCAGTCGACCGCAGGCTCGAGAGGGAACCTGTAGGGCTAGGCCCGGTTACAGTGCTCTGTGTGACTCGCGATTACACATCAACGTTATGTTGCTCCAGCGCCCAAACAACATGCTCCTGCACTAACTCGCTGGGAAACGACAAACGTAATTTCAGTGCCTCAATAACGGGAATGGTGCTAGGGGCATTGCCCAAAGCCACTGCGATGTTGCGCAACCAGCGTTCATAGCCGATGCGTCGCAGTGCTGAGCCCTCGGTGCGATCGAGGTAGGTGTGCTCATCCCACAAAAATAGCTCGACCAAATCGATATTGTCTAAGCTGTGGCGTGGCTTAAAGTCCGACTCTTGGGTGGGTTTGGCGAATTTATTCCATGGGCAAAACAGTTGGCAATCGTCGCAGCCAAAAATTCGGTTGCCGATTTTCGAGCGAAGCGCGGTATCAATACTGCCTTTGTGCTCGATGGTTAGATACGAAATGCATTTACGAGCGTCTAACTCAAAGGGGCCGACAAAGGCTTGTGTTGGGCAAATGTCTAAGCAGGCAGTGCACGACCCGCAGTGCTTCTCGGTTTTTGGGGCCGATACCGGTAGCGGCAGGTCGGTGTAGATTTCGCCTAGAAAGAACCACGAGCCGGCCTTGTCGTTGATGAGCATGGTGTTTTTGCCAATCCAACCCAGTCCCGCCTGTTCAGCAATCGCACGCTCCAATACCGGCGCGCTGTCTACGAAGGCTCGATGGTGTCCACCCGCGGCATCCTGCAGGCGTTTGGCCAGTGTCGCTAAGCGTTTGCGCACCAGTTTGTGATAATCGCGACCCAAGGTGTAGCGGGCGATGTAGCCTTTATTGGGCTCTTCCAATACGTCAAGAGCATGGGTGTTCTCGGGTAGGTAATCCATGCGGAGGGATATGACGCGCAGAGTGCCCGGTTCGAGCAACTCTGGACGCCAGCGCTTCTCGCCGTGTGCGGCCATAAAGTTCATGGTGCCGTGATAGCCCTTATCGAGCCAGCGCTGCAGGTAATTGGGGTGTTCCTTGAGGTCGATGTCGCTAATACCCATGGCGGCAAAGCCCAAGTCGTGAGCCCAGGTTTGGAGTTGTTCGCTAAGCGAATGTAAATTGAGGTCGGTCACGGGATTGGGTTTATGCTTAAGGCATGCCTATAATGCTGGCAGAGTAACGGATAAAGTTTTTTTTTGCATGTCGAAAGCCCCCTCAAGTTATTTTGCGCGCGAGTCGGCCTTGTATTTGGCGGCGCAAACGCGCGCCATTGATGCCAGTGCGATCGCTAGCGGGGTCAGCGGTTTTACGTTGATGTCGCGCGCTGCTCGCGTTGTGTATGAGCTTGTATCCGAATCGTTTGAGCCGAACCTTCCCCTGTTTGTGGTTTGTGGTGGTGGGAACAACGGTGGCGATGGGCTGCTCGTGGCATGGCTGGCCAAAAATCGCGGGCGAGAAGTGCAGGTGTGCCTCAGCAGGTCGCCCGAGGCGCTCACAGGCGATGCGGCCAGGGCTTATGCCTTGTGCCTTGAAGTCGGCATAGAATTTGTCGATCTGCCCGATACACCGTTCGACCAGGACTGGCTTATTGTCGATGCCCTCTTGGGCACGGGCTTGAATCGCGACGTGCAGGGCGACGCTTTGCGCGCGATTGCTTGGATGAATGCGAGCGCGGCGCCTGTTGTTGCCGTGGATGTGCCATCGGGTTTGTGTAGCGATACCGGCCGCGAACTCGGCGAGGCGGTCAAAGCCGATATCACGGTGACCTTTATTGCTTTGAAATTCGGATTGTTTACCGGTAATGGGCCCGATTGCGCCGGCTTTTTGCACTACTCGGATTTAGAGGTTCCCGACCCAGTCTTTGCGGCGCATTCGCCGGTTGCTGAGCGCCTTAATCTTCCTGCGTTGCTGGCAAACTTGGCACCCCGCCAAGCGAATTCCCACAAGGGTCTTTATGGGCATGTGTTAGTGGTTGGGGGGGATTACGGTTTTGGTGGCGCTGTAGCAATGGCCGCGGAGGCGGCCTTGAGTTGTGGCGCGGGCTTGGTGTCTGTGGCAACACGCGCGGAGCATGTCTCGGCCGTGTTGGCTCGAACTCCAGAGGTCATGGTTCACGCCGTCGCGAACCGTCACGAGTTGGATAACTTGCTTGCTGGGATGTCGGTCGTAGTGATTGGGCCGGGTCTAGGTCAAAGCCCTTGGTCCGAGCAGTTATTGCAAGTGGTGTTAGAGCGCGATCAACCCTTAGTGGTGGATGCTGATGCGCTGAATATTTTGGTGACAAAGCAATGGCTGGGACGCTTGGCAGCGCGAACGGCGCCGGTGGTGGTAACTCCGCACCCCGGCGAGGCCGCCAGAATGCTGGGGCAGACAACTGCGCAGGTACAGAGTGACAGATTGGCTGCGAGCCGCGCGTTACAGGCACTTATTGATGGTGTCGTCGTGCTCAAAGGTGCTGGTAGTCTGGTGAGTTCTCACCGAGGTGTCGGCTTGAGTGACTTCGGTAATGCTGGCATGGCGTCTGGCGGTATGGGCGATGTGTTAAGTGGGGTCCTGGGTGCGTTGCTGGCACAGATCCCCGATGCGGTGTTTGCGACCGAGCTCGGTGTTTGTTTGCATGGTGATGCGGCCGATCTGGCTGCCGCTAAATTCGGTTTGCGCGGGTTGAGAGCGACTCAGTTAATGCCTTATTTACAGGAGCGCTTGGGTGGTTAATCTGGTTCGAGAACTTCAGAGCGAAGAAGCCTTGCTAGATTTTGGTCAAGCATTGGCTGCCTGCTTGAAGCCCGGCCTCATGATTGAATTACGCGGTGAACTGGGTGCCGGTAAAACGACGCTGAGCCGCGCCATTATTCAGTTTTTAGGGCACAAGGGCGCGGTCAAAAGCCCGACCTATACCTTGGTTGAGCCTTACGAGCACATTCAGCCACCGGTGTATCATTTTGATCTGTATCGTATTGCTGACCCCGATGAACTGCATTACTTGGGAGTAGAAACTTACTTTAATGAACACAGCATTTGCCTGGTTGAGTGGCCTGAGCGGGCGGCTGATCTGCTGCCCAAGGCCGATATCGTCATTACCCTTGAGCACGCAATGTTAGGTCGAACGATTGCTGTCACAGCATGCTCTAGCAAAGGGTGGGCGGTCATGGAGTGCCTGTCGTAATGGTTCTGCGTTGGCGTCTTGGTCTTGTCGTGCTGTGTTTGCTTTTATCGGAGAGCGCGCTGTCGGCAAAAATCGAGGAGCTACGTTTGTGGCGAGCGCCCGATCATACGCGCTTGGTGTTTGATTTGTCGGAGCCTGCAGATCACACTCTGCTCGAACTTAAGAATCCGGATCGGCTGGTCATCGACATTAAAAAGGCTGAGTGGGGATCGACACCTGACCTCGAGCTTGACGGCACGCCAATCAAGGGCGTGAGGACGGCGGTTCGTAACGATCGTGATATTCGTGTGGTTTTAGATTTAAAAAGCCAAGTCAAGCCGCGCAGTTTTGCCTTGAAGGCAACAGATACCAAAAAAGATCGATTAGTTATTGATTTGGTCGATCCCGCGGCGCCACCAAAAGTGGTTGCGAGAAAGGTCGATAACTCTGAGAAGCGCGACATTATCGTCGCTATCGATGCCGGTCACGGGGGGGAAGACCCGGGCGCGATTGGCCCCGGTAAAATTCAAGAAAAAAAGGTTGTCTTAGCTATTGCGGCTGAACTGCGTCAATTATTTGAGGATGCCAAAGGTTACCAGCCGGTCATGATTCGGACCGGTGATTATTACGTGTCCTTGTCGGGGCGACGAAAGTTGGCGCGAGACGCGCAAGCCGATGTGTTTATTTCGATTCATGCCGATGCATTTACGAACCCTCAGGCGAATGGCGCGTCGGTTTATGCGTTGTCTTTGCGCGGTGCCTCGAGTACTGCGGCGCGTTATTTGGCGCAACGCGAGAACGCCGCTGACTTGGTCGGTGGTGTGACCTTGTCGGATAAAGACGATGTGCTTGCCAGTGTGCTGACCGACTTATCGATGACTTCGACCTTAGATCGCAGTTTGCAAATGGGTTCCAGCGTTCTGGCCGAAATGGGTAATGTGGCGCGCTTGCATAAAGACCACGTCGAGCAAGCGGCGTTTGCCGTACTTAAGTCACCCGATATTCCATCGATACTGGTCGAAACGGGGTTTATTTCGAACCCAACTGAGGCGCGACGGTTAAACAACAGTGCTTATCGCCGTAAAATGGCGAATGCCATATTTGCGGGAGTGAGTGACCACTTTTACGCTCAGCCACCGCCTGGCACGTATGTGGCCTGGTCCAAGGAGCAGGGCCAGCAAACCTACACGATCGCGCGCGGTGATACCCTGTCGGGTATTGCGCAAAAATTTAAGGTGTCGGTGGAGTCATTGCGCTCACACAACAATATTAACGGGTCGCGAATTTTGGTTGGCCAAACGCTCGTTATTCCGAGAAGTTAAGCTATGGCCCGCATTCACAGTTTAAGTCCCCAATTGGCCAACCAAATAGCGGCCGGTGAGGTGGTTGAGCGACCGGCCTCGGTCGTAAAAGAGGTGGTAGAAAACAGTTTAGATGCGGGGGCGACGCGCATTGATATTGAGGTCGAGGGTGGCGGTGTTAAGCGTATTCGTGTCCGCGACAACGGGCAAGGTATCGAGAGCGATGACCTGCCGTTAGCCTTGGCTCGCCACGCGACCTCTAAAATCGTATCGTTGGATGACCTAGAGGCGGTATCGAGCCTGGGTTTTCGTGGCGAGGCGCTGGCCAGTATTGCCTCGGTTTCGAGGCTGGCACTGAGTACGAATGCATCGTCGGACGCAAGCGCTGGTGTGCTGGCTGAGTCGGAAGGCCGCGATCAAGTGGTCGCAGTGCGACCGACGCCGCATCCGCAAGGGACCACGGTCGATGTGCGGGACCTATTTTTTAACACTCCCGCGCGCCGCAAGTTTTTGCGCACCGAAAAAACCGAATTTAACCATCTAGAAGAGGTTGTCAAACGATTGGCACTGGCGCGGTTTGATGTGGCGTTTAGTCTGTCGCATAACGGTCGTGTGGTGTTGAATTTACCGGTCGCTGACTCCACCGCGGCGCAGCAAAGGCGTGTGGCGACCATTTGCGGTCCCGCTTTTATCGACCAGGTAGTGCACATTGACAGTGAGCGCAGTGGCTTGGGTTTGAGTGGCTGGGTCGGCTTGCCGACCTTTTCACGATCGCAGGCCGATCTGCAGTATTTTTTTGTGAACGGCCGTGTCATTCGCGACAAGCTGGTGGCTCATGCCATTAAACAGGCTTACCGCGACGTGCTGTATCACGGCCGCCATCCCGCCTTTGTATTGTACTTGACTATTAACCCAGCCTTGGTGGATGTCAATGTGCATCCAACCAAGCACGAGGTGCGCTTTAGAGACAGCAGAGAAGTGCATAACTTTTTGTTTTCGACCTTGCATCGGGCCTTGGCAGATGTGCGTCCGGCCGATCAGTTGGTAAGCTCCGAGCGCTTTCAGCCTCTGGCGGAGGGCGGTCACTTGGATACCCACACGGGTGAGGTGAGTCAAGGCGCCTTGAGTTGGGGCGGAATGTCGCATCGGCCAGATGTTGGTTCATCGAATAGGCCAAGTCCATTGGCGGTGCAGTCACAGATGAGCAGTTACGGGCGCCTGCACCCAGTGCCCTTGCCCGAGCAGTCGTCTGAGGAGGAGGCCCCGCCACTCGGTTATGCCTTGGCCCAGCTACAGGGTATTTACATCTTGTCGGAGAACGCTCAGGGTTTGGTGTTGGTCGATATGCACGCTGCTCATGAGCGCATTACCTACGAGCGTCTTAAAGAAGCCGATGCTTCTGAGGGGGTGCGCTCACAGCCCCTGTTGGTGCCACAAGCGATCGCGGTTAGCCAAAAAGAGGTTGAGTTGGCTCGCGAACACGAAGCTGTGTTTGTGGGTTTGGGTTTGCAGTTAGAGCCCGCGAGTGAAGAGTCTTTGTTAATTCGCTCGGTTCCTACCTTGCTGCGATCCGCCGACATGGAGCAACTGGTACGCGATGTGCTGTCGGATTTGGCGGAGTACGGTCAATCTGACCGCATTGCTGCCGAGCGCGAGGCGATTCTGTCAACCATGGCCTGCCATGGATCCGTGCGAGCTAATCGGAGTTTGACGATACCAGAGATGAACGCCTTGCTGCGCGACATTGAGGCAACTGAGCGTGCCGGGCAGTGCAACCATGGGCGCCCAACCTGGACGCAGTTAAGCTTGACCGAGCTCGATAAACTGTTCTTGCGGGGTCGTTAGTGACCCAGCCTTCGGTGATTTGCCTCATGGGCCCGACCGCGTCCGGTAAGACCGATCTGGCGATAGATCTAGTCGAGGCTGTAAACGGCGAGCTCATCAGTGTGGATTCTGCCCTGGTCTATCGAGGTTTGGATATAGGCTCGGCAAAACCCGATTATCCGCATCACCTCATCGATATTCGCGACCCATCGGAACCTTACAATGTCGCCGATTTTGTCAGAGACGCGGATAGAGCGGTAGCCGATATCATTGCCCGAGGGCGTACTCCCATTCTTGTGGGTGGCACCATGCTGTACTTTAAGGCTTTTCTAGAGGGCCTGTCGCCCATGCCAGAGAGTGAGCCAAATATGCGTGCAGCGATCGAAACGGAGGCGGACTTGCTGGGATGGCCTGCCTTACATGCCCAGCTCGAGGCTGTCGATCCCATCACTGCGGCCAATATTCACCCGAATCATTCCAGCCGTATCACGCGTGCTCTAGAAGTGTACCGATTAAGTGGAACCCCTTTGTCGCAGTGGCAGCAGCAAAGCCAAGAGCGCGTTGCGCCAACTCAGCAGTATTGTGTGAGTCAGTTTGCGCTTGCACCGTTTGATCGTGCTGTGCTTCATGAGCGTATCGAGCGCCGATTTGAGCTGATGTTAGACCAGGGCTTTATTGAAGAAGTTAAAGCTTTGCGAGCGCGTGGCGATTTGCACGCCGATTTGCCTGCGATTCGCGCCGTCGGTTATCGCCAAGTGTGGCAGTACTTGGGCGGTGAATTTGACTTGCAAGCGTGTATTGATCGGGGTGTTGCGGCAACTCGACAGCTGGCAAAGCGACAACTCACCTGGTTGCGCAAGTGGCCCAATCTTTTTTGGATTTACACTGATGCGCACGGGAACTTGGTTGAGCATTTTGAGTCTGAAGTGACAATGGGTGCAAAAAAACCATCAGATCTGATCTTGAATTGTCTGAAATTGCCCCAATAGAGTAAACTAAGCGACAGGTCCACAACCTCGCGATGGCGTTCGAACCAAGTCAGAGTTACCTGCGTATGTATTACGAAGTGGTAATTTGACTTGGTTCGGGCAGAGCCTAATATCCCCATGTGGGAACATTTTATGACGAGCCGTTTTGGCTCACCAAGGAGAAAAATATGTCAAAAGGGCATACGCTACAAGACCCTTACTTGAACCTGCTAAGAAAAGAGCGCGTCCCAGTCTCTATTTATCTGGTTAACGGCATTAAGCTGCAGGGTCAAATCGAATCGTTTGATCAATTCGTTGTATTGCTTAAAAACACTGTGTCGCAAATGGTGTATAAGCATGCAATATCTACCGTTGTTCCCGGTCGCATGGTGCGCATGCCCATGGCGAATCCTGGCGAGGAAGAAGCCGAAGATTAGTCTTGGCTGAGGCGTATGGGAATACCCCAGGAGTGCTGACAACCAGTGTTCTTTGAGCGTCCAGAGTCGGGCGAGCGCGCTGTGCTCGTCCACTTGCACCTAGACAGCGAAGTTAACCGCGAAGACCCAAGGGAATTCGAGGAGCTTGTCTTATCTGCGGGTGGTGATCCTGTTGAATTCGTATTTGGCTCACGAGCTACGCCGCACGCCGGTACCTTCGTGGGTAGCGGTAAGCTAGAAGAAATTCGCCAAATCAAGGAGCGCCACGAGGCCGAGATCGTGATGTTCAACCACGCGCTGACCCCGTCTCAGGAACGTAACCTTGAGCGGGTGTTGCAATGCCGTGTGCTGGACCGCACCGGACTTATTCTTGATATTTTTGCGCAGCGCGCACGAACGCACGAAGGCAAGCTTCAGGTCGAGCTCGCGCAGCTGCAGCACATGAGTACTCGTCTTGTCCGAGGTTGGACTCACTTAGAGCGTCAAAAAGGCGGCATCGGTCTGCGTGGTCCCGGTGAGACCCAGTTAGAAACGGACCGACGTTTATTGCGTGCCCGCATTAAATCCATTCTGGCGCGACTCGACAAAGTGCAGCGACAGCGTGATCAGGGGCGCCGCTCTCGCAAGCGCGCTGAGATTCCGACAGTGTCTCTGGTGGGTTACACCAACGCCGGCAAAAGCACGCTGTTTAATCACCTCACCGATGCCGATGTGTATGCCGCTGACCAGTTGTTCGCAACGTTAGACCCTACGCTTCGACAGCTTGAGCTGGACGCGATCGGTCAGGTTATTTTGGCCGATACTGTGGGTTTTATTGCGCACTTGCCCCACAAGTTGGTCGATGCCTTTAACGCGACATTAGAAGAAACCTTAAACGCGGAACTTCTTTGCATTGTGGTTGATGCGGCCAGTGATCAGCGCGATGACAACTTGCATCAAGTCCTTGATGTACTGGCTGAAATAGGCGCCGATAAAATTCCAAGGCTTTATGTCTACAATAAGTTGGATTTGCTTGAACAAGAGCCTCGAATAGAACGCGACGCGGATGGGGTGCCAGAGCGAGTCTGGTTGAGTGCCAAGACAGGCGCGGGATTGGACCTTTTGCTTGAGGCAGTTGCCGAGCGTCTGGGCGACGATATGCTCAACGCAACGATTTCACTTAAGCCCGAGCAAGGCCGTTTGCGCGCATCGCTGTATCGAATGAATGCGGTCATGCAAGAAGCAACCGATGAACGTGGGTGCTCGCAGCTAAACGTCCGATTACCGCGCTCAGACTGGAATCGTTTAATTGCCAAAGAAACGGGATCGGTCGAGCTGATTCAAAGTGCGTAAACGGGTTTTTGCGTAAAAGTTTGCTAAACTAACACTGAACTAACTACGGGAGTACGTTATGGCGTGGAACGAGCCGGGCGGCGGTAACAATCGGCCCAATGATCCATGGGGTAGTGGCGGCAATCAGGGGCCACCAGATTTAGACGAAGCCCTGAAAAAAGTCCAAGACAAAATCAACGCTATTTTTGGGGGCGGCTCAGGCGGTCGCTCAGGTGGTCCAAGCAAAGGAGCGTCATCAGCATTTTTTGGTGTCGTCGCTGCCGCTGCTCTTGTTATCTGGGGTGTTATGGGTTTTTACCAGATCGACGAGCAGGAGCGTGCGGTCGTGCTGCGCTTTGGTGAGTACCACAGTACAGTGACGCCGGGTTTGCAGTGGAACCCACCGCTCATTGACGAAGTAATAAAGCTGAACGTCACCAAGGTGCGTGCGCAAAGCTTTCGTGAGGTGATGCTGACCAAAGACGAAAACATTGTTGATGTGAATATGTCGGTGCAGTACGTGATTAACAACCCGGAGCATTTCGTTCTTAAGGTGCGCGATCCTGAGGTTTCATTGCAGCACGCGACGCAGAGCGCCCTGCGCCACGTGGTGGGTGACAACAAAATGGATTTGGTGTTGACCGAAGGTCGTGCAGCGATCGCGCTCGAGGTACAGCAGCGCGTGCAAAATCTCTTGGACAACTACCAAACCGGTATTCAAGTATCTAAGGTCACGGTCGACAATGCTCAGCCGCCCTCGCAGGTTCAAGCGGCTTTTGACGATGTCATTAAAGCACGCGAGGACGAAGAGCGGGTGAAAAACGAAGCGCAAGCCTACGCTAACGGTATTATCCCAGAAGCGCGTGGTCAGGCGCAGCGCCAAATCGAAGAGGCTAACGCTTACCTAGAGCAGGTGGTCGCAAATGCAGAAGGTGAGGCCAATCGATTCACCAAGCTATTGGCTGAGTATCGCAAGGCACCCGAGGTCACGCGCGAACGTTTGTACTTGGACGCTATCACCTCGGTTTATGGCCAGTCGAGTAAAGTGATGGTCGACGTAGAGGGCGGTAATAACATGATGTACCTGCCGCTCGATAAACTGATGGAGCGAACCGGGGCGAGTAGCGCTGTGAATGGCTCTGGGGCTGTCGACTCGCGTACGCTCCGACAAATTACCGATGCGGTGACGGAGCAGCTCCGTCGAGATGCGTCAAGCAGCCGCACGACTACTAACCGAGGAGGCCGTTAAGATGTCAACGAAATCGTTGGTTTGGAGCGTACTTACTGCGCTCGTTTTGATGATACTCAACAACACCTTGTACGTGATTAAAGAAACGGAAAAAGGTGTGCTGCTGCGATTTGGTGAAGTGGTTAACCCCGATATTCAACCGGGGCTTCACGTCAAATTCCCGTTTGTAAACAACGTGCGTAAATTCGATGGTCGAGTCTTGACGGTTGATGCTCAGGCGGAGCGTTTTTTAACGCAAGAGAAAAAGGCTCTGGTCGTTGATTCGTTCGCTAAATTTCGCGTGATTGACACAGCGCGGTTTTATACCGCGACTAACGGCGAAGTGCAGCGCGCGATGGGTCTGCTGGCCCAGCGTATCAACGACGGTCTCAGGAACGAGGTCGGTATTCGTACCATTCAAGAAGTGGTATCGGGTGAACGCGACCAGCTGATGCGCAACATTACGCTGGATCTCAACAAAGTGGCCGCAGCGGAGCTTGGCGTCGAAGTTGTGGATGTGCGGGTCAAAAAGATCGACTTGCCACCCGATGTTTCCGACTCTGTGTACCGCCGTATGAATGCTGAGCGTGAAAAAGAAGCCCGTGAGCACCGTTCACAGGGTCAGGAGCTCGCCGAAGGTATTCGCGCGGCAGCTGATCGTGAGGTGACGGTCATACTGTCCGAAGCTTATCGTGATGCGGAAACCATTCGCGGTACCGGAGACGCCGAGGCGACGCGTATCTACGCCGAGGCTTTTGGTAGCGATCAGGAGTTTTACTCCTTTACTCGAAGCCTGCGAGCTTACCAGGACTCATTTCAGGGTTCCGGTGATATTTTGCTGCTCAAGCCTGACAGCGACTTCTTCAAATATCTGAAGAATCCAGAGGGTCAGCAGTAGAGCGAGTCTAACCATTAAAGGGGCGTAACAGCGCCCCTTTTGTGGGCTGTAAATGGTGGTAACCCGCGCAGAAACTGGTAAACTATACCAGCCGTGGTAAGTGGTGCCCTCACGGGGTTCTCGCTGCCGCGGTTTTTTGTTGTTCACGACGTCCATTTTTTAGTTGGGCATGCAAGCAAACTGAGATCGAATCTGAGTGAAGTACTGGCAGTTACCGCAAGCGGTTGAAGAAGTGTTGCCCGAACAGGCCAGCGCCTTAGAGGCACTGCGTCGCGAGCTGCTTGATCTTTACAAACACTGGGGCTACGAGCTCGTGTTTCCGCCCTTAATCGAATACAGCGAGTCCTTGCTGACGGGTTTGGGTGCTGATCTCGATTTGTTGACGTTCAAGCTTACCGACCAGCTGACCGGCAGAACGTTGGGTATTCGCGCGGATATTACGCCTCAGGTTGCGCGCATTGATGCCCACTCGTACTTAAAGCGCGGCGTCTCGCGTTTGTGTTATGCCGGCACGACCTTGCATACCCGCCCCAAGTCTCTCATGGCATCGCGCTGCCCTATTCAGGTCGGAGCGGAACTTTACGGCGACAGTAGCGAGCAAGCCGATATCGAAATTATTCGATTGTTGATCGAAACCTTGAGAACGTCGGGCGTGGGTGCCTTGACCTTAGATATTGGTCACGTGGGTGTCTACCAAGCGGTCTTTGCCGCGGCTGACATCGACCAGGACGATACGGATATTTTTGATGCGCTGCAGCGAAAGTCAGCGCCAGATTTAGCGGTCGCCCTGCAGGATAAGCCAGCGCAAACACGAGAATGGCTAACCGCCCTAATGAACATGCACGGTGATATCGACACCCTAGATCGAGCACGACAAACGTTCGGTAGTAGCGTGCCCGCTGTGAGTCAAGCGATTGATCAAATCGAAACGGTCATCAAGGCCTTGTCTGCGGTGGCTCACGACATTGATTGGTATGTGGATTTGGCGGAATTGCGCGGGTTGAATTATCACACGGGGCTCGTATTTGCTGCGTACGCCAAGGGCGCAGGGCAAGCTCTGGCCAACGGCGGTCGCTACGATTCGGTTGGGCAAATTTATGGGCGCGCGCGCGCCGCCACGGGGTTTGCGGTCGATTTAAAGACGCTATTAGCTCAAGGTCGTTACAAAGCAAATTCACAAGGCGCCATCAGTGTGCCGGCAATTATGGATACAAAACTCGAGTCTCTGATAAACGATTTGCGCGCAAGTGGGCAGATTGTTATTCGGGCTTTACTGAACGAGCACGATGAGCGCTGCGATCGCGAAATTGTGTTGATCGATGATGTCTGGACCGTGCGTCCAATAGGTAAAACAAACGTATGAACAAACACGTAGTGGTACTTGGCACTCAATGGGGTGACGAAGGTAAGGGAAAAATTGTCGATCTGTTGACCGATCAGGCTGAGGTCGTAGTGCGATTTCAGGGTGGCCACAATGCTGGCCACACACTGGTCATTAATGGTGAGAAAACCGTACTGCATTTGATTCCATCGGGTATTCTGCGTGACCACGTACAGTGTTTGATCGGAAACGGTGTTGTGCTGGCGCCCGATGCTTTGTTGACCGAAATGCGCAAGTTGGAAGCGACCGGTGTGCCAGTGCGAGATCGCTTGAAGTTATCGGCTGCATGCCCGCTGATCTTGCCTTACCACGTGTCGTTAGACAAAGCGCGGGAGTTAAAACGCGGAGACGCCAAAATTGGTACCACCGGGCGTGGTATAGGTCCTGCCTACGAGGATAAAGTCGCTCGTCGCGGCCTGCGTTTGGGAGATTTGAACAGCCCTAAACGCTTTGAGGAACGTCTGCGTGAAGTACTGGATTATCATAACTTTGTGTTAACCCAGTATTACCAAGCCGAGGCAGTTGATGTGCTGTCTTGCTTCGATGAAGCCATGGCCATGGGTGAAGAATTGCTGCCTATGACGACGGACGTTACCGCTGCGTTGCAAGCCTATCGTGCAGCCGGCGCTAAAATATTATTCGAGGGTGCGCAGGGTTCACTGCTCGATATCGATCACGGTACCTACCCCTTTGTGACCAGTTCGAATACGACGGCCGGTGGCACGGCAACGGGATCCGGTTTTGGTCCCCTTTACTTGGATTATGTGCTGGGAATTACCAAAGCGTACACCACTCGGGTCGGTGGTGGTCCGTTCCCGACGGAGCTGTTCGATGCCACGGGCGCGCGTTTGGCCGAACGCGGCCACGAATTTGGCGCTACAACAGGGCGCCCCCGGCGCTGCGGTTGGTTTGATGCTGTGGCCTTGCGCCAAGCCGTCAATATCAACTCGGTATCGGGCTTGTGCCTAACCAAGCTCGATGTGCTCGATGGTTTAGAAACGATCCGAATTTGTGTCGCTTACGAAGATGCCAATGGCAATGCCATGGCTGCGCCCGTCGATGCCGAGGATTACGCAAACGTGGTGCCCGTCTACGAAGAGGTGCCGGGATGGACGGAATCTACCATCGGCGTAAAAACTTTAGAAGAGCTGCCGTCCGCCGCTCGTCATTACATCGAGCGGATCGAGTCTACGGTAGGTGCGCCGATCGACGTGATATCCACCGGTCCGGATCGAGTCGAGACCATCGTATTGCGCCATCCTTTCGCTTAGGCGGACTAGGTGCCAAATAACTTGGCACCTAAAGGCGATATCGGGGGTAGGGGGTAAGGCTTGCAGCTTGTGAGCTGTTCAACTTCTTGCAGGAGTCGTTTGGCGATACCTTGCCGGCGATACAGCCCCCTCACGAAGATGTACTCGATTCCACCATCGTTTTGGTAGCGAACAAACCCGGCCGTTGAATCGAGTGTCTTGTAGGTCACAACGCCTTCAATGCGCGTGACGTCGACAATAAAACTGGGTAACTGATCTGTGTTCTTTATTGCAAGGGCAGCGTGTACCATCAGCCAAAGCTCCTGGAATTTGGTGTGTATACGCCGCCTTGCGGGTGCTGGATTAGCGTTATTGACTACTTTGTGCCCGACCTAAACGCGGGTAGAAGGTCGGCAGCACAAATAAGGTAAAGAGGGTGCCCACGCACATGCCCGCGGCTATCATCAGTCCCATCGCAAATCGGCTTGCCGCGCCGGCACCGTTGGCGAGTAGGAGAGGCAAAACGCCCAGCACGGTGGCAAAGGTTGTCATCAAAATTGGGCGTAGACGCATGGTGGCAGCCTCTGCCACCGCTTCGAAGCGATCTTTACCTTCTTGCTCTAAGCGGTTGGCAAAATCCACGATCAGAATACCGTGTTTGGCGATTAAGCCGACCAGTGTGAGCAAGCCGACCTGAGTATAAATATTCAAGGTTTCCCAGCCCAAGGCCAGTGGTAATAGCGCGCCAAATAAGCTTAAAGGGACGCTGACAAGCACGACTAGCGGGTCTCTAAAGCTATTAAATTGTGCCGATAAAACGAGATAAATCAGTATTAAAGAGGCGCCGAATAAGAATAAAAAGCTATTGCCTTCTTGCACGTAACGGCGGGATTCGCCTTCGTAGCCGGCCCGATAGCCTTTTGGCGCGATGTTCTTAAGCTCTTGCTCCAGAAACTGCAGTCCATCGCCGAGCGTGTTGGGCGGCATCATCATGCCTTGAATCGTAATGCTGTTGAGCTGCTGATACTGCGAGCGGACGTTGGGTTGAACGATGGTGCTTACAGAAATCACAGATGAAAGGGGGATCATTTGGCCGGATAGACTGCGCACATAGTACTGCGACAAATTGGACCCGCTTAGGCGAAAATCATCGGCTGCTTGAGGAATGACTCGATAGGTCCGTCCCTCAATCGCAAAACGACTCACTTCACCATCGCCCAAAAGCGTTTGCAGAGTTTCAGCGATTTCAGGCATTTCGACACCCAAAGCCGCCGCTTGTTCGCGGTCGATATGTACCTTAAGTTCGGGACGAGAGTGACGCAGCGATTTGTTCACAAAGATAAACTTGCCCGACTCGCGCGCCTTGGCAAGCAATTCCTCAGCGACCTGTTCAAGTTGTGCGTAGTCATCGGTTGACGCCACGACAAAGTTGACTGGCAAACCAGAGTCAACGCCGGGTAGCGCCGCCCAGGCAAAGGTATAAATTTCTAAGCCGGCGACGGTCGAGTACTTTTGTTGGGCCTCGGCAATGATCTCTGACTGATGTCGTTCGCGCTCATCCCACAATTTAAGCTCTAAGCCGCCAAAAATTTGATCCTGCTGATTCACCTGCCACGCTGTACGGATTTCGGGAATGGTGCGCCACAAATCAATCATTTGCTGTGTGTATGCGTTAACATAATCGATATTGGCGTAGTCTGGCGGACTTGCGAACACGAAGATACTGGCGTTGTCTTCTTCAGGTGCAAGCTCGCGCTGAGCTAATAAAAAGCTCATGGGTAGGCTTAAAAAAATCACGCCCGCGAATAGCCAAACGGCGCCCCGGTTGGCTAAACAGGCGTCTACGCCGCGACGGTAAATCCTATCGAGGCGATGGAACTGTGCGTCTACCCAGTCGGCGGCTTTGCCCTGTTCTTTTAGGGGGCGCAAAATCTTAGAGCACATCATCGGGCTCAGCGTTAAGGCAATCAAACCCGACACCACGACTGCGCCCGCAAGCGTTAAAGCAAATTCACTAAACAGGGTGCCCGTGAGGCCGCCCACAAAAGCAATGGGGGCGTACACCGCGGCCAAGGTTAAGGTCATGGCAACGACTGGGAGCGCAACCTCGCGAGCGCCGATCAAAGCGGCTTCATAGGGCGTTTTGCCCTCTTCGATGTGTCGGTGAATATTCTCAACCACCACAATCGCATCATCAACCACCAACCCAATGGCGATGACCATGGCCAGTAGGGTCAAAAGGTTCACCGAAAAGTCGACGACCCAGAGGCCAAAGAGAACGCCTACTAGGCTCAGAGGAATTGCAACCAGAGGGATAATGACCACGCGCCAAGAACCCAAAAACAACAGGATGACGCCAATCACAATGAATGTGGCCTCTATGAGGGTCATGCCCACTTCTTCAATGGCTTTTTCGATATAGATCGAGGCATCCGAGTCAGCATCGGCAACTAAATCGGCAGGCATTTCTGCTGCTAGGTCAGCGAGTTTTTGCTTAACGCGCTGAGCTACAGCGAGCGGGTTGGCTCCGGGGGCGCTGGTGATGGATAGAAATACCCCGGTATTTCCTTCGGAGTACACGGTGACGTTGTAGCGCTCGCTACCAAGCTCTACACGAGCTAGATCTTTCAGGCGGACGCGTTGGTCACCGTTTTGTCGAACAATGATTTCACCAAAGAGCTCAGGGTCTTCAATATCGGTTTCAACATCAACAGCGGTTCGAGTCCACGCGCTCTCGACACCACCGGGTGCTGCGCGAACATTGTTACGCTGCAAGGCGCGATTTACCTCGGCAGCTGTGATGTTATAGGCTGCAAGTTTCTCGGGTTGCAGCCAAATACGCATGGCAAATACTGTTCCTGACAAGACTTGTGCTTGACCCACACCCTCGATCGTTGCCAGCTCGGGTTGAATCGCACGGTGCAGGTAGTCTGTAATTTGTTTGGTGTTTAACTGCTCGCTGGTGAAAGCAATGTACATCATGGCGTCATCGCCCTGGCTGGTGGTCACCACTGGGTCTTCGATTTCGCGAGGTAGCTCGTATTTGGCCTCGCTTATTTTCGCGATGACTTCATTTTGCACCATGCTGGTGTCTTCATTTAAGCGCACGTGCACTTGTATGGTCGACATGCCGGGTGCGCTGCTGGCAGTGAGATAATCTATTCCACGCGCGCCAGCTATCCGCCGCTGCAAAGCGTCTGTGACATAAGCCTGTACCGTATCGGCACTCGCGCCAGGATAGGCGGTCTGCACAATAATGAGCGATTTTTCAACCTCGGGGAACTGGCGTAACTCCAAGCGGTTAAAAGACTGTAGGCCCGCAACCAGCAGTAAGGCGCTAATAACAACGGCGAGTACCGGGCGGCGGATAAATACGTCAGTAAAACTCACAGTGGGCTGTCCTCGCTGACGGTCACGCTAGCACCAGAATACAGCTTGTGTTGTCCGGCTGTGATGACTTGATCGCCTACATTGATCCCAGAGCGAATTTCAACCCGCTGCCCCCTGTGCTCGCCGGTCGTTACCATGCGCATTGACGCAATGGGCCCGGTGTCGGCTTGCTCGACGACATACACAACATCGCCGCGCAACGCGTAGGTAACGGCTGTTTCGGGTACAGTAACAGCCTCGGTCTGCTCTTCAAGTAGCACCGCAATACGGACGAACTCGCCGGGGAACAAGTCGGTGCTATTGAGTTGTGCTCTGAAGCGTCGGGTGCGATCGATTGGGTCAAGCCTAGGGTCAGCCTCCGAAATTTGCCCCTCCGCTAAAAGCTCTTGGTTTGCTGTCTCAATGCGCACTCTCAAGCCTACTTGGACATCGCGTGCTTGCGTTGCGGGCAAATTAAATTCGGCCTCAAGATTCTGTATGGTGGTGATGGTCACCAGGGACTCACCAGCGTTGACATAGTCGCCGACATTCACCATGGGGACCCCGACCAAACCTGTAAACGGCGCCAGCAATCGCTTTTGTCGAATACGCGCAAGCGTTTCCTCAACGCGCGCACTCGCTGCCTGGAACTGGGCAGCCCGAGTATCGAGTTGAGTCTGCGATATCGCGTTCTCTTTTGCCAATTCGCGGTCGCGATTCAACAAAGTCTCGGCAAGAGCCAGCTCCGCTTGGTAGCGGCGCAGTTCTGCTTGTTCGATGCTGTCGTCGAGCTGCATTAGGATCTGTTTGTCATCGACGGTTTGGCCACCTTTGAAAAACAAATCAGACACGCGACCTGAGACTTCGGCCTTTAATACGCTTTCTTGGTCCGCGATGATGGTGCCAACCGTTAGGATTTTGCGATGAATTGTTTCTGCTTGGGCAAGTTCAGCGTTGACCGTAACGGGCGCGGGACTGAAGTCCATTTCGGCTAAGGCCGAAAATTTGTTGTAAAGATAGGTCCCAACGCTGCCAAAAATAGCGATGAGTAAGCCGGCGGAAAGTAGGTAGGCTCGCACGGAAAAACTCCTAATCAAATCGATGCGCTAAGCGTAACACGCTTGTTATACGAATAGGTTATGATACGTTCTTTTGAGTGAGTCGGTTTTGGAGAAATCATGAAAAAGCAGTGGCTGGGTGTCGTTGGAACGAGCTTGTTGGTCAGCGCCTGTGCGAGCGAATCTGGGTTGCAGAAGCCCCTTGCCCAGGCGCAGGTTCAGAGTGTGAGTGCTGTCTCACCTACTGGGTATGAAGCGGGCGCTGCTAAGTTGCAGGCGAACTTGAAACGAGCGATCGTTCAAACCCCGGGTGCCGCGAAAAATGTCATTTTATTCGTGGGCGACGGCATGAGTATTCCGACAGTCACCGCAGCACGAATCTACGAAGGGCAGCTTTTGGGCGGTAGCGGCGAGGAGCATAATTTATCGTTCGACCAGTTTCCCTTTGTTGGCTTGTCTCGCACCTATAACACCGACGCCCAAACCCCAGACTCCGCGGGTACCATGACAGCGATGGTCACAGGGATAAAAACCCGTGCGGGCGTCTTGAGCGTGGGTCCTGATGTTATTACCGGTAACTGCGCGTCACAGCAAGGCAATAATCTCAGGTCGATACTCACCTTAGCTGAGCTTGCAGGTAAGCACACGGGTATTGTGTCGACGGCGCGAATAACCCACGCGACACCGGCTGCGTTGTATGCGAACACCGTGAACCGCGATTGGGAGAATGACGCTGAGCTCAGTGAGGAGGCAAAAGACAACGGCTGTGAAGATATCGCTTCCCAGTTAATTAGCTATGCGTCGCGGGCTTCGGCAGAAACGGGCTCTTCGATCGATGGCCCAGAGTTGGTCTTAGGCGGTGGTGCAGGTAGTTTTTTACCCAAAGATGCACAAGAGTCACCATTTACGGGTAAGCGTGGCGATGGCCGTAACTTAATCACTGAGTGGCAGGCCTTAAGTCCAACAGCATCCTTCGTAAGTACTAAAGATGAATTGTCTGAGCTTACTGCGTCGCAATTGCCGGCGTTAGGGTTGTTCAGTGCGTCGCACATGAGCTACGAAGCGAATCGAGTCGCCAAGCAAAACCAAGAACCCAGTCTGGCGGACATGACGCGCAAAGCGATCGAGTTGCTGGATAATCAAAACGGCTACTTCTTAATGATAGAGGCGGGGCGAATTGACCATGCTCACCACGCGGGAAGCGCCGCAGGTGCTTTGAGCGACGCGGTGGCGCTTTCTGACGCCGTTGCGGTAGCAAAAGAGCTCACTTCTGACGATGATACCTTGATTATTGTGACGGCAGATCACAGCCACACGATGACGATCGCGGGCTATCCTCGTCGCGGCAACCCAATTCTCGGGAAGGTTGTGCCCATTGGTGAGCAAGAGGTGGCCTTAGCGACCGATGGCGCGCCCTACACGACCTTAAGCTATGCCAACGGAAGAGGGTATGCCGACTTTGGCGATGAAACCAACGCCGACGTGCGTTACGCGTCCGAGGTTAAGGCGGGTCGCCACTTGCATGCCGAGGTGGACACGACGTCACCAGGTTATCATCAAGAAGCCTTGGTGCCGCTAAATTCAGAAACACACGGTGGAGACGATGTTGGGATTTATGCCAGTGGCCCTGGCGCGCACTTATTGAGTGGAAGTTTAGAGCAGAACGTCATTTTTCATGTGATGCGCTATATGGCAAATCTTCCCGAGCCTAAATAAGCGATATATGATTTGGCAGTTGGTCACGCGTATGTCACCAACTGCCAATGAAACGCCCTTTAAAGCACCGCCTCGATCGCTGCGATGAGATCTTTGTCGTCAGGGCGAGTCATGCTGCCCCACTTCTCCAGAACTTCACCCTCGGCATTAACCAAGTATTTGTTGAAGTTCCAGCTTGGGTTGGACGTTTTCTCGTTCAGATACTTGAACACGGGGTTAACATCATCGCCACGCACTGGCGTAGGTGCCATCATAGTGAACGTCACCCCGTAGTTAACAAAGCAAACTTCAGCGGCTTTTTCTTCGCTGTCGTCTTCTTGTTTAAAGCTGTCGGACGCGAAGCCTACGACCTCAAATCCTCGGTCTTTGTACTGCTTGTACAACGCTTCTAATCCTTCGAACTGTCCCGTAAAGCCGCAGTGACTGGCGGTGTTCACGATTAACATGGGCTTGCCTGCATGGGTTTCGCACAGGTTCACCGTTTCTTTCGAATGGAGTTTGCGTAGGTCGTGGTTCATATAATCTGGGCAACTTGCTAGCGCTGAGCTGCTCAGTCCTAAGATCGTCAAGCTAAGTAACAATTTTTTCACGGAATATCCCTCGATTTTCAGTGTAATACGCAACGTATCTCAGCTTGGTTCACGCTGACAATACTTTGAATGCTTTATTGAGCTCCGTGTCGACTTGAAGTTTGCGCAACGCTGACTTTTCAAGTTGTCGCACCAGCTCTCGGCTTACCTCAAGTTGGTCGGCCAGCTGTGCCAGGGTTCGAGAGGGTCGGCCGTCTAAACCCCAGCGAGCGGTTACGATCATCTGCTCGCGGCGATCTAATTGCTTGAGCTGTTGTTCCAGTAAACGCTTTAGGCTGCGTGATTGCGCCTGTTCCAATGCGGGATTGGCGGCTTCATCCACCAAAGCCGATTCGGGTAATGCGTTGGTGTCTTCGTCGTCGTCACTTTGGATCGACACTGTCAGGTTGGTGAGTTGCGTCAGCTCGCGAACTCGCTCTAGGGTGAATCCGCTGTGTTCTGCTAGCTCAGCGAGCGAAGGTTCCTCGCCTCGTCGATCCATCCACTCGTTGCGAACCCGATACAGTGCGTTTACTTCTTGTGTGACATGGGTTGGGTAGGTGACCAAACTCCCATTGCCCTCACAGACGCGCTGTATGTGCTGATTCGTCCAATTGTAGGCGTAGGTAGAAAATCTGAACCCGAGTCGGTAGTCGAACTTTTCGGCTGCGCGCACCAAGCCGATAATGCCTTCTTGCACCAGGTCACGGACCGCGATGCCGCGGTTTTGGTTCTCTCGGGCCAGTTTGTACACCAGCCGCACGTTGTGCATAACCAGCTTGTCTCGCGCAGCGAGGTATCCCTGGACGGGGCCCATGAGTCCTCGTCGCAAAGCTTCTTTGCGTTCGAATGACCAGGTCTGCCAGCTTGGGTTCCATATCGCTAAGGCGTCGGCTAGGGTATCTTTGCGGTTGCGGCCGCACGCGCGCTCGGCCACAATCGCTAAGCCAACCATAAACGTGGCGGGCCACTGGCTGGCTTCAATGCGCTGCAGAACCTCTGTTTCTGGGGCACCGGTTTGCACGGCTTGTATCAAGGCCTGAGTCGGCGTTAACCAAGATTTGCTGTTAGCTATCGCCTTCAGGTCCCGTTTTAGTGTGAAGTAGTGATTGCGCTGCGCGAACTGTTCAATGTTCGCGGGTTGCTCCAACATCGCGCAGCACACTTCGGTGACGAAGTCCTTACCGTCGGGGTCCTTTAACAGTTGCAGCAGCGCCTGATGAGCAAAGTCCCATTTTTGCTGGTCAATCGTCTGCTCCTGCTCTGCGTTTAACAAAGGGAAACGCTCCGCTTCTCCAAAAAAGAAATCGACATTCTCGTCGATATCACCTGCAAACATCACCATAGGATTCTCCTACCAGCTATTCCTGTACATTTTACGCAATGTACGGCGCTTGGATTTGCTAAACGACTCGATTTGTATAACTATTAGTGAAACAAAACTGAAACAGGCGAGTAATCTATGGGAGCATTCGAGCTAGAGGCGAGGCCACTGTACGGTATTGGCACGGTCGCACGATTGACGCGCATAAAGCCAGGTACCTTGCGTATATGGGATCGCCGCTACGGTTTAGGCGCGAGCTACAAGTCACAGTCGGGGCGAAGAATGTATACGCAGACCGATCTTGAGCATTTGCAAATTGTCGCCAGCCTCGTTGATAGAGGCTACCGTATTGGCGAAATTGCCAATATGGAACGCAAGACCTTGGCCGCTCTGCTAGACCAAGCGGGCGCGGGTCAGGGTGTAACGACGAAAATTAGGATTAAAACCCTGTGTCTTGGATCCGCCTTTTGCGATTGGTTGGACAAGCATCCTAATATGGTGTCGGGCTTGGATGTGCGTTTGATGCGTGAGGAACTTGAGTCTGCTGTCGCGTCAGGTGATCTCGGCGCCTTGCCGGCTCGTATCCTGATTGTGTCGGTGGGTCAACTCAGCCGGACCCAGGTTGATTTGATCGAGCAGGCGCGGCGTCAGATTGGCGCGCCCTTAACGCTAGTGGCTTACGAGTTTGCCAACCCACACTGGATCGAACAGTTGGCAGAGCGCGGTGTTGCTTGCTTGAAAGTGCCCCTAGATCAAGAGCGATTCGGTGTTCACATGGCGGGACTTCGTCAGGCTGTTGAACTGGACCAAGGCAATAGCGATGCCGGTGAACTAGCGCTTCTTAAACCGAGACTGTTTGATACTGCAAGGCTCACTGAGCTCAAGCAAATCGACTCGTTACTGGCTTGCGGTTGTACCCACCATTTGGCGGAGTTGATCGAGTCGTTGTCCAACTTTGAACGCTATTCTAGCGAGTGTGCTGTAGAAGGGTGGTCTGACGCGGCCACACACGCTTGCGTGCATGCGTACATTAATCAAGCGAGATTTTTGGTCGAGCGTGCCTTGGCCTCAGTGTTAGAGGAGAAATCAGATCGTGAGTGAAACCAATCAAGCCGACACTACCGCAACCTTACCCTGCCGAGGCTGTGTCGCCAGCTGCCCTTACAGAGAGCGCTGCCAAGGTACACCGTGGCGCACGTTACCAGAAGCGAGCGCCAAACAACGGGATCGTGGTCATGACTGAAGTGCTTAAACTCGCGCTGGATGACATTAACGAAGCGACGGTCATTGATAAAGTGCTGATCCTGTCGCTAATGCCATCGCTGTATACCGCGCGTCTTGAGATCGACGGTCAAACGTTTCTCTTGACCGAGAAAGGCACATCGATCCGTAGGCCCTCGGCTGAGGCGCTAAAACGTGTTTTGTCTCGGGCGCAGGTTGCCGAGTACCGTATGATTCACTCGAGCGCTTACGATGAAATGATTGGTCAGGGCATCAAAGTCGAGAATCAGATGGACGTGCCTGCCTAGTCAAGCACCCAGCTCGATCACTTCTTCGAAAGCGGCTTTCAGACAGCGTTCAAACCGATCGCTGTCTTCGACTGCGGCTTTGTCTAGCTGTATGCCAATATGGGCGACATCGTTCTGGGTGTACAGGGCGACCATCGCGGCAACGCCCGGCAGCGGGGCGAACGGGTAAGATCTGACAATCTTACTTCCTGCGAGGTAGGGCGCAAAAGGGTAACCCGGCACATTGCTCGCCTGAATGTCGACTTCTGCCATGCTGTCTGCGATCTTATCGACCACAAACTGTGGTGCGCCTTTAATGGTGGGCGCAACCCAAGACATTAATCCTAAGGCGGGTTCTTGCACCGCCGAACGAACCTTGGCGCCAATATCTGCCGCAATTTCATGAGGGTCTTCTAGATCCATGGGCAGCGCGAGTTTCACAGGCGCAATGTGGTTGCCTGCGGTTTGCTCGCTATCATTGCCGCGTCTGACATTCACCGGTATGGTCAAAGGCATGCTTTCTAGGGGGCAATGCAATTCTTCATGGTAACGCTTTAACCCTAGTGTTAGCGCGGTCAGGTAACCATCATTAACCGACCAGCCCAGATTTTTGAGTGCCTGCTTAAAGGGTGGAAACGGAAAATCCCACGCCAAAAATTTCCGTGACATACCACGCTCTGCTAACAATGGTGAGCCTGGCGCGCCTTTGGTGCCATAAAGTCGGAGCACTGAATCCACCAAAGCCTTATCTTCTCGCCACTGTTTAACCGGCGATGCTAGGTGAGCCAGTGCAACCTTTGCTGCGCCTGTCGCAAGGCGTTTGGCATCGGGTAAGCTGTCACGCACATCTGCAGTAGCCCGCGCTAACCAAGACATGGGTTGCGCCGAAGGCGGGTCGAGAAACTCGCGTGGCGTGCCATCGGCTTGAGTATCAAATAACGATAAAAACAGCTGTACAGCGCCCATTCCGTCCGCGATGGCGTGATGCATGCGCAGCATAAATGCGGATTTACCTTCGGGGTGCTTTACGTTATCCACCAACATCGCTTCCCATAAAGGACGCTTTAAGTCGCCGGGCCTGTTGATAAAATTGCAGGCGAGTTGCAGTAGATCATCAAACGAGCTGCCGCGAGGTAGCGCGACGTGTTCAAAGTGCTCTTGCGGGTCAAAGTACTCTGCCGCCTGCCAGCGCGCGAAGCCGACCGGCGTGAGAGCCGGAACCACCACTTGGCGTAAACGAACAAACTCTCTACTGGCACGCTCTAATTGTTCTAGTAGACGGGCAGTGTTGGGCTTTTTATCGAGTATAACGAGTGACAGCACCCAGTTGCGGGTTTTTGGATTGCTCTCGGCGCGCAGCATAATTTCGTCAAGCGCGCTGAGCCTATCGTCAAATTGAAAGCCTTGGGTCATACTGCATCCACAGATCAAAAACCATAAGGATATCGGAATCGCAAAGCAGTGTAACGCAATAAGAGGCGCTACTCTGCCACAAAACGTTCGCTGTTGTGCTTCAGCTCTGCCAAAAACTGTTCGGGTGCCATGGGTCGCGCAAAATAGTAACCCTGCATCGCGTCGCAGTTTAGTGCCGCTAAGGCTTCGACCTGCAACAAGGTCTCGACCCCCTCCGCTACGACTTTGCTGTGCAGTGAGTGACTCATGTCGATAATCGCTTTGGTGATGTTGTGGCTTTCAGAGTGTTCGGTAATTTGATCCACAAAACGTTTGTCGATTTTAATGTAGTCAATAGGCAGTTGTTGCACGTAGCCCAAGCTTGAATAGCCCGATCCGAAATCATCGATCGCTATAGTGCAACCCAGTGCTTTGATGCGATCTAAGCTGTTTTGCACGCGTGTGAGATCGTCCAGAAAAAGGCTTTCGGTAACCTCGATGGCCAAACGAGACAAATCGACTTCTGTTCCCTCGGCGGCCCCTTGAATAGTTGACGCCAAGTCCTGATGCTGGAATTGAGCTGGTGAGATATTGATGGATAGCCAAAAGTCGGGCCTGATCTTTTGTATGGCGCTGAGCTGCTGTATGGCGTTTTTAATGACCCATTCGCCGATGGGCAGGATTAAGCCACAGCTTTCGGCAACGGTTATAAAGTCAAGCGTCGAGCAATAACGCGGGCCCTTGGTCCAGCGCAGTAGCGCCTCGGCTGCAAGCCACTTGCCGTCTTTGGTCGCAAGAGGTTGCAGTGCGAACGAAAACTCATCCTGAGTCACGGCTCGGTGCAAGTTCTGCCGTATGTTGCGGTCTCGTTGTCGGCTCACATCCATGCCGGGGTGATACATGACGCACTTGGGGCTACTGAAACGCGACTGCTTACTTTGTTGGTTCGCAGTTTGCACCGCTTGCAGCAAATTATCGAATTGTTGTCCGTCGTAAGGGAAGCAGGCAGCACCGGCACTGAGAGTGATGGCGACGCGCTCACCGTTGTTCAACTCAAAATGATCGATCGAGGTAACGAGTTGCTCCAAATGATCAAAGGCCTGCGTGGCTTTGACGTCGCTGTTGAATAAAATCACGAACTCGTCAGCGGCTAGACGCGCAATTGACCCCTTGTCCTCAAAACGATCGACCAACAAGTCGGCAAGGGCCTGTAGAGTCCAATCCGCTGTGCGCTGACCAAAGCTTTCGTTAATTAACCGAAACTCGTTTATATCGACCAAACCCAAAGTAAAGCCGGTGCCAAAGTCTTGCGATTGTTGTTTTGCTTTAGCGAACAGTTGCTCGAAGTAATGGCGGTTGGCCACCTGGGTTAATGAGTCAATATTCGACAAGGCCCAGGCCTCTTCTTCGCGTTTGACGTGGTCTTGAACGTCGATCAAGGCGCCAAGCAGAATAGGGTCTTGCGCCTCTGAGCGAGACATGACGGCACTTAATGCAAACCACCGGTACTGATCATCTTGGTCTTTGAAGCGCAGACGAATATCGATTTTTGATTTTAAGTAACTCAGTTCCGAGAAGGTTTCGCGAAAAATGGCGTGGTCGTCTGGATGCAAAGCCTGTTTCAATTTTTTGAAGTCGACAACTTCGTCTAGTTTAAATTGGAGTAGGCTAGTATCGCCACCGTTCACGCGAAATGTGTGGTGGGTGATGTCGTAGGTCCAGCTAACAGCACGTGCAGCGGTTAGGATAATTTCCAAGCGCTCTACCGCGGAGTTCAGTCTGCTCGCGTTGTCTTCTGCAAGTTTCGTTTGCGCGAGTAGTGCGCTGGTGCGCTGTTGGACTTGCTCGTCTAATTGTTCGTTACTGCGCTCTAAAATTTTATTGATTTCAAAGAGTTCTCGGCTTTTCGACTCCAGCAGGCCTTCGGCTTGCTGTCTAGCCGATTTTTCAAGTTCAAGGCGCTTCCTCAAATACGCAACCTTTGGGTCTTCAGTTGACTCGTTCATGCGCGAGTGATGGTTATGTCAGTATGGAAATCGTCGGTTGCATTCTTGTGTTCAAGCTGCACTGAGAGGTTTTCTTGATAGAGGTCTCCAGCTCCGTAAATTAACCCCTCGGCTACGTGGGCTAATGGACGGCATGAGCGATATTTAAGCAGAAGCTGGTTGTCCGAAAGCGGCGTCGCCTCAAATTCCGGGAGCTCAGCATCAGGGTAAAGTTTGAGTACTTCAGGGTGAATGACTTCGTGGAGAGCTTTAAATAGTTCGAAGCTACTGCCAAAGTTTAGGCCCATGCTGTCCAATTGCGCATGCAGTTTTGGGTAGAGAAATTTACCGTAACTTACCATTAGTGCGGGTGCTGGCACGGCGGTAAGCTTGCTCAGCATGCCTACCAAAGCCAAAATTTCGGTGTGATCATACGTCCCGACCGCCGTGTAGGCTCCCCCGGAGGGTAGATCACATTGGTCGATTAATTGCGCTGCAATTTCAAATCCAAATGCTTCCTCTACCAAGTCGAAAAATTCGGTAAAAATAATGCCCTTCATAAATCACCAATCAGCCAGAATTTGGCATTGTTTTAAGCGGTATAGCATATAACGCCTATTTCTCATAAGCAAAAGCAGGGTGTTAGTGAAGCGATATTTTTTGCTGCTAAAGGTATTTATTGAACACTTTTACTCGTCAAGACAGTGCGACTCTTGTGCGCGCTGCCCAGGGCTAAAGATTCTGTAAAAGGCACATACATTAAAAATTCACGTTAAAAAATGGTCACATTTAAGCAAATTAGCAACGCAAGTGGGTACACTAGCTCTGGGTGAGGTCAGCCCGCTAATAAGATCTGTGAATCGTGAGGTATCCACATGAAGTCGAATAAGTTAAAAATCTTAAGCATCGCCGTTCCCTTAGCGCTTTCTAGCACTTTCTCCCAAGCGCAGGGGGCACTTGAAGAAATTATTGTCACTGCCTCAAAACGAGCGCAAACGCTGCAAGAAGTGCCGATCGCGGTAACTGTCACGTCGGCGGAAACAATCGAACAGGCGGAAATCCGCGATGTACTAGATTTGCAGTCGGTGGTGCCTTCGCTACGAGTGTCGCAGTTGCAAAACTCGAACCAGACCACTTTTATTATTCGTGGTTTTGGTAATGGTGCGAACAATCCCGGCATTGAGCCGTCAGTGGCGGTATTCGTGGACGGTGTATATCGCTCGCGCGCGCAAAGCCAAATCTCTGATTTGCCCAAACTTGAGCGCATCGAAGTCTTGCGTGGCCCCCAGAGCACCCTGTTTGGTAAAAACGCTTCGGCGGGTGTGGTGAGTGTGGTTACCGCGGCGCCGACTTACGAACCCGAAGGTTACATCGAACTGGGCTTGGGTAATTACAATAACAAAACTGCTAAAGGCTATTACAGCACCGGTTTAAGCGATACGGTTGCTATGAGTGTAAGCGGCTCTGTGAATAAGCGTGACGGTTACGCCGATAACTTGACTACCGGTAATGATGTGTCTGATCGCGACCGTTGGGGCGTTCGGGCCGATTTATTGATCGAGCCTTCCGATACTAGCCGTATCCGCATCATTGCAGATTACGACGAGCTTGACGAAATCTGCTGTACCGTGGGTAACGTTGTTAACGGCCCGACAGGCGCAGCGGTAGTGGCTTTGGGTGGTGCGCTTGACGCTGAAAACCCCTTTAGCTACGACGTTTATTACAACAACGACAGTATCAATATCGCTAAAAACAGTGGTGTTACCATCAACGCCGAATTTGATTTCGGTGGTTTTGATTTGACCTCGATTACCGCTTACCGAGATTCATTTTTGAATCAGCCATTTTCTGATGTGGACTATGGTGGTGCTGACTTAATTGGTAATCAGCCCACCTCGACCGATATTCAAACTTTTACCCAAGAGTTGCGTATTTCGGGTAGCACCGATAAAACCGATTGGGTCGCGGGTATTTTCTATTTTGACGAAGATATCGATTATCGTAATGGTTTAGATTTTGGTACAGCGTTCTCAGGTTACGTTGATATTTTAACGGGTGGTGCCGGCACCGTATTGGGCTTAGAAGCCGTGCTAGGCTATGCACCTGGCACGTTCCACAATGGCGTGGCAGTGCGCGAATACGCGAAGCAAAGCAACCAAGCAACATCGATTTTCGGTCAGATGGACATAGCGTTGAATGATCGTTTAACCGCGACGGTTGGTTTGAGCTACATCCAAGACGAAAAAGATACGAGCCTTCGCCAAGAAAACTCAGACGCGTTTTCAAAGTTAGACTTGGATGGACTAGATGGTTTAAATGCTTTGGTAGGGTTTACGCTAGCTCAGCAGTTCCCCTTGGTATTTGGCGGGTTACCCTTCAGCGCCGAGAACGTTGGATTAGTCACCTCAACGCCCGAAGGTGCGGCAGGTTTCTTACAGCTGCAGCAAGGGGTAGTAGCCGGCGTGTCTGCCTTAGATTTGAGCGACCCCTCGCAAAACCCACTGTTGGGTTTACAGGCCCTGCAGTTTTTGCCGCAGTTATTGGGTTATCCGAACGCCGGCAACAGCGGAACGTCGGATGACTCGAAAGTCACCTATACAGCGCGCTTAGCGTATGACTGGACCGAGTCTATTAACGTCTATGCAAGCTTATCAACGGGATACAAGGCGACGTCATGGAACCTGTCGCGTGATTCGCGTCCTACTGCGGCAGAGGTGTCTGCCTTAACTGCTGCGGGCGCGACGCTTCCAGCTAACTTGGTTGTAGGTACGCGCTTGGCGGGCCCTGAAGAGAGCGAAGTGTTCGAGCTGGGCTTGAAAGGCGCCTTTGATTGGGGCTTTGTCAATGTGGCGGTGTTTGATCAGACCATTGAGGGCTTTCAGTCGAACACCTTTACCGGTGCGGCATTTGCCCTAGCAAATGCGGGTAGTCAGTCGGCGCAAGGTCTTGAAATTGATTTAGCCTACAATGCCACTGAATCGCTTACTTTGGCCTTCTCGGGCGTATTCCTCGATCCCAAGTACGACAGCTTTAAAGGGTCTGCTTTGGGCGATATTTCTGGAACCCAACCTGGGGGCATTCACGAGCAAAGTTTATCGTTAGCCGCGACCTATAACTTCCAGTGGTCAGGTTATGAAGGCTATGTTCGGGCCGATTACCAGTACGAGAGCGAGGTGGATATTCAGGATGGCGGCGCATTAGACCCATCATTTGCGACCTTAAATGCTGTAGGTGCTGCGACGCGTGAGATGAACGTTGTGAATGCATCTGCGGGCATGGACATCGATGGTTGGGAGGTCAGCGTGTGGGCGCGCAACTTGTTTAACGACGAGTATCTTATGACCAACTTCCCATCGGTTGCACAGGCTGGCAGTTTCAACGGTTACCCAAGCCCGCCGCGCACTTTCGGTTTGAATGTGCGCAAAAACTTCTAACGCCGTTAGATGAGAAGTATCGCAAAGGGGGCCTTAGGCCCCCTTTTTTTGGATGGATCTAACAGGGATTGATCACCCGTTTAAGCGTCTTAACGTGGGCGACGGTCAATGATTTCATCGCCTGAATGTAATCGTCTCGCTGCTCCCGCCAACGATTGTATTCAGCCGAACTCGCTTGGCTGAGTAAGTTTTCTAGCTGATTGCTTGCCTGCTGAATGTTTTCGGCTCGGCTCATGATTGGGGCGAGCCATTGCTGTACGCTTCCAGCAAAGTATTTGGCGATCACAGTTTCAAGAATGGTTCTTCGACTCTCCGGAGAGCAGGCATGTTGTTGTGTGTACTCGCCTAGGGTTGTGTTCCAGCGGCTAAAAAACTCGTGACCTGTTTGGGTGGCGCTAAGTATCACGCCGCCATCGCCTGACCGAAGAGTGTTCAAGTGCGTTTCGAACATTTGGCTGTCGGCGACATAGTCGCCCCTTAGCCAATTGTCCGCCATGGCCGTTATCGCATCTAAGGCTTGAAGTACCTGGTCGCTGGTGGTGTCGCTTGGGTAGCCTACTGGGATTTTCTGGGGTTTCCAGAATTGATGCCACTCGGGGCCCGCGAGCGTGGCGTTGTGAATTTGTCGTGCTAATTGCTGCTGTTTAAGAATTTGGCTCTGTTCGAGTAGAGACACCAACTCTTGTTGGTCAGCTTTAGACTCCAGGTGCGCAATGCAGGCAGGCGCATGGCGTAAGAATTCTAAATCGAGCAGTAAACGCTGTGAGGGCGGCGCTAATTTACCCAGACTTGAGTTGCGCTTACCAATGGTGATTTGAAGCTCACAGCCCGTTAACGCCAAAAAATCGAGCGTGCCAATGTCGGAGTTCTGCAGCTCAAGTTGCAACGCCTCTGCTCTTGGCTTGCGGGGTGCTGCAGCGATCGCCATCGACTCGAAGTTAAGGTCTAAAGTGCGACTAAGTCGCGCTTCGTAATCGCTTAGGATAGCTTCGCCGCTATGGTCAGAACACGCACCTAGGCAGATTGTCAGTGCGATCCAAAAACGGCGGCTTAGCCTCATTATGTGGACTCTAGACCTAATCCAGAAGGGCTTTTACGCGATCGCGAAACGCTAAGAGATTGCTCGCGGTCTCTGGAACACGCTCACGTACCCAGCCAGCAAAGTTCATCGCGACATACAAGTCGATATCGGCCAGCGTGACGCTGTTGCCGACTAAGAAATCTTTACCCTCGAGCGCCGTATTTAGTACGTCCCAGCAGTGTTGAATCCGCACCTGTCCACGCTCAACCAGGGCTGGAATTTGCGCCAAGTTGAGGGGGCCTGGCAGCGCGCGTCCCTCAAACGCGGGGTTGCCGTTACGTAACATATCGGCCACTGCGCTCAACAAGGTGGTAAAAATTTTATGATCCCATTCCAGTACCTGGGCCTTTTCTAGGGCGGTTGCCCCCATGAGTGGCGTATCGGGGTGCAGTAATTCTAGATATTGGCAAATTGCAATCACTTCTGTGAGTTGCTCGCCCGAATCTATAACCAAGCAGGGAACGGTGCCGCTGGCGTTAATGGCTTGGTATTCGGGTTTAAGTTGCTCGAGTGCACCCAAATCAATTTGGGTGGTGGGCAACTCCAAGCCTTTTAGCTTCATAAAGTACACCAAGCGCTGAGGGTTGGGTGCGGGATCGTAGTTGTACAGATGCATGTTTAGCCCTTTTTGTTGATTCTTAACACAGTTTGCCCAAATTAATGCGCACTCACAAATGTTCCCGGTTTTTAATCTGGGTGTTTATCGCTATAATGCCGCCACTTTGGAGAAAGGGGTAGGATCATGTTCAAAAAATCTGTGATTGCAATTTTCGCGGTAATGGTCGCGTCGGCTGCTTGGGCTCTGTCGGATAAACAGCGCTCTGATATCGAGGCGCGTATCGCGCCGGCAGGTAAAGTGTGTATGCAGGGCGACACTACCTGCGGTGGTGCCGGCGCACTTGCCAGCTCAGGACCGCGCAGCGGTGAGCAAGTTTACAACACCTATTGCACGGCTTGTCACAGCGTGGGTGTATTAGGTGCACCTAAAACCGGCAGCTCAGACTGGATTGCCCGAATCGACGCCAAAGGCAAAGATACTGTGTATGCCAACGGTGTGAACGGTATTGGCGCGATGCCTGTTAAAGGCACTTGCGGTGACTGTTCTGATGACGAAATCTATGCAGCGATCGATTTCATGCAGCCGCAGGGCTAAAAACCGCTCAATTGCAGAATGGCGCGCCTCGGTGCGCCATTTTTGTTTTAACCCAGTAGATTTCGAAGTCCTGCGAGCGTTTCCGAGCCACGTGCCGCGTTCACTTCAGCCGATTGTTCCTCGTCGTCGTAGCGCTCTAGTAAGTCCGTCGGTAACTCATCTACAAAGCGACTAGGCTCGCAGCTCATGTTTTCGCCAAACTGGCGCCGCTTGCGAGCGTAAGAAATGGTTAAGGTCTCGCGCGCGCGGGTAATGCCAACATAGGCTAAGCGACGCTCCTCTTCGACAGTATCGGCTTCGATGCTGTTGCGGTGTGGCAGGATATTTTCCTCAAAACCTATGAGGTAGACATGCGGAAACTCTAAGCCTTTAGCCGCATGTAGGGTCATTAATTGCACACTGTCGGGTCCAGAGCGTTCTTCTTCTTGCTGCTCCATCAGGTCGCGCAGCATCAGTCTTGCTATTGCTTCCTCTAGTGTTAGATCTTGGTCTTCGATGACTTTGTCCAGGCTGGCGACCAAAAACTCGACGTTGCCCATACGCCTTGCTGCGACGTCATCTGAAGAACTCGTTAGCTGTAAGTGCCCCTCGTAGTTAAGGTCATCGATCATGGCGCGAATGGGTTTGGCGTCGCGCGCCTCAAAGCACTCGCGTTCCCAGTGCGCGAGCCACTCGGCAAATTCGGTCAGCGCATTTTGTGCCGCTGCTGCCAAGTCTTCAATCTGGTTTGCACGACTGGCCGCGTCCTTCAGGCTGATGTGATGCTCGTGCGCAAAGCGACCTACGGCTTCTAGGGTCACCGCTCCGATCTTACGTTTAGGCACATTGCAGATGCGCAAAAACGCGTTGTCATCGTCTGGGTTTACCAGTAAGCGTAAATAACAGAGGATGTCTTTAACTTCGTTACGCGCAAAAAACGAGGTGCCTCCACTTAGCTGGTACGGAATCTGAAAGCGCTGCAGTTCGAGTTCTAACAACCGCGCTTGGTGATTGCCTCGATACAGAATAGCGTACGCGCCGTAGCGCAAGCCGCGGCGCATTTTGTGGTCGATAATTTCAGCAACGACTTGTTCGGCCTCGGCATGCTCGTCGGCCGCTGCTTGAATTCTTACTTTGTCGCCTCGCCCCAGCTCGCTCCATAGCGCTTTGTCATAAATGTGTGGGTTGTTGGCGATGAGCTCGTTGGCACACTGCAAAATTGTCGCCGTTGAGCGATAGTTTTGCTCAAGTTTGATGACTTTTAAGTTGGGAAAGTCCTCGCCTAAAGCAACCAGATTTTCGGGTTTGGCGCCACGCCACGCGTAGATCGACTGGTCGTCATCACCCACGACGGTGAGACCCGAGTTAGTGCCCATTAAATGTCGAATCAGCTCATACTGGCTGCCGTTTGTATCCTGATACTCGTCGACCAACATATAGCGAACGCGGTTTTGCCAGCGATCTTTTACGTCGAGGTGCTCGCGAAATAGGATGTTGGGCAAGAAGATCAAATCGTCAAAGTCCAGACTGTTGTAGGCGCGCAAGGCCCGTTGATATCGCTCGTAGCATGCGCTGTGTAGGATATCTAAATGGGTCTCGGCGGTGCTCTGCGCTTGCTCCGGGGTAATACCATCAGCCTTGTAGGCGCTGATGGCGTTTAGGATCAAGGGCGCTTGGTCTGGGTCGGTATTCAGCTCCTGTACGAGTAGCTCTTTCATGATGGTTACAGCATCTTGTTGGTCAAAGATACTAAAGCCAGGGCGAAGGCCCAGCAGATGGTGCTCTTTACGAACAATAGATAAACCCAGCTGATGGAACGTACTGACCCATAAGCCCTTGGCTTTTTCGCAGATGCTATTGACGCGGGTACGCATTTCGCGGGCCGCTTTATTGGTAAAGGTGACCGCCACCACTTTTTTAGGTGGTAGTTCGCATTGCTCTACCAGATACGCAATTTTTTGGGTGATCACACTGGTTTTACCGCTGCCGGCACCAGCGAGTACTAGCAAAGGGCCGTCTAAATAGCGAACAGCGTCACGTTGCGCGGGGTTCAGTGTCGTCACGAATAGGGGTGCCTAAAAAAAGCGCTAGGGTATCAAATTTTAGCGGGCAAAGCTGTTAGAAAGGACCTCTGTTAAAGTTAATTTGTCGGTAGCTGAGCGCTTCTAGCATGTGGTTTTTTTCGATCATCTTCGCATCCGCAAGATCGGCGATGGTCCGAGCCACTCGCAAGGCTCTGTGCACCGAGCGCCCCGATAACTGAAATTTATCAGCCGCCAGAGTCAGCGTGTGTTTGGCGGCATCGCTGCAGTGTTCATTTGCTAGGGTGTCGCCTTGGGCTCTGGCGTTCAGTGCGTTTTGGCGTTGCTGTGCGCAGGCCTGCGCTTGAGCGACTCGAGCGGCTACGATTGCCGATGCTTCCCCATGATCACCCTGTTCCAATAGGGTTCTGGCATCTAGGCGTTCGACTCGACAAAACAAATCGATGCGGTCAAGCAGAGGTCCCGATAAACGCGCCTGATAGCGCTCGATCTGATCGTTGCTGCATCGGCAACGGCGCTCTGGATCACCCAAATATCCGCAGGGGCAAGGGTTGGCCGCCGCAATTAACTGGAAGTTAGCGGGGTAGGTGACGCTAGCTTTAGCGCGATTAATGCGCACCGACCCCGATTCTAGGGGTTCACGCAACATATCCAAGGTTGCGCGCGGGAACTCTGCGATCTCATCCAAAAATAATACACCGCGATGGGCCAAGGTGATTTCCCCCGGTTTGGGTTTGGAACCGCCGCCCACCAGAGCGACAGCGCTAGCGCTGTGGTGAGGTGCACGAAATGGGCGTTCATCACTTGCACTATTACTGGTCATTAAGTCCTGAATAAGCCGTACCTCCAATAAATCAGCTGTGCTCAGCGGCGGCAGGAGACCGGCAAGGCGGCTCGCGAGCAGGGTTTTTCCGGTCCCCGGTGGGCCATATAAGAACACATTATGTCCGCCTGCTGCGGCGATCTCGAGCGCGCGTTTCGCCTCGAGTTGGCCTCTTACCTCACTCAGATCGGGCAGTCTTTTATGTGCAAGTGTTGCCCGGTTACTTTGTATGCGGACAGGTTTGGCGTTGCGCAATTGCGCGCAGACATCGAGCAGAGATTCTGCGCCCATCACGAAACAGTCGGGCACTTGGGCGGCTTGAGGTGCACAGGCCTGGCTAACCATGAGTTTGCAGTCTGAAGTGGCGCACGCGTGGGCGCTGGCCAGCACGCCCGTAACTGGGTGCAATGCACCATCAAGACCCAATTCACCGATAAACTCGTATTGCGATAATTTTTGTGTATTGATTTGGCCTGACGCAGCGAGAACGCCCAGCGCAATGGCTAAATCAAAGCGGCCACCTTCTTTGGGCAAATCGGCTGGCGCAAGATTAACGGTGATTTTGGCATCGGGAAAATCAAAATGGCTGTTAATAATTGCGCTGCGAACGCGATCTTTGCTCTCGCGCACGGTGGTCTCGGGCATACCCACTAAGTTGAAGCCGGGTAAGCCGCTACTCAAGTGGGTTTCTACTCGCACTAAGGGGGCATCGATGCCCACCAAAGCACGGGCTTTTATCACAGATAATTGCATAGCTCTTCCTTGAGCAAATGTTGATGTCGGCGCGCAAACTAGCGCGGAGCTACTGGGTTAACCGTTTTCTTCGAGTAGCTTGATTTGCGCTTCAAGCTCCGCAATGCGTTGTTGTGCGCGCGCTAGCAGCGCGCACTGTGCATCGAATTCCTCGCGCGTTACCACGTCTAATTTTGCCAGCATGGTTTGCATGAGGGCCTTGGAATTCTTATCTAGCTCTTGTTTTAGCCCGCTATCTTCAGCGAGCCCTTTAAATTGGCTAAGTAGATCGCCAATTGGGGGCGGTTTGAGCGCCATGAGCGTGTCTCCTAATGTGTTATGCACAGTGTAGAGCTTTGTGTTTCGAACAAAAAGTGCTGTGTACGTCAAAAGTCATCAATGTGAACCGATTTGGTGCACCACCTTGGTGCCCAGCGCTTTTTTGGGGCGGATGATGCCTCACGGGAATTCATATTTGGCTTTAGATTTCTCGTGAATTTTAGCTTAAACCACTGACGTATATGAAAAAAAATGCTTCTTGGCACGCGGGGTGCAAAAGAGATCGTGCAACAGATGCACCAGGCCTAGTGTCGCTGGTCGAAGTGCACACATTACATACTCTAAAGGAGACAACACATGTTCAACAAAACAAAACTTTCCGCTTTGGTCGCTGCTTTGGCATTAACGGGTGCCGCACAAGCATCCGCAGAAATTAGTGGCAACGTATCGCTGGTATCCGACTACTCGTTCCGCGGCATTTCGCAGACGGGCGAAAAAGGCGCTATTCAGGGTGGGTTCGACTACGCCGCTGAATCGGGCTTTTACGCAGGCACTTGGATGTCAAACGTTGAGTTTGGCACCGAGTCGAGCACCGAAATGGACCTTTACTTTGGCTATGGCGGTAGCATGGGCGATCTTGGCTACGACGTTAGCTATATTTACTTCGACTACGAAGGTGACGCTGAGTTCGATTATCAAGAATACGCGCTCGCCCTCAGCTACGGCGATTTTAGCTTTGGCGTGAACTACTCGTCGGAATACCTCGGCGATGGTGGCCCTGACTTCGTGTACCCCTACGTTGGCTATTCGATGGCATTAACCGAAGGTTTGTCACTTGATTTGCACTACGGATACAGCGATATCGACGCCGCGGATTTCTGGGGCCCAGGTGAAGACTCATACTCTGACTACAGTGCCACGCTGGGCTTTAGCGCCGGCGGTGTTGACTTCGGATTAGCGTTTGTGGGCACTGACTTAGACGATGACGTCGTCGCAGGCTCTGATGATCGTTTGATCTTGTCAATCTCAAAAAGTCTGTAATCGCATTTCGAGATCGCAGCCCGCGCAGGGCTGCGTACGCAACAGGAGAGCAATATGAAACTCATAACAGCAATTGTTAAGCCATTTAAGCTTGATGACGTGCGTGAAGCACTGTCTGAAATCGGAGTACAGGGTATTACTGTGACCGAAGTCAAAGGCTTTGGGCGGCAGAAAGGGCACACCGAGTTGTACCGAGGTGCGGAGTACGTGGTCGACTTTTTACCTAAGGTAAAAATTGAGATTGCGGTAGCGGAGGCATTGGCTGATCAGACCATTGAGGCGATCACCAAAGCGGCTAATACCGGCAAAATTGGCGACGGCAAGGTATTCGTTTCATCGCTAGAGCAGGTGATTCGAATTCGAACTGGCGAAACCGGGGAAGAGGCTATCTAGTCATCCTGTAAATTACGAGAGAGCATTGTTATGGAAAACGAAATATTTCAATTACAGTACGCGCTCGATACCTTTTATTTTCTGGTATGCGGCGCCTTAGTCATGTGGATGGCAGCGGGCTTCTCTATGCTCGAGGCGGGCTTAGTACGAGCCAAGAACACCACTGAAATCTTAACCAAAAACGTCGCGTTGTACGCGATTGCCTGCACCATGTACATGATTTGCGGCTACGCCATCATGTACGGCGGCGATATTTTCTTATCGACGATTACTGGTGACGGTGTCACAGGGGCAGAGGAAGCGGCTACTTACGCACCTTCGGCTGACTTCTTCTTTCAGGTCGTCTTCGTAGCCACGGCTATGTCGATTGTATCTGGCGCGGTAGCAGAGCGTATGAAACTCTGGGCGTTTTTGGCCTTTGCCGTTGTTATGACGGGCTTTATCTACCCAATGGAAGGTTCCTGGACTTGGGGTGGCAATTCCGTATTCGGCATGTATAACCTAGGTGACTTAGGATTCGTTGACTTCGCGGGATCAGGCATCGTGCACATGGCTGGTGCAGCTGCGGCTTTAGCAGGTGTGATGTTGGTTGGTGCGCGTAAAGGAAAATACGGCGCGGATGGCTCAATTCACCCGATCCCGGGCGCAAATTTGCCCTTAGCGACGCTCGGTACCTTCATCCTATGGATGGGCTGGTTTGGCTTTAACGGTGGCTCGGTGTTGGCAACGGCTTCTGTCGAAAGTGCTAACGCGGTAGCGGTTGTATTCATGAACACCAACGCTGCGGCAGCAGGTGGCTTAATTGCTGCGTTGATAACAGCGCGTTTCATGTTCGGAAAAGCCGACCTCACCATGGCGTTGAACGGTGCTTTGGCCGGCTTGGTAGCAATCACTGCGGGTCCTGACACTCCGACCGCCTTGCAAGCAACTATCTTTGGTGCGATCGGTGGTGTCTTGGTTGTGTTCTCGATCATCACCCTAGACAAGCTGAAAATCGACGATCCCGTCGGTGCGATTTCAGTCCACGGTGTCGTTGGTTTGTTGGGTCTGCTGTTAGTCCCAGTCACAAACAGCGATGTCAGCTTCATGGGTCAAATCATCGGTGCACTTACCATTTTTGTATGGGTGTTCGTGACCAGCTTCATCGTATTTACGATTATCAAAGCGGTTATCGGTCTGCGTGTCTCTGAAGAAGAAGAGTACGAAGGTGTCGATATCTCAGAATGCGGTATGGAAGCTTACCCAGAGTTCGGTGGATCGAACTAAAGTCTTGCGGGCACACCTATGTGTGCATCTTCGGGGGCCAATGGCCCCCTTTTTTTTGACAAGATTTTATAGAGCCCATGTTTCATTGGTTTGATGAAATTTGTGTTAGGCTATGCCTATCTAAGACCCACAAGGATATACCGCATGAAATTGGTCACCGCGATTATTAAGCCGTTTAAAATGGACGACGTGCGCCTGGCTCTTTCGGAAATCGGCGTTCAGGGAATAACGGTCACGGAGGTCAAAGGCTTTGGCCGTCAGCGAGGGCACACCGAACTGTATCGCGGCGCTGAGTACGTCGTAGACTTTCTGCCTAAGTTGAAACTTGAAATTGCCGTTGCCGAATCGCAAGTTGATGCAACCATCGATGCAATCCTTAAATCTGCCAGTACTGGCAAAATTGGCGATGGCAAAATCTTTGTTTCACCGCTTGAGCAAGTGATCCGTATCCGCACCGGCGAAACTGGCGAAGAAGCGGTTTAAGTATTTGTTTCAGTGGTGGACGTTTAACGATCCGCCTTCACGTCTCAGCCAATTTCTTGCGGATCGCTTCACGGCCATCCGTGGCACGCTACGCACGCGACGTCGTGTCGCGTGACGTTCCGCGCGAAACAGGCAGCAGGCGCTCAGCTCGATCATGCGTTCTTCAAAAACTTGGTGGCGCGCACTATCGCGGGCGTCGTTCAAAATTCCCCGAGCGAAGCGACTAAGTTGGGTAATTCATCCAGCGACTGAATGGTCAAAGGCGGCTCGGAATCGTGTGGCCAGCCGACATTGCTCGCGTTGAGCCATATCGCATGAAAACCTGCATTGCGAGCACCGAGTACGTCGTGCTCCCAATGGTCGCCGATATGGGCTGCTTGATGAGCGCGGAAGCCCGAGCGTTTTAGCGCCTCTTCAAACGCAATGGGTGCCGGTTTAGAGGCTCCGACTTCTTCGGCCAGAATGGCAAAATCAAAGTATTCTGCAGCGTCGGTTTTGTAAACGTCAGCATTGCCGTTGGTTATGGCGCCCAAAGTATAGTGCGGATGCAGCAACTCGAGGACTCGCAGGGCGTTTTCGTAGAGCTCGACCTTGTGTCGAAAATGCAAAAACACCTCGAACGCCTCTTTTGCGCCTATTCGCGCGTCTTCGGGCGTGTAGCCTACGGCAATTTGAAGTTCATACAGGCTTTGTTCGCGCATTTTACTGATGTGATGCGCAAGTTCTGGGTGACGCTTCCAGACCGATTTTTTAAATTCGAATAGGCTCTCATGCGTGTGGTGTTCGACGGTGCCCGGACGATGTTGTTTGAGCCAATCGTTCTGCTCTTGTTCGGCGCGAATAAGGGCCGGTTTCACTGCCCACAAGGTGTCGTCAAGATCGAAGGTAATTAACTGAATTTGGCTCATGCTTTCCCTTTTTGGCGTTTGGCCCGGGGGTGGGCGGCGTCATAGGTTTTGGCCAGATGCTGAAAATCTAAGTGCGTATAAATTTGCGTGGTACTGATATTGCTATGGCCCAATAGTTCTTGCACTGCGCGTAAGTCGCCACTGGATTCGAGTAGGTGGCTTGCAAAAGAGTGGCGCATCATGTGTGGGTGCACGTGCACCGGAATAGCATTGTGCTTGGCCAATCGGTCGAGGCGTGTCTGAATCGATCGAGGCGATAGCGCCTTACCTTGGCGGGTTGTGAATACGGGCGTGCTGGCCTGCAAGTCGCCCGCTAAAGGGTGTTGTCGCATCCACTTTTTCAGAGCATCTAAAGCGACGCCGCCAATGGGTATTTGGCGGGTTTTGTTGCCTTTACCGGTGACCGTCACGAGGCGCTGTTGAATATCGATTTGTGCAAGCGTTAGTGATTGCAGTTCCGATAATCGCAAACCACAGGAGTACAAAAGCTCTGCCATGGCAAGATCGCGAGTATCAAGATCAGATTCTGAAGGTGCAACGAGGCACTGATTAATTTGGTCTGCATCCATAGCCTTGGGGAGTTTGCGGGCTTGCTTGGGTGCCCTGACGCCTGCGGCTGGGTTGTGACTTAAACCAAAGCGTTTGGCGCAAAATTGGAACCACGAACGAACCGACGATAAATGTCGAGCGATACTGGCGGGCGCTAAGCCCTTGCGTCTTAGGCTGTTTGCCCAAGATCGTACGTGGTATTCCTTAAGCGAATGAATGTTGTCTGCGTCGCTCGGCTCGAGTTGAGCAACAAAGCTGTCGATATCACGTTGGTAGTGTTTTAAGGTGTGAGCAGAGAGTTGCTTGACATCGCGCGCGTAGGTAATGAATTGCGCTGCAGCTTCGGAGGTCTTGAGCGCTGCATACATGATGCGCTTAGCCGCTTAATCGAGTGGCTAAGCTATTGATAACGCTCGCTACGTGTTCAATAAACAACGTACCCGTGTCGGAGCCGAAATCGTTAGCACTTTTGCTGCCAAGGGCAACCAAGCCTTCCGGAGTTTTGTCACCCAGAGTCACAATACAAGCCGAACCCGCGATGGCAGCTGGGCCAAACAAAAAGCGCATCTCTGCTTCACGCAGCGCGCCAGCGAAGGGTTTGCCAGTATTGATCAGACTGCCAAGCGTGGCTTTGGCGGCATCGAGTGCATCACTTGAATCAAACCACCTGAGTCCCGCATAGGCATTGCCGAAACCGTCTTTGATGTGGCGTTCAAAGCTTTGCTTTATGGCATCTTTGGAGTCGGCTTTGATCAAATCCTGCACCAGTGCGCTGGTTAAATGGAAGCGTTTATCGTTGTCCTCTGCAATGCGTGTGAGATCGCTCAATTGATGGCGAAGCTCTACATTGCGTTCACGCAGGGCTGCTTGTTGGCGTTCAACTAGCGACACGGCGCCATGCCCGCCGTGAGGCAGGCTTAGCTGGGTTAATAATTCCGCTTTGTCTTTAAAAAACTCGGGGTGTTCTAATAAGTAGGCTTCAATAGCACTGTCGTTCAGTGTGCTTGGATCTTTGCTTTCGTTCACAACATCGTCCGTTTATTCTGATAGTTCGCCATCGTATACAAAGGTGGCTGGCCCCGTCATTATGACCTGCTCGCCCATGCCCTGCCAATCTATTTGCAAAGTGCCGCCGGGTAGGTGCACAGATACGGGACTGACAAGACCTTGCGTTAACATGCCGTGAATGGCTGCGGCGCAAGCGCCAGTGCCACAGGCTTCGGTTTCGCCGACACCACGCTCAAACACCCTGAGGTTTATTTCGTGTTCGTCGACCCGTTCGGCAAAGCCAACGTTCACGCGGTTTGGAAATCTAGGGTGGGACTCGAGTATGGGGCCTAACTCCTCAACCGGGGCGGCCGCTGTTGAGCTCACCCAAACGACTGCATGGGGGTTGCCGATCGCTAAAGCGCCCACTTTAATTTGCGATGCTTGGTCGGGGTATAAAGGTAGATTGTAGTTGAGCGCTGCATCGTCGGCGACGAAGGGAATTTCGCTGGGCTTAAATGTCGGAATACCCATAGCGACCTTGACCTGCTGATCATCCAGTACGCTGAGGGTCAGTAAACCTCTAGCCGTTTCGCAAACAAAGTCAGATTGGCCGCTGCTGCGCTGAGCAAAGCGTGCCACGCAGCGAGCTCCATTGCCGCAATGTTCAACTTCGGAGCCATCGGCGTTAAATATACGGTATTTAAAATCTACGCCTGTTTGTGTGGCGGGTTCTAAGACAAGTAGCTGATCAAAACCGACGCCGCGATGGCGATCGCTCCACGCTAAAATGCGTTCTGATGTTAGCTCCACATCTTGAGCGCGCAGGTCTAAGACGAAAAAGTCATTACCCAGGCCGTGCATTTTGGTGAAGCGAATGGTCATGGCAGCTCCTACAGTAGGTGCTCGTGTTTAAACAAGTCTGCAACGGTCTCTCGTTCGCGCACAAGGTGCATTTGGTCGCCATCGATCATGATTTCGGCGGCGCGAGGGCGTGTGTTGTAGTTCGACGCCATGACGAAGCCATACGCGCCGGCACCGAGTACCGCTAGTCGGTCGCCAGCGGATAACGCCAGTCGCCGGTCCTTGCCTAAAAAGTCGCCGGTTTCACACACAGGGCCCACAATGTTCCAGGCTTTTTCAGTCACGTCCGAGTTGACTTCAAGGGGCTTGATGTCCATCCACGCCTGATACAGTGCTGGGCGAAGCAGATCATTCATGGCCGCATCAACCAGGGCAAAATTGTGTTTTTCGGTCGTCTTTAAGAAATCCACTTGCGTGATTAAGGTCCCGGCGTTAGCCACGATCGAACGACCTGGTTCGAGCATTAAGCCCAGACCGCGCGCCGCCAGTGGGCCTTTTAGGGCACGCACGTAGTCGGTAATATCAGGTGGTGTTTCGTCTTTATAGCGCACGCCTAAACCACCGCCGGCGTCGACGTGCTCTAGCACGATGCCGGCTTCGCGAAGGCGATCAACCAAATCTAATACGCGATCAAGCGCGTCTTTAAAGGGCGCAAGTTCGGTCAGCTGCGAGCCTATGTGGCAGTCGATGCCAATGACGCGTAAACCCTCGGTGGCATGAACAAAGGCATAGGCTTGGTACGCGTGCTCCATGCTTATGCCGAATTTATTCTCTGCAAGGCCCGTTGAGATGTAAGGGTGTGTTTTCGCGTCGACGTCGGGGTTGACCCGCAATGATACTGGCGCCTCTTTGCCAAGTTCCTGCGCCACTTCAGCCAACAGCTCGAGTTCAGCTACCGATTCGACGTTAAAGCAGTGAATGCCCGCTTCTAGGGCCGCGACCATTTCTTCGCGTTTTTTTGCGACACCGGAAAACACTACTTTGTCAGCGCGTCCGCCGGCGGCTAAAACGCGCGCGAGCTCGCCGGCGCTTACAATATCAAAGCCCGCGCCAAGCTTCGCCAGCAATTGCAGCACGGCTAAGTTGCTGTTGGCTTTAACCGCGTAGCAAATCATGCCGGGATGATCGCCCAGGGCATTTAAATAGGCGCTCATCGCTTCGGTAATGGCCGCCTTACTGTACACATAGCTCGGAGTCCCGAACTGATCGGCAACTTGGCTAAGCGCCACACTCTCGCAGTTCAGCGATGAGCTTGCATACGAAAAAAATGGAGGAAGTGTCACTGCGATTCCTTAGTCGTCTGTTCGCTGTTGTCAGCCGGTACGAGGGGCCCCATTTGGCCGCAGCCGTTTAGCAAGCCCGCGCAGGCAATGATTAGCAGGAGCTTTTTCATAGCGCACGCTCCGCTACTTTCGCCAAAGCGCGCTGGCACGCAGCGGTGACTTGGTTGGGTGCTGTGCCGCCAATGTGATCGCGTGCTTTCAATGAGCCTTCCAGTGTCAGCGCATCGAAAACATCAGCTTCAATAAGGCTATGAAAACCTTGCAGCTCTTCTAGGCTTAAATCACTTAAATCAATTTTACGCTCGACGCACAGACCCACGGCAGAGCCCACAACTTCGTGTGCGTCTCTAAACGGTAAGCCCTTGCGTACGAGGTAATCGGCCAAGTCGGTCGCTGTAGCAAAACCTTTCAGAGTCGCGGCACGCATGGCTTCGGCGTTGGGTTGAATATTGGGTACCATATCGGCAAACGCACGCAAGGAGTCACGAACCGTGTCAATGGCGTCAAACAGTGGTTCTTTGTCTTCTTGGTTATCTTTGTTATAGGCCAGAGGCTGACTTTTCATGAGCGTCAGCATAGACATTAAATGGCCATTCGTGCGGCCAGTTTTACCGCGCACCAGCTCGGGTACGTCGGGGTTTTTCTTTTGCGGCATGATCGATGAGCCTGTGCAAAAACGATCGGGTAAGCGCACAAAATCAAACTGTGCCGAGGTCCAAAGCACCAGCTCTTCGGACATGCGCGATAGGTGCGTCATGGTCAGTGCCGCAAAAGCACAAAACTCTACCGCGAAGTCACGGTCAGAGACCGAATCCAATGAGTTTTCGGTAGGAGCACGAAATCCCAATGCACTGGCCGTTTGGTGGCGATCGATCGGATAGCTCGTTCCCGCAAGCGCAGCGGCGCCTAGAGGGCACATGTTCATGCGTTCGCGACAGTCGATTAAGCGCGAGTAGTCACGCTCGAGCATTTCGTTCCAGGCCAATAAGTGGTGACCAAACGATACCGGTTGCGCGGTTTGCAGGTGCGTAAAGCCGGGCATAATGGTCAGTGTGTGTTGCGCGGCTAGGCCGATAATGCCATTTTGTAGCCGCGTAATTTCGGCGGCAATCACATCAATACTTTTGCGCAAGTGCAATCGGATATCGGTCGCGACCTGATCGTTGCGTGAGCGCCCGGTATGGAGTTTTTTGCCCGCCATGCCGATCAATTGCGTTAAACGACTTTCGATGTTCATGTGAACATCTTCAAGCTCAATTGACCAGGGGAATTCACCCGCGGCAATCTCACCTTTAATTTGCGCTAGACCCGTTTGAATTTGGCCCAGTTCGTCGTCAGTCAACACCCCCACGGCATTTAGCATGGCGGCGTGTGCAAGTGAGCCCTCGATGTCCTCCTCAGCCATGCGCTGGTCGAAGGTCACGGAGGCGGTAAAGCGCTGCACGAAGGCGTCGGTTCCCTCGCTGAAACGACCGCCCCATAAAGTACTGGTATTTTTGGTTTCCGCCATGTTGATCTCCGGCGTTATCGGCATAAATAAAGGCGCGCAGTATACCAGTTTATTGGCCCTGCGCGTTATCGCGTTGGCTAACAATGGTTAAACGATCCGCCTTCACGTCTCAGCCAATTTCTTGCGGATCGCTTCAAGGCCATCCGTGGCACGCTACGCACGCGACGTCCTGTCGCGTGACGTTCCGCGCGAAACAGGCTGCAGCCGCTCGGCTCAGTATCGCATCCTTCCTAACATGTGTGGCATCGGATCGTTTAAGCCTAGAGTTGTAAAATCTTGAGATGGAGCTAGCGTACGGACTCGTGATTTGTTTTGCGAACACTCAGTGCGCTGCTTTGACCCGTCGCCATTAGCGCGAGGGCGCGAGCAAAATAAATGACGAGGCAGGCGCGGGTTTATATTTTTCTTCAGGCCAGCGTTTAACGATCCGCCTTCACGTTTCCACCAACAATGTTTTGGCATGGCGGGCTAACTGGTATCATGCGTTTTTAACAAAGAGGTTCCCATGGCAAAAATTGTGATCGCAACTCGAGAATCGCCCCTAGCCCTGTGGCAGGCGCATTACGTAAAAGATGCTCTAGAGATGGCGCATCCTGGGCTTGCGGTTGAGCTGTTGGGTATGACTTCGCGCGGGGATCAGCTGCTGGATTCGCCGCTCGCAAAAATTGGAGGCAAGGGCTTGTTTGTCAAAGAGCTTGAAACAGCACTGCTAGAGGGTCGTGCCGATATCGCTGTGCACTCTATGAAAGACGTGCCCATGAGCTTTCCTGAGGGGCTGTGTTTAGGACCAATTTGCGAGCGTGAAGCGCCAAATGATGCCTTTGTGAGCAATACTTACGAGTCGATTGATGCCCTGCCCCAAGGTGCCATTGTGGGCACCTCGAGCCTGCGACGCGAATGTCAGCTGAGGTCGTATCGACCTGATCTTGTGGTGAACTTTTTACGTGGCAATGTGAATACGCGTCTGGCGAAGTTAGACGATGGCCAGTACGACGCGATTATTTTAGCGGCAGCGGGTCTGATTCGATTGGGATTTGAAGATCGAATTCGTTCCCGATTAACGCCCGAGCAATCTTTGCCGGCCGGAGGTCAGGGTGCGGTTGGTATCGAGTTGCGCAGTGATGACGAACCAACGCGTGACTTGATTCAGGTATTGCACCACCCCAAAACGGCAGCTGAGGTCACCGCTGAGCGCGCGTTAAATCAAACCCTAAACGGCGGGTGCCAAGTGCCTATCGCGGCCTTTTGTGTGACCGAGGGCGATACCCTGTGGTTGCGAGGTTTGGTGGGTGCTGTTGATGGTTCATCGATTTTGCGGGCCGAGGCTCGCGGCAAGGTTGAAGACGCCGAAGTCTTAGGGCAACAGGTGGCGAATGAGCTGTTAAACCAGGGGGCCGAGGCGATATTGGCCGAGGTATATGGCGCCTAAGCCGGCAGTCATAGTGACTCGTCCTGCCGCGCAGGCAGGGCACTTATTAGAACTTTTAGAGGCTGAAGGCTTTAACGGTGTTTCGGTACCCATGCTGCGCATTGAGTTCTTAGAACGCGTGGCTCCGCCTGATTTTAGTGAGTTAGATACCTTAATTTTTATCAGCACGAATGCGGTTGCCGCGTTTGCCCAACGTGTTAACGCGCAGGCTGTGCCGAAGAGCGCAAAGATCTTTGGTATTGGAGAACAGACGGTCCGTGCCCTGAACGATATCGGCGTCTTGGCCGATGGTGCCAATGCCTTAACTACCGAGGGCTTACTGCAACACACCTGGTTTTCGGAGCCTCGGTCGGTGTTGGTTGTCAAAGGTGAGGGGGGGCGCCAGACACTCAGGGATACTCTGGTGCAGCGGGGCAGTCGCGTGAGTTTGTGGGAAGGGTACCGCCGATTAGGTCCAGAGGCTTGCCATAAAGCCCAGATGTGTGATCTGCTTGCAGACAGTCCGATTGCAGTACTAACGCAAAGCGGCGAGACCTTAGCGAACGTGTTGGATACAGTAAATGGGAATAGTGCCCTGTTACAAGGCGTGCCTGTTATCGTGCCCTCGCAGCGAGTGGCTGATACCTACAGCGCGGCCGGTTTACGTTTGGTCGTGGCCCGCAGTGCCCTAGATAAGGATATGGTGGCAGCGCTTATGCTTGCCGCGAAAGGAGCTCGACGTGAGTGATCCCGATAAGCCCAAAGACGAAAGTGCCCCGGTTATTGCCGTCAGTGCCGATGGCAAGGCAAGCTTGCCTGAAGTCTCGGTGAGTGATGACCTCGAGCACAATGGCAGTGACACAGACGCCGCCGTAAACCCTGCTGAGTCGGCGTCCGGTGATGAGGCAGGCCAGTCTGAGAACTCGCAATCCTCTGGTGTAACGACGGCAACCAAAGTATCGGACGCTTCGACCCAGTCTGGCCAAGGTGCAAGCGCAGCCGGGGCTATTAATTCACCCACAGTACCTAAAGCGAAGGCCCCGTGGTCAGGACGTTTGGCCCTGCTGTTGGTGATTATCTTGTGCGCTGGCTTAGGTTTTGGTTTTTGGCGCTATGCACCGGTAGTCCTGGAGCGCGAAGCGCGCCTGCAGAATCAAGTAAACGCATTGCAAGACCAGTTTAATCGCTTGCCCGATCCTGCGGCAGAACGGGACCTCTGGCAATCTGCCTTCGCGCAAACAGAGCAGAGGGTTAATCAAACACAGAGTCTTGTTGAGCGCGAGCGTTCGGCATTGGCGCAAGAAGTGGATGCAATGCGAGAGGCCTATACCGCTCAGCGCGAGGTCTTGCGTCAGTTCGATGCCGCCGATCAGCGCATTTGGCGTTTGGCAGAGGCGCGTTATTTGCTGCGTTTGGCGAATCAGCGATTGACCTTAGGTGGCGATATCACTGTGGCGCTGGGTTTGCTCAATGCCGTCGACGACAGTTTAAAAGCCTTAGATGATCCAAGACTTGGCCTGGTGCGCATGGCCTTGGCTCAGGATCGCGAGGCACTGATGTTGGTCGCACCGGTAGACATCGACGGCGTGTATTTTCAGATTGCGGCTATTTCCGAGCGTTTGGCTGAGGCGGCTTTAACGCCGACAATCGGCCGCCAAGGTGCCCAAACCCCGGATCCTCAGGCGTCTACCGACTCTGCACTGGGGGCGTGGCAATCCTTTACAGCCAAGTTGAAGGCGTATTTCAGCGTACAGAGGGTGGAGCAAGACCAGACTTGGATGAGCCCTGCGCAGTCAGCCATGGTGCGTCAGAGCATTCGCTTATTGCTGGCGCAGGCGCAAGTCGCTCTGTTGGCGAGAGACCAGACTTTGTATTTAGGGGCCCTAAAGCAAGTTGAGCAATGGCTTCTGGATTACAGTATCACTGATGCTGCGAGCATGGCGTATTTGCAGCAGCGTACAGCTGAGCTACAAACGGTGCGTTTGGTTGCGGATTTGCCAACGCTCGACCGCTCGCTGGAAGCCTTAGCGCGTTACATGGGCTTGCCAGCCGATGCAGCGCAAGCTGACAAGGGTGCGCAATGAGTCGCCCCTTGCAACACCTCTTTATCGGCCTGCTGCTGGGTTTGGCTCTAGTTCTTGTTGTTCGCAGTGACCCCGGGTACGTGTTACTGACTTTTCAAGGGTGGCGTATCGAGAGCACCGTTTGGGTATTTGCCATTGTGCTCGCCGGCGGCATTTTTGCCAGTAGTGTGGTCTTCCGCTTACTTCGTTCTATTGTCAGTGCGCCCGGGTCTATTGGTCGCTGGCATTTGGGGCGCAAACAGCGTCGCACCCAGGAGTCGCTGGAGCAGGCATTAGAAAAAGCGGTGCTGGGCGATTCCAAGGCCGTTACCGACGCGCTTCGCTCCGCCAGTAAGTGTCGACAAGATGAGTGGCTCAAGCTCGCCACTATCCAGGCTGATATTGACCACGGTGATTTAAAGCGCGCCGAGGCGCAGCTCGATGCTTTGACCCTGTCTGATTCGGATCTGCAAAGCGCTAGTGTATGGCTGCGCGCTCAGCTGAGCTACTTGCAAGGCGAGTATACGGTTGCTAATGATTACTTGGCTAAGTTGCCCGAAGCGCTAAAGGCCACGGTCGCTGTGCAACGCGTTAAACTCGCGGTGAAAACCTTACTCGCCGATCACCGTGCGGTTATGGGGTTGTTGGCGACCTTGCCCGCAGGTGTTATGCCCAACAAAGAGCGTTTGGCGCGTTTGACCATTGCGCTAAAACATCGATTGGCTGAGTGCAGAGCGGCACAAGATATGTTGGCCGCCTATCAATCCTTAACCAAATCAGACCAGGCGCAAGACGATATCCTGCTGGCGGTTTTTTCTGCGCTTTTACGTGAGGGGCATGGACAGCAAGCGATTGAGCTTGCGGGTGCACATTACAAAAAAGCGTGGCCAAAAACAGTGCTGGCGGAATTTGCGCATGCGCCCTCGGCGGCGTTACCTTCAAGTCCTTCTAAAAAGCTTGCCGTGTGGCTTGGCGATGAAGCGAACTCCGCTGCTGGCTTGTTGCTGCAAGGTCGATTGGCCGCCAAGCAAGCGATTTGGGGTGTAGCCAAAACACACCTCGAAAAGAGCTATCAGGCGCAGCAATCCGCGTTTACTGCGCAGTGTTTAGCCAAAGTGTGTTTGGCGATAGACGATCGCGAGGCGTCAATTTTGTGGTTTGAGCGCGCTGCGCCGTAAAGCCAGTCCGCTTGATCGGCGTCTGTGACCACCGTCTTATTTGTCGATGCCCAGTTCGCTCCAAATTTCGTCGATTCTAGTCTTCACGTCGTCCGACATTGTGATGGTCGTGCCCCACTCGCGATCGGTTTCTCCTGGCCATTTGTTGGTGGCATCAAAACCGACCTTCGATCCAAGTCCCGCCACCGGTGACGCAAAATCGAGGTAGTCGATGGGGGTGTTCTCGATAAACACGCTGTCGCGCTTGGGGTCCATTCGGGTCGTCATCGCCCAGATAATGTCCTCCCAATTGCGCGCGTTCACATCTTCGTCGGTCACGATAATAAATTTGGTGTACATAAATTGCCGTAAAAACGACCAAATGCCCAGCATCACGCGTTTGGCGTGTCCGGGATATTCTTTGCGCATGGTCACTACGGCCAAGCGATAGCTACAACCTTCGGGTGGCAGATAAAAGTCTACGATCTCGGGGAACTGCTTTTTCAAAATCGGCACAAACACTTCGTTTAGGGCGACGCCCAAAATGGCGGGCTCATCGGGTGGGCGGCCGGTGTAGGTGCTATGGTAGATCGGGTCTTCGCGGTAGGTCATGGTCTCTACCGTAAAGACGGGGAAGCGTTCGACCTCGTTGTAGTAGCCTGTATGGTCACCAAAGGGGCCTTCGTCCGCCTCTTCGCCGGGCATTAAGTACCCTTCTAAAATAATCTCGGCCGAGGCAGGCACCTGCAAGCCGTGCTCTTTACAAATGGGTGACAAGCATTCGACCACCTCGGTTTTGCTGCCCCGCAATAAACCCGCAAACGCGTACTCCGAGAGGGTGTCGGGTACCGGTGTGACCGCGCCAAGCGTGGTGGCCGGATCTGCGCCCAACGCCAGTGCGACGGGGTAGGGTTTGCCTGGGTGTTTTTGTTGCCAATCGCGGTAATCGAGCGCGCCGCCTCGATGGCTTAACCAGCGTAGAATGAGTTTATTGCGGCCAATCTTTTGCATTCTGTAAATGCCTAAGTTTTGGCGTTCTTTATTAGGGCCTCGCGTAATCACTAAGGGCCAAGTCACCAGTGGGCCCACATCACCAGGCCAACAGGTCTGAATCGGTAGGTCGTCTAAATTCACCTCGTCACCGTGTTTGGCATGACGCTGACACTCGGCGTTGCGCACAACCTTGGGCGCCATATTAAGCACTTGTTTCAGCAGTGGTGCTTTGTCTAGAGCATCTCTAAAACCCTTTGGCGGATCGGGTTGGCGCAGGTAGGCTAAAATTTCGCCAATCTCGCGAAGCGCCGTGATCGAGTCTGCGCCCATACCCATAGCAACGCGTTCTTGCGTGCCAAACAAATTGGCAAGCACCGGCATTTTGCCTTGCGTCGGGTTCTCGAACAGCAGTGCTGGCCCGCCTTTTCTCAGAGTGCGATCGGCAATTTCCGTCATTTCTAGATTGGGGTCGATGGGCTGTTTTATGCGAACCAGATCGCCTTTTTTTTCTAGGGCGGCAATAAATTCACGCAGGTTTTTGTAACTCATGCGGGTGACTCTAAAGGCAAAACGTCATTGTAGCGGGAACCACCCTGAGTGGCGAATAGATGTCATTCTTTTAGAGGCTTAGGTATCAGGATCCGCCATCACGTCTCAGCCAATTTCTTGCGGAACGCTTCAAGGCCATCCGTGGCTCGCTGCGCACGCGACGTCCTGTCGCGTGACGCTCCGCGCGAAACAGGCTGCAGCCGTTCGGCTAAGCTTTACACTTTTGACAGATTAAGTAGTGCCCAGTTCGATAGTGCTCATCAGTTGATTCATGGTACACAGCGAGAGGAAGGCGTGCGTGAGCAAAACAATAACAAGGCGGGGCCGGATTAGTGCTAATCAAACTTTTCTGAAGCCAAAATCTGCCTGACGCCTCGGATGGTCAGAATTTCGATGTGTTCGGCTTTGATGCTGTAGATTACGCGGTAGTTGCCGAACAGAATTTCGCGATAGCGCGCATTGTTGAGTTCCGGTACAACGCGTCCCATATAGGGTGTTGATGCCAGTAAGCCTACGCTGTCAAAAAGTTCATATATCCAGTCTTTTGCGGCCGCTGGCTTGTCTACCGCAATATAGGCAGCGCATTCGCTTGCTCTATCAAGGGCAACTGGCGACCACTGGATTTTCACGTTTTGAGACGCTCCAATAGTTTTGATTTTGCGGTCTCGGAATCGATGCCCCCACCTGCGCCCAATTGGCTTTCCGCGAGATAGATGTCTTCTAAAATTTCGAGTTTCTCACGCATTGACTCGTATTCAGAGACGTCGAGTAATACCGCGACACCTTTGCCGCGCTGAGTGATGAGCAAGGGGCGATGCGTTTCATTCACTTGGCGAATGAAGTTTGATGTTCCCGCTCGAAATTCCGACAGTGGCTTAATGTCTTGCTCTAGATTGATGCGTCGCATGCTCAGTTCCTTGTACAAAATTTTGTACTTATAAGTGTACATCATAGTTTCAGGGCTACCATACGACCGTCTTAAAAATCGTGAAGAAGAGACTGATTAAGCTTAAGACAAAATTAGCGGTAGTCATTGGGCGTTAGTCATCACTGGAGGTCAAATTAGGCTTTGCTGAGCCACTTAAGCCTCCATGCAGTTAAATCGTGTAATGAAGCCAGCGCACAGGATCGTGATTTGTTTTGCGAACACTCAGTGTGCTGCTTTGACCGAGCGCGGTTGGCGAGGCTGTCGGCGAAAATGTTTGAGCACGAGGCGATAGACGAGTGCGAGTTTTTGAGCCGTCGCCATTAGCGAGAGGGCGCGAGCAAAATAAATGACGAGGCGGAAGCGGATTGATATTCTATTTAGGCCTGCAACTACCGATCCGCCTTCACGTCTCACCCAATTTCTTACGGAACGCTGCTAGGCCGTCCGTGGCACGCTCCGCACGCGACGTCCTGTCGCGTGACGCTCCGCGCGAAACAGGCTGCAGCCACTCGGCTAAGGCCGTCGTTCTTAAGTGATCTATTGGCAGTCTGTGTGAAAGTGTTGATGAGCGCCGCACTAACGGCGCCCAAAGGGGAGGGTTACTTGCGCTTCATCGACATAAAGAATTCGTCGTTGGTTTTGGTATCTTTGAGTTTGTCCAACAAGAATTCGATCGCAGGCAGATCTTCCATTCCGTGCAGAAGCTTGCGCAAAATCCACATGCGCTGCAGTTCTTCTTCACCGGTAAGCAGCTCCTCGCGGCGCGTGCCAGAGCGACGGATGTTGATGGCGGGGTACACGCGTTTCTCGGCAACCTTACGGTCAAGGTGCAATTCCATGTTACCCGTGCCTTTAAACTCTTCGTAGATGACCTCATCCATTTTTGAGCCAGTTTCGGTTAGCGCTGTGGCGATAATCGACAGGCTGCCGCCTTCTTCGATGTTACGCGCGGCACCAAAGAAGCGCTTGGGGCGTTCCAGTGCGTGGGCATCGACACCACCGGTGAGTACTTTACCAGAGCTCGGTATTACCGTGTTGTAGGCGCGTGCCAAACGGGTAATAGAGTCCAGCAGGATGATCACATCGCGCTTGTGCTCTACCAGACGTTTGGCCTTTTCGATGACCATGTCGGCCACTTGCACGTGGCGTGAGGGGGGCTCGTCAAAGGTAGAGGCAACAACTTCGGCGCCTCGCACACCCACCGAGCGCTGCATTTCGGTGACTTCCTCTGGGCGCTCGTCGATAAGTAGCACGATAACGTAGCACTCGGGATTATTGCTGATAATCGCTTGCGCAATGTTCTGCATCATGATGGTTTTACCCGCCTTGGGTGGCGCCACCAACAAGCCCCGCTGACCTTTGCCGATGGGGGCAACCAAATCGATGATGCGCCCGGTAAGGTCTTCTGAACTGCCATTGCCCTTCTCTAGCATTAAACGCTGATCTGGGAAGAGGGGGGTTAAGTTTTCGAAGAGGATTTTGTGCTTGGAGTTTTCAGGTTTGTCGAAGTTAACATCGCCAACCTTTAACAGGGCAAAGTAGCGCTCACTGTCTTTGGGTGGGCGAATTTTGCCAGAAATTGTGTCGCCTGTTCGCAGGTTGAAGCGGCGAATTTGGCTGGGTGATACGTAAATGTCATCGGGGCCAGCTAGGTAGGAGCTGTCGGCCGAACGTAAAAAGCCAAAACCATCTGACAAGATTTCGAGGACACCATCGCCGTAGATGTCTTCGCCGCTTTTTGCGTGTCGTTTTAAAATGGCGAAGATGATGTCTTGTTTGCGCGATCGGGCCATGTTGTCGAGGCCGATTTCTTTTGCGATGTCGATGAGTTCTTGCGTGGATTTAGTCTTCAGGTCTGTCAGATTCATAGAGGGTTCGTTTTGATGTGTTAGAACTATGCACTGCGCATTGCTCGAGCAATGCGTGCCTTGCGGCTTGCGTAAGATTGGTTAAGGTGGAGCATACAAGCGCAGTGGATGCGCTCAATGGGGTAAAAGTAGCACGCCCTTGCGAGCGCGTCTACTTTTTTGCGGCTTTGTGCGGTCTAGCCCAATGTTTCGTTAATAAATTCAACCAACTGGGTTTTTGATAACGCGCCCACTTTGGTCCCGGCGACAGCGCCGTCTTTGAAGATGATGAGTGTGGGTATACCGCGAATGCCGTATTTGGGTGCCGTTTCTGGGTTGGCATCGACGTCGACTTTGGCTATCTGCAAACGGCCATCGAACTCAGGTGCGATTTCATCAAGAATGGGTGCGATCATTTTGCAAGGGCCACACCATGCTGCCCAAAAGTCCACCAATACCGGTACGGGTGATTTTAAAACTGCTGTGTCAAACGCAGCGTCGCTTACGTGTAGAATGTCGCTCATGACGTTTCCTCGTTTAGGTTAAAAAAAGTGATGATAGCATTGTGGTTTAAGCTTACAAGCGCCCTGAGCAACTTTAGAGCTTGGATTGGTCAGTGAGCCCCGAAGCTCTAAGCTTTTTGACTTTGCCTACACAGGCTTTATGGGGGCTAAGTGTTTGAGTTCAAGGTTCTCGTGGTTCAGAGTTATGCCATCATGCTATGGATGGTAATGCCGTACCTAGGCGGTAACAGATGAAACAAAGCAGTTGGATCGTATACATCTTAAATTGCGCTGATGGCACCTTGTACACGGGTGTCACGACGGATGCGGAGCGTCGTCTTAGGCAGCATAATGGCGAGATTGTGGGCGGTGCGCGTTACACTCGGGTTCGACGGCCTGTGGCGATCGTTTGGCAGCAGGGCTGCGATTCTAGAAGCCAAGCCTGCCAGTACGAGTCTCAAATTAAAGCGCTTTCTCGATCTGCAAAAGAACGGTTAATTACGTCAAAGGCATCGTGGACGCCGGACGACTAGTCGCTTTCTGCGGCAAAGGTTTCCAGGGCTTCTTGTGCCTCGAACCATGCCTCTTCCGCTGCGGCAAGGTCGCGCACTAAACGACCTTCTCGCGCGACCAAATCGGTCAGTTCTTGCTTGCGCTCGGGGGTATATAAGCTCTCATCGGCGAGTGCCTCGCGCACACTGACAAGTTCAGCCTCGAGTCTGCTGGCCTTGGCCTCTGCTTGATTCGCCGCTTTTTGCAGGGGCTGCAAGCGCGCCCGTCTGGCCGCCGCATCTTGGCGCTGGGCTTTTTTATTGGCGGCAATCGTAGCCTTAGGCTCGTTGGTTTCGATATTGGATTGGGTCTTGTCGCTCAGTATCCATTGCTCGTAGTGCGCCAGATCTTGTTCGTAGAGTTTGACCCGACCAGCATCGACGAGGTAGAGCTCATCGATGCAATTGCGCAATAGATGGCGGTCGTGGGTGACCAACACAACCGCACCGGCAAAGCTTTGCAGTGCGTACTCAAGCGCAGCTCGCATCATTAAGTCGAGGTGGTTGGTGGGTTCGTCTAAAATGAGGACGTTCGGTGCGAGCCACACAATTTGCGCAAGCGCTAACCGCGCTTTTTCGCCACCGCTGCGGGGCGCAATGGGGTCGGTGGCCATTTCGCCTTTAAAGTCAAAGCCACCTAAAAAGTTAAGCGCGTCCTGATCACGTACATCAGGTCTTAGGCGCAGTAAGTGCTGCAAGGGGCTGGCGTTTAGATCCAGGGCTTCTAGTTGATGCTGGTTAAAATAACCAATGGCACAGTGCGCGCCCGTTTCGCGCTTGCCTTGCAATAGCGCAAGGTCGCCAACCAAGGCTTTTAACAAGGTACTTTTACCCGCGCCATTGCGTCCAATAAGGCCAATGCGGCTTTCGGGACGCAGGGTCAGCTCGACGGTGTTAAGCACCGCTGTCGCGCCATAGCCAATGTCAGCCTTTTCCAATTTTAGTAAGGGGTCAGACGCCGCTTTTGGGTCTAAGAATCGGAACTGGAAGGGCGACTCCGCTTGTACCGCCGCCACTTTGGGCAGGCGCTCGAGTTCTTTGAGGCGGCTTTGTGCCTGTTTGGCTTTTGTCGCTTTGTAGCGAAAGCGGGCGACGAAAGCTTCGATCTCGGCGACTCGTTTGCTTTGTTTTTCAAAGATGGCTTGCTGCTGAGCCAAGCGCTCGGCGCGTTGTTCCTCAAATTGCGAGTAGTTGCCTTTGTAGGCATGCAAGCCACAGTGCTCGATGTGCACGATACGCTCGCACACAGCGTCGATAAAATCGCGGTCGTGCGATATCAACACAATCGTGCCTTGGTATTGATTGAGCCAGTTTTGCAGCCAAACCGTGGCGTCCAAATCTAAGTGGTTGGTGGGCTCATCCAGCAGCAAAATATCTGACGGCGTCAGCAGGGCCCGCGCCAAATTCAACCGAATACGCCAGCCACCGGAAAAGTCTGCCACTTTTTTGTTGTGTTGCTCCGGCGGGAAGCCCAAGCCTTCTAGCAAGCGGCTGGCCTCGCGTTCTACGGCATACCAATCGTGCTCATCCAAGCGTTGATGTAACTTGGCGACTTGCTCGTAGTCTTCGTCACGTTCTGCTTTCTTAAGCGCTTGATAAGTTGTGTACGCCTGCTCATGCCCAGCGAAGACGTAGTCGTGCGCCGACAAATCGACTGCGCTCACTTCTTGCGCCATATGCGCCAACCGCAAGTTGGCCATGCCGGTAATATCGCCTTTGTCGGCGGCAAGATGCCCAATCAGCATGGCAAAGAAGCTGGATTTGCCGCAGCCATTTGCACCAATCAGCGCCAGTTTCTGACCTGGGTTAATGGTCAGGTTGGCATTTTCGATCAGGAGTTCTGGCCCGCGGCGAATACTAATGTCTTTAAGAATGATCATGGACCAACGGCACAGTAAAAAAAGCGCTATGATACACGCCTCGGCAATAGGAAACACGGCATGTTGCAGGAACATTCGTTGTGGCAGTTCTCACTCAAGGTGTACGCGCATGAGCCGCTACAATCTTTGCTACTAGAAGCCCAAGATCGGCTGGGCGTCGACGTCAATTTTGTGCTTGCCGCCTTGTGGCTTGCCGAACACGGTGTGGTGTTATCTGAAGAGCGCGCGGCGAGTCTTTTGCAAAGCACGGCAGAGCTCCGTGAGCAAGGTATTGAACCAGTGCGAGCCTTGCGTCGAAGATGGAAAGGCATTGGTGTTTTACAAGACCCCCGACAAGCCCTGCAAGCGCTTGAGCTGTCGCTGGAAAAGCAAGTTCAGGCGATAGTGTACGCAGCCTTCGCCTCCGATCATTTGGTAGGTGAGATCAGCGCGCACGCAACCTCTGTTGACGTAAGCGCCTTGATCGAACAGAACTTGGCCGTGCTCCCGGTGTCTGATCAGGCTGCGTGGGCAGCATTGGCCTCTCGAATTGCCTCACAATACCGCGCTACGGCTGGTCAGGGCTAGGGTGTGGTGTTAGTCTAGCGCACTTGTCAACAACGCCAATTTATCTTGGCAACACTCATTGAACCAAAGGAAGCAACTCATGAAAAAACTCGCAATGTCAGTGGCTCTGAGCAGCCTTGTGGTGTTGGCCGCCTGCCAACCAAAAGAAGAAGCTCCAGCAACTAGCGCGGCACTCGATACTCCCGAACAGCGTTTTAGCTACGGCATGGCTTACAACATGGGCGAGCGTATGGTCGCTGAATCTCTAGAAGTTGATGCAGACGCCTTTGCTGCTGGCGTACAGGACGCTTTGTCTGGCGCCGAGTCAAAACTGACCGACGAGGAAATTGCTGCTGAAATGGCGGCTTTCCAGGCACGTATGCAAGCCAAAATGGAAACCGAAGCTGCCGAGGCCGGTGCTGCTAACGCCGCTGAGGGTGAGGCTTTCTTGGCTGAAAATGCGACCAAAGAAGGTGTCATGACCACCGAATCAGGCTTGCAGTACAAAGTCGAATCGATGGGCGATGGCGCTAAGCCTGCGGCGACTGACGTGGTTCGTGTTCACTATCGCGGTACGCTATTAGACGGCGAAGAATTTGACTCAAGCTATTCGCGCGGCGAGCCTGCAGAGTTTGGTCTAAACCAAGTCATTGCTGGTTGGACTGAGGGTCTGCAGTTAATGCCCGTGGGTTCTAAGTTTACCTTCTATATTCCCTCTGACCTTGCGTACGGCAGCCGCGGTGCGGGTGCGAAAATTGGTCCGTCGTCTACTTTGATTTTTGAAGTAGAGCTGTTGGATATCGTGACGCCAGCGGAATAAGCGATTCTTTGCTCTGAAAGGCACGCTTTCGGGCGTGCTTTTTTGTTTCGGCCGGGGCGAGGGGGTCGTTATACCTTTGGTTCTGAAGAGATACTGATCCGCGCCCACCTCTCGATTTATTTTGCTCGCGCCCTCGCGCTAATGGCGACGGCTCGAAAACTCGCACTCGCCTAGCGTCTCGTGCTCAGACAATCTCGCCGACAGCCTCGCCAACCGCGCTCGGTCAAAGCAGCGCACTGACTGATCGCAAAACAAATCACGAGTTTGTGCGCTCATTTGATACCAGACCTCGGAGTCTAGGGCCTTAAACCAAAATAAGTTGCTGCATGTGTTAACTCTCCCTAGTGGTACTCGCTTTCTGCTAAGGTAGGCATTCTCGTTTCGGTTAGGTAGCACAATGTTCGATCCGCTGATTATTTTGGTGGCCCTTGGGTTTGGAATAGGCGCGCGCGCTTTGGGTTTGCCGGCGCTGTTGGGCTATTTGGCGGCAGGGTTTGCTTTGCACGAATTAGACGCCCAAGCGGGTGAGTTTTTGCAGACCCTATCGGATATTGGTATTACCTTGCTGCTGTTTACCATCGGCTTGAAGCTGGAGTTTAAAGATTTGCTCAAGCCCCAAGTTTGGGGCACTACCTTACTGCACATGCTGGCGACACAGGCGTTTTTTATGGCCTTGTTGGCGGCTTGTGTGGCCTTAGGCTTGTTGACGCTATCGTGGATGGCAACCGCGGTGATTGCGTTTGCGCTGACATTTTCCAGTACCGTGTTTGTGATACAGGTGCTGCAAGAGCGAGGTGAGAGCGCATCGCGGCACGCTAAGTTGGCGGTGGGTATTCTGATTGTGCAGGATTTGGCGGCTGTGGTGTTTTTAGCCTTCGCCGCAGGTAAGGTGCCGACCTTAGAAGCACTGGCCCTGTTTTTGTTGGTGCCTCTGCGTCCGGTCATGCTGCGCTTGTTGAGTTATTGTGGCTACGGTGAGTTGTTTACCCTGGCAGGACTTACCTTGGCCTTGGGTGGCGCAGCTTTGTGCGAGATGGTGGGCGTTAAAGGTGATTTGGGTGCGCTGATTATTGCCGCGAGCTTGGCGGGACATCAAAAGGCGAAAGAGCTGTCTCGAAACCTAATGCAGTTTAAAGATTTGTTCTTGGTCAGCTTCTTTTTGCTTATTGGTTTATCGGGCTGGCCCGAGCCGCAAATCGTCGCAATTGCGGTGGTGATTGGCTTGTTATCGCTGTTAAAGCCCTTCCTCTATTTTCCTTTATTAACCAGGCTACATGCACCTGCGCGCGTGTCGTTTTTAAGCTCGATGGCGCTGGGTAACTACAGCGAATTTGGGTTAATTGTGCTCGCGGTCGCGGCTAGCGCGGGCTGGGTCGATGCGCAATGGAGTGGTGCAATCAGCTTGGCCATTGCAGTGAGTTTTATTTTGTCATCGCCGCTCAATACCAAGGCGCACTCCTGGTACCGACGTTGGCAGCCCAAGCTGCGGTCCTTTGAGTCGATTAAACTGCGCCAATCGCACCCAGATACCCAGGGCGTAAAAGTCATTGTGTTGGGAATGGGTAATATCGGAACGGGCGCTTACGAGGATTTGGCGACGGAATACGGCTACGGTGTTTTGGGTGTGGACGATAACGATCATAAGTTGCTGAAACACATGGCTGACCACCGGCGCGTGATTGCCGCCGATGCCACAGACCCCGATTTTTGGTCGCGTATCGATTTGTCAGAGGTCAAACTTGTGATGCTGGCGCTAACCAACCATCAAGAAAATATGGTCGTGACCCGCTTACTTCAAGAGCTCGGTTATCCCGGTCACATGGCCGCCGTCGTGCGCTTCCCCGAGGAAGCCGAAGAGTTAGAGCATCACGGGATCTCGGCATTCTATTTATTTGCGCAAGCGGGGTCGGGCTTTGCCGCCCATGCACGCGCTCAGCTGGGTTTATAAACGTCTTAACGCGATGTGTTAACGCTTTAACGCAAGGTTCTGGCTTCGGTGGTCGGCGGCGGTACACTGCACATCATTGAAGAACGTCCGTACAGGAGCCGACCATGTTTAAGAAATCACTGCTTGCTATTGCGTTACTGGGCGCTTTGCCGGGTTGTGTGATTGCAGCCAAGACGACCACCACCGCCGCACCAGCCGCTGATTCGTTAGAAGATTGTGTGAGCCAATGTGCTTCACAGTTCGAGGGCCATGCCATGGAAGTGGGCGAGCATCGCGTATTTGTAAAGCGTTTGGGCAGTGACGCCATCGAGAAAGAAGTCGAAGTCTTTCTAAACGACGGTGAAGCACCGGGTGAAGGCATGGTTCGTATTGAAACTCGTGGCCCCAATGGTGAGGTAGATCGGTGGGTGGGCAGCGCTGATGACATGCCCGAGGGCGAAGACATCGATATCGAGATGTTGATCGATGCGCAGGAGCTGCCCTACGCGCCCAAGGGTGTAAAAGTCATCAAGCTTGGCGATAAAAATGGGATGTTCATGCCCCATATGGCCCCTATGCCGCACCCCGGTCGTAGCAGCCTTGCGCAAGAACTTCGTGATTTGGGCGACGCCAAGCGCGAAGGCTTGATCACGGATGAAGAATTCAGTGAGCTGCGCACTGCCGTATTAAACAAGTACAAAGCAAAGCCTGCCAAGTAGACTCAGATCATCTCCTGCTGCGCTCGCGTTCACATCCTCCCCTAATGTGCGAGCGTGGCTTTTTTAGCGCCTAAAATAAGCTGAGCGGACTACGCTCTTCACTTGAGGCTTTTGGCCGGTCGGTTACACTGCTTAACAGTGTTAAGAATAATAAGGTGAATAACCATGCCAACCACAAACCCGGTCGCGATCGTGCGTGACCTTGCTGATATCTATGCTCGCGGTGCCGACCGTTTAGACAAGGATCTATGGCGCCAAGCATTGGCCGAGAATTGCTTAATCGATGGCCCTGGGTTTTACAACGAGGGCCTCGACGGGTGTTTGGAGCTTATCGACACCTTAGAGAAAATCTTTCTGCGCACGCGCCATAATGTCATGAACGTCACCGCGCAGCGCGAAGGTGCTGAGATCGTCGCAGAAACCTACTGCATTGCTGACCACATCCAAATATTAGACGGCGAGAAAAAGATTCTGAGTTGGCACATTCGCTACCAGGATCGGCTGAGTAAAAACAGCGGTCGGTGGCAGTTTACGCGGCGGCACTTAATTATTGATTGGGAAGAAATTCGTACGCTGAGTCGCGATGACGTAACGGCCTAATGAGATATTTATTTCAAGATTTTACTTTCCCCCGGGGCTTGGCAAAAGGTAAAAAGAGGTAAGGATGTTTGATGCTCTACTGGCAGCGATGCCGCTTCCTGCGATCGAGGCGTGCGCGGCGCAGACCGATATCGAGTTTGTTTATGCGCAAAGCGTGGGACTACAGGCCTATGTGTACGGCTTTCCGATTGTCGATTTACACAAGCAAAAATTTAACGAGACTCATTGGACGCGGGAAGGACAGCCTGTCGCTTCTGCGGTGAACGACGTTGCCATTTATCCGCATTTATTAACGCCAGAGACCCAAGGGCAGCTGCGCGCGCCGAACGTCGATACGTTGTACATGAATGCGTGGGTCGATTTATCGGAAGGCCCTGTTTACCTTGAGGTCCCCGACATGGGCGACAGGTATTACACGCTGGCGTTCATGGATTTGTACGGTAAACCTACACACGTTGGCACTCGAACGAATCAGGGCAAAGCCGGCCGGTACGCCTTAGTTGGGCCGACGGGTGGCGTGGTAGAACCCGGTGTTGAGGTGGTGCGTCTGGCGACCGATACCAATTGGATGTTGGGTCGAGTCCTTGCGCAAGACACCGCCGATGAAGCCGAGGCTCGCGCAATGGCTCAGAAGATACAATTGATCGGCCAGAGGGGGCCAGAGCCAGTGTCGGCATCAGCGGTTAACCCCCACCAAAGCATTCAGTACTTTGCTGTACTGAACGAGGCGCTTAAAGCTATGCCCGTGCCGCCCAGTGCTGAGGGCTTATTGGCAGAATTTGATCGTTTTGGTTTGGGGCCAAATTCTAATTTTGATATCAATAAACTGAGCGCCAATGAATTACTGGGTTTAGGTTGTGCCATCGTGCAGGGTCCTAAGCTATTAACTCAGCGCGGCTTTAAACCGACGCGCGTGGCCAACGGCTGGATGATATCCGATAAAATTGCCGACCCAGGTTTGGACTATTTGTTGCGCGCTGAAATTGCTCGCGGCGGTTACATCAATCAACCCGAAGAAGCCATGTATCCCGCCTCGGTGACAGACCAAATGGGCGAGTTTTTGCAGGGTGATCGCGTGTATCAACTGCGGTTTGCCAAGGGCGAGTTGCCGCCCGTCGATGCGTTTTGGTCGATTACCGCCTACGATGCGAAAACCTCCCAATTGACCAAGAACAGCTTGGGTCGTTATTCCATTGGTGACCGCACCCCGGGGCTACAGTACGAAGACGATGGCAGTTTGGTGCTGACCTTATCGGCGCGCCCACCGGCCGAGGGCGTGTCTAACTGGCTGCCGATACCCGAGTCGTATTTTCATGTGGTAACCCGCTTGTACTTACCTAAACCGGAGGCATTATCGGGCGACTATGTGTTACCAGTGATTACGCGGATTCAGTGAGCGGGCTGTTGCTGCGAACGTCTTACAAGCAATGATCTCGGTCGCAACAAGTCAATAAAAGCCCCCGCCAAGGGGGTGATATTCTGCGCAAGGCGCGCTAAGCTCCATGGCTTTTTACGGCGGTAAACCCTATGTCTGGTACTCCTTTTAAGCAGCTTTTGGCCGCGATGTCTCAAAACGGCGACAGCTTTTCGGTCACGCTTCCCGATGATTGGCTGCAGGGGCGCACGGCCTACGGTGGTTTATCGGCGGCTTTATGCTTCGAGGCCGCTGTGCGCTCTAATGAAAAGTTGCCCCCTTTGCGTTCGGCGCAGTTTGCTTTTATCGGCCCCGCCGTGGGTGAGTTGGTCATTACCCCAACGTTATTGCGTCGCGGTAAGTCGGCGGCTTTTGTGGGCGTCGATTTAGTGGGCGAGGCCGGAATGGCCGCCAGAGCCTTACTGTGTTTTGGTGCTGAGCGACCGTCAGAGCAAACATATTTAGATATACCTGTACCCGCGGTGCCCGATGTGAACGATAGCCGTGACTTTTTCAACCGCAATGGTGTGCCGGGTTTTACGCAGCATTTTCGTGGACGGCTGGCAGATGGCGCTACACCCTGTACTCCAGATCACGAGCCCGACATGACGGTCTGGTTGCGCCATGATGACGATGAACTGCCCGAGGGCTTAACGCCTGTTATCGCGCTGGCTGACGCATTGCCCCCGGCATCGATGATTAAGTTTTCCAAGGGTGCGCCTGTTAGCACCATGACCTGGTCCATTGATGTCTTAAGCGATCAGCCAGCTAGTGAATCGGGTTGGTGGCTATTGCGCGCTGTTTCAGAGCAGGCCGAGCACGGCTATTCGTCGCAGGCTATGACGCTGTGGGATGATAAGGGGCGCGCGGTGATGGCGGCACGCCAAACCGTAGCGATATTTATTTGATGCGTGAGAGCTAGGGCAAACTATGGTGTCACAAAGAGCCCAAACATAACGCAAGTTTTAACAATAATAAGGAATGTTGTATGAAGTATGACCCCGATCAGGATCCCAGGTTAGATCCACGCCTAAAACAGGCCCTAAAAATTATGGGCCAGCTATCGGGTACTGACGAGCCACCGGTGGATGTGCCGAATCGTGAGGTCTTGTTAGCCGATGCCAACAGCCCCGAGGGTATTGCGCGCCGGCAAACCATGGAAGGTATGTTTGGTGCGATGGACAACATCAAAGTCGCACCCAAAGAGGGCTTGCGAATCGAGAAGCACTCGATTCAGTCAGAACCTGACGGCAACATCATTCATTTGTCGGTCATGCGCCCCGATACCGACGAGACGCTGCCCTGTGTGTATTACATTCACGGCGGCGGCATGATGACCTTATCCTGCTTTTTTGGCACCTACCAAACCTGGGGTCGCATGATTGCGCACCAGGGCTTGGCGGTTGTGATGGTCGATTTTAGGAACTGCCTGACACCCTCCAGTGTGCCTGAAGTCGCGCCATTCCCGGCGGGCTTAAACGATTGTGTCTCGGGCTTTTTGTGGGCATACGAGCAGGCTGAAACCTTTAATATTGACCCGGCGCGCATGATCATTGCCGGCGAGAGTGGTGGCGGTAATTTAAGCATTGCGACAACTATGAAGCTGATTCGTGACGGCCACGGTGACAAGCAAGCCGGTTTGTATGCGCTTTGCCCCTATATTTCGGGTGAATGGCCACGACCGGAGTTTCCCTCCAGCTCCGAAAACGATGGCATCTTCATTACCATTGGGAATAACCACGGTGCTATGGCGTACGGTATGGATGAACTGTTGGCCAAGAATCCGCTGGCGTGGCCGTACTTCGCTGGCAACGATGAACTGAAAGACTTTCCACCCACTATGGTCAGCGTCAATGAGTGCGACCCCTTGCGAGATGAAGGTATCGACTTTTATCGCAAGCTTATGAATGCAGGGGTGCAAGCCCAATGCCGGCAAGTTATGGGCACGGCGCATGGTGCGGAACTATTTACCTCAACTGTGACCGATATCAGCCGTGTGACGGCGCGCGATATTCGCGGTTGGGTTGACGAATGCGCTCGCTAAGCTAAGGCCTTGGCTATGAAGACGCCTGTAGCGTTGGCTGCGGGCGTTTTTTTATGCCTTGAATTCGCAAAAAGGTCGACCGAATACCTTGCGGCTCCGTGGGGTTTTCGATAACGTACCCAAAGTTCAAATAATTTAAATAGGAGTACGACATGGATACGAGTTCATTGTTTTCACTGGAAGGACGCGTGGCTTTGGTTACCGGTGGATCGCGCGGCATCGGCCTAATGATCGCTAAGGGCTACATCGCCCAAGGCGCTAAAGTGTATATTTCGTCGCGTAAAGCAGATGTGTGCGATGCGGTAGCGGCTGAGCTAGGCCCAAATTGTATTTCACTGCCGGCGGACATCTCGACCGTGGAGGGCTGCAAAGCCTTAGCGGCGGCCTATGCCGAGCACGAGTCGTCGCTGGATATTCTGGTCAACAATGCCGGTGCGGCCTGGGGTGCAAACTTCGAGGATTTCCCGGAAGCAGGCTGGGATAAGGTGATGGATTTGAATGTGAAGTCACCGTTCTTTTTGACTCAAGCTCTGTACCCTGCATTGCAGGGGAACGCCACCCAAGCAACGCCTTCCAAAGTGATTAATATCGCCTCGATCGATGGCCTGCGCTTAAACCCATGGGAGACCTACAGTTATCAAGCATCTAAGGCGGCGGTGATCAATTTGACTAAGCGTATGGCGGCGCGTTTGGTGCGCGACAATATTTATGTCACTGCGATTGCCCCCGGTGCCTTCGCTTCTGAAATGAACCGCGCTGCGCGTGACCACGCCGATGCCGTGGCACAGGGTATTCCTAACAAACGCGTTGGAAACGATGAAGACATGGCGGCAACGGCCATTTTCTTAGCAGCCCGTTCGGGCAACTATGTCATTGGTGAAACCATCGCAGTCGATGGCGGCATTGTGTACGCCGGCATGGGCGAGAGCATGGATCCTTAGCGCCTTGTTTTAACAGGACGCGAGTTACTTCCAGCTGGCTCGCGCTCCTGCATTCTTTTCGTAAACTCAAACCACTTTGCGTTGCGCCAGTACCTCTGGGCCGCAGTGCTTTATTGGTGCCTGGCCAGAATAAGACGGTACAATGGGCGCTATAAACAGCAGCGTATCGAAAGCCGACTATGAGATTTAACACGATAACCTATTCTGTTATGGGTATTTTGTTGCGACAACCAAGAACAGGGTATGACGTTGTTAAGGATTTACAGTCATTTCGACCTGCGAATGCCAGCCAAATCTACCCTATCCTCGCTAAGCTTGAACAGCATGGGTATGCGACCTTCGAGATTCAGGCACAAACGGCGCGGCCTGACAAAAAACTCTTTAAACTGACAGAGTCCGGCAAAGCTGCGCTGGCGCGTTGGCTAGATACCGATCCAGAACCGCCTGTAACCCGTGATGATTTTTTATCAATGTTGTTCTCGGCGTGGTCCAAAGGCCCTGATGCTATCGCTCGTTTGCTGTGGCATCGCAAAAGATTTTTGAATCGTTACGAGCAGGATCTGCGGGCGAAATACCAAGCCCTGGTGACAAACTTTCCCGCAGACTGCGATGACCCACACAACGCTCGTTTCAGTAGCACACTGTTGTACCGTCGACGCATAGGTCTCGTTGCCGAGGAGCTGCGATGGTGTGAAGAGTCGATTACGACGCTCGAGAAAGTATCTGATATATAAATTTTTATATATAAAAATAGACAGTTAAAATAAAAGCTTTTACTCTTTTCCTACGGTTTTGTTTAGGGAACAGTAATGGGCCTTGTATTTCTGCACGGGGTGAACAACACGCCTGCCAGCTGGCACAAGGTGATCACGGTGATGCAAGCGAGGGGCTGGGACTGTCGCTCAATTTTTCTGCCGCCCTATGAGTCTGTTGAAGCAATCGCTGAATCTGTACTGGGCGAGGTGGGTAGTGAGTCGGTCTATCTGATAGGTCATTCCTTCGGTGGTATGGTGGCCCTCGCAGTGGCGGCCGCGGCAGGTCCCCAAGTGCTTGGTATAGCCTTAATTAATAGCAGTGCCGCCGCGGATACAGACCAGACACGAGCGATACGCGCCGAGCGAATTGCCCAAGCACAGCAGGGTGGCTATTACCGCCTGGCAGCTGAAGCGAGTGCTTTGACCTACCACCCCGATAATCTTGCGCGAGCTGACTTACAAACAGCGAGGCAATCTGACATAGAGCACTATGGTGCAGAACGTTTCATTGCACATCAAAAAGCGATGGCTACAAGGCCCGATCGAACACAATTTTTATCCCGTTTTAGCCGAGCAAAGCTTGCTGTTATTGCCGACAGTGATCGCGTGATTACAACGGAAAATCAGCAAGCCATGGCCTCACGGTGCGGTATGTCGAGCGTAATTATTGCCCAGTCGGGTCATATGCTGCCCATGGAGCAACCTATGGCCGTTGCTCATGCCTTACTGGACTGGCTCGACGCAAGCTGAGATGTGTGCAGCCCGAACAAAAATCCCTAGGTGCCAGCGTTCATTAGTACACCTAAGGATATTAGCCGCTTGCAATTCAAGGCGTTGACTGACTGGACGCGTGTAAGTTGCCAACAGGGCACGGTTTCCTCGGAAACTCTGCGTAACCTCAATGGTTATCGTTATTGGCGCTCCTCTGGGGCGCTTTTTTTTGGTGTTGATGTTACCTCTCTGCGCCTATTTTGGCTTGCAAAGACCCAGTATCTGACTGGCAAAAAGACTGACGCCTAGGTTACGCTTCGCATAACGTTCAAACGGGCCCTCATTGCCTAATACAAAACATAAGAAGAGATCACCATGAAATCGAAGCTGCATACTCAGTCGCATTGTTTAGGTACTGCGACGGCCCTAGCCTTATTGGTTGCCGCTTGCTCGGCCCAAGCTGAAACCCTGCCCATTACCCCCATCGTTAAACAGCCCACGAACTACTCGCAGACACTAAGCGCTGACTTCCCCAAAAATGTGTACTTTGGTGATACCCACTTGCACACAACCTATTCGACCGACGCTGGCTTGGTCGGAAGTTTGCGGACGCCCGACGACGCTTACCGGTTTGCCAAAGGCGAGGAGGTGCTCTCAAGTACTGGAACACCGGCAAAGCTTTACCGGCCGCTCGATTTTTTAGTGGTGACTGATCACGCTGAGAATATGGGTTTACCGGTGGCCTTACGCGAACAAAACGCCGCACTTTTGGCAGAGGATTTTGGCCGTAAGGTGTACGACCTTGCCAGTACCGGCAAAGTTGAAAATATGATCAAAGCGTACAGCTTATGGCAGCGTGGCGGGCTCGATAAAGCGCGCGATCCACTCGGTGCAGCCTCAGAGCCCATCGCCACCGATATTTGGTCTCGCGTTACCGGCTTTGCTGACCAACATTACCAACCTGGCGTGTTTACCAGTTTTATTGGGTTTGAGTGGACTCTGGCACCGGGTGGGTCGAACCTGCATCGCAACGTGATTTTTAAAGACAATGCGGATTACGCTAACCAAATTATTCCGTTTTCTGCTTACCAATCGAAAGACCCGAAGGATCTTTGGCTGTGGATGGCAGAGTACGAACAAAACACTGGTGGCAAATTGTTGGCCCTGGCCCACAACGGCAACCTATCGAATGGCTTGATGTTCAGCGATAAAGACCGCTTAACGGGTGAACCCATCACCGCCGAATACGCCACATTACGGGCGCGGTGGGAGCCTATGTATGAGGTAACCCAAATCAAAGGCGACGGCGAAGCGCACCCCTTGCTATCGCCCAATGACGAATACGCCGACTACGGCACTTGGGACAACGGTAGTTTTGGGCCCGAGCCCAAAACGCAAGACATGTTGACCTACGAATATGCCCGCGATGCCCTGCAGCGCGGTATGGCGTTAGAGGCAACTCTGGGCGTTAACCCCTTTAAGTTCGGCATGGTTGGATCCACCGATTCCCACACGGCACTATCTACCGCGGAGGAAGATAACTTCTTTGGTAAGGTCACCGCCACCGAGCCCGGTTCAAGCTTTCGGGTCAATGAGCCCATTACAGGGCGACCCGGTTCACACGAAGTGCAGCAAGACCACAGTATGGCTCTGGCCTCGGGCTTAGCCGCAGTGTGGGCGCGCGAAAATACCCGCGAGGCGATTTTTGAGGCTATGCAGCGCAAAGAGGTTTACGCGACCACGGGTTCACGTATTCGACTGCGCTTGTTTGGCGGCTTTGATTACACTCAAGAAGACTTTTTTGCCCCTGATTTCGATCGTTTCGGTTATCAAAAAGGCGTCCCTATGGGGGGGGATTTATCAAAAGCCTCTGGCGATCAAAGACCCATTTTGATGATTCATGCCGAGCGGGACCCCGATGGCGCCAATCTTGACCGGGTACAAGTCATTAAAGGCTACATTGATGCTGCGGGGCAAATGCAGGAACGTATTTACGATGTTGCGTTGGCGGGTGGACGCTTGCCTGACGACGATGGTCGTAATCGTCAGTCGGTGGGTAATACGGTAAACGAGCAAGAAGCGACCTACCAAAACACCATTGGTGCGCCCGTTCTGAGGGCGTACTGGCAGGACCCGGAGTTTGACCCAGCTCAGCGCGCGTTTTACTATGTGCGTGTGCTTGAAATTCCTAAACCCAGATGGACCGCGTATGACCGGGCGCGTTTGGGGACACAATTCCCCGAGGGTACGCCCATGACAACCGTTGATCGAGCCTACTCGTCACCGATTTGGTATAACCCTTAAGTCTTGTCGGAAAAGCCAATTTCTCAGTCTGATCCGAAAGAGGTTCTTGAGCGTAGTGTTTACATAGGTGCCCAGAAATAAATATTAATGAACAGCGAGAGTTCAGGCCCGGAACGTTCGCACACTTAGAAAGGAAAGGGGGAAGTATGGCGCAGCTTTACAAATTATTCGTTGCATTTTTGTTTCTAGCCTCGTCAACGCTGTTGGCAGCACAGGACTTACCAATCGTAGGTATTTCAACTATCAAAGAAACCGTAAACGACTGGAGTCGTAATGCAAAAGGCGAGAATTTTCAGGCAATGCTGGAAACACAAATGGCCAAAGTCGGGCGTTTCAAGATCATGGAGCGCGCGCGGGTCGATGAAATTCTGGCTGAGCAAGGAATGAATAATGAGGTGGGCGACGGTAGAACGGCGAATGGTGGTTACAACATTGCCGGCGTTGATTATCTTGTTTACGGATCAATCACGAAATTAGGTCAGCGCAAATCAGGTATGGCAACAGGGCAGTTTGCGACAGCGAGTCTCATTACGGAAATGGCGGTTGATATCAAGGTGGTAGATGCATCGACTGGCGAAATCCGAAAAGCAGAAACTGCTGAAGCGATGGTCAAATCCGCGGGTGGCATGGCAACTGGTAGCTTCGCAACTGCAAAGGGAGCGGGAGATCCTCTCGCGGACGTGCAGCGCATGGCCGCTAAAAAAGTTGCTTCACTGATCGCCACTAGTATTTTTCCCATTGAGGTCGTTAAAGGCGGCTCGGTTATTTATTTAAATTATGGGTCGTCTATTTTGGATCAGGGTGACATTCTCGCTGTTTTTCAGCCTGGAGAAGAGCTTATTGACGAAGCAACCGGGTTGAATTTGGGCTCGGAGGAGATTTTCCTTGGGAAGTTACAGGTAACATCAACCACGGATAAGTTCTCCAAAGCAAAATTGCTTGAAGGTGAGGGCCCAGCTAAGGGTGATCTGGTGAGAATATTGGAAAAGGCGCCAGAAGCAGGGTCGTCGTCAAACAGAAGCGCTCCAGTCGAGAAGCGTGGTCGAAAAATTTAATTAGGGGATACCATGAATTTTTATAAAAATATTGCATTATTGGTTTTTGTTTTTTTTGCTCCAGTCGTATTTTCACAGGGAAACAAGCCGATCGTTGCGGTCGGCACGTTCGATAGTTCTTTTCGGGATTATGACACTCGTAATATACAAACTGCGATCGAGACCGCGCTTTCAAAAACCGGCAAGTTTATGCTGATGGAGCGAGGCCGTCTGGATCAATTGCTGACCGAGCAAAACATGTCGATGGAAGGACTAGTTGATGGCGGAGCACAAAGCCTTGGAGGGTTCGGCGGTGTCGATTATCTAATTTACGGCCGAGTTACCCAGTTAGGTTTGGAGGCTAAAAACTTGCTGATCATGAGCGAATGTCGCGCGAAACTTGGTTTGGATGTTCGAGTTGTTGATGTAATGACTGGAGAGATCCGGTTGAGCGAAAATATAACAAAAGAAGACGGTGTTAATACGAGTGATAGCGAATCTAACCCATGCCGCGGGATAGGTATTGAGGCGTTTGATAATCTGAGTGCAGCTGCATCCAGAGGCTTGGCGGAATCGCTTACCCAAAACTTGTTCCCAGTCAAAATTGCAAAAGCCTCCGATGATGAGGTCTATCTGAATTATGGAGAAGGATTTTTAAAGAAAGATGAAATTTTAAAAGTCGTCACTCTGGGAGAAGGTTTTGTTGATCCTGATACGGGAGAAGTTCTAGGCGCTGAAGAAGAGTTGATTGGACTGGTAAAAGTGTACAGTCTAAAGCCTAACTTTTCGAAAGCCCGTATTATCATGCAAAATGCGCCGATGTCTGCTGGCGACGTTGCTAATCGTTTGACCAAAAACGAACAAAAGAATATGGATAAGTTCATAAAGAACTGTCAAAAAGCTCGGAAAGATGAGAATAAACGTTGTAAAAAAGAGGGCTCTAAATGCGACGCTGCGATTGAGAAAAGAGAGCAGGCTTGCACATTGCGCTAGATCTTCTGAGAACCTTAGATTCGAAAGCCGGCATTCGCCGGCTTTTTTGTGGGCTAGTTTATTGTGATTGTCACAGACTCGATAATTCCCCTGGCAAAGGGGTAGCCCTGTTGGTCGGCTGGGTAGTTGCCTGCCGGTGAGCCTGTGTCGATACCAATATCAAAGGTCTCGTCGATCGAGAAGTAGGCCGGTGGTGTTAATTGAATGCGGTCCTGCACTAAGATTTTGCCGTTTACAATCAAGCTAAACTGCCCGCCACGCGCCCAGCCACCGCCGTCGTAGTCGAAGACGACGCCGACGGTCGTGTCGCTCGATATCACTGGACCCGAGGTCAGTAGCACCTCGCCTTTTTCAAAGTTGCGGTACTTAAATTCGGCTTGGCTGTTGGCGTTTAAGTACAAGCTCCAGCCGCTAACCAAGCCGCCCATGGTGGCGATAACGCCCGTAGGTTGGGCGCCTGAGAGTTTTGCGCTGAGTGACCACGAGCGGTTGTAAATGGGGGGTGCTTGGGTTTCAGCAATACCCACGGCGCCCGGGTAGTAGGTAAATTCGGTGCGGCCTTGGCGCAAGTTGGGAATGGGGTGAGTGTTCATCGCATCCATGGCGCTTTGAATGGGCCAAATGCCCAAGCTCTTTGCTTCTTGCTCAAAGACTTGTTGCAGTTCGGCGAGCTTGTCGGGATAAGTGCTGGCCAAATTATTGGCCTGGCTGTAGTCCTCGTTCAGGTTGTACAGCTCCCATTCGTCGTCTTCCATGGGGGTGGCGCCGGCGCGTACACCTACGCTCCAGGGGTAGCGTTTGTGAAACGCCGAGGCCATCCAGCCCTCGTGGTAAATGGCGCGATTGCCGTTTACCTCGAACAGTTGCGTTGTTTTGTGCTCTGGCGCGGCCGCGTCTTTGAGTGCGGGTAAAAGACTCACACCGTCCATGGATTTTTGCGCTACACCTGCCACTACCTGGGGCTCCTGAATACCTGCGGCTTCGAGGACTGTGGGCACGATGTCATTCACGTGGGTAAACTGCTGCCGTAGGCCGCCGGCATCTTTAATAGTGTTGGGCCAGGAAATCACCGTGCCCACGCGCGTGCCGCCCAAATGCGAGGCAACCTGCTTCACCCACTGAAAAGGTGAGGTCAGTGCCCAGGCCCAGCCCGCTGGGTACTGTGGGTAGGTGCTTGCATCGCCAATGCGATCCAAGGCGGCCACTTGTTCGTCGAGCGTCTCGGATAAACCCTGCAAGGCCCCCATATAATTGATACTGCCCGCCAAACCACCCTCGGCGCTGCTACCGTTATCGCCTGCGATATACACAAATAGTGTATTGTCGAACTCTTTGAGATCTTTGAGGGTTTGCACCAAACGACCAATTTGATGGTCGGTGTGCGCCAAAAAGCCGGCAAAGGTTTCCATCAGTCGTGCGGCCACCTGTTTCTGCTTATCCGAGAGCGAGTCCCAGGCGGGTAGGGCATTGGGGCGGGGGGTTAATGGCGTACCTTCGGGCACCACACCCAAAGCGATTTGGCGTTTGAGGATGTGCTCGCGCATGGCGTCCCATCCGCCATCAAACTGACCCTTGTAAGCCTCAATCCACTGCTTTGGCACCTGCAAGGGCGCGTGCGCTGCGCCAGTGGCAAAGTACATAAAAAATGGCTGCTCACTCCGCAAGCTGTGTCCTAAACGCAGCCATTTAATGGCTTCGTCGGCCAGGTCTTCTGTCACGTGATAGTCGTGGCCCTGCGGTCTCGACACCGGCGAAGTGTCGCGGTAAAGCGTGGGGTCAAACTGGTCGGTCTCGCCACCTAAAAACCCGTAGAATTTTTCAAAGCCAAGACCAACAGGCCAGCGGTCAAAGGGACCAATGGGTGTTGTTTCCCAAGGTGGGGCGAGGTGCCATTTCCCGAAAGCCGCAGTGCGATAGCCCTGATCCTTCAGGATGTGCGCAATTGTGGCGGTATCGGGTCGGATAATGCCTTGGTATCCCTCTAGCTGGTTAGAGGAGTTTAATACCGCGCCTACGTTAGCGGCGTGCGCGTCGCGTCCAGTCAGTAGTGAGGCGCGAGTGGGCGAGCAGATGGCGGTGGTATGAAAGCGGTTAAAGCGCAGGCCTTGCTCGGCTAGGGCATCGAGGGTCGGGGTGCTCACTGGGCCACCAAAGGTCGATGTGGCTCCAAACCCGACGTCGTCTAGCAGCACGAATACCACGTTTGGCGCTCGTTCGGGGACGCCTTTCAGTAATGGCTGATCATTTGCCAATACAGGAAAGCTCAGCAAAACAGCAAGCAGTGCTGTCAGATTTTTTATCCAAGGGGTTCTTACTACACACATTATGGTTATTCCAAAGGCTTCGTCGACAGCCCCATACTAGGCCTTTTTGTGATGGTCTTTAATAGGGCTCGATAAGCCAAAGGGGTTACGTATAGGTTGCTTGAATGCGAGTCAGTGACTTGTTCTGAAGCCGCTGGGGCGCATAATGAGGCAACGAAAAATAATAAGGCAAGCCAATGAATCAATTCGTTAAGTCTTGGGCCGCGGGTCTTGCGCTGGTCGCATGTGGCAACGGTGTGGCAGTCGCCGATGAGGCCTCACTGGACGCACCAAAGCCCGGTGAGCTGTTTCAGTACACGCGCGCCGTAGTAATGGAATACCCACATATTGCGCAATCGATGTCGTCCAGTAAGCACGATGGGTTTGGTGGCCCCTCGTCGCGAGCGATTGCGCACCACATGGCCAGTCGTACCTCTGAAGAAGCCCGGCAAGATGCGCGCGACATGATGGACGTTCAGCAAATTGATTCACGCACGTGGTTCATCGTCATGCCTTGGGTGAATGTGACGGTCATGGAAACCGACGAAGGCTTGCTGTTATTGGATACCGGCTATGCGCCGGCAGGCCCTGTGCTGATTGATGTTTTAAAAGAACTCAGTGACAAGCCACTACATACCATTATTTTTACCCACCATCATTTGGACCACGCTTACGGTGCGTGGGCTTTTCAGCAAGCGGGTATGACGCCACGCATTATTGCCTCTGACGCGTTCCTTACCGAAATGGGCTTAGATGTTCAGCTGGCTGATTTTGCGAATGCGCGTATGAATAACCAAGACCCCAGAGATATTCCGCGTACCATGGCCGAAATGGTCGCTCCAACCGAGACCTTTACCGGGACCAAAACCTTGGTTATGGGCGGCGAGACCTTTGTATTACACACTGCCCGTGGCGAGACTGAAGACCACGTTTGGATTCATGCGCCCGAGCGGAACATTGTGGTCAGCGGTGACTTTCATCAGCCGTTTTTGCCCAACGCCGGCAATGGTAAACGTCGCCAGCGGCACATCGACGAATGGGCCCAAGCGCTGCGTGCCATGGCGGCGACCAAGCCCGATACGCTGCTGCCTATGCACGGACCGGCGATTCAAGGCGCGGACCTCGTTCAAGAAAAGCTCGATACGGTCGCCAGCGCCTTTGAATCGATTGTGGCGCAAGTCACTGAGGGCCTGAATGCGGGATTGAGCCAAGATGCCATTATTCATAGTGTGGAGTTGCCGCCCGAGCTAAAAGATCACCCCGATCTGGATCCTTACTACAACACAGTGACGGACCTCGCCAAAATGGTGGTGCGGCAGTACACCGGCTGGTGGGATGGCGTACCCTCACACTGGCAAGCGCCCAGAACGCGAACAATCGCGCTGGCGGTGATTGAGGCTGCGGGTGGTATAGATGCATTTTTACAGAAAACTCAAGCGCTGATGGCATCGGATATCGCCACAGCGAGCCAATTTGCGGATTGGGCCGTAGAGGCCTACCCTGAAAATCGTGCGGTCTTGGATTTGAGTATGGACGTTTACGCAAAACGCATTGTGCCAGGTACGCCGTTGAATGAAATCTCTGTGTATTTGGGTCACATGGCTAAGCTTAAGTGGCGTATGGCACGGTTAGATCAATAAACTTGGTCGTGGGTGCCGATATCCAAAAGTACGATGTTGTCGTCTACGAATACGATGTCTAGCACAATACGATAGCTCATATTAATCGAGACGGAGTAGGCGCCATCGCTTCGTCCACTCAGCGAGTGCAGGCGTAACGAGGGGTGAAAGGGATTCAGCTCCAACAGCATCAGCGTTTTTTTGTATTGTGCGTGAATCTCCGGTCGTGCCTTTAAAAATTTGGATGCGCGTTTCAGATAGCGCTTTGTGTAAATCAGGGTATACGGCATCATTCCAGAACTCGGCGCATGTGCTCTTCTACTGATTCGATAACGTAGTCGCCGCGTTCAAATTCTGCCCTGCTTTCGCGAATGGCAAGATCAAGCTCTTGCTCTCGTAATTTGTTGTAGTGTTCGCAACGCATCACCACGTATTTGGCCGAACCTCGCACTGTAATTTGAACGGTAGGCTCTTCGGCGAGCGCTGTATCCACCGCTGTTATGCCTTTGGTTTTGAGCTCGTTTGCTGTGATAGTTGCCATGGTTTCCTCGTAGGTCTCGTGCCGATTGAGTGCGGTTAAAAGTACTTTTAAGAATGCTTTTTATAGTACGTTAATCGTCAAATGTAAATCCAGTTCAAGCAGTGGCTGGTCTGATATATTTACAGTAATACTCGTAAAGCACGAGGGACTGAGCGCTTTTGATGGAAAAATGCTAAAGCCCTAAGAGCGTGTTCTGAGCTTCTGCAAATTCGATTCATGATCGTCTTTACTGAGCTGATAGCGGCTGATGCAAAACAGCATGAGTGACCACAATATCAGCAGGCTGGGTGCGTGCCATAAACCTAAACTTCGAAGCGTTTCGTCTGAGACCTCGGCCTGAGAGGCGCCTTGAGGAAAGGCAATCAGGCTTAAAATAATACCGGCAGCAAAGGCGCCTAAGCCCTGGTTGGTTTTGCGAATAAAGGTAATAGCCGCAAAAAAGACGCCTTCGCTGCGCTTGCCGGTGCGCAATTCGTTGTTCTCGACTAGGTCAGCCACCATAGAATACAGCACGGCCTGGCAGGCGATAATTAAGCCGAGATCGACGGTATTAATGATCGCAATGAGCGGAAATAGGATGGGGTCGCCGTTTTCAGGCATTAGGCCCATAAGGCGCAACAGCACTGGCGCAGGTGCGACCGAAAACGCCATGGCACCTAGGCGAATCGCCGCCGCTTTCTTGCCCCAGCGCTTCACAAACCAGGGCGCTACCGCCAAACCAATGCCCGCCGAAATAAAAACCAGCGAGGTGTAAATAAAGATTTGGCTAGACGACAAGCCCCAAAAGTAGGTCAGCAAAATGTAGCTCATGGCGCCGGCAAGCCCGGTGGCCATAGCACCGAACAGGCTGGCGGCGAACAGCGCCATGAAGCTTTTTTCACCCAGTGTTTGAAACAGCTCTTTAAAAATAGCGGCCAGACCTCGCTGGTCACGTTTGGGTGGAACACGTAGATGCGGAATTTGGTTATGGGTGCCGGCCGCTGAGATGATAATGGCCAGAAAGATCAGTACCGATGAGATTACCCCATACGTTTCGTAGCCTTCGCGATTCAGGGTACCAATAGCGTATTGCTCGGTCGGTACCAGCAGCAAGCCAAACATCATTACGCTCATGAAATTGCCGCCGCTCCAGCCAAAAAACTGACGCCAGGCCTGAATCGAGGTGCGTTGGGCGTAGTCGGTACTCAGCTCTGGCATTAACGCGGAACTCGGTGTTTCATACAGCGTGATAAAAGTGCGAATTAATACGGCAAGAGACACAAGGTACCAAAACAGGCCCGTTTGCCCCCACTCAGGTGGGTTCCACAACAACCAATAACTGATGGCCACAGGGACTGCAGCGGCATACATGAAGGGATGTCGGCGTCCCCATCGGGAGCGCGTGTTGTCGGACCAGTAACCAATAATGGGGTCGCTGATGGCGTCGAATACCAGCGCGATAAAAATGGCGGTGCCCACCAGCCCGGGTTCTAAGCCCACGACTGTGCCGTAAAACAGCAGTAAAAAATATCCAAAGCCGTTGTCTTTAATGCCGTAGGCCACGGCACCAAAACCGTAGGTGAGCTGTGTTCTAAGATTCGCTGTTATTGTTGTCATCGGCACCTCTATCGCTTAACGCACTGTACTGTAATTTTCATGCGTGCGCTTGCAGAATATTGCCCAGCACGGCATGAATGGGTGCACGCGCATCTGGACTATAATTTGGCACGTCACACGGTCGTCGTCACATGGCGATACGTGGTCGGACATCGTAGAATCAAAACAAGAATAATCACGCAGGGAAAAAGTTATGCAACGGTTGAAAGGGAAAGTCGCGCTAGTGACGGGGGGAGCCAGCGGTATTGGCGCTGGCATTGTGAAACGCTTTATTGCCGAAGGCGCCAAGGTGTTGGTCACCGATGTAAATGAGGATTTGGGAAAAAGCTCTATCCAGGCCTATGGGGATAGCGCGCAGTTTTTGCGCCAAGACGTCAGCTCGCGAGACGATTGGGCCAAGGCGATGCATGCCGTCGAAGCACAATTTGGTGGTTTGGATATTCTGGTAAACAACGCGGGTGTCTTGTTCTTTGCGCCCTTTGAAGGCTACAGCGATGCTCAAATCGAAATGCTCATTCACGTCAATTTGATGGGGGTTATTTACGGTTGCCAGGCGGCGTTGCCGCTACTCGAGAAACGCGGTGGTAGTGTCATTAACATGAGCTCGTCCGACGGGCTCGAAGGTGCGAACGCGGTGTCGATTTACGGTGCTACTAAGTTTGCAGTGCGAGGTTTAACCAAATCGTTAGCGCTGGAGTGGGGCCCACGGGGTATTCGTGTAAACTCTATCCACCCAGGCGGTATCGACACGCCCTTGTCTAACCCACAGGGGAACAAGCGCGAAGATGTCAACAAAGCGTACGCGCGTTACCCAAGCCAGCGTGCCGGCGACCCATCGGACATTGCAGCCGCTGCGGCTTATCTGGCATCCGATGATGCCAGTTACTGCATGGGTATGGAGCTGGTGGTGGACGGTGGAATGACCGCAGGGCACTACTATGCCGGTTTGCCCGGGGCGCCAAAGGGGGCTTAACCCAAAGGCTTAGGGTTTAGGCCGCAACTTTGATGGGTTTGATGAGTGCTTCGGCTGGAATGCCCAGCTCTGCGTGGAGCTTGCGTATCATCGGTAGCGTCAGCGCTCGACGACGATTTAATACTTCGTATACACGGTTGCGGCGCCCGATCATAGGCTCTAAATGCTTAGCACTGAGACCAAGCCGCTCCATCTGGAATTTAATGGCCTCGATGGGGTCTGGCAGATCTAAGGGGAACTGCTTGGTCTCGTAGGCTTCAACTAGTGTAACCAATACATCCAGTTTGTCGCCCTGCTCAGTGTTGAGCTGAGCCGACATGAGATCCTCGATTTGACTCAATGTTCGCTGATAATCCGATTCAGTTTTTATTGGCTGTATGTCCATCGTAACCTCTTGTTCGATTAAACGGTTTGCGCATCAATTAAATCGTACTGGGCGTGTGTTCCGATGAAACGGATGTATACGACTTTGTAGGCGTAGTTAATCCACGCGACTAACCGGTATTTATTGCCTGGGATATTGAAGACCGCTCGTCCGTCTTTAAGGATGCTCGCGCTCCGAAAATCACGCTTCAGATCCGCGGGAGACTCCCAGTTGGCGCGGTGCACATATCGGCACCACGGGAGCGCTTGTTGCTCGATATCACTGTATGGATGGATTCTTCTGTTGCGCTACTGAGTGTTGTGACTCTGCGTTTGGCAATAGGTGGTTTTTTACGCTGGCCCGATAAACAGTGTAGGCACGTCCTGCGTATGTGACTTAACCGTAAATACTGCCGTGCCAGGTTTGCGACCGGGTCGTAGCTCAGACACGAGAACGCCTGAGTCGAGCAGTCGTGTGCGAGTTGCGTTCACGTCTGCCACGCGCCAGGTCAATCCAAAAAAGCTGTCGGGGGCGTCCTGCTCGCGACGACTTAAGGGGTGATAAAGCTCGACAATCAAATCACCACAGCGATAAAAAATTAAGCGCGAATCCCATTTTGGGTTGCTCAAATCCATGCGGCAATCAAGGCCCAATATCGAGCCATAGACAAATCCGGTATGTTCGGGTTGGGCGGTTTTGATGACCACATGGTCCAGCCCTGTGACGTCGCGCGATGTCTTTACAGCATCTTGCGAGGGCGCAACTTGTAGCATCAAACTGAGTGATAGTCCGCGCGTGCGCTCGGGATTTAGGCGCACTGTACTACTCTTTGCTTCTGGTGCCGCGGGTTCATCGATCGCCAGTGTAAACTGTTTAATGCGTCGCTGGGCGTTTGCCCAGTCGCTACAGGCAAAGGCCATGTGGTGTAGGCCGCTGGCATCGTCGCTTTGGTGCAAGCGCAGCCAGATGTTGCCGGTGTAAAGCCAGGCCTCGTTTTCAGTGCTCGATGCGCGGGCGTTAAGCGTTGTGTTGAACAAGGTTTGATAGTCTTTTACGGCGCTCGCTAGGTCAGTGACTGCGATGCTTACGTGGTCTAGTTTGCTGATAATTGGGGTCATAGCTGTACCTGATATTGGGCTTGCGCGGGAACCGTAAATTATGAGATTGTATCCCAGTGGATACGGAGCGTATGCAATAAATACCTTAGCAGGGGAACTGGCCAATGCCCAAGAGTTATCATAGCGACGAACTAGAATCTTTTGATATAACCGAGTACCTCCAATCTAAAGAGGCTGTTGCTGAGTACTTGAGTTTGGTGCTACACGACGGCGATACCGACGAGCTCTTGCGCGCGATCGGGCACGTCGCCAGAGCCAGAGGCATGGCTAAGATCGCCAATACGACAGGTTTGGGTCGGGAATCGCTTTATAAGGCACTGGTGCCTGGTGCGAAGCCAAGATTTGAGACGATAATGGCGGTGTTGAAGGCCCTGGATATTGAGCTGCAAGCAGTTTGTATTCGCTGATCTTGCTTGCAACATACTGAATAAAAAAGCCGCGGCAGGGGGGCCGCGGCCAAAGGTTACCGCACAGCCGGGGGAGCTTGCGGTAGTGGTAAACGCGGTGGGAGTCTTACCGATCACACCGCATTTGCGGAGTTACAGTCGAATACGTACGCCCATCTCGACACTGCGACCTGGCGCTACATAGATGCCTTGGCGAAGGCCAGTAATGGCGCGCTCATCCATTAGGTTTTTTACCGATCCGAACACGGTCAAGTTACTGTTAACTTCGTACTGAGCCACTGCATCGGTAATGGTGTAGGCAGCTAAGCGTCCGCCCCAAATGCCGCCCGCCGCACCGGTTGGTAAAGCGATCTGGTTGTCAGGAGTGCCGTATTGCTCGCCGCGGTGGTGCACCAATACGCCGCCACTAAAGTCACCGCGCTGGTAGTTGAGGCTTAAGTTAGCCAACACTTTGGGAGCGTAAGGTAGGCGGTTGCCGCGGTAGTCGCCGGTCTCGAAGTCTGACTCTGGCACCCAGGTGGCGTTGGCATCGATACTAAAGCCATTGCCAAACACGTAACCGAAGCTTGCTTCCATACCCGCATGCGTCGTTTGACCGGCGTTGCTTTGTGATAAGTTAGGGTCAGAGTTGCCGGTTACGACCTGGTTGTCGAAGTCCATGTAAAAAGCCGCCACTTCGTAGTTCAGTGCGCCTTGTGTGCCGCGCACGCCAAATTCAAAGTTGGTCGAGCGCTCGCCGTCGAGCTGTTGATCTTGCAGACCATCCAGAGCGACCTCATTAGCCGCAGGCGAGAAAGCGCGATACACGCCGCCGAAAATTTGCGCGGCATCGTTCACTTCGTAGGTCGCGCCAAGGCCGGGTAACCACTCGGTGTTGCGGGTTTTTGCCGAGGCGTTGTTGTCACTTAAGATAACGCGTCGCTGTTCGTAAGACTCGACACGCAAGCCCGGTGTTAGGGCCAGACGGTCGTTAATTTCGAAGCGGTTTTGTACGTACGCGGCCATATCGTCGGCGCTGTCGACGCGATGACGGTCGTTAATTCCCGTGCGGTCGGCGGTGCGCGTGGCACGAATGCGAGTGTCGTTTGACTCTTCTTCCATATAGCGCAGGCCAAACTCTGCTTCACCATCAAGGCCGAACCAGGTGTTGGTCAGCTGTAAGCGCGATTCAAAACCTACGCGCTCGAAGGCGCGGTTGTTGCCGGTTAACGCGTCGGTATACACCCAGCGCCCCGCTGTGGTTGAGGCCGCAGTATCGACGCTGTAGCGCCAGTAGTCGCGGGTGACCTCGCTGTAGTAAGCCACTGTTTTTAATGTGGCTTGGCTGTTAAGAACCCATTCGTGGCTCACGTCGGCGCTTTGGCGATCGGTTAAAAAGTAGTCATCGGGCGCGGGGTTGTACTCGGCGCCTTTGCGATAGTCGTCCAGCAACAAGCCACGATAAGAAATGTTGGCGTCGTTGTCGTACCAAGAGACTTTTAAGCCGAGTGTATGCGCATCGTTAATGGCCAGCCCGGCTTTGATCATGACGTCGTCCATGTCGTAGCCTTTGTTCATGAAGCCATCGCTCTCAGCATGCGTGGCCACTACGCCCATGAAGGCATCGCCGCTGACGGTGGTGGCACCGGCCTCGATTGACACTTCACGCATATCGTAGGAACCGGCACGAGCGCTAATGAGCACACCTTCTTGCGGATTTTTGGTTTGATAGTTCACCACGCCGCCAATGGTCGAGGGACCATAGCGCAAGGACGCCGAGCCTTTTAAGACCTCTATGTTTTCAACCCGCTGGATGCGTGGATTGAAATAGCGCTCGTTGCCAATAAATAAACCCGGTGCGACGGGCACACCGTCTTCTAGCATCAGCGATTTCGACTCGCTAGCCGATAAGCCGCGAATGCCAAAGTTGGCCACTATCGAGGTTTCTTCTTCGCTTTTAATGTTAATACCGGGTACGCGGCGTAATGCGTCTTCAGTGGAGAGCGGCTGGATAGCCTCGATTTGCTCGCGATCGACCATTACCACCGAACCGGTTAAGCGCTTAGCGTCGTCAACGCGCTTGCCGACCACCTCGATGACCGGCATCGGAATAGCGCGATCCGCCTGTGCAGTGGGGGCTTCATCTGCTTGGGTGGTTACGACCCCGCTGGCAAGAATGGCAGCAATTGAAAGGGGTAGAGCTTTGGCGCGCATGGCAATACATTCCTGATTGTGTTGTGATGGGTGTAATCTAAATGCAAATGAGAATGATTGTCAATAACTGGGTGAGAATAATTCTTATCTTTGGCGTGCGTGGAGTATAAGATTAATTAGCTTTTGAATCTGCGACTTGCGCTCGGGCAGTCAAAATCGCCAGAGCGAGTCCACCCAGCATACCCACACACAGTAGACTAAATACGAGGGTGCTGTCGGTTGTACCCGATCGGAACCATTGGGCATCTAACATGATGCTACAAGACAGCATGATGGTGGTGCCCAACAGCGGCAAACGCGATGTGCCCAACAAACCCAGAGCCGTTAAGATATTGGTAAAGCCCAATATGGCGCGTATTAAATTGTCGTAGCCCAAGGTCGTGTGCCAAAGCATGGCCACCTGACCGATGCCCACGACCAGCACAAGTAGTGCTAGCACGTTGCGAGTTGGTGTAATAAAACGCGTATGTTGAGCCATGTGCGATGCGATTTAATCCTTCATTGCTAATCTCGAATACCTAGTGTTGGCGTGTCAAGGCGAGACATGCAAGATACCTTGCCTGATGAGGCTAGGGCTAGGGTCGTGACATTTGCTACACTGAGCTTACACACAGGAGCAGCACGTGAATACGCAATTATTACAGGTTTTAGCCGACGGCGAGTGGCATTCGGGACAGGCTTTGGCGGACGCTGCGGGCGTTAGCCGAGTCGCCATATGGAAGCAGCTGCAAAAGTTACAAGAAGCGGGCATAGCTTTAGAGGCGGTGAAAAGTGTTGGGCACCGCATTGTCGGCGGTTTGGATTTGCTAACGGATAACGACGTACTGGGCGCTGTTAACGACACAGCCAAAAGCCTGATTGGCGAGCTCCAGGTGCTACAGCAAATCGACTCGACCAATCGCCTCTGCCAAGAGGCGATGAGCGACCGCGCAATTCCCGGTAAAGCCATTGTCGTTAGCGCCGAGCAGCAAACGGCGGGTCGCGGTCGACGCGGCAAAGCCTGGGTTAGCCCCTACGCGCGCAACATGTATTTGTCGGTGGGTTGGCAGGTGCAGGGTGGTGCCGCCGCTTTGCAGGGGTTGTCTTTGGCGATAGGCGTTGCCGTTGTGCGGGCTCTAGAGGATTTAGGTGTAGCGACCGCGCAGCTGAAGTGGCCCAACGATATTGTGGTCGAGCAGCAAAAGCTAGGTGGCATTTTAATTGAGTTAACCGGTGATATGGCGGGCCCATGCTCCGTCGTGGTGGGCATGGGCTTAAACGTCAACATGCCTGAATATGCGCAAGACGGAATTGATCAAGCCTGGACCGATGTGTATCAGCAGGGCGTCAAACCCTCGCGCGCAGAGCTGATTGCCAGTGTGTTAAATCATGTATTGCCCTTGCTCCAACACTGGGAGGAGCGCGGCTTTGCACCTTGGCGGGAAGCTTGGCAAGCGCTCGATGCCTACCGTGACCAGCCAGTGAATATACTGATGGGTGATGCGCGCATAGCGGGCACCGAGCGGGGTGTGGACCGCGACGGCGCGATTCAAATCGAAACAACGCTGGGGCTGCAGAGCTTTCATGGCGGCGAGGTGAGTTTGCGGCCTCAAGCCTAGGGGTGTTAAAACCGCAAGCTCGCTAGGCCAATAACACGACTCGAGATAGTTGCAGAAAGGACAAGCATGACGGGGGAAACCAACCTAGCGACTTTACTGAAATCCATGGCGCCTAGCCTGCTTGCTGGCGAGTACGTATTTGTATCTTTTGCCCATGCGCAGTATGGGGATCACGCAAATCTCCAGCCTATCGCGATGGTACGTGAGGTCGAGGGCATGACTTTGGTTGTGCCCAGAGACGTAGCCGATGAGCATGGCTTGGAGTACCACGCGGTGTTTTGTTGTATTACCTTGACCGTGCACTCCAGCCTCGAAGCGGTAGGTTTAACGGCCGCGATGTCAGCTCAGTTAGCACGCCGTGACATCAGCGCAAATGTGGTAGCAGGGTATTATCATGATCATATCTTTGTGCCGGCTCATCTTGCGCAGCAAGCGCTTGTTGCGTTGACCGAGTTGGGTTAATTCCGCCCCAGCAATTGACGGCTGTCACCAACGTTACCGCTTTTTTAGTCTATTTATACAATCTTTAATTCCTATTTTAAATTCAAGCTGATAGCATCGTAATGATGATGGTGCGCGCAGAGCCATGGGGCTCGCTGACCGCATGACACAACACAATAAAAAGGATGCGCTATGAATTCGCCTAAAATCATCGTTCTGGGAGCCGGTATTGGTGGCTTGTGTTCCGCGGCTTACCTGGTGGCACAGGGCTTTGATGTTACTGTGCTTGAAAAGTCACCGTACCCAGGTGGTCGCTGCTCGCATCGGCAATGGGGTGACTATTTGGTAACAACGGGTGCCATGATGGTGCCTATGGGTCCGTCCAGCGCTATTCGCCAGGCCTTTGATGCCCTAAATGTCGAGATGGATATGGTAGACGTGACGGGTCGCATGCGCTATCGAATGCCCCATGGGGATTACGATTTGCCGCCAGGGGGTGGCGGCTTGGCGGGCATGGTAACCTTTGCGATGCAGGACGAAGCCGAGGCGGCCAAACTGCTGGGTCATATCAAAACCGCACTCCTAGACTGGCTACCCCTAGACAATATCAGTTTGCGCGAATGGTTCGACCAGTACACCGACAACGAGGGCGTCAAGCAGCTCTTCGACGGCTACTGTTCGGCCTTGATGGGGGTGCGCACGCATGAGCTGAGCGCCCACGACTTCTTTTTATTCTTAAAACACAGCAGCAAGGGCACGCGCTTCGGTTTGGCCCGCCAGGGCAATTTGGCTTTGATGAACGCCTTGGTCGCGGGTATCGAGCGCAAAGGCGGTAAGGTGCTGTGCCACACCGTGTGCAAATCGATTCAAACTGAAAACGGTCAAGTCACGGGTGTACAGGTTAAAAACGCGGCCGGCGATGAGGAGTTTATACCCGCCGATGTGGTGGTCTCGAACCTCGGGCCAGACGCCACCGTAAACTTTTGTGGCGGCGAGTCGATGTTCGAGCGCAGCTATGTCGAGCAGCTGCACACTAACGCGACGCCCGTGCCCATTTACCACGTGGCGTTTGTTATGGATCGCCCCCTGGTCCCCGATTTTGACGGCTGTATGGTGTTTAGCAACAACCGCAATTTAATTTACTTAGAAATTCCCTCGGCGATCTCGCCCGGGCAATATTCTCCCGAGGGTAAGTATGTTCACACAGCCTATGGTGCGCCCGAGCACTTTGAAGACGCGAATTTAGACGAAGAATTGCAGCGCACCATTGATGAGTTAGAGGCGAATTTTCCGGGCTTTAAACACGAGGCTGAGATTTTGGTCAAGGCCAAGTTTAGCGGCAAGTATCCTGCGGGGCGTCGCGCGGTCGGGCGTTGTATGCCGGTGAATACGCCTATTCGAGGCCTGTACATGGTCGGGGACGGGAATGCACCCAAGGGCAAAATTGGCACCGAGTCTGCGGCGGTATCGGGTAAAATTGCTGCCGAGCAAATTGCCCAGCGCTATGGTCGCGCACTGAGTGCCTAGTCACCGATTGCGTCCTTAAACAATAGCGACGGTGGCCTGCACCAGTGCCACGGTTTTGCGGGTGCCTTGTGAAATCGCGCTGACCTCGCCGCGGCAGACACACAAGCGTTTGCCCACCGTCTCTACGGTGCCTTGGGCGACGAGTCGCTCACCAATGGCGGGGCGTACAAAATTAATTTTGAATTCTGCAGTGACCACATCGGCACCGTCGGGGGTTTGAGTCAGTGCGGCATAGCCGCATACGTTATCGGCGAGTGTTGCCACAACGCCTGCATGCAAAAAACCCTGTTGCTGACATAGAGCGTCAGAAAAAGGCAGCTCGATGCTGACTTCGCCCTCTTTGGCGTCGGTAAGCTGTGCACCAAGGGTTTGCATAAAGCTTTGTTGCCGAAAGCTTGCAAGAATTCGCTCAAAAACAGGGGTCATGCGCTCGCCGTGGATGTTAATCAGGCGCCAAGTATAAGTGACCCTGGTGTAAAGCACACGTTCTGCTCTGGCGCGCGCGACCCATTGGGGTTCGTGAGCGATCAATGCGGACGAATATCTGAGCAAATGAATCAAGAACAGCGATTGTTGCGTATTGGTTAAGAGCGTTGCTTACGCCCCATTCATTCGCCTTAACCAATGACGAAAACACGCTATGCCTGAAGGACCCGAAATTCGCCGAGCCGCCGATCGTATCGCCAAAGTGGTCGCCGGGCGCGTGATCGAGCACGTTGAATTCGGCCTGCCGCGCCTGCAGGAATTCGAGGGCATGCTATCGGGTTTGCGCGTCACTGACCTCGAAACTCGAGGCAAGGCGCTGCTGACCCACTTTGACAATGATCTAACGCTGTATTCTCACAATCAGCTGTACGGGCGTTGGTATGTCGTCAAACGCGATCGCATGCCCAAAACCAATCGCTCCTTGCGTGTGGCTTTGCACACGGCCACTCACAGTGCTGTGTTGTACAGTGCCTCGGATATCGAGGTGCTAACCGCTGACGAGCTGATAACGCACAAATTTTTATCCCGCATTGGCCCTGATATTTTGAGCAAAGACTTGGTGCCGCAACGCGTTGTCGAGCAACTGGAGCACGCCAAGTTTCAGGGGCGCAAACTGGCGCACTTGTACTTAGATCAGGGGTTTTTAGCCGGAGTGGGTAATTACTTACGGTCTGAAATTTTGTTTGAAGCACGCGTTAACCCAAATCTTCGACCCAAAGATTTAAGCCCAGCGCAGCGCATGGCGTTGGGGGAGGCGACCTTAGACATTAGCAAGCGCGCCTATAAAACAGCCGGCATTACCAATGATCTTGAGCGTGTGGCGCTGCTTAAGGAACAAGGCGTGAAGCGAAGTCAGTTTCGCCATCACGTGTTCGCGCGCCAAGGTAGGCCTTGTTACGAGTGCGGCACCAAAGTGACGAAAGTGGACCTCTCGGGGCGGCGCCTGTACTACTGCGCCATGTGTCAGGGTGTGCCGGCGTAGCAGGCCAGTGCGGCTCGACTGAGGTTGCTTACCGAGCACTTATTGATTGCGGACTACAGAAGCCCCTCTGCGAGTTGTTGCGCGGCATAGTTCGCGGCCCGGGCCGTCAGCGCCATGTACGTCAGCGATGGGTTAACGCTGGATGATGAGGTCATACACGCACCGTCGGTGACAAACACATTGGGCACGTCGTGCGCCTGATTCCATTTGTTCAGTACCGAGCTTGCCGGGTCTTTACCCATGCGCGCGGTCCCCATTTCGTGAATGGCTTCACCGCCCAGCCCCACCCAGTTGAAGGGGTTGATCGCCACAGCACCCGCGGCCTCGAGCATCGCCTGAGCTTCGCGCATGATGTCAGCGCGAATCTTGTGCTCGTTATCGCTCCATTCAAAATGAAACCGGATTTGCGGTAGCCCGAGTCGATCGGTTTTGTCATGCAGTAATTCCATGCGGTTTTCGTAGCGCGGTAGGCATTCACCGAACCCCATCAAATACATGATCCAAGGCCCTGGCGTGCGTAAACTGTGTTTGTAGTCTGCACCGAATCCCGGAGTCGACAGGGCCTGAGCCTGCAGGGGTATGCGCATGGCGGCACCCTGGAAATTGTAGCCGCGCACAAAATCGCGATCTTGTTTGCCGATGTTTTGAAAGCGCGGAATATAAATGCCATTGGGTCGATTACCGCGATCAATAAAGTCATTAAACTGCGTAAACACGCCGGTAGCGCCGGTGCGGTAAGTGTGATCCATCAGGTAGTGGCCCAGGGTGCCGCTGCGGTTGGCCAGACCGGTGGGGAAGGCCTCGGAGCGAGAGTTAAGCAATAAAGCGGCGCTCGCGATGGAAGAAGAGCACACAAAAATCAGCTTGGCACTGAAGCGTTTGCGCTCCAGCGTTTGGGTGTTCACTGTAGTAACGCCCGTGGCACGTTGTAGGCTGCTGTCATAGTCAATGCGCTCTGCCGCGGTATTGGCCAACAGGGTGAGGTTGCCCGTGGCGCGCGCTGCGGGCAGAGTAGAGCTTTGGGTCGAAAAATACGCGCCCACCGAACAGCCGCGGTGGCACGGCCCGCAATAGTGACAAGCGCCACGTCCCAGGTGTGGCTGGGTCAGCACGGCAGCGCGACCGATGGTCATGATCCGATCATCAAAGTGCTGTTCAATTTTGGCTTTAGCGTGTTCTTCCACCACATTCATGCTCATGGCTGGTAAAAATACGCTGTCGGGTAAGTGCGCGAGGCCCTCGGCTTGACCGCTGACGCCGATGAATTCCTCGACCTTGCGATACCACGGCTCGATATCTTGGTAGCGAATGGGCCAATCGATACCGTGCCCGTCGGCCAGATTTGCGCCAAAATCCAAGTCACTCCAGCGATAGACTTGACGCCCCCACAGTAAGGAACGCCCCCCCACAACATCGGTGCGGAACCACGTAAATTGGTCTTGATTGGCGTAGGGGTTATCTTTGTCGTTGTTAAAGTAATGCCGAGTGGTTTCGTCGAACAAGTAGTTGCGACTCTGCACGGGGTAGTCTTGTTGATACAAATCGCGCAGGGGTTTGCCGCGCAGGGCATCGGCCCAGGGCGGTTGGTGCTCGGTAATGTAGTCTTTGCCGTGCTCGATCATCTGGCCACGATCGACCATGAGTACTTTTAAGCCTTGTTCGGTCAGCTCTTTTGCGGCCCAGCCCCCCGTGATACCCGAGCCAATCACAATCGCGTCGAAATCTGTGGTTTGCATACTGAATCCTACGAGCTAAAGCGGCGATTAAAGTCAGAATAGAGTAGCTCACCTTCGTAACTACCGTGCATGGGGCTGTAGATTTGCTCCTGTTTGCAGCCGATTTCGGAGGTGTAATAGCCAAGCACTACCAGCTCTTTGAGGCGGGTAAAAAAAGGTGCGTTGGGGTCGTGCTCACGCGTAGCCACGCCTTTGACCGGTGCAGTCGATACGTAGGACAGGGCCGCGGCTTCCTCTGCTGCTAACTCAGCAATTTGAAAATCTTGGCTGGCTTGAAAAAAACTGGCATCCCTGACTCTCTTGTGCGCGCTGCTCAAGTCTGGCGAGACCTTGTCGCAGGGTTTCTCGTTCGTTGTCGGTAAACCAATGGCTATACAGGTGGGCGATAAACTCGGGTACACCGGCAGCGATTGCCCCGGGGGTATCGGTGGTGGGTATGATGAGTTCGGCTAAACCGGCCAAGGTGTTGTGTTGGACCTCCGACAAGATCGACCCAGTGGCGTCGTGCAACGAGGTCTCTTGGGCAAAGGCGCGCTGCAAGGACGGACTTAATGCTATCCCCAAAGTCGTTAGACACAGTTTAAGCGCATCGCGGCGGTACATGTTCCATCTCTCTATCGCTGGCGCCAGCTCAAGGTGAGGGCGCGTTTTATTGTTGTATTGTCGTGTGAGCGCAGGCTTTGGCTTTACGCCAACTGACGCACTGTTAGTGTAGCTCAGTTTTATTCAATTGCGAGTGTTATGCCGCTTGCCAGCGCACCCAAAGCCGTTGCCCAAAACGCACAGGCCAGTAGGTCAATAAGGCTAAAGCGTAGGCGCGAGACGCCGCTTAAACCCAGCAGCATGGGGGTGATACTGCGCACCGCGGGAATTAAACGGCCCACGGGTATTGCCGCTAGGCCAAAGCGGCGCAGCAAACGCTCTGTTTTCGCGATGCGTTCAGCGTGCCGTTGCGCAAAGTTTGAATGATGAAACCGCGGTCCGATAAAGCGGCCCAAGTAATAGCCTACGTGGTCGGCAATGATCGCTCCGGTAAATGCACACATCGTAATTTGCTGCAGGCTTAACACATCATTGGTATATAAAGCCGTTGCGGTGGCTAATAGCAGTACGCCCGAGATGAACAGGCCCAGCCCCGGGCAAGCCTCTATGAAGGCGAGCGCAAAAATAAAGCCCATGCCCCAGGATGGTCCGAGTTGGACAAGGAGTTGGGTTAATTCATCGATTATGGCATTCAATGGTGTTGGCCTCAGTACTGTTGGCTTGGCTCGGGCGAGGGCTGGCAAAAACCTTGCTGGTTTAGTTGCCGTTAACGTTGCCTTGGTATAGTAGGCTATTCTTTTGGCGAAATAATAGCTCGCAGTGCCGATTGGCAGGCAATATGGGCTAAAGATGCGTGTTATATGCGACGCCACTTCTTACTCTGACTTTTACTGTACCAAGGCATGAGCGATAATAACGTTTTACATCCGAGCCCAATGCCGTGAGCACACAAACCGAACTGCACATCGACTTAGGCAACAGCCGCGCCAAGTGGCGCCTAATGTCTTCCGGCGAAACCCAAGCGCAAGGCATTGCCGAACCCAGCTTCTGGGAGGGCTTGCCCAATACGCCGCTCATCGACCGTGTGGTGCTTGCCTCGGTTGCTCAGCAAGAGCTTGTTGACGGCTTGGTTGCTGTGTTGGAATCACGCTATGTCGTACCTATTGTGCAGCTGCACACACCCGCCGAGCACTTGGGCTTAAAAAATTCGTATGCCCAGCCAGAGCGTATGGGCATAGACCGCTGGCTGGCCATGTTGGGTGCCTGGTATCCACGTCAGGCCCACGTGGTGGTGGTCGACGCAGGGTCGGCCCTTACCCTAGATGTGGTCGCGGCCAACGGTCAGCACCTTGGGGGGGTGATTATTCCCGGCGCGGCACTCAGTGAAAAAGCGCTGCTGTCGAGCACCGGTAAGGTGCGTTTTGATGACCCCGTGGCACATGCCCTCGCGCTTGGGCAAAGCACGGCAGAGTGCGTGCGCTTTGGCATTGCGCATGCGCAAATCGGTGCGATTGAATCGATTCGTGATCGGCACAATTTGCAGCAAGCACAGTGGGTGTTTACGGGTGGCGCGGGCCAGTGGATGCGCGATCAACTTGGCGAATTTGGGGATTATGAGCCCGATTTGGTGTTAAAAGGAATGCACATAAGCAGGGCTTAGGAACTGCGCCGCGCAGTAAGGGTTGACCTAGAGCTCGGGCTGAAACCAGTATTTAATTTGCGTTAGCGTTTCGTGCTCTTTGGCGATCAGATCTCTTGCCAGTTCGGCAAGTGCATTGATGTTCTCAGGTGAGGCGTCGTCCATATCGTCGCTCGCGCCGGCTAAGTTGAGCTGTAAGCGCCGGTAGTTGTTCCCTAAAAACAGCCGCATTTGGTGGTCGGCCGCATCGGCCATGCCATCAAACATACAGCTCAGCAGCGGCATAAGCCAGCCAGCCTTCCCCCAAGTACGGCTATCTTCAATCGGGATTTTGCGGGTCAGTTCGCCCGTGCCTAGGCTGAGCATTTGAAACTCCTCGCCGGGGAACAGTTTTAAAGCCTCGGCGTAAGCCGATACCGACGGGCTGTTTATGAACACGCCGCCGTCTATCAGTGCGCGTTCCTGTTCGTCTAAATCGACAAGCGCGGGTTCAAAGTAGGTGGGTGCTGCAGAGGTGGCGCGGCAGGCCTGTACGCAGTTAATGTGGTTAAAGCGCTCGCGCCAGCTTTTAAAGAAGATGGTCTCGCGCCGCTCAATGTCGTAGGCCGTGACCATGGTGGGCGCAAGCGCTTGGCACAGTAGCGAGTCGCCCAAGTAGTGGTGCAGGACGCCCTCGAGCCCTTTGTGGTCGTACATTTCATCGAGTACGCCGCCCAAGGTGCTTATACGCTGCCACACCGAGCCGTTGAACACATCGTGCCCGCGTTCGCGGTACAGCTCGACCAGGTCGTGTGCGCTGTACAGTGGCCGCCGCAAAGGGCCCGCGCGGGTCAATGCGCACGCCAGTATGCCGCCGGTGCTGGTGCCCACCACTAGATCAAATAAGTCGGCTACCGGTTTGCCTGTGGTGTCTTCGAGGTGTGCCAAGACCAAGGCTGGAATAATGCCGCGAATGCCGCCGCCGTCGATGGAGAGAATGCGTTTCATGTCGGAATAATACGCGCACGATTGCGGTTTAAATATAGGTTTGGGTAAAAAAACGGCAGAGAGATGGCCATTCAAGACGAATGAGCCGACCAAGCCTATCTATTTTGTGTGATTTGCGTCAAAGTCTAACCGTTTGGTAATGTTTTGGGGCTTTTCTTGGCTACGCTATTGGTTAGACTACCCGCGATAAGTATTTGGGGGGTGATTTGCAAAACCCGTTTGCCGTAGATATTCGTGCTCTGGCCGCGCTTCGCATTGCCGTGGGCACACTGCTGATTGCCGATTTGCTCATTCGGTGGAGTGATATTGGCTGGTTTATGTCGGATTACGGCGCCTACTCGGTCGCTGCCTCTAAGGCCGCCGCCAGTGACTGGCGGTTCTCGCTGTATTGGTTGGCCGACGGACTCTGGTGGGTGCACACCTTGTTTGCTGCCAATATTGCCGTGGCATTGCTGCTGATTGCAGGCGTGCGAACTCGCTGGGTCACTTTCTTTGCGTTTGTATTGCTAGTGTCGCTTCACAACCGCAATCCTATTTTGCTTCAGGGCGGCGACAATTTGTTGATTCTGCTGCTGTTTTGGGGCTTGTTTTTACCTTGGGGAGAACGACTGTCGGTGGACGCCACCATGGTTGCCAAGCCGAGCTTAGAGCAACGCTACGTCGGCGGTGGTAGTGTGGCATTAGTGCTGCAGATTTTGTCTGTGTATTTCTTTTCCGCGTTTCTAAAAAATGGTAGTGAATGGACAGTTGACGGAACTGCTATTTATTATGCGCTGCACAATGATCAGGTGGCGCACCTTCTGGCACCTTATTGGCGCGACTGGCACTGGCTGACGGTACCCCTAACACATTATGTTTGGTGGTTGGAGTTATTGGGCCCCATCGTGGCACTGTCGCCTTGGTTTAATGCGTGGGCGCGAGGCTTGGCAGCTTTCTGCTTCATCACTCTGGAAATTGGATTTTTGTTCAATTTGAATGTGGGGCTGTTTCCTTTTATCTCAATCGCGTCGCTGTTGGTCTTATTGCCGACGCAAATCTGGGATTATCTGGCTCGCGTTTTTGCGCCTAAACCACACGCTCCCATGGTTATGTATTACGACAAAACCTGTGTGTTTTGCCACAAAACCTGTGTGTTGATTCGATCAGTGTTTGCATTAAATGCTCGCGTCGAGCCCGCTCAAGACACGCCCGAAGTGGGCACAATATTAGAGCAAGAGTTTAGTTGGGTGCTGGAAGTAGAGGGCAATCGATACCTGCGCTGGGCCGCTCTGGTGGAATGCGTTCGTCGTGGCGGGCGTTTTACCTGGATTGCCTATCCCTTGTCGGCAGTGGGTGTGGTGGGGGACTCAATCTACACGTGGATTGGCCATAACCGGGGAGCCTTTGGGCGTCTAACGTCAGTAGCCATGCCGTGGCGCGACGAGATGCCCAGACCCGGCCGGATTCGGCAAAGTGCTGCACTCATTGCTGCGGCCGTGGTTCTGGCTGGCAACGTGTCGGCTTTGCCGAATGAGGCTAAAGCGAAGCTGTCTGAAAGCTGGCTAAAGGGGGTCTCGCAGTTTTATCAGTGGTCGCAGCCCTTGGTGCAAACGGCGCGTCTAGATCAATTGTGGAATATGTTTGCACCGTATCCGCAAAAAAACGACGGTTGGTTTTTAATGGTAGGTTTGACGGATGATGGCGCGTTGGTCGATGTTTTGCGGTGGCAATTGACCCCACCAGTCACTGACAAGCCGCGTTCATTTGTACCTGAACAGGCCCAAAATTATCGATGGCGTAAGTACTTGGCCAGAATGAAACGATCGGGCTATACCGATGAGATGGGTCGATACGCCTCTGCCGCGTGCGCGCGCTGGAATGCGCTGGTGGGGCCCGAAAGCGCACCAGAACAGGGCGAGCTTGCGCCACCATGGCCCACACTTGAAGCGTTTAATATCTATTATGTGCTCGAGCGAACACCTCCTATGGGTGAGCAAGGTGAAGTGGCGTATCAGTTGCTGTGGCGGCATCACTGTTTAGACAAACATCGCCTGAGTGAAAATGCCGTGCAAAAAGCCATGTTAGCAACCCAACCGGATAACGTGAGGAGCAGTATCCCGTGAATGACCGTTTAGGCTTGAGTGTTGGGCGATCGTTGCTCTTACTCGTTATCGGCACTGTATTGGCGGGTATTTCGGGCCTACTTGCGATTTTAATATGCCACTATCTTTTGAATTTTGGCGGTGCCGATTCGGCAAACAAACATGGACTTTCTCAGATCGAATCCACCCGAATTGGTGGCGTGATGATTGCCGCGTATTTGGGTCTCAATCTGGGCTTTCAGGGTCTGTCGTTAGGGACCAATGCAGTAAACCATACAACGGCCGCCATTTTGTTGGGGTCTTTGCCGTTTTTTTTGGTGGGGTTGTTCGAGGATTGGTACGGCTTACTGAGCGCTCGATTTCGATTTCTGACTATGCTGGGCTTTGCCGGTGCTACTCTGCTGATTTGGCCTGAGTTTAGGCTATTGCCCGTAGGTATAGGGTTTATCGACGGTTGGTTACTGCGCAACACCGTGTTGGCCGGTGCGTTTACGGCGCTTTGTTTGGGTTTTTTGCCTAATGCATTTAACACCGCCGACGGGGCAAATGGGCTGGTGTCTGGTGTTGCCTTTACCGTGACCCTAGCGCTAGCTGGTGTCGCGCCATCTGAGTTACAGGGTTTTTTATATTCGATAGCCATAGCTTGCGCTTTATTCTTGATTTACAACTTGGCGACTGGGCGTTTCTTTTTAGGCGATGGCGGCGCCTATTTATTGGGTGCGATAGTGGGGTTTTGCTTAATTGTGGTGTCAAATTCTGGGGGCGTCTCTGTTTGGTATTTACTGGCTTTAATCTTTTACCCTGTGGCTGATCTGCTTTTTAGCATGGCGCGCCGAGTGATGAGCGGCCGATCTCCGTTTGCAGCAGACAATGAACACTTGCACAATTTGGTGTTTGCTTTTTTGAGCCGCCCCGGTGTTTACCCTCGCCAGGCCAATACATTAACCGGTGTCGGTATTGCTATCGTTTTTTGTGGCATACCTTTTGCTTTGTTTCAATGGGTGGGACTGAAGAGCACATCAGAGTGGATTTGTGGGTACATGGTGTTATGGATGCTGTACTTGTCGAGTTGGCGAGTACTAAGCCGTCGAGTGTGTGTTATTCAGCCAAAGAGTGGTCTATGAGCTTATGGTTAGCCTAAAGTCAGCTCATTTTTCAACGAATGCCTATTTTGGGGTTAAATAGTGTTAATGTTCGGCCTTTGGTATTTGGCGTGAAGTGGTGTAAACTACGCTTCCTAATATTTAAACTTTGTAAAGACGCAAAAAAGGATTGGGTGTCACAATGAAACAGAAAAACATCGCGATAGTTCTTTCTGCCTTGCTAGCCATTGGGCCAGTAGGCGCAGTTGCGCAAGAACCACAGGCTCCTTCATCTGGTTCGTCGGCGCCGGCAGAGGGTAGTAATACTGCGGGCACAGAGGCGGGATCTTCAAGTAGTACGGCCGGAAGTGCAGGCACGGCAGGCACGGCAGGTGCGGCTGGGGGTGCTGTTGCGGGTATGTCCGTTGCAACGGCGGTTGCTGTGGGTGTTGCAGGTTTGGCGGCGGTAGCGGCGGCCGTAAACGCGGCGCAAGACAATAAAGCTCCGGGTGGTGGCACAACCGACGGTGGCACAACTGACGGTGGCACAACTGACGGTGGCACAACTGACGGTGGCACAACTGACGGTGGCACAACTGACGGTGGCACAACCGACGGTGGCACAACTGACGGTGGCACAACTGACGGCGAGACTACAGGTACTACAGGTACTACAGGTACTACAGGTACTACAGGTACTACAGGTACTACAGGTACTACAGGTACTACAGGTACTACAGGTACTACAGGTACTACAGGTACTACAGGTACTACAGGTACTACAGGTACTACAGGTACTACAGGCACGGGTGGTTAAAAACCACAGTAGGGCATGCAGCAGGGCACTCAGGTGCCCTGTTTCGTTTAGGGTCAGTTTTTTTAGTCGTGATGTGCTGGTGAAAAAAACATTCTGTTGCGCGATAGGGCTCACCCTTTTAGCTGCGGGTTCGCATGCTTCTGATTACGGTACGACAGGACTTATCGATATTCCGTCGGCCCGCATGGCGCCTGATGGTACGTTCACCGTAACAGGCGCGTGGGATGGACTGCACAAATCTTACATGTTTACCTACCAGGCGACCCCTTGGTTAGAGGCGACGTTCCGATATACGGGTTTTAACGATTTTTTTTACTGGGATCGAAACTACGAGATTAAAGCCCGGCTTTGGCAAGAGCAGTTGTTGCTTCCTCAGGTGAGTGTGGGCATTCGCGACGCAGTGGGAACCGGGGTTTTTGGGTCGGAGTATGTGGTGGCCTCCAAAGGTATGGGGCAATGGGATGCTACGCTCGGTATGGCATGGGGCCGTTTAGCTGGGCAGCAGAATATAACGAATCCTTTGGGTTACGTCAGCGATCGCTTTAAACAAAGAACCGCTTTTACGGGTAGCGGCGGTGAGTTTTCTTTTGATAACTTTTTTTCTGGTCCTAACGTAGGGTTGTTTGTTGGTTTGGCATACCAGTTTAAATCGTTGCCCGTTAAAGCCGTGATTGAGTATAACGATGATCAGTACGAGTTTAATCGCACAGGTGCTCGTCCATATACGCCCTCTAGCCCAGTATCGTATGGCTTAGAGTGGGAAGCTCTGCCCGGCATTACCCTGGGGGTGTCTCATCAGCATGGCGATAATGTGTCTTTCTCGTTCAGCGCTGCGCTCGATACCAAGGCCAGGCCTGCTAGATATGCGCCTCCCGAATTTATCTCGAGTCGAGACCTGCCGCAGAGTCAATTGCCACCTCAAATAAACAAACGCAGCTGGTATGATCGATTGCTGTATGACGTGGAGCGATCCGGTTTACTATTGGTTGCGGGTCGACTGAGCGACGATGGCAGTCAGGCAGAGTTAATTGTGGGTAATAAAATCTATCCGCTTTGGGCCGATGCGATTGCGCGTCACGTTGCTTTGGCCGATCTGCATTTGCCTCCGAGCGTGAAAAAGCTGTACTTAATTGCTGAAGACGGTGGTCATAGAGCCTCTTCGGTGGTCGTGCCCAGGCCATCTACCTTGCCGCTCATCCAAGACACTTTATCGCGTCAAATTCGGGTGTTGGGAGGTGCAGATCTGCTTGGGCCGCGTCAGCAAACCGACTTCACTACCGGAAAAATTAATATAACAGCGGATCTGAATAACCGACTGCAGCTATTCGATCCAGATGACCCCGCGCGATATCAAGTTTATGTGCAGATAGGCGCCGAGTATGCAATTTCGAATCACTGGGCACTAAAGGGTGTGTATGGTGTCGATATTACCAACACATTTGACGAAAGCCGCCGTAAAAATTCCGATTCAGTTTTACCAAAAGTTCGATCAGATATTGTTAAGTATTTAACGGAAGGAGAGACGGGGCTCGATTCTTTAATGCTAGAGGGACGCGACAGCTTGAGTTCCAGTCTGCACTATCGACTGTTTGGCGGCGTGTTAGAGGAGATGTACTCGGGGATTGGGGGCGAAATGCTGTACTGGCCTGCGCAGTCTCGTCTTGCGTTTGGCCTGAGTGCCGCTTACGTGCGTCAGCGCGCCTTTGATAAAAGTTTGGATTTGCTTGATTACTCGGTGGCAACGGGATTTGTGAGCGCTTATTGGGCCTCGCCATTTTACAACTACGATGCGGGCGTGCATGTCGGTCGTTATTTAGCCAAGGATTTGGGCGCTACATTTGAGCTTAGGCGAACGTTCGACAACGGTTGGCAGGTGGGTCTTTGGGCTACTCTGACTGATGTGCCCTTTGATACGTTCGGTGAGGGTAGTTTCGATAAGGGTTTTTACTTTAAAATCCCGCTGAATGGATTGTTTGGCAGTAATACGCGTTCGGCTTACAGCACTCGAATGCGCCCCATTCAGAGAGATGGTGGTCAAAGGTTAGAAAATCACTCAGGAAATTTGTTCTGGGACTTACGCGATACTCGCTTTGATGGGCTTGTGGGAACAGTAGGGCGAATGCTGCCATGAGGATAATGAAACTTGCTGTAGCTGCATTTACGCTGGTGCTGACTAGCTGCACCTTTCACTCTTCGCAGCTCAATACCTTGCGTGGACTGCTCAGCTTTAAAGAACCAGCGCAGGCACAGTATCTTTGGCGGGCACAGTTTGGACGAACTGATGTGGGTGTAGTGGCGCTCGATCGTGAGGGCTTAATTGTTTTTGCCGGTTCGCGAGGTGACGCCATTGCGTTTGATGGCTGGATGATACGTTCGGTGGTCGGGCTGGGTTTAACGTCTACCCTAATTATAGACGCTGATGGCCAAGAGCGCCTTTATCAAGAGGGTTTGGGTACCGCGCAGGTCCATAGGTGCAGCGATTGGATATACCGTAACGCGCCACTTGCAAAGTGGGTTCAGCAATGCGAATCTGAGTTTTATTATAATAATGAAATTACGCTCGATGATATCGGGCGCATTGTTAAAATTGATCAAGTCGTTAGTGCTGACGGCACTCGACTCATACTTACAAAGCAGCAACAGGAATGATTATGCGGAAGTGGATAGGTGTTTTTGCTATTGTGTTTACAGCTCACGCTACGGCGCAGGGCCTGCCGGCGGGGGTAACACCGCAGATGTTGCAGCAACTGCAGGCTTTGCCGCCAGCCCAACAACAAGCGTTAGCAAAACAATACGGCATTACCCTTCCTAACACGCCTTCGGCCACAACTATCGATACCCTGGGTGCGCAGGGGGAGTCGATCATGCCGATTGATAATCCCCGACCTCGAGAAGAATACTGGATAGCAGAGCCAGAGAGTGTGGACGAGGACGACGGTGCACCCGCCCGGTATGGGCGTGATTTATTCAATCGTAAGGTGTCGACCTTTGCGCCGACGGATGACGCACCCGTACCGGAGTCTTACCGGTTAGGGGTGGGCGACCAGTTAACGGTGCAGTTGTTCGGCAAAGAAAACGAAGAGTTTGTGCTTCAGGTGGGCCGAAATGGCGATGTGATTTTTCCTAAGCTGGGTTCGGTTACGCTGGCGGGATTAACGTTTGAAGATGCTCGAGCGATTATTAAAACACGTGTCGCACAGCAGCTTATAGGGGTTGAAGCTGTTGTCAGTATGGGGCGTCTAAGGGCCATTGGGATATTTATGGCGGGTGAGGTATCTGTACCGGGTGCGTATTCGGTTAGCGCATTAACGACCGTAACGCAGGCCTTGTTTCAAGCCGGTGGTGTGTCAGATATAGGTAGCCTTCGCAATATACAGGTTAAGCGTCACAGTCAGATAGTTGCGACATTTGATGCCTACGATTTACTGCTGCGGGGCGACGCCTCTGGCGATATTCGTCTACAGTCGGGCGACGTGGTATTCGTGCCCCCTTACGCTGGATCGGTTGAGGTGCTTGGCGAAGTTAAGCGCCCCATGGTGTACGAGGTGCAGGGTACCGAGACCGTGCAGGACCTGGTGTCTATGGCGGGGGGGTTCACTCAGCAGGCGTATCCTAATGCTGCGATTTTGACTCGCCTGTCGGATGCGGGTGGTTTGCCTGCGGCTTTGAATTTGGATTTAACCCAAGCCGGTAGTAAGACTTTGGCAGTAGAAAACGGAGATCAGATTCGAGTCCCTAAAACCAGCGGACAGCTAGCCAGTATGGTAGAGCTTAAAGGCGCAGTGCATCGTCCCGGTACCTACGGCTGGAAACCAGGATTGAGGGTGTCCGATTTAATTGAGGATGCCAGATCCGATTTGCATCGTACCGCTGATTTAGAATATGCGCTTATTATCAGCTATAAAAACACGTTGCTTGACATCTCAGTGACTCAATTTAGCTTGGCGGACGCCATCGCTAGCCCGGGCTCAAATTCTGACCCTGAATTGCGTGAGTACGACCAGCTCATCGTATTTTCGTTGCCGTTTGCCGAGGAAGACACGCTGCAAAAGTCAAAGGTGACGGAAGCTAAAAGCCGCCGCGCTGTAAAACTTTCCGACGACGAAATGAGTGCCGATCGGGTCGATTTTGCACAAGCGCGCAAAGATTCCTCGATGGATGAAACGACCGAGGGTGATGATCCCAGGGAGTATAGTCGTGAAATCTTGTTGCAACCGATTTTAGCTAAATTGACTGCCCAGGCACGACAGGGTGAGCCAGTCCAAATTGTCACAATATCGGGTGCCGTGCGTGCACCTGGATCGTACCCGTTGGTCTCAGGCGCTAAGCTGGCTGACTTAGTTAAAGCAGGAGGGGGCTTAAAAGACTCTGCTTATTTGTCTGCGGCTGAGCTAAGGACTTTGCGTGAGCGATCGCGGGGAAGCTTGATCGCGACATACAGAGAAGTTTCACTGGTTCGCGAACTGGATCCAGAAACAAGCTCGCTACTGCAGAGTCGCGATCATCTTACCGTCAGAGATATACCGGACTGGAGCCCTCAAGATTCGATCACAATAAGTGGAGAAGTGGTGTTTCCTGGAGAATATTTAGTTCAAAAAGGTGAGCGACTGAGTAGCGTCATTGCCCGGGCCGGTGGGTTTACTGAAGAAGCTTTTCCTGAAGGAGCGGTATTTACCCGTGAGGATGTGGCGCGAAAAGAGTCTGAGCGAGCCATGCTTTTTGCAGCTGATATTCGTAAAACCTTCGCCACGCGCTTGCTTACCGAAGAGACGGTGGGCAGTACCTTAGCTGATGTTACTCAAATAACCCAAGCGCTAGAGACGTTCGAGGGGCAAGGGCGTTTGCTGGTCGATGTGCCTGCAGCGCTAGCGGGTGATCCCTTAGCTGATATTGAATTGACCGACGGAGACGCGTTGGTCATCCCCAAACGCAACCGCACGGTGACGGTGGTTGGTGAGGTTCAGCAGCCTGGTTCTCATATATTTCAGAATCAATATGCTCTTCAAGATTACTTGAGCTTATCTGCGGGTTTGTCTGCGCGTGCCGACGACAAAGCCATGTACATCGTGCGAGCCAATGGTACTGTGCAAACGCTTGAGACTAACTGGTGGCGCTTTAGCGGCACATCCAATCAAATCCAGCCCGGTGATACCATTGTCGTGCCTGTGAACACTCAGTACAAAGAGCGTTTAGCGAGCTGGCGAGAAATTACGCAAATCGTGTATCAGTCGCTTGTTTCAGTGGCTGCAGTGGCGGGGTTATAACATGAATGAACCTGTGCAAAATCAAAACGCGCCTGTGACCCCGCAATACCCTTTTGTGGCCGATGACGAAATCGATTTAAAAGAACTGTTCATGGTGTTGTGGGCTGGTAAATGGGTTATTTCCGCTATTACTGCCCTGGCTGGCGTTATTGCGGTAGTCGTGGCACTGATAATGCCCAATATCTACACTTCGAGCGCGTTGTTGGCTCCAGCAGAGAGTACAAGCGGTATGAGCTCTTTAATGAAGCAGTACGGTGGCTTAGCGAGTCTTGCTGGTATATCTTTACCCGGTGGCGGTGATTCGAGTAAATCAGGCTTAGCGAAAGAGTTGCTTAAATCGCGCGCATTTTTGTCGGATTTTATCCGGCGTCGAAATATCTTACCCGATTTAATGGCAACAAAAGCCTGGGACGCCAGCGCTAATGCCATAGAGTACGACACCGAGCTATACGACGTTAAGGGTAACGTGTGGGTGCGTGACGTTGCGCCACCCAAACAAGCTGAGCCTTCTATGCAAGAGGCTTACAACGCCTTCACTGACATACTCAGTGTGTCAGAAGACAAAGAAACAGCCTTTGTTACTGTAAGCATCGAGCATCAATCGCCCTACGTTGCGCAGCAGTGGGTAAGCTGGTTGGTAGACGACATCAATCAAGCCGTTAAAGATCAAGACGTAGCCGAGGCCAAACGATCGATCGAGTACCTCAAAGAACAGATAAGCAATACGTCGCTAGCAGAGCTTCAAACCATGTTTTTTGAGCTCATTCAAAGCCAAACCGAGACGATTATGCTGGCGGAGGTGCGCCCGGAATATGTATTTAAAACGATTGACCCTGCCGTTGTCCCGGAAGAAAAGTCGAAGCCCAAGCGCGCATTAATTTGTGTATTAGGCACCATGCTGGGCGGCATGCTGGGTGTGTTGATTGTGTTGGTTCGTCATTATGCGTTCTCAGAGGCAAGGTCGGATTAGCAGCACTCTGTTCAAGATTCATTATTTGCCAATTGAATGCCTTTGATCAGTCCCATAAAGTGTGAGTACTATCAAAGAGGTGGATGTGATGATCAGAGCATGTGCAGTGATACTGCTACTTGGGGTGCTGACAGGGTGTAGTACGTTCAGTGACCGTTACCAAGACGACACTAAATTAATCATCTCTTACTTACTCTACGATTTGCCGCTACCTGAGTCTTCAGAAATCCAAAAAAGCCAGACCGTCATTTTGGGTACAGGTGCCGGTTGGGCGGGCAGAATAGCGCTAAGCGCTGGACAGAGTCCAGCTGAGCTGCTTAAGTACTTTTCTACAAGTACGGTTGGGTCGGGTTGGACGATGACGGCATCAACGGTATCTGACCAAATCATCTTGGTGTTTGAAAAAGAGAGTCGCGTTGCCACCATTGAAATCTTCAGGAATTCTTTTTTAGAGGGTGTCTCGATGTTTGGGGGTCGCGAAACAGACGTGACGATATCTGTACACCATCCTAATGCGATTCAGTCTCAGTCTCCTTTCGATGGATACCAAGCGCCCACACGTTGATTGTGCTTCCTGAAAGCCTAGCTTCTCTCAGGCGTGACGCAATAGTATGATATCGCGTCCGCGGTAACGCGTGTGCACTAGCGGCCCAGTTCATGAAATTCTATTGGTAAACTTCGCGGATCAAGCCGCTTTCCACCATGTGGTGGCGCACCGCCCCACCAAATCTAACCAAACCGTAATCTAAAAACCCAGCGCCAGTAATGAATTTTTAATATCGATCGGGCATACTGTTCACGTTATGAACATCAAGCACGGTATGCATGCCGTGCGGTAGCCTGCCTGAAACAAAATCATGTCACAAGACGAACTCAAGCTCCGCGTCATGCGAACGCTGGAGTCAAACTCCAATATGTCGCAGCGCGACCTGGCCAAGCACTTAGGTGTGTCTTTGGGTGGGGTGAATTATTGTGTTAAGGCTTTAATTGATATCGGCTGGATTAAAGCCGGTAACTTTGCGCGTAACGAAGATAAACGCGTTTACGCTTACTTGCTAACACCAAAAGGCATTGCTGAGAAGGCCGCGTTGACCGCTAGGTTCTTGCGTCGCAAGATGGACGAGTACGATGCGCTGAAGGCCGAGATCGAGCAGCTGCAGGCGGAGCTTGCGGCTGATGGGCGGTAGGTGAACAATGGACAAAGGGCTTAGCGAAGCAGAAGCTGAGACTCTGTACTTTTTGTCTGTGCCTGGGATGCGTGATTCGATCATTGAGGGTATGGATGAAGACCTTGAAGATTGCGCAACCGAGTTGGATTGGTAGTTAGCGGGCGCGTAAAGAATGCGCGAAAAAATCACGTCGAACTTGAACCAGAAGAGCCTGAGCTTTTGGAGGCTGTCGAGAATGGCAAGTATGAGTCAGTAATGACCGATGCTAGGCGGGACGAGTTGAAGGCGTATGCGAGGCGTACGCTCAGACAAAATCTTGATGCCGAGTGGAACGACTCATTAACAGATATGACTGGATCGGGATCCGTGCAATAATTCAAGAGCGAAGCATTGGCACTATTTCGCTTGGCAGGATGTCGGCTCAGGAGGTGGGTATGAACAAAATCGTCGAGAAATATGGTTTGAAGCCCGTTGCAAGACCCAAGGTAAAGCTTGTGCGGGAGCTCGATTTGTCGGGCCCAGCGGGCAAAGAGATTGTTCGCTCTAAAACCAAGCTCGTCATGCAGGTTCACAAGAATACATTCGCGAAATTGGCTGACATGTAATGCAGCTGATTCGGTTTCCGCTCGAGCGTGTCGTCGACATCAATGAGCAGATACTAAAAACCGAAGCTGGGTTCAAAGGGGCTCCTGATTTGGGTAAGTTGCAGGGTGCGCTCTCTCGGATTGATAACGCGATATGGTATGAAGGTCTGGAGGATGTTTTTGAGATTGCGGCTAAATACGCGTCAAGTATTGCTGTAGCACATGCATTGTCAGACGCCAACAAACGCACAGCCCTTGCCGTCGCTTTAGAGTTTCTTTCCCTCAGTGATTTTGATTTATCCGATGACAATGATCTGTTAGCTGACGCAGTGAGAGATCTTGTGCTTGAAGTTCTGACTGAGACAGATTTTGCGGACATCCTTTACGCTCAATATGCCAAGGATCTCGGCGAGTAGGCTTTTCTCTCGCCGGTTGTTGGCAGCAAGGTAAATGGTCACTCAGATAGGCTAGGGCGCTTTTAGTGATAAGTGCTCTTATGTGTTGAGATTAATGAATGTTACTTCATAAAAATGGAATGCGTTGCTGGGTGGTGATAAGGGCTCTTATGATCAGCAAGCCAGGAAATTAAATTCACGCCGGCCACCCGTACCTGGAACACTTTTCGTCGCCTGAAACGCCAAGCTTCATCCGTCCGGTAGATAGCAGGAACCAGACGCTACCCACACCATCGATACAAGAACCCACATGAGCCAAGACGAACTCAAACTTAAGCTGCTTCGGCAGCTGTCTGACAATCCAGAGCTCTCGCAGCGCCAGCTCGCCGACGAGTTGGGTGTTTCATTAGGTAGTATCAATTATTGCCTGAAAGCGTTAGCTGATGTTGGGTGGATCAAAATGAGCAACTTTGCACGAAGCCAGGACAAAAGGGCTTACGTTTATTTGCTGACGCCCAAGGGCGTTGCAGAAAAAACGGCGATGACCTTGCGTTTTCTAAAACGGAAGCAAAATGAATATGAAGCGCTCAAACTCGAAATCGACCTTTTGCAGGCCGAAGTGGAAGAGTCCGGCGCGCGATAATGGGTCATATCAAATTTAACATTACAATGGGAAAGTAAATTGGAATTAAAAAACGCAAAATTAGCCATCATTGGTTTGGGTTATGTGGGGCTACCACTAGCTGTTGAGTTTGGTAAACATCGAAATGTCATCGGATTTGATATTAATACCAAAAGAATTTCTGAATTAGAGGCTGGCAATGATTTTACTTTAGAGGTTTCATCAGAAGAGTTGTTGGCATCAGGGGGATTGAAATTTAGTTCAGTCGTTGAAGACTTAACTGAAGCAAATTTTTACATCGTTACAGTGCCTACGCCCATAGATGAAAATAATGCTCCAGATTTAACGCCATTAAGAAAAGCGTCTTCAATGTTGGCGGCTGTTATAAAACAAGGGGATGTGGTTGTTTATGAGTCAACTGTTTATCCTGGAGCAACAGAAGAAGTTTGCATCCCAATTATTGAAAAAGAATCTGGATTAAGATTTAACGTTGATTTCTATGCAGGTTATAGTCCCGAAAGAATTAATCCTGGCGATAAAGTAAATACACTTACAAAAATTAAAAAAATAACAAGCGGTTCAACGCCTGAAATTTCTATTTTAATCGACGAGCTATACAGATCTATCATTCTGGCTGGAACTCATAAAGCTTCCTCCATAAAAGTAGCTGAGGCAGCGAAAGTTATTGAAAATACTCAACGTGATTTAAATATCGCGATTATTAACGAGTTTGCAAAAATTTTTAATATCCTTGGTATCGATACTCAAGAGGTATTGGATGCGGCGGGTACAAAGTGGAACTTTCTACCATTTAAACCAGGGTTAGTTGGCGGCCATTGCATTTCAGTAGATCCTTATTATTTGACCTACAAAGCGAAAGAAGTTGGTTATCAACCTGAGGTTATTTTGGCAGGTCGTAGAATTAATGACGGAATGGGTCAATATACCGCAACTCAATTAGTGAAAGCGGTAGCGAAAAGAAAAATTCACATCGATGAGGCTCGTGTATTGGTTCTTGGCTTTACTTTCAAAGGCGATTGCCCAGATGTTCGTAATACAAAAATTATTGATATGGTTGATGAGCTTAAAAGTTTTAATATGAATGTCGATGTTTATGATCATTGGGCTGATCCAAAGGAAGTGAAGCATGAATATAATTTATCTCTAATTTCAGAACTTGTAGATGGGATTTATGATGCGATTGTTCTTGCCGTAGATCACAGTGATTATAAGTCATGGGGAGAACAAAAAATTCGTAAATTAGGTAAGAAGAATCATGTCTTGTATGACGTGAAATATGTTTTACCTATTGGTGCTTCAGATATCAGGTTGTAATAAGGGTTAATTATGAAAAAATTTGCTTTGATTGGGGCGTCTGGTTACATAGCGCCAAGGCATTTAAAAGCCATCAAAGAAACGGGGAATGATCTAGTGGTGGCAATGGATATCAATGACTCTGTTGGTATTATGGACAGTCATTTTCCTGATGCGGAATTCTTTACAGAGTTTGAAGAATTTGAAGCCTTTGTAGAGGATCAGACACTGAAAGGGGAGAAATTAGATTATGTGTCTATTTGTTCCCCTAATTATTTGCATGCACCACATATGAAGTTTGCGCTAAAAAAAGGTATTGATGTAATTTGCGAAAAACCACTCGTTCTTTCTTCAGAAGATTTAGATATTTTGGCAGTATATGAAGAAAAGTATGGCGCAAAAGTTAATTCAATTCTTCAGCTTCGACTACATCCATCAATTATAGCTTTAAGAGATAAAGTGGCTGAAGCGCCAGAAGATAAAGTTTTTGATGTAGACCTTACCTATTTAACATCTAGAGGGAAATGGTACATGAAGTCATGGAAAGGATTCGACCATAAATCTGGAGGTGTTGCGACAAATATTGGGGTCCATTTTTACGACATGTTACATTTCATTTTTGGTGATATTGTAAAAAATGAAGTGCATTATCGTGATGAAAAAACCACAGCAGGTTACCTTGAATATAAAAGAGCCCGAGTTAGATGGTTCTTGTCAATAGATGCAGATTATCTACCTGATAATGCCGTTCATGGGGAAAAATCAACCTACCGCAGTATCCTTGTTGAAGGGGAAGAGTTAGAGTTTTCAGGAGGTTTTACTGATCTCCATACGCAAAGTTATCAAAGAATTCTCGATAATAATGGCTATGGAATTGACGATAATAGAACAGCAATTGAGACAGTAGAGAAAATCAGAACGGCTTCGTTGAGTCGTGATCTCTCATGCGCACATCCCTATTTAAAAAAGAAAAAAAATGAACTTTTATAAACATGAGACTGCAGTGGTTGATGATGGTGCCGAAATCGGAGATGAAAGTAAAATTTGGCACTTTGTTCACGTTTGCGGTGGAGCAAGAATAGGTAGAGGGGTATCACTTGGTCAAAACGTTTTTGTAGGAAATAAAGTCATCATAGGTGATAAATGTAAAATACAAAATAATGTATCAGTTTATGACAATGTTTACCTTGAAGATGACGTATTTTGTGGACCAAGCATGGTATTTACCAACGTCTATAATCCACGTTCATTCATTGAACGAAAGACAGAATACCGTGACACTTTAGTGAAACGAGGTGCAACATTAGGCGCGAATTGCACCATAGTCTGTGGTGTGACTATTGGGGAATATGCTCTTGTGGGGGCTGGTGCAGTAATTAATAAAGATGTAAAACCATTTGCGCTTATGGTGGGCGTACCGGCCAAACAAATTGGCTGGATAAGCATATACGGCGAACAACTAAAACTACCGCTAGAGGGAAGTGGTATTGCAAGGTGTGAATACACAGGTGAGCAATACCAGTTAGAAAATGGTTTTGTTTCAATTAAATAATTTGGAGAAGTAGATATAAAATGCAATTTATAGATTTAGCTGCGCAATATCAGTACTTAAAAGAAAAAATCGATGCTCGCATTCAAGCGGTGTTAGACCATGGTCAATATATCATGGGCCCTGAGGTAGAGGAATTAGAGTCGAAACTGTCGGAGTATGTGGGTGTAAAAAATACTGTAAGTTGCGCTAACGGAACAGATGCATTAACGCTTGCTCTTATGGTGCTTGATGTCAAACAAGGGGATGCTGTTTTTTGTCCAACGTTTACATTCTTTGCAACGGCAGAAGCAATAGCTTTTGAAGGAGCAACTCCAATATTTGTTGATTCCAATAAAGATACATTTAATATTTGCCCTCAAGATTTAGAAAAAAGAATTCAACACGTCATAAATGAGGGAAAACTCAGACCAAAAGCGATTATTGCTGTTGATTTATTTGGTCTGCCAGCTAATTATCCCGCTCTACGAAAGATAGCAGACAAATACGATTTGAAAATTATTGAAGACGCTGCTCAAGGTTTCGGAGGGGAAATTAATGGAAAGAGGGCGGGTTCCTTTGGTGATATATCTACAACAAGCTTTTTTCCAGCGAAACCTTTAGGTTGCTACGGAGACGGTGGTGCAGTTTTTACTGATAATGATGAGTTTGCTGAACTGCTAATTTCTTATCGTGTGCATGGTAAAGGAAAAGATAAGTACGATAACGTTAGAATTGGTATGAACTCAAGACTTGACACTATCCAGGCGGCAATACTGTTAGAAAAATTGGAGGCATTTCCTTCAGAATTAAAGGCTCGAAATAAGGTGGCTCAACACTACAACGAAGAATTGAGTAATCTCTATAATATACCTACTATTCCAAGAAATTATTTGAGTTCTTGGGCGCAATACACTTTGCAAGTAGATGACAGAGACCAAGTAATGGCTGAATTTAAAGCCAAAGGAGTACCGACCATGATTTATTATGGTACGTGTATGCATCAACAAACAGCATTTAGACATCTAAATTATACTGATGAAGACTTCCCTGTAGCTACAAAATTATCCGATACTGTATTAAGTTTACCAATGCATCCATATCTCGATGTTAAATATAATTAGATTCTCTTCAGTAGTAATAATATGTCATGGGATAAATATCCTCGCATTCCTAATATTTGGGAACATTCTCGGTCCCGAAAAATTTGGAATATATGCAAAAATAATTGCATTAAGTGTAATTATATCGATGTTTAATACGTTAAAACTTGATTTATCTTTGTACGAAAAAAAAAGCATTTTAAGAAAAAGAAATAATGCATTTTTACTAATAGTAATATTATTTTTGACATTTTTTTTATTAGCGATAAGTATAATAATAAATAATAAAGAATATATTTTATCAATTTTATTGGCATTATCAGTGCAGCTAGTAAATTTTGAAATAATAAAACTTGTATTAGAAAATGAAATAAAAAGCTTAAACAAAATAAGATTTATACAAGCTTTACTAAACTTAATTATACCATTGATTTTATTGAAATTAAAAAATGATGTATTTTTGATTGTAATTTCAAATATATTTATAAATTTATTAATATATGCCTTCTATAAAAAGAATCAAAAGTTAAAATTTAACAAATTTACGTTAAAGAAGTTGAAAATATATTTAAAAAAATATAAAAGATATATAGTTTATACTTGTCCAGCAGAGTTAACCGGTTCATTTTCTGCATATATACCGATCATATTCATTGAAAATAAATTTAGTCCAATTATGTTGGGATTATTTACAATGGCAACAAGAATATCATATACACCAATCGGTTTAGTTTCAAAAAGCATTGGTGAATATTTAAGAGCATCATTAACGAAAAACGATAAAAAAGAATCAAATTTAATATTAAAAATATTAATTTTTTTGAGTCTTATGCTATTTTTAATAATGAAAAATATTGACGATAAAATTCTTAGCTATTTCTTGGGACAATCTTGGGCGGGTGTTTCTGAACTGATAAATATAATGTCTCTTTTTGTTTCGCTAAAGTTAATTGCTTCAACAATTTCATTTATACTTTTTCACTATAAGAAAAATCATATAGACTTGACCTGGCAAATAATCAATTTAGTTGGAATATTGATAATTTGCTTAATATCAGTTGAATATATTGAATTCGTAATAAATTACAGTAATTTCAGTTTAGCTATGTATTTGATTTTAACATTAACCTGTTTAAGGCTTTATCTTAATGATAAAAATAATTGATTGTGGTATTGGTAATTATAAAACAATAGCATCTTTACTCGAATCAATAAACAGAGATTTTGAGATAATAGATGAAATCAATGAAATTTCTTATTCTGATATCTACATATTACCTGGTATTGGAAGTTTTGATGCTTTAGTAAAGAATTTAAAGAAAACAAGTATTTATTATAAATTTAAAAATTGCGAAAACGATAAATTAAGATTAATAGGTATTTGCTTAGGTGCTCAAGTTTTACTAGACAAAAGTGAAGAGGGGACTGAATTTGGATTAGGGTTAATAAGTGGTGAGGTAAAAAGATTTAAAGATAAGAAGTTGAATGTTGGTTGGAATTATAATAATAAAAATATATATAATGATATATATAATGAGCGGTTTTATTTTGTTCATGGATATTATATGGTATCAAAATTTTGCTATTTATCTTCAATATTTAAAAATGAAAAGTTTTGTTCAGTTGTAAAAGACAAGTATAAAATCGGTATACAATTTCATCCAGAAAGAAGTGGAATTGATGGTATGCGATTTTTTGATGAAATGTTAAAGTTATGCGAATAAATATTGAAATTTTGCTTAAAGATTATGACTGTGTAAAGGGGGAAAAATTTAAAAACCATGAATATATTGGTTGCCCTCTTAACATTGTAAAGATCTACAATGATTATTCTGTAGATGAAATATGTATTACACAATTAAATGATATTGCATTTACTGAACATTATATACATTTTCTTACACAATTAAGCTCTATATCAAGATGTCCACTTTGTTATTCAGGAAATATTGATAGCTTAGAGAAAATTAGAACATTGTTTGAAATTGGATTCGATAAAATTAAAATTACAAACCAAAATAATTTTCATTTGCTGAACTTTGTTAGAGAAAACTATGGATTACAAAGCTTAGTAATTGGATTCGATATAAAAATTAATTTTTTTAAAAAATTTAAAGATACTTATAATAATTCATTGTTAAAAATTAAAGAAATTATTAATTCTGTTGAATGTTCTGAATATGTACTAAAAGTAATAAAAAAGGAAGGAACATTAACAGGTTTTGATAGAGATATATTATTATATTTTTCGGATGAGATAAAAAAGAAAAATATAATTTATTCTGGTGGTATTTCATGTATTGATAATTTGAAAGAAATTGATACATATATTGATAATGTGTCTTGTGGCGCTCTGTTCACTTTTAAAGGAAGTCAAAAAGGTATACTTCCTAGTTATTTAAGTAATTCGCAATTGGAACACTTTAGAAAAGGATGGAAAATTGATTTGTAATGTATGTGTAATGGATGATAGTGATCCTGGTATAATCATTGACGAATATGGCGTTTGCAATCATTGTAAAAAATTTAAAAAAGATGAAGAAGGTTATAAAAATAGCAAACACTTTAATAAAGAAAAAGAATTCTTTGAATCATTAAAGAGTAATAATAAATATGATTGTATAGTTGGTTTAAGTGGTGGTGTTGATAGTTCTTACCTTGTTTATTTATGTAAATTATATAATTTAAATCCACTTTTAGTGCATGTTGACACTGGATGGAATAGTAAGACTGCAGTTTCAAATATAAAAAAAATAATTGAAAATACGAATTTTGATTTAATTACACATGTTGTGCCGTGGTCATCTGTAAAAAATATGCATTTAGCAATGCTTAAATCAAATTTAGCGAATCAAGACTCAATACAAGATCATATATTTTTTTCATTGTTATATAAATGTATACATAAATATAAAATAAAATATATTTTGAATGGCTCTAATTTTACAACTGAGGGTGTAAGTGTTCCATCATGGCAGCACTCATCAATGGATGCTTTAATTTTGAAAGATGTATTTAAAAGACATGGAAATGGTTCTATAAAAGGTTATAAATTTATGAGTTTTTTTGAATACTATATAAAAATTCCTTTTATAAATAGAACTACAGTAATATGTCCACTAAATTTTTCTTTTTACAATAAAAATGATGCTATTTCTATATTGAAGGATGAGTTTGATTATGAGGAGTATGAATATAAACACGGTGAATCATTATTTACTTCTTATTTTCAAAATATATATTTAATTAATAAGTATGGATTCGATAAAAGGAAACTTCATTATTCAAGTCTCATATTATCAAACCAAGGAAATCGAGAAACTTTTATTGAAAAGCTTAAAAATCAACCTCTTGATGAAAAACTAGAATATTCATTACGAAATTACGTAGCAAAAAAACTTGAGATTTCATATGCAGAACTAATTTCTTATGAAGATCCTACAAAATTGAATCATTATTCAAATTATAATAATTGGGATAATTTAAGAAAAATATTGGTTTATTTTTCAAAATTGATAACAAGGTTTATAAATCTTAAGACTTATCACTAATGATTAATTAGTAAATTTTTAAATAAGTTATCAATCTCCCTGCCTAATTCATTCTGAAATATAAATAGAGTAAGATTTTTTATATTTTTATTAAATTTATATACAAAGAAACAAAAAATTCTATATAAAATAATTGGCTTTGTTGCAAAAAAATGGTTACATTCTTAAGAGCGTTATTCACTAGAATTTTTAAAATATCATGATATATATAAAAATTATTAATCTTAAAAAAATAAATATAAATAAAAAATTTCATTAAGATTTTTTGTTATTGTTTAATAAATAAAACATCAAAAAGTTTGTAATGAGCTGACCTGATATAAATGAAACAATTGTGATAAATACTAATATATTTTTTTCTAATTGCCCTATTTTCTTATAGCTTTTATAAAAAATAAATGTAAATAAAATTAGACCAAATATTCCTACACTATAAATTAATTCAAGAATTAAATTGTGTGGATAAAGTCCAATATTTAGATTGTTCAATTCTTGAAAAGAGTTTATTCCGCAGCCGAAAACTATACAATCAATATCAATATTGTTAACAAAAATAAATAACAATTCGTCACGCATTGATAAATTTGATTTATTTGTTATATCAAATGAATTGAAAATTCTGTATAAAGAATTAAAACTCTCGAGTAACTCAACATTATAATAAAAAAATAATATTAAAACCGGTAAAAAAAATTGTATATATATGAATTTACTTCTAAAGATGTAAATCAATATTAGAAAAAGAGAAAGGAATTCAGCCCTTCCGCCGGCCATAATTGCTAAATATATACTAAAAAGTAACAATAAAGAAAATGTAACCTTGTATTTTATTTCTTTAAAATTGTTCAAACTAAATGCAAAAATTATAGAAGAAATAGAAAAATATAAAGTTAGTGGTTTGGAATATGTCGCTGACTCGAAATTAAAATAAAGTATTTCTCTATATATCAATGTTTTCTCTGAAAACATAAATAAAATATTTACTAAAAATATTATTATAAAAACAAATACGTCATTAGAGTTTAAACTCCTTTTTTCAATAGCAAATATTATTGAAAATAAAAAAACAAACACAAGGTAATAAAAATATGTTTCAATCTGGTTTTTCTCATTAAAGATTAAAGAAATAAGGCCCATGTATAATAGAAAAGAAAAATAGAAATAATCAAAAATCAATTTTTTATTTTTATGTGTAATACTAAAAAAAATAAATGCAATTAATAACAAATTTGATATAATATTTGAATTAGAAACGAAAGGAGATATCCAGAATTGCATAACTGCAAGAATAAAAAATATAGAGTTGCTGAATTTTCTGTTTCGGATCATGGATTTATCAATTTAAGTATCTTGCATAAATTTTATGATACGCGCGTTTATTTTCGGTGGCAATTGTTTTTGGAAAAAAATTCAAAAGAAGCTATTTATGTTACATGTGACAAACCACCTAATGATAATTTTGATTACAGTCGCCTACGTGTTTGCAGTGACAAATTTAAAATGTTTAATTTGATAAAAATACTAAAAAAATTAAATAAAGATTATGTAATTATTCTACATGACCCTATTCTATTACTTTTACTACCTTTTTTGTTTTTTTTAGGTTATAAAAATTTTGTTTTTGACTCTCACGAAGATGTTGAAAAAGATATACTTATCAAAAATTACATTCCAAGATTTTTAAGGAAATTTGTTAGTTTTGTGTATATGATTTGCCTAAAAAGTTGCAGAATTTTTTTTAAATTAAAAATCATTTCGCCTTCTCTTTGTGTGTGTAATAAATATGATGCTCAGCTTGTATATAATTTGCCCTCACAGGATATTCTAATTGATGAAAATCAATATATAAACTATAAAAATCGCCAAAAATCTTTTGGCTATTTTGGGACACTTACAAAAACGCGTTCAATTGATTTGCTGATTGATGTTTTTAAAAATAGAAGTGAAAAACTTTATTTAATTGGTAGTATTAACGATGATTCAATTAAACATATGGTTAAAAATTTACCTCCTAATATTATTTATGTAAATGATATTTGTCTTGATGAAGCAAAAGAATATTTTGATTTGTTTGATGTTGGTTTTTGTATTCCTAAACTTTCATTGATTGCACATGATGCATTACCGGTAAAAATCTTTGAATATTATTATATGAATAAATTAATAATTTCTTCAAAAATTGATGTTGTCAAGAATTTTAACATCGAGAATGTTTTTTTTACTGAACTTGATAGTAAATCTATTAATACTGTAATAGATGAAATAAACAATTTGGACTCTGCAGTATTTAGTATTGATAATAAAAATAAATATAGGTTTGAAGAACAATTATGTGTGGATTAGTTTTTTCAATAAACATAAATTTAGATTTAGATATTTGTGATCGTTTTCTTAAGAGACGTGGTCCAGATGCAAGTGGTCATTTTTTTAATGAAGATTTACAAGCATATCATACTAGATTAAAAATTTTTGACTTATCTGATAATTCTAATCAGCCATATACTGATGATGGCCATAACTTTCTACTTTTTAATGGTTCAATTTATAACTTTAAGGACTTAATCAAAAAATACGAAATTGATCAAACATCTTCAGACACTGTTGTTATTTATAAATTAATCCGAAAATATGGCCCTAAGATTGTTGAAGAATTCAATGGCATGTTTGCAATTGTTTTTTTCAACATTCTAGATAATAATGTTTATTTTATAAGAGATAGATATGGTATTAAGCCACTTTATTATTATAAGTATAAATCAAAATTTATAATTTCATCTTCTGCAAAACTTATAGCAAAACATCTTGATTTAGATATTAATGATGAATATGTATCATTTGGTATTGAAAACGGATTCTATGATGAGTTTAATCATTCACCGTATCAAAATGTATTTCCTGTTAAACCGGGATCTGTATCTAGGTTATTTGATAATAAATTAGAAACTAATTTTTACTATCAAATAAATAAATGTACATTTTATAATGAGGATTTTTCCGAATTACGTGATATTTTAATAGATTCTGTTAACACTAGATTGATTGCTGATAGAGCTATCGGTATATCACAGTCAGGTGGTGTGGATTCATCTATAATTTCATTTGTTACTTCAAAATCTATAGATACTAAATTAAAAGCTTTTTGTTTTGGTAGTAAAGATAAACAAAGTGAGTATTTCAATGCTAAACGACATTCTGATAAATGTGGTCTTGATTTAATAAACGTTGAACCCAAAAATTCAAATAAATCTTTTCTTGACTTAGTAAATGATGTTATTGATGTGCAAGAAGCACCATTTTTAGGTACTTCTATTGTCGCGCAATATTTAGTTTTTCAAAAAGCTAATGAGCAAAAGATTACTGTAATGCTCGGTGGGCAGGGTGCCGATGAGCTTTTTTGTGGTTATAAGAAATATTTATATTTTAATAGGTTTTCTGTTTTTAGTTTATTTAATGTATTCTACGAGATTCTTTTTAATGGTTACGATTTTGAACTGATTAAAAAAAAGTTTTTAAGAAAAAAATCTTCTCCGCGTAAATTTCAATATGACTTTTCCTCTATTAATAATTTATCTTTACAGGATTTAACATATACAAGTTTGCCAACACTCCTACGTTATGAAGATCGAAATTCTATGGCTTTTAGTATTGAAACAAGGTTGCCATTTTTAGATTATCGGCTTGTTGATTATGTTAATTCAAAAAACAAATCTAATTTTATCAGATTTGGATTCACAAAATATATTTTGCGAAAAATGTTCAATGGTCAAATCAGTAGTAAAATAATTTGGAATATTTTCAAGCGTGGTTTTGATACATCTGATTACTTTGAAAATGATTCAAATATTTTATTTGTTAATAAATACATTTCCTCTAATAAACAATATTTACCAAGTTTTTTATCAAACTACGTTAGTCATACCAATCAGCTAAAGGACTGGTCAATAATTTTATCATGTTTATGGTATATTAATGAATTGAAGGATTCTTAATGTTTAAAAATATTTTAGTTTTAGCTCCTCATACAGATGATGGTGAATTAGGTGCTGGTGGAACAATAAATAAGTTCATTTCACAAGGTTGTTCTGTTGATTATGTTGCTTTTTCTGCAGCCGAAGATTCTGTTCCGGTTGGATTTGATATAAATGTTTTACGGACAGAAGTCATTAATGCCACTGCTGCTTTAGGGATTAACAGTGAAAATGTTACGGTTTTATCATACCGGGTAAGAACATTTCCCAGTCATCGGCAGCAAATTCTTGATGATTTAATAGTGTTAAGAAATAAGAAAGATTATGATTTGATTCTTACCCCTTCAACCAATGATATCCATCAGGACCATAAAACCGTTACAGAGGAAGCTATTCGAGCATTTAAGCATAAATCAATACTTGGTTATGAATTGATATGGAACAACCTAACATCTGCTTCTACATGTTTCGTAAAATTAAATATAGATAATGTTGGCGCTAAGGCATTGGCTCTTGGTGAGTATAAATCACAAGGTGCTAGGCCTTACATATCCCGTCAATTTATTAACTCGTTAGCTCGAACTCGTGGTGTCCAAATTGGCACTGAATATGCCGAATGCTTTGAAGTTATCAGATTAATTGTATAGATTAATCAAGGAATATATATATGTATAATTTTCAAAAACCAATTACTTTAGGATGGCTATCACAAATTTTAAACATACCATTTTGTGGCGATGGTAGTTTTAAGATTTTTGGAGTGGCTAACTCTAATTCTCCAGAATCAAATTCACTAATGTTTACAAAAACTACTGACTTAAATATTCACGATGCGGTTTTAATTGCTCCACAAGATAGTATTTCTCAGAATGTTTTGTTAAGTCCTAATCCGCGTTTTGATTTTATTCGTGCGCTTGAAGTAATTAACTCTGTGATTGGGTTTCAATTAGATGATGCTAAACCACAAGTTCACTCGAGTGTTAAACTTGGAGAAAATGTTGTTATAGAAAATGGGGTTTTTGTAGGACCTAATACTGTTATTGAGAGTAATGTCGTTATTAATAGAGGTACTTATATAGGTGAGAATTGCTTAATTCGTTCTAATACAAGTATTGGTGGTGACGGCTTCGGTTATGAAAGAGAAATTAATGGAAAGCCTATAAAATTTATACATCTTGGCGGTGTTAATATTGGTAATAATGTTGAGGTTGGTTCTAATACTTGTATTGCTAGGGGTACGCTAGGTAATACTCTAATTGAAGATAATGTTAAAATTGATAATTTAGTTCATATAGCGCATAACTGCATTATACGTAATGGCGCATTCATCATAGCTTGCTCTAGTTTAAGTGGTGGCGTTGAGATAGGCAGGAACGCATGGGTTGCTCCTAATGCAACAATTATACAGAAGGTTAAAGTTGGAGAAAATGCAATGGTTGGATTGGGTTCTGTTGTGTTAAAAGATGTAGAAAATGGTTGTGTTGTTGCAGCTACTCCTGCGAGATTGATTAGGCGCCCTGAATAAAATGGTTATTTGGTATTATAATCATTACGCTGGGAGTTCTAGGAGCCCTAAAGATGGTCGTTCATATTATCTTACTAAGTCACTTAAGAAGTGTGGCCATTCCCCAGTAGTCATTTCTGCTTCCTTTCACCATCTACATAAAGAAAAATCTCAAATCCCACAACGTGATCCAGTTGTATACGATATCATTGATGGTGTTCCGTTCGTATGGTTCAAAACACCAAATTATCTTGGGAATGGTTTGAAGCGTATTTTAAATATGCTTACTTATTCTTTTAGAGTATGGCAGCATGATTTGGTTGAGGAGTTAGGGTTACGTTCACCAGACGTTATCATAATATCATCTGTTCACCCTTTTCATTTTTTTGCTTGTTTAAAGTGGTCAAAAAAATACAACGCAAAATTAGTCTTCGAAGTTAGAGATTTATGGCCATTATCATTAAATTTGTTGCTAGGGCTAAAAAAATGGCATCCATTATATATTTTACTTGCTCTAATTGAGCGTGTGGGTTACAGATATTCAGACTTAGTTATATCGCCCCTCAAAAATGCTAATTTATATATGGAAGCAAAGGGATTAAGGAAGAATAATTTTTTATATATTCCAAATGGTTATATTAACGATTTTGAATGGTCACGCAATAGTAGCTTAGACAAACAATTAAAGGTTATTCGTGCCAAATATAAACGTGTTGTTATGCATACAGGCAGTATGGGAGTTCCGAACGGGTTAGAACTTTTTGTCACAGCTGCAAATGAAATGTCGAGTAACAGTTCGGTTGCATTTGTTCTTATTGGAAAGGGGCAGTTAGAAGAAAATTTAAAAAAAATGTCTGATTCAGAGCATATATATTTTTTTGATGCAGTTCCGAAGCGTGAAGTGTTGCATTTATTAAGTTATTCTGATGCATGTTATTGTGGGTCGCAAAATTTGCCCGAACTGTATCAATACGGTGTCAGCCCAAATAAAATATTTGATTATATGTTGGCTAAGAAAGCAATTGTTCTTGCAATTGATTCCCCAGGTAATACTGTTGAATTATCAAGAGGTGGTATTTGTGTGAAGCCTGATTCTATAACATCAATGATACATGCTTTAAAATATATTTGTTCAATAACTGATGCTGAGCTTCAAAGGTTTGGTGAAGCTGGTTACAATTTCCTTATTAAAGAACATGACTTCGATAAGCTTGCACTTAGATTGGTTGAACGGCTAGAGACTTTATAGTTAACTGATTTATTTAGATATGGCTTTTAACAGAAACTATTATTATTCAAGATTTATCTTAAAGTCGGGTTTGAGTCAGTTTATGCAATTCTTTGAAGGTAATTTGAAGTGCCTATTTGATTTTATAATTGCTATTCCTAATGGCTGGGATATTTCATTTTTCGAAAACTATGATAAAGCTTGGCGACCTACTGGTGTAAATCCAGATGATCTCATGGAGGTTTTTACTAGTACACATGGTATGGCTAATGTGTTTTTAAATTCAGCATTAGAGTTAAAAAAGTGTAAGCGAGAAGTTATAAAAATCATTCTAATAGGCCAAGGAAAAATGAAGCCCAGCTTGCAAAAACTCACTCGATGCCTTGGCCTTGATAATGTTATTTCCCATGATCCAGTAGATAACAAAACGTTAGCCGGTATAATGGCAGGTGCTGATATTGGTTTGCAGCTATTTGCAAATGTACCTGTTTTTTATTATATTACATCGCCAAATAAGTTTTTTGATTATATTGCTTCCGAGTTACCAGTCTTAAACAACTATCTCGGTTTGTTTGATGATTTTATCAAACATGAGCAATGTGGATTGCTCTATTATACCAGAAAATCCTTCAGCTTTTGCTAATGTTCTTGAATAAGCAGCAAATGATAGACGTGAATTAAAAAGAATGGGTATGCGAGATAAGCAATTGGCAAAAATTCAATTTAATCGTGATTTATTTGCGGATCAGTTGTTTGATTGGGTTACCGGAGTAGTTTCGTGAAACGAATCTTTGATATGTTCTTTGCGTTTTTAGCGTTTATGGCGTTTTGGCCAGTTATTTTACTGGTTGGGATTTTAATAAAATTTAACATTGGATCACCTATACTTTTTACACAAGTACGGCCGGGTTTAAATGGAAGGCCTTTTAAGATTTTTAAATTCCGTTCTATGTTGGATGCTGCTGATAAAGATGGGAACGCGTTATCTGACGATCAGCGATTAACACGCTTTGGCCGTTTTTTGAGATCAACAAGTTTAGATGAATTGCCAGGTCTTTATAATGTAATTAAAGGCGACATGAGCCTTGTGGGTCCAAGACCATTGCTCGTTGAATATTTGCCTATATATTCTGATGAACAGGCGCGAAGACATAACGTACGTCCGGGTATAACTGGTTGGGCGCAGGTTAATGGCCGTAATGCTATTAGTTGGGATGATAAGTTTAAACTTGATGTATGGTATGTAGATAATCATAATTTATGGTTAGATATTAAAATATTATTCTTAACTATAAAAAAAGTACTTATGCGAGAAGGAATATCTGCAGCGGGTGAGGCTACAATGCCTAAGTTTACTGGGGTTAATAAATCATAATTAGTTAATGATTTTTACTCTAACTGTATTTTTTAATGTTGTAAATATATGACTTTAAGGAGTGTAAAATGTCAACTTTTGAAAGTTCTTTAAAAAAATGTTTTATAGAAACGCTAAATATTGAAGAAAGTTTGGTTGTGGATTCATTGCAGTATGCATCAATACCTCAGTGGGATTCAGTAGCCCATATGTCATTGATAGTAAGCCTTGAAGATGAATTTGATATTATGATTGATACAGATGATGTTATTGAAATGAGCACATTTGCTAAAGCCAAAGAGATTGTTCAGAAATATTTAGATTAATATGTACTTCTGGGAAAATATCTCCTCATCATCGGATGTTTTTTTGATATCCGATGATGACAGTTTATCATTCGAACGTTTTAATATTTTAGTTACGACATTTGCAGAAAGTTTCAGCCACTTTAAAAAGAGATCAATTTTTTTGATAGTGATGGATAATTCTATTAATTGCGTCGCTACTTATATTGCGTGTTTAAAATTAAAAATTATTCCTTTGCTTTTGCCGGAAAATATTATGGAGGAAGATTTAAAAAAATATATTGAACTCTATAATCCTTCGGCAATTTTTTCAAAAAATAGAATATTAGAATTGAATCATCAAAGGGTAGTACCCAATCAAGAGGTAGCCTTACTGCTTTCTACTTCTGGATCAACAGGCTCACCAAAACTTGTTGCATTATCGTATGAAGCTCTTCAGTCTAATGCAGATTCGATAAGTGTTTACTTGAATCTAACTTGTAATGATAGAGGTTTCTGTTCAATGCCATTAAGCTATTCTTATGGGCTATCAATTCTAAATTCTCATTTAAACTGTAATGCTTCAGTTGTAATAACTAAGAAAACACCTTTTGATAAAGATTTTATTGATATGTTTCAAGCAAATAATTGTACTAATATTTCTGGCGTACCTTTTTTACATGAAGCTTTGCTGAGAACTGGATTTTATAAGAATAAATACCCTTCATTAAGGTTTATTACCCAAGCGGGTGGTAATCTTAAAGAAAGATTTAAAAAGAAGATCTTGGAATATGCAGAGACTTATAATAAAGAGTTTTTTGTTATGTATGGTCAAACAGAAGCTACAGCTAGAATAAGTTATGTGCCTCCTAATATGCTCATGGATAAATTGCTATCAATAGGGATTGCTATTCCGGGAGGAAAATTAAGGCTGTCTAGTGAATCTGAAATTATTTACTCTGGACCTAATGTAATGATGGGTTATATCGAAAAATTCAGTGACTTTGCTGCATTAACAGGCTTGTCTGAATTGAGAACTGGGGATCTTGGTTATGTTGATAAAGATGGATTTTTCTTTATTACAGGAAGAGCCAAGCGATATATCAAAATTGCAGGGTTTAGATATAGTTTAGACGAAATAGAAATGCGTTTATCAGATTTATTCCATGATGATTTTATGGTTGATGGTGAAGAAGATCTCTTAAACGTTTTTTCAATTAAGTCTTATGAATTTCAGAAACTCGCAATTTGTATTCAAAAAAATTTTAAAATTAATGGAAATTATATAAAGTTCTACGTGATAGATTCCTTCCCCCTTAATGATAATGGCAAAAAAGATTATAAGGCATTGAAAAAATAAAATGGATATTAATGAGAGAGTAGATAATTTATTTTTTGAGAATCCTTATTCTCTAAATAAATCCGAGAAAAGGGCTTTTATACTGGATATTTTGGGAGATTTACATATCCATCATTCCATAAATTGTGAAGGTTACCGACGTTTTGTAGAGTTTTTTGACTATCGGGAAGATTTTGTAGAACTAAGTGAGTATCCCTATTTACCGGTACGGCTATTTAAAAACAATAATTTGTTGAGTATTTCTAAAGAGCATCTTTTTAAAACTTTGAATTCTAGTGGAACAACCGGATCAGTTTCAAAAATTTATCTTAATAAAGCTACTGCTAGTAGACAATCTAAAGTATTGAATAAAATTTCAAGCTTTTTCATAGGTAACAAACGCATTCCGATGTGTATTATTGATAGTAAAGAATTGCTCCAAGATAGAACTAAATTTAATGCTAGAGCTGCCGGTATTATAGGTTATTCTGTTTTTGGTCGTGACCATTTTTATTGTCTTGACCAAAATCTGGATCTAAAGGTAGAGGAATTTATTGCCTTTATTAAAAAGTATGAGGATGAGCCTATATTTTTCTTTGGATTTACTTTTTTAATATGGAGCAAACTTATTGAAAGACTTGAAGAATTGGATTTTTCTTTTGTAGTTCATCCAGATTCATTAATGATTCATGGCGGTGGGTGGAAAAAACTAGTAGATCTTAATATTTCAAATGAGACATTTAAAAAACGACTAAATGATCAGCTTAAGTTAGTATATGTATACAATTATTATGGAATGATTGAGCAAGTTGGATCGGTATTCATGGAGTGTTCTGCTGGTATGTTACATGCGTCCAATTACTCTGACATCTTAATAAGAGATAAATCTGACTACGCGGTGTTGGATCATGGTAAAGAAGGGCTAATACAAGTTATAAGTATTTTACCAACTAGTTATCCAGGAAATTCTATTTTAACTGAAGATGTTGGTGTCTTGTATGGTGAGGACGATTGCTCATGTGGTTTAAATGGAAAATATTTCAAAGTAAATGGTCGTCTACCGCAAGCTGAATTACGTGGCTGTAGTGATACAAGGAAGGTGTAACTTGATTAAATTGCTCATTCAGGATAAGCGTTTAACTTTAGATAAATTTAAAAGTTATTCTCTTAATCGAAATGTTGAACAGCCATTTTCTCCTACCACTATAGAATTTATTTGTGAATTTTCAAAAGAACTATTAAGCATTGAATTTAGAAAATATCCAGATTTACAGGCGTTAGCTTATTGGTTTCGTAAATCAAAAGTAAAAAACTTTGAAAAAATATACTGTAAGAATTCGTCTCCCTTGGGTACTGTTTTCCATATTTGCCCAAGTAATGTTGATACCATTTTTGTATATTCATTATTTATATCACTCTTAATGGGCAATATGAATATTGTTAGGATTTCGTCAAAAGAATCAGAACAAATTAATATAATGATATCAATTTTCAAGAAAATGTCTTTAATTGAAAGATATAAAAATGTTGTATCTAGAATATTGTTGCTGTCTTATGAACGTGATGACCAAATAACTACATTTTTCTCTGAACTTGCTCATTTGCGTGTTTTTTGGGGGGGCGATGAATCAATTAAAAACTTAAGAAAAATATCAGCACCGTCCTATACAAGAGATATTTATTTTCCTGATAGAGAATCAATTTGTGTTATTGATCAGTCGTCCTTTAATGAAGCTGACGATGCCAAAAAGGAGATTATTTTCAAATCATTTTTAAATGATATTAAAACTTTTAATCAGCAGGCTTGCAGTTCTCCTCTGAGGCTTTTTTGGATTGGAGATCAAGCCAGTTTTCGCTTTTTCCTTGATATAAATGATCGCCTTGACTATGGTTTGGAACTCAATAATTCTGAAATAATGGATAAGTTTGTTTCAATTTCATCAATGTCGGTTGAATTTGATGATTTATATTTATTGAATCGTGATTTTTCTAAAATTATTTTTATAAATTCGCCAACACCGAATGATCACATGTCGTTTCATGTTGGAAATGGTTTGATTTTAGTTACCTTTATTAACGAATTATCAGAAATGATTCCTTTTACTTCCCCCAAAACTCAGACATTGAGTCAGTATGGCCTAGATAGACCAAGAGTTGATTCATTATGTTTACAATTTAATGAATCTCAAATTGACCGAGTTTGTAAAATTGGTTCGGCATTAGATTTTGATCACGTCTGGGATGGAAAAGATTTATTTGTCTATTTTTCACGAATAATTAGAGCCGATTATAGATAAAGAATTGAATTTATGAACAATCTAATTATTGTTGGTGGTGGTGGTTTTTGTTTAGAGTTGATTGATTACCTTTTGTGTGATAGTTCATTTTTAATGAATTTCAAATTAAAGGGAATTTTGGACGATAAGAAAATACAAAACGAGCTTTCGTATCTTGGTAAACTCGACGATTATATTCCAAGTGATGATGATTATTTTATTATTGCAATCGGTAATGTTTCCTACAGAAAAACGATTTTTGATAAGTTAATTTCTAAAGGTGCAAAATTCTATACATATATTCACCCTTCTGCATTTATCTCCAAGACTGCAAAACTTGGGGTTGGTTGTATAATTGCGCCTTACACCATTGTAAATGCGTTTGCTCAAATAGGAGATAATGTAGTTTTAAATGTACATTCAAGTGTTGGTCATGAAGCTGTTATTGGAGATAATACAGTTTTCTCACCATACTGTGCTGCAAATGGATGTTCTCATGTAGGCGCTTGCTGCTTTTTAGGAACACGCTCAACAATATTCCCTGGTGTTACCCTAGGGTATATGTCAATAGTTGACTCTCATTCTTACGTTAAGAGTGATGCAGCAGAGAAATCAATTATTTCATTGAGAAGTGATTATTCAGTTCTTAAAAATCGCTTTATACGATAATTTATATTTTTTAGGAATATCTAATGCTTTTAAATAATAAAGTTTGTATTGTTACGGGTGCAACTCGTGGAATTGGTTACACGACAGCTCTTCTTTTTGCAGAACATGGAGCGGTTGTTTTTGTTAATGGAAGAAATGAACAAAAGGTAAATGAAGTTGTCACTTTTATTCATTCTCAAGGCGGTAAAGCCGAACCTTTTATCTGTGATGTCTCTGACCCTGAATCTGTTAAATTAGCGTTTAGAGAATTTTTAAAAAAATCAAAAAAATTAGATGTGCTTGTAAATAATGCTGGTATTTTGGACGATGCTTTAATTGGCATGGTAAGCAAAAAGCAAATCTTTGATACTTTCTCTATTAACTCATTTAGTATCATTTTTATGTGTCAATACGCTTCGCGTATTATGTCAAAGAATAATTCTGGCAGTATTATTAATTTGTCGTCAATTATTGGTACAAATGGAAATGCTGGACAATCAGTTTACGGTGGTTCTAAAGCCGCTGTTATTGGTATAACTAAATCCCTTGCTAAAGAACTAGCCGAAAAGAACATACGTGTGAATGCAATAGCACCTGGCTTCATAGATTCGGATATGTCAAGATCTATCTCTGACAAGATGTTCCAAGATCGAGTTAATTCTGTTGCTATGGGAAGAATAGGTCAACAAGAAGAGGTTGGATCTTTAGCTGTTTTTTTAGGTTCAGACATGTCTTCGTATGTGACTGGTCAAATAATAGGTGTCGACGGTGGTATGTTAATTTAGTGTTGCCATATTAATTCTATTTATATTTTTACAATATGACAAAAGGCATCTAGTAAATGTTAAATACTCAATTTTCGCCCTGGCCTAGTTTTACTGAAGAAGAAGCTGAAGCTGTCAAGCAAACTCTATTATCAAATAAAGTTAACTACTGGACTGGACAAGAATGTCGTGAATTTGAAAAAGAATTTGCCGCTTGGTCTGATGCTAAATATGCTATTGCCCTTGGTAACGGAACCCTTGCGCTAGATGTTGCTCTGAAAGTTTTAGATATTGGTAAAGGTGATGAAGTAATTGTCACTCCTAGAACCTTTTTAGCTTCTGTTTCTTCTGTCGTTACAGCAGGCGCAATCCCAGTTTTTGCCGATATTGATGCTAATTCCCAAAATATTAGTGCCGAAACTATTACTACTGTTATAAGCCCTAAAACTAAAGCTGTTATTGTTGTGCATCTCGCTGGGATGACTGCGGATATGGATCCAATTATGGCCTTAGCTGAAGAACATGGCCTTACAGTAATTGAGGATTGTGCACAAGCGCATGGTGCGAAATACAAAGGAAAGTCTGTAGGCTCTATAGGTCATGTCGGGGCGTGGAGTTTTTGCCAGGATAAAATTATGACCACCGCTGGAGAAGGTGGCATGGTTACCACAAATGATGAATTCCTTTGGCGTAAAATGTGGTCTTATAAAGATCATGGTAAAAGTTACGAAGCGGTTTATGAGCGTGAGCATCCACCGGGATTTCGTTGGCTGCACGAAAGTTTTGGTACTAATTGGCGAATGACTGAAATTCAAGCTGTTGTAGGTCGAATTCAATTAAATAGAATGTCAGATTGGACAAAATTAAGGCAACAAAACCAAATCAAAATTTGGGAAACAGCCTCCAAATTCCTTGCTTTACGTGTCCCCTATCTTAAATGCGCTAGCTGTGCTGGATGCAGTTTAGACACAGCTTGTCAGCACGCAGCATATAAATGTTATGTTTTTGTTAGGCCAGGTCAATTAAATACTGGTTGGAATCGTGACCGCATCATTGACGCGATTAATTCTCGAGGTGTGCCATGTTATTCTGGTTCTTGTTCAGAAGTCTACTTAGAAAAAGCTTTCGATAATACCCCTTATCGCCCCAAAGAGCGCTTGCCTGTGGCAAAAGAGTTGGGTGAAACTTCATTGATGTTCTTGGTGCACCCTACATTGACTGAGGCTGAAATTCAAAAGACGTGTGATGTTTTATCTGAAGTCATGACTTTGGCTTCTAAGCCTGGCTAATTTCTTGCCAAGCTCTTAGGTAACGTATGGTTGTAGATTCACTTCGCCAACCACCCCGTAACATTATCTTCTCAAATGGTTCACCTTCTAAAAGAAGATCTAAAGCTCTTCCAACCCTAAATGAGTGTCCTGATAACTCTTTATTGAGTATTAAGTCAGCTTCTTGTTGGAGTTGTTTTAGGATTCTATTAATAGTTGCCGGCGATAGTTGCTTCGTAAATTGAAGGTTTTGGTTGATGCCGCGAAGTATATAACCACTGCCAACGATTTTTTCCCAGTCACCAATTAATTCGAATAATTCATCGGATATAGGCAGCAGCTTTCCTTGGCCATATTGGTCTGTTTTTGATTTGGTCATGAAAATGGCTTTTTTTCCGTTTGGCATGATTTGTAAGTTTTCGAACCTGAAGTTGCAAAGTTCCGAGCGTCTGCGCATTGTCTCATAGCCAAGCATAAGTAGAACTTTATTGCGCATTCCGCGCGTGTCATCAGTACAAACAGCGAGTAATTTATCTCTTACATGTTTAGTTAATGGTTCGGCTTGTTTTTGTGCTCGGCCTTTTTTGCGGTGCATTCGTTTAAGAGCTAAGACAACCTCTGGGTGGTCTGCGTGGCATTCTAATGAGGCTAGTTTGAACATGCTTGATAGTGAATCAATGCGGCGTCTGACGGTGGCCGTAGATAAGTTTTCAGCACAGTATTCGATATAGTCTTTCCAATCATCGCCGGTGGTTTTTAGTGTGTCCAAATTGTTTTGCAAGCACCATTGGTTGAAGTGATTAAAATCTGATTTATAGGCGCGAATTGTATTTTCTGCGAAAGCGCCATCAAACTTTTCAAATAATTCTTCAAGCATGGTATTCTCCAATATGTATAATATAAAGCAATAAAAGTCTCATAATGAGACATTATAGGCTCTTTTTGTGATATCCTCAAGTCAAATTAGATCAGCCCGTGCAATGTTAAACTTCAGTGGTTTGGAGTTGGCTAAAAAAAGTGGCATTAGTATGAAAACTCTTAGGCGATATGAGTCTCAGGAAGGAATACCTGTTGCAAATACTGCTGTACTCTTATCGATCAAGGCGTGCCTCGAGAGTTACGGTATAGAATTTACCGGCGATCCATTAAAGAACCCCGGTGTCATTCTTCACATTTCTGACTGATTTTTATCCACATTTTATCGACAATTTATACTGATTTTATTGTATTGCTTGCCGTATTGGGCGCTGTTACATTCAAGATTCCTCAGGCTGTTGTGGCGGACAATAAAGTGATTCAGTTGCCCATTAATTCTGTTTATCACGAGCAAGATGAGTTCAGGCATTTTGTCGATGATTATTTAGCGAGTTACGATCATCCAGAAGGGTTTGCCGGTGAGTTAGTTCGGCAAATCGCAGAGTGTTCATGGTGGTTGAAGTCTTATCACCGGGACAAAGAGCATCTAGTTCTTATGAAGATGGCATTGCTCCTTGTCGATCAAAATGAACGGTTTATGGGTGAAACTGTTGCCCTTCAAGTTTTTGATCAATTGTATAACTCGTTTACTGGGCAGTCGTTGAGTAAAAAAGATGAAAAGGATCTTCAAGAAAGGCTGTCAAATAATGGATTTACTATCGTTTCGCTTAGAGGTCGTGCCTTTGGTTATGTCATCGATAAAGTTGATATCATTGACCGGTTAATAGAGCGTCAAATCAAAAATATTCGTTTGCTGATGCAGTCATTGGAGTCTTTGCGGTTTGCCCCCTTGTTGTTTAAAAAAATGACATTGGAAATTCAAATGCTTGAGCAAAAGGGTTTATCTGATCATGAAAATCTCGATAAAGAAATTGCTCGCCAATAAGGCAAATGCGCAAAAATCGCGAGGGCCTAGAACTCTAAGTGGAAAGCTTGCCAGTGCAGGTAATGCTAAAAAATATTCTTTTACTCAATTAAACACAGATCGATTACCTGATGAATTTTTAGACTATTCTGAGGAGCTTATTGGTATTGGATATGCTCGAGATCAGGCAATAGAAAGTATAATTACCTTGTATCAATCACGACTAATTCTTGATCATAAAATGACTTCCTATAACGATCGTTATAATGATGAAAGATTACCTGATTTTAAGCCTGGATTTGTTATGAAGGCACTGCGGGATTTTGGTGGGCCTGAAGTCAGACCTTCCAGAAAAGAAACCTTACCGGTATTTAATCTGATCTATAAAATGGTAAAAGCTGATAACGATATGGCGGGTTTGCTGTTTGAAAAGAATGATCGGCACAGTAAATTAATTCGTTATGAGCAAAAAGCGTTTAATCAATTAGCAAAAGCGATAAGGTTTAAAAAATAACAAAACGAACCCAAATTTATTGTTGGAGCAATTCGCTACTCATATTGTAGTTTGTAGTGATACTCGCTAATTATAAACCCTCACTAACGTGTGCAAAAATTAACAAATACACTGCGATGCGCGATAAGTAGCGCTTATCAAATAGCAGTATGTACCCTCCGGTCTGCTCGGTTAGCTTTAGTCACGAACAATTCGGCTGGTATCGTTGTAGCCCGAACTCCGAGCAGGGTGTCAACTCATCGGGCAACTCATCCAACCTAAACCAAGCCGTCTCGGCAATCTCTAATTTTGGTGGCTCGTGCGCCTGCTCTTCTTGCCAATCTTCCACGAGGTAAATAACCACGTGGTCTCGTTTTGATATCGAGCTGTTGTGGTACGTATCCAATACACGGGCCGATTTGCACTCTAGGCCCGTCTCTTCACTTACCTCGCGCTTCAGTGCGGCAAGCATCGATTCCCCTACCTCAACACCTCCACCCGGTAAGGCCCACCCTTCAGAATATGTATGTTTAACTAGCAGAATGCTGTTGCTTTCTGCGCTGTAGCAAATGGCACGCACGCCCACGGTCAGTGGTCGCGTGAACAGAAAGCCAAGATGCAGCAAAGGCTGTAGGAGTTTCTTAAACACCTTGTGTTGGCTCCGATGGTTTGTAACCCACCACAAGTTCTGCAAGCGTCAGTTTGAATTGCGCGGTATTGGATTGATTTAGGTGGCTGATTAAGTCCTGCATGCCCACCTCGAGGGCCTGCAACGAAACATACTGCTCGCGGGCGCGCATGATTTTGGCGTGCGCGGTGGGCTGTGCATCGGCATCGACCAATAGCTCTTCGTAAAGCTTTTCGCCAGGGCGCAGGCCTGTAATTTTAATTTCAATTTCACCCATCGTTTCGTTGTTGGTGTCGCGTTTAACCGACTTGCCAGATAGCCTGATTAAACGCTCGGCAAGATCAATAATTTTAACGGGTGTGCCCATATCTAATAGGAACAGGTCGCCGCTTTCCGCCATGCCAGCCGCTTGAATAACCAGCTGTGCTGCCTCGGGTATGGTCATGAAATAGCGCGTAATTTCAGGGTGGGTTAAGGTAACTGGGCCACCGCGTTTAATTTGTTGCTGAAAGGTGGGTATGACCGAGCCCGACGAGCCCAATACATTACCAAAGCGCACCATCGATATAACCGTAGGGCCAGTGTTTGACTCCGCTGCAAGTTGGCAGGCCATTTCGGCTAGGCGTTTGGTAGCACCCATGACGTTGGTGGGGCGCACGGCTTTGTCGGTTGATATCAGCGTGAACGATTCGCACCTATGGTTTAGGGCCGCATTCAGCACGTTTTGGGTGCCTTCCACGTTGTTTATTAACCCTGCTAGGGGGTTGGCCTCTACCATGGGTACGTGCTTGTAGGCTGCGGCGTGGTAAACGCAGTCGACGTTGTGGTCGTTAAATACTCTGGCGACGAAATCTGGGTTGGTGACTGAGCCCAAGCAGCAGGTTAGTTTGGTAAAGTTGTTGCGCAGCAGCTCTTGCTCTATGGCAAAGAGAGCGGGTTCGCTTACGTCCAGCAGCACAAGATGTTTGGGTTTGCACTTTACAATTTGGCGGCACAGTTCAGAGCCAATAGAGCCACCCGCGCCGGTCACCAAGCACACTTTATCGGTGGTGCGGGCTTTCATGTACTGGTCTAGAGGAGGTACGGGGTCGCGGCCCAGTAAGTCCTCAATAGAGATATCCTCGGTTTGGGTTATGCGCTGTTTACCTTCGATGAGATCTTCGTAGGTGGGTACGGTTACCACACGTACCGGCAATGGGATAAGCGATTCGATAATGCGTTTACGTTCTGCTTTAGAGACAGACGGCAAGGCCAATACAATAATTTGGACCTTGTACTTTTCGATTAAGGTTTCTATGTTCTTAGAAGGGTAAACGTTGCGCCCATGGATAGAGGTGTTGCATAGGGCTGGGTCGTCGTCGATATAGCCCACCACGTTGTGGGTGTCGCCCTGCATAGAGGCGGTTACGAACTGCACGCCTGCAGACCCCGCGCCGTATACCAGTGTGCGCGCTGCGGTAGAGTGACGTTGTTGGAACAAGACTTCGCGCGCGAATACGCGGTAGCCAATAACGCCGATCAGTGCGAGTACCGATGAAAATAGAGTGAGCCTTGCGGATTCATCAAGTAAGAAAATAGAGAGACCGCTAACGGTGACGGCCACCAGGGCTTGCTTAACCGCACCGATGCCTACGTGCGAGATGCTGGTTTTGTAAAAGCCGTTTAGCCAGCTCACCAAAATAAACGCTAGAGTCGATACGGCTGGTGTCAGTGGGTTTTGGTACCACTGGTTTAGTAGCAATAAGGTTGCGATTTGGCCGGTGCAGATAACGACAGCGTCGGCTACGAGCAAGAGCAAAAGTTTGAGTTTTGCGGGCATAGGCAGTTCTTGTGCTTTGTGCAGTGGCGCGATTGTACTACGGGGTTGGGTGGGTGGCTAATTAACAGGTGGTAATGGTGGGGGGGGGGAAGAACTCCAGTCCTATGGGAAGTCTGATAACAGGTACGTTGTGTAGCTCCATTTCATGGACCTTGACTAAAAATCTTTTCATTTATTGCGGCACCGCTGAGGACTGGAACGTTATGCTTTGAGGCATTGTGAGGTAGTAATGTTCGCATTTGGGTATTAGTGGGGAGGTACTTCATATGGCCACAGACAATCGGGGTTCTTCCAAGCGGGATATTGTGCAGGTTAGAAACTCTCGAACCGATCGGTACGTCAAAAATGACCGAGCTGCAGCTTTAACTAATATTGCATTTGCTTTTTCAAAAATATAGAAAAACTTAGTGAAGATTTTATTCGTGGAGCATCGATAGTATGAGAGAATTTAGCAATCTCTCGTGTGCACAAAAGTGCATTGGTCTATCACCAAGTTAGGAATAGATTTCATGAAAGTCTTGGTCACTGGCGGCGCTGGCTTTATTGGCTCGGCGGTTGTTCGCCACCTCATTCGGGACAAACAATACGGCGTAGTTAACGTCGACAAACTTACCTATGCGGGTAATTTAGAATCATTACGTGAAATTGATGGCAGCCCACTGTATACCTTCGAGCAAGTTGATATTTGTAACCTGGCCGAATTACAACGCGTGTTTGCCGACCACTGCCCCGACAAGGTCATGCACCTGGCCGCCGAGTCACACGTCGATCGCTCTATCGATGGTCCTTCGGCGTTCATTGAAACCAACATGGTAGGCACTTATTGTATGTTGGAGGCCGCGCGCCATTATTGGTTGAGTTTGGTTGGAGAGGCGCGAGAGTCATTCCGTTTCCACCATATCTCCACCGACGAAGTTTATGGCGACCTGCACGGCACAGACGACCTGTTTACTGAGACCACACATTACGCTCCAAGCTCGCCCTACTCAGCATCAAAAGCGGGCTCTGATCATTTGGTACGCGCTTGGCACCGCACCTACGGTTTGCCGGTCGTGGTCACTAACTGCTCAAACAACTACGGACCCTATCACTTCCCAGAGAAACTGATCCCGCTGCTAATCCTCAATGCGATCCACGGAAAGACACTTCCGGTTTATGGTGAGGGCCTACAAATCCGCGACTGGCTGTATGTCGAAGACCACGCCCGCGCGCTGGTCAGAGTGGTGTTTGATGGCAAAGTTGGCGAGACCTATAACATTGGTGGTCATAATGAAAAACGTAACATCGATGTGGTTCACACCATCTGCGATATTTTGGAGGATCTGCGTCCCGAAAAACCGGAAGGCGTTGATCAATATCGCGACCTGATTACCCATGTTGCGGATCGCCCCGGCCACGACCTGCGATATGCCATTGACGCGAGCAAGATCCAACGCGAATTGGACTGGGTCCCTGAAGAAAGCTTTGAATCTGGCATTCGCAAAACGGTCGAGTGGTATTTGGACAACGAAGCGTGGTGGTCGCGAGTACTCGACGGTAGCTACCAAGGCGAACGCCTCGGTTTGTCGGCGTAAGGAGGTCATATGAAAGGTATTATTCTGGCCGGTGGTTCCGGTACACGCTTACACCCCGTCACTCTTGCTGTTTCAAAACAACTGCTGCCGGTATATGACAAGCCAATGATCTACTACCCCCTAAGCACCCTTATGCTTGCGGGTATTAGAGAGATCTTGATTATTTCGACACCGCAGGACACGCCGCGCTTTAAGCAGCTACTTGGCGACGGTTCAGCTTGGGGTTTATCGCTGAGCTACGCAGTGCAACCTTCACCCGATGGCCTGGCACAGGCCTTTTTGATTGGTGAGCAGTTTATCAATGGCGACAGCTGTGCACTGGTGTTAGGCGACAACTTATTCTTCGGTCACGACCTGCAAAAATCACTAGAACGCGCTGCGGCTAGAGAAAATGGCGCGTCCGTGTTTGCTTATCCAGTACACGATCCCGAACGCTACGGCGTAGTCTCATTTGATGCCGATGGCGTCGCTCAAACCATCGAAGAAAAGCCAGCTCAGCCCAAGTCGCGTTATGCAGTCACTGGCCTTTACTTTTACGACAAGTATGTTGTGGATATCGCCAAGGCTGTTGAACCTTCACCTCGCGGCGAATTAGAGATTACCGATATTAACAATGCCTATTTACAGCGTGGCTCCTTGGATGTTGAAGTGATGGGCCGCGGCACCGCTTGGTTAGACACCGGTACCCACGACTCACTGATCGAAGCCGCCTCATTCGTACAGACCATCGAGAAACGTCAAGGCTTAAAAGTTTGCTGTCCAGAAGAGATTGCTTGGCGTAAGCATTGGATTAACGACGAACAACTGATGGCCTTGGCCAAACCGCTGCAGAAAAACGATTACGGCCGCTATTTGGTTGAGATCGTTAAATACGACATTCGTTAGGACCACTATGAACGTGACAGAAACTGCCCTGCCGGGCGTTTTGATTATTGAGCCGCGCGTATTTGGCGATGATCGCGGTTTTTTCTTGGAAACATACTCCGCGGAGCGTTATAAAACAGCTGGTATTCCCGAGTTCGTTCAGGATAACCATTCGCGCTCAAGCAAAGGTGTGTTGCGCGGACTACATTTCCAGCTCAATTACCCGCAAGGTAAGTTGGTGCGTGTAGTCAGCGGGAGTGTATTTGATGTTGCCGTCGATATACGTGTTGGCTCCCCGACCTTTGGTAAAGCTGCATGGGTTGAACTTAGCGCTGAAAACAAGCGTCAGTTTTATGTACCGCCAGGGTTTGCCCACGGCTTTGTAGTCACGTCGGTGACAGCCGATTTTGAGTACAAGTGTACCGACTACTATCATCCTGAGGACGAAGGTGCGCTGCTCTGGTCAGACGCGGCGCTCAACATTCCTTGGCCAATAGACATACCACAGCTGTCAGCTAAAGACGCTAGCGCTAAGCGCTTGGCAGATATCAATCCCGACCAACTGCCATGCTATACAGGGCAGTAATTGTGAAAATATTGGTGACAGGAAGTAACGGGCAAGTCGGTCATGATTTTAAATGCCTGGCAGAAAATAGTCGTCATGATTGGATATGTTTTGATCGCAAAGGGTTGGATATCAGCGATGAGCAACAAGTTGCCGACGTCATCGCGCGAGAGCGCCCTCATGTGGTTATCAACTGTGCCGCTTATACCGCGGTCGACAAGGCTGAGAGTGAGCCTGACAGGGCGTTTGCGATCAATGCTTACGGGGCAGCGAATTTAGCTAAGGCCTGCCAGGCCCATGGCGCGGCGCTTATTCACATTTCTACCGACTATGTGTTTGCAGGCGACACCCTAGCTCCTTATGAAGAAAGCGATCCAACAGGGCCAACAGGTATATATGGCGAGTCGAAACTGGCCGGTGAGCAAGCCATTGCCGAATATCTCGAGCGACATATTATCCTTCGCACCGCCTGGGTATTTGGTGCCCACGGCAATAACTTCGTTAAGACCATGCTGCGGCTAGGGGCCGAACGCGATGAACTCGGTGTGGTTGCCGACCAATGGGGAGCGCCAACTAGCGCTGCGGGGATAGCCGCCTGCTGTCTCGCGATTGCAGAAATCATCGATGCTAAGGACTGCGCTGAGATCCCCTGGGGCATTTACCACTTTACAGGCCTCCCCTCTACCAGTTGGCATGGTTTTGCCGAGAAAATATTCAAAGACGCCGTTGCAATTGGTCTGCTCGACAAGGCGCCCAAGGTAAATGCCATCAGCTCTGACCAATTTCCGACCCCGGCCAAGCGCCCATCTAACTCTCAACTAGATTGTTCTAAAATATTCAATTGTTTTCAGATTACACCTGATAATTGGGAAGATAGATTATTAGACGTTCTCAAATTATCTTTGTAATAGTTATTGGATAGTTTGGGTTTCTTAATTCAATCTTTTGCCATCATCTGAGATGGCGAATCACTGTCGATTCGCCTCTCTAGCCAACAGGCAATATGATCTCTGACCGTAACCCCCTAAACTCTTCCTCTTTGAGCTAGGGTTCTCTTGTGATAGGGGGCTCTTACAAAGAAACGATTCAAAGAAGAGCAGATTACTCGGATCGCGCTTCGCTATTGTGTGCGACTGAAAGGCGTCTAGCAAATTAGCGGCGATTCAGTGTTTTGGTTGCAACTAAGCGTTAAATCGAAAGAGTTTTGTTGTTATTGTGAGGGTCGAAGGTTGCAGGGCTTGCCGTTGGTCCACAAAACCCCGCGTTGCTGATAACGGAAAGCCCAGCGCCTAATCCAGTTAGAGAAAGATGTCTCGTTTATCTTGGCAAATATGTAGGGAGCGAGGTGAGTAAAGCATAGGAGCTCTCGGTCTGTTCTTGAGCTACGCATTGACCGGTGACCTATATTGAGACTATTTTTGGTCTGAAGCGAGGTGCGTATGAAATTATCCGATCAAATTAAACCCATTAGTTATTTAAAAGCGCATGCGGCCGAAATTGTGAGGAATCTTTCGTCTCGGGATGAGCCCCTAGTGATTACTCAGAATGGTGAAGTTAAGGCTGTTATGCAGGACATAAAGACTTACGAGCACACACAAGAAACTATGGCTTTGCTTAAGATGCTCGCGTTGGGGCAGCTTCAGGTTGAGCAGGGGAAAGTTCAACCCGCCGCCGATGTCATCGCTCGACTTCGTAATCGGGGCAAGACAGACTGATGGGACACTCGGTCTATTTGACTGATGATGCGGCTGCCGACCTCGAAGATTTGTACGGTTATATCGAGCAGCAGGATGTGCCGGGCAAAGCCGATTATGTTCTTGATAAAATAGAGAAAGCGTTGATCGGCCTTGCTAGTAACCCTGAACGCGGTGCCTACCCGCAAGAATGATTGGCGCTGGGTATGCGCGAATTCCGTGAAATTCGCTTTAAGCCCTATCGTATTATCCATCGTGTGATCGCAGGGCACGTTAACGTCATGGTGATTGCAGATGGTCGCCGCGACATGCGATCGCTGCTCGAGCGCCGTTTACTTTGGCGGTAATCCGGCCCAGTTCTGCATTCGATTTCATGCTTCTTCCTCGCATTTTAATGCGCTATGCTCCATGGGTACTTAATGTCCGCGGAGTTCGCGTGTTACGTCTACGTCTATTACTTCTAGCAAGCCTTGTATTGCTTACTGCGTGCGGTGGGGGCGGCGGTGGCGGTGCCTCTAACCCGGCACCGTCGTCAGGCACAACGAATCCACCCGTCACAAATACGCCCGAGCCCGAGCCCACTTTTTTTGAGCTGGCAAAAGATGATGCGGCAATTGATGGCGCGCGGTTTTTAACGCAAGCGTCATTTGGGGTAACCGAGGCGACGCTGATGGCGCTTAGGTCCGACGACTACGATTATGAGACTTGGATTAACGACCAGCTGGTCGCGCCGCAATCGCAGGTGCTAGTGGCACTAGATGACCGAGTGCGAGCGGCGGGCTTAAATCCGCTAGATAAGAGCAACCTAGAGCTTGATTGGTACAAGCGTAACTTGCTCAGTGACGTGTTATGGGAAACCTTTGTCTACGGCGAAGACCAACTGCGCCAGCGCATGGCGTTTGCGCTGAGCCAGATTTTTGTGATCTCCGACATCTCTGACGCCTTGTTTAACGACGTGCGTGGTGTCGCGAACTACCATGATGTTCTGGCCAAGAACGCGCTGGGTAACTATCGCGAACTGCTGAAAGACGTGACTCTAAACCCCATGATGGGCGAATACTTAAGCATGGTCCGCAATGAAAAGGCCGACCCTGCGCGCAACATACGCCCCGACGAAAACTACGCGCGCGAGATGATGCAGCTGTTTACCATAGGGCTGGTCATGTTAAACGACGACGGTACCGTGCAGCTCGATGATCAGGGGCGCAACATACCCACTTACGATCAAGATATTATCAAGGCGTTTGCACGAGTCTTTACGGGGTGGATGTATGGTGATGCCCCTCAGTGGTATTGGTGGGAGTGGCTCACCAGTAGCGAGGTGCGACCCATGAAAGCCTTTGAGGACTTTCATGACACCGATCCTAAAACCTTACTCAACGGCCAGATTGTGCCGGGTGGCCAAACGGCACGACAAGACCTAGATGCTACGCTTGATAATGTTTTTGCGCACTCTAATGTCGCGCCCTTTGTCAGTAAGCAGCTCATTCAGCGCCTGGTGACGAGTAATCCGTCCCCTGCCTATGTCGCGCGTGTAGCCGCGGTGTTTAACAACAACGGCCAAGGGGTAAAAGGAGATTTGGCGGCGGTGGCTAAAGCCATTTTGCTTGACCCTGAGGCGCGAGCCCCGCTGGATCAGCAAGCGCCTAACTTTGGCAAGTTAAAAGAGCCCGTACTCAAGTTCACCGCGCTTATGCGCGCCTTTGACGTTGCGGCGTATCAGCCCTTGACGGTCGATGGCAGTGTCACGCGTAACACCATCCGCTTTTTCTGGCCGGGGTTCGATTATGGTCAACGGCCGTATGGGTCGCCGTCGGTGTTTAACTTTTACCGGCCCGATTACCATCCCGCGAACGCCTTTGAAAGTGACGCAACGGTTGCACCCGAGTTTCAGATTTTGAACGAAAAAAATATTACCGCCGCATCGAACTGGGCGGGCGCTATTATCTTTAATTCGTACGATTTTTTACGCGAAGGCTGTGAGGAGAATCTGACCTTTGACAACGGCGTTGGCTGTTTGTACCCCGACTTTGCGCAAGAGATCGAATTGGCAAGCGATACCGATCAGCTCATGGCGCATTTAAATTTGCTGTTAATGTCGGGGCAAATGAGCGCCGATACTGACGCCATTGTGGCCGAGCACATCGATACCTTTGATACCGTCGCCGAACAAGAGCGACTTTACCGTGTGGCCGAGGCCGTCTACTTGCTGTGGATGTCGCCCGAATACGCCATTCAACGCTAGCGGGGGCTTATGAGTACACTGACCAGACGTAACTTACTTAAGCGATCGCTCGTGACGGCTCTAGGCAGTAGCACGCTGGGGGCGCTCAGCGCCCAATTTAATTTGGCCCAAGCTCAGGTGTTGGGGGGCGGCGATTATCGCGCCTTGGTGTGCGTATTTTTGTACGGTGGTAACGACGCTTTTAACATGGTGATTCCCGAGTCACTGGCCGAATACAATACCTATGCCGATACGCGTCGATCACTGGCGATTCCGCGTGATCAACTGCTTAAACTAAATCCAACGAATTGGCAGCCGGCTGATTATGCCCTGCACCCCGAAATGTCCGATCTTCGGGCCTTATTTGACCAGCAGAAGTTGGCGGTTGTGGGCAATGTCGGTACGTTAATTCAGCCCACCACGCAGCAAGACTACGTTAACAAGCGGGTGCAGCTCCCCCCGCAACTGTTTTCGCACAACGATCAACAAAACTACGTCATGAGTCTGCAGGCCACCAAGCCGCAACAAGGCTGGGCCAGTCGCATGGCGGATTTGATGATGGATGCCAACACGAATCCACAGCTGTCGATGAACATCTCCTTGAGCGGTGCCAATTCGCTCCAGGCCGGTGGTCTCATGGCGCCTTACGCGATTGGCAGTGGGGGCGTGCTAGACTACTGGTCTTTGCAGCCAGGCAACCCCGAGACCTGGTCGGTGCGCCGCAACCGGGCTTACGATGCGCTCTTGGCCAAAACTTACTCGCACGATTTTGCGCGCGAGTTTGCCAAGGTGCAGCGGCGCTCTTTAGATTTAGGCGTTGAACTGCGCGCGGCGCTCGAACAAACGCCAGCGCCGAGCACCGAATTTAACGCCCAAAGTCGGCTGGCAGGCATGCTGAAAATGGTGGCGCACATGATTGCCGCACGCGAGTCTTTAGGCATGCGCCGTCAAATCTTCTTCGTGGGCATTGGCGACTACGACACCCACGGCGACCAGGCCAATCGCCACCCCTTGCTGATGCGTGAACTTAATCATGCGCTGACCTCGTTTTATAACGCCACGCTGGAGTTGGGCGTGTCTGATCAAGTCACGACCTTTACCGCCAGCGACTTTGGCCGAACGCTCACCAGTAATGGTGATGGCACAGACCACGGTTGGGGTAGCCATCAACTGGTGCTAGGGGGTTCTGTCGCTGGGGGCCAAATTGTCGGTACCATGCCGGAGCTTGCGATTGGCAGCGTCGATGATATTGGCGAAGGACGCATTATTCCCACGACCTCGGTCGATCAGTACTCGGCCACGCTGGCGCGCTGGTATGGGCTAGATGCCGCAGGCATAGCGCAGACTTTTCCTAACTTGGTTAACTTTAATGCGGCCGATTTGGGGTTTATGGGGTAGTGGGGTTCGAATGCATCCCTGCGTTGCTTGAGGCGTGCGAAATTGCACAACCTGAGTGAGGTTTCTTGTTCTGCAACGTTTTAGCGTTATAATGTTTAAACGCTAATCCTGTCAGAGAGTGTGACTATCTATGAGTGATTTGTCGAAACGTTCAACGGTGTATTTCGACCCCGATATTCACCACGCCCTTCGGGTGAGGGCGGTTAATACGCAGCAGTCGGTCTCCGAATTTGTGAATGAAGCTGTTCGCAGAGCCTTGCGAGAAGATCAGGACGACTTGAGTGCCTTTGAGGAGCGGGTGGCAGAGCCAGTCATTAGCTACGAAGCACTGTTAAACGACCTGAAATCTCATGGCAAGTTATGAATTACAGTTCAAAAAGTCCGTTGCCAAAGATCTGCGTAAAATCCCCAATAGCGATGTAAAAAAGATACTGCAGCGAGTACAGTCTTTGGTCTTAAACCCTCGAGGCCCAGGCTGTGTGAAGCTATCGGGCCAAGAGCGATACCGGATACGCCAAGGCGTATACCGGATTGTTTACGAAATCAAAGACGACGAAATCATCGTGGTGGTGGTTAAAGTCGCGCATCGTTCTCGGGTCTACAGCTCGGACTGACTGTGCTATAGGATTGTTTTGATACACTTTTGGTGATGTGTTGCGCTTGCGCTAACCTTGATCGTACTCTGGATACGACGCACGGGTGCAGTACTCATGGCATCAATAGAAACGACGTTACTGCTGGCGCCGGATTCGGCAAGCGCTCTGTGAAACGCTTGCTTCGCTTTTTTACCGCAGCTGCCACAGTCGGTGCAAAGGCTTAAATTTTTTGAGAGCGTTTTAAAGCACGATACGCCGGCGCCCACGGCATCGCGAATGTCGGATTCTTTAACAGCATTACAAATACAAATGTACACGGCCTGCTCCTTCTCAATTCGCTAATGATAATTATCATTAGCAAGGAGCGGCTGCGCTTTTACACCTGAGACTGCAGGTAGTTTTCAATGCCCACTGATTCGATCAGAGACAGCTGGGTTTCGTACCAGTCGATCGATTCTTCGCAGGCCTCAAGCAGCTCTTCTAATAGTTCGCGCGTTACGTAATCTTGTGCCGACTCCGCAAGGGCTATGGCCTCAACCATGGCCGTACGCTGGGTAGAGACCTCAAAATCAAGATCCGCGGCAAGACACTCTTGTGGGTGCTCGCCTATGCTTAGCGACCCCAGACTTTGCAGGTTGGGTAGGCCCTCTAAAAATAGAATGCGCTCGATAATTTCGTCCGCTTCTTTCATCACGCGAATAGACTGTTTATAAATCGCGCTGTTGAGTCCTGAGAATCCCCAGTTCTTGAACATCCGCGCGTGCAAAAAATACTGATTGATTGCCGTCAGTTCGTTCTTCAGAACTTTGTTCAGCGCTTTCAGAATGTCTTTGTTACCTTGCATTGCCTGCCCTCTACCTGGTTATGCCTGCCAAGAACAGCATCTATTGGTGCTCATGAGCATCGGATAAAAAATCTGATAACTAGTACCAAACGATAAATTTTGATTGTTGAGCGCTGCGGTTTATGCAACATTGCGCGCCAATTCCAGTGCGTTGTTCCCTGCAGCGCCAAGGCTTATTTCTTATATATGTTGGCTTGCCGCAAGCCAGGAGACAACATGGCATCTGCTGATGCTGTTATTGACTTTCGCCCTGCATCGATTGGCGATATCGATGCGTTGTTGCAACTTGAAACTATCTGTTTTCAGCACGATAGATTATCGCGTCGCAGTTTTCGTCACCATATACGCTCATCCAAGCGCGATTTGACAGTTGCGTTGCGCCAAGGGCAGTTACTGGGCTACGGCTTGGTCTTGTATCACCAGGGTACGCGCTTGGCGCGGATGTATTCGCTCGCGGTGAGTCCCGAGGCGCGTGGTTTAGGCGTGGGCAGAGGGTTGATGCGAACATTAGAGCAAAACGCCAGACGGGCTGGGCGTCATTACATGCGTCTTGAAGTCGCTACCAACAACACCAACGCGATTGCCTTGTACGAGTCAGAGGGCTACCGACCCTTTGGTGAATACTTAGATTACTACGAAGATCACAGCAACGCCCTCCGTATGCACAAGCGCATTCGCCGTGCCCCCGTAGAGGGCCACTATCAAGAAGTACCTTGGTACCCACAAAGTACCGAATTTACGTGTGGCCCCGCGTCCTTGCTGATGGGAATGGCGAGCCTAAATCCCAACAGTGAATGTTCGCTGACTCACGAGTTGGATTTGTGGCGCGAGGCGACGACTATCTTTATGACTTCGGGTCACGGTGGTTGCCACCCTCTGGGTTTGGGTCTGGCCGCGGTTAAGCGAGGCTTTAAAGCCCAAGTGCACTTAAGCACCAACGAGCCTCTGTTTTTAGATGGTGTGCGCTCCGATCACAAAAAAGCCATTTTGCGGCAAGTCCACCAGCAGTTTGTGGCCGAGGCCGATGCTGTGGGCGTGCAGGTGGTCTACGACGCCATTGCGTTGCCCGAAATTGAGCAGGCGGTTGCTGAAGGTGCTGCGGTGCTGGTTTTGGTCAGTACCTTCCGACTGGATGGAAAAAAAGCACCCCATTGGGTGGTATTAACCGGCATTGATGACGACTGCTTATTTGTACACGACCCGGATATTGATGAGGACGAGCAAATAGCAGCGGACTGCCAGCACATTCCTATCGCCAAAGACGATTTCGACAAAATGGCTGTATTTGGCGTCCAGAGACTGCGTGCAGCGGTCGTGCTGCGCACCCAGGACCACCAAGAGCCCTAACTTTAGCTTTAATATAGAGAGACAAACCAACATGACAAAACGCGGCATTACCGTCACGGTGCTGGGACAAGACCTAGACACAAAACAAATAAATGAGCTTGTGGTTGAGCAGATGGGCGCGGTGCGCTATCGCGATGCCTACGGTATTAAAACGCTAAGCGGCGAAAGTTGGTTGTTCGACTACGGTATTTTAGTGTCCTGGGGTACGCCTGAAGACGAGCGCCAACAGTTGCTGGCTCAGCTCGAAGAGATTATTTCCGATGGCGCGGTGTCGATTCCAATGGAGCAGTACGCTTGGGCTGTGGATGAAGCTCAAGGGTTTGCCGTGGCGCACGATGTGCTCACCTTGCCAAGCGATGACACGCACGTAAAATTGGCCTTAAGTCATGCTTTCGCACAGTCGGCTAAAGTCATGTACTTTGAAGATATTGCATTAAAGGTGATTGATAGCACCGCTAAGATCCCGCACCAGCTAGCCGCCACGGGTAAAATTCCCTTGTCGCGTGTGGAAGTATCAAAAACCAGAGGGCATTTGTTAACCACCATTAATGATATCAATCTACATTTCGGTCTCTTGGATACGCCGGAGTTTTTTTGGGATTATCCCGAACTTGAGTCTTTGTACTTACGTTTGTCAAAGTACTTAGATTTGCAGCAGCGTATCGAGATTTTGGGCAAAAAACTGGCGACTCTGCAAAATATGCTCGACATGTTGGCTGAAGAGCAGCATCACAAACACGCTGCGTTTTTGGAGTGGATTATTATTATCTTAATCGCGGTCGATATTGCGATTTACTTCTTTTAAACCCGATACCAATGGCGCTTTAGATATGCCCCTCAGGTCTTGATGGCCTGAGGGGCGTTGGTTTATTTCGCGTTGGCGAGGTCTTTGTTGCGCTGTTCGGCATCCGCCCAATCTTTGGGTAGATACTTAGAGACCAACAAGAAACTGATAATCGACGGAATAAAGAATGCACTGGTTACCGACATGGCGTAACGAATAGCTTCAAGGTCGGGTTCGCTACCCTTGAAGACATCGATCAGCCATCCGGCAAAGGTGGGGCCGCCGCCTAAGGCAATCATATTCAATATAAAGAAGAACAAGGCGGTCGACATGGCGCGCATGTTGATAGGGGCGAGCGTTTGCGCAATGGCAAAACAGGGTCCAAGGTAGGCGCCCAAAAATAGCAGCAGGGCGGTTGTCGCGGCTAAGTGTAGCCAGACCGTGGGGACCCAAAAACTGCCAATAGCGAGCGGCAGGCTAATGCCGATAGTGATGGCGGGTAGCCAGCCGTAGGCGCGAATGTTTTTATTGCCCCACGCGTCGGTTATGCGAGCGCCAATGAAAGCGCCACCGGCATAGGTCGTGCCATTGATAATACCCAGCGCGATCACCAGCGTTTTAAAGTCGAAGCTTGGGTCCAGCATAACAACGTATTTGGTTTGAAAGGCTGAGAAGGCGTAAGAGACAAACGACCCAAAGGCAATACCAAAAGCCATGTACCACCACGCAGGGATTTTAAGCAGCTGTTTTAAGGAGTCTTTAAAGGGCGGTTGTTTAATGGAGGCGTGGTCGTCAAACTCCATGGCTCCGCGCTTAGGCTCTTTCAGCACAAGTTTTACGATGCCCGCCAGGACCACACCGGTGATGCCCAAAATGATAAAAATGCGACGCCAATCAACCTCGCCCTCGCCCATCAATGAAGCGGTTGCAAAGTACGCTGCCATGATGCCAATGGGTATGCCCATCGAATAAACGCCCAGGGCGCCGGCACGCTCTTCTTTGGCGTACATATCAGAAATTATCGAGTGTGAGCTGGGGCTGCCACCGGCTTCACCAATACCCACACCCATGCGCGCAAGACCAATTTGCAAAAAGTTGTTGGCCAGACCCGTCAGTGCGGTAAAGGCGCTCCAGGTGGCAAGTGCAATGGCGAGAATGTTGACGCGGCTGTAGCGATCCGCCAGCCACGCAATCGGTATCGCAACAATGGTGTAAAACGTGGCAAAGGCTAAGCCTATAAGCATACCTAGCTGGGTGTTGGTTAGATCCAAATCCGCCTGAATAAAGGGTGCAAGAATGCCAACGATTTGGCGGTCGATGAAGTTAAAGCCGTAAATCACGGTCAATAGAAGTAGTGCAAAGGTACGATAATTTTTGTTGGGTGCTTGGCTCATGACATGCCTTATTAAGTGTTATTTTTAGGAGTCCTAAACCTACGTTAAGCATAGCTGTGGAGCAAGACTTTTTGGACGTTTTTGTGTGGTCGGCTCACTCAACAGTTTACCGAGTCCTGCTTAACAAAACCGAGTGTGGTAATAGATTGGAGGCATCGACACGCCCGCGCTAGGGTACGAGGGCATTGTGGGAAAATAGAGTCCCAGAGCGAGTTCTGTTCAGGCCGGGACCGCGTGGCGAATGACCTCGCTATAGCCTTTAAAAATAAGCGTCTTTTTGTAGGCACCTCGCGTTACCATGAGCTCGTGAAAGGCCTTTAAATTGTAGGCCGGTACACCCGCGGCAATGTGGTGCTCTAAGTGGTAATTGACCTGATTGGGCCCAATCCAAAGGCGCGTGAGCCAACTGGTGTAGGTTGTGCGCGTGTTGTCGCGTGGGTCTTTGCTGAAGTGGTCGGGCACACTGGCGTGCTCGGCGACTTGGCGCAGGCGCACCGCGAGCATATGAAAGGTCATCATGCCGCCTAACCAGACTAAGTAAAGCCAAGCGTCTAGCGTTACCTGCAGTACCCCAACAATGATGATTTGCGATAGCCACAGTTTGGCAAAGGGCGTGGCGGCTTGACGCTTGGCGGCGTCGGTGCTCAGCAAGCCCTTGAGCCCCATCAGTTTGTAGGCCATCAGTTTAAGTCCGGTTTGGCCCGTTAAGTCGCGAAAGACTTTGCGTCGAAAGCTACTTTTGCTGACTGGGTAGGCTTGGTAGTTACCGAGGTCCGGGTCATCGTGTGTGCCCGCCATCTGGTGATGCTTGCGGTGTTGAATGGCGTAGCTCTCGAGATCGTCGTAAGCTGGACCGGCGGCTAACCACTGTCCGGCAAATTTGTTCAGCCAGGTTTGCCTGAAGAAAATGTTGTGGCCGCATTCGTGCATGATGACGCCCAGGCCGTGAATGCGCCCGGCCAACAAGAAGGCACCCAAAACGATCGTGGCAGGGTTGGGGTAGCGGTAGACCACCATAAAGGTCGCGATGATCATGGCCCAGTTTACGGTAAGCATCCACAGCGCCTTGATATTGCTGCGTTGCTGTAATGCCATAAATTCCTGGGTGCTGATGTAGTCGGTGATCTTCATGGTGGCTCCTTATTCTTATTCGATTATAGGGGGATTTAGGCGGGCGACAACAGGTGCTTTATTGCCTTTGGTGTCGCAAGGTTGTTTCTATCGTGCGATCAATGGCGCCAGATCACTCGATTCATCTTTCCATACGGGTGTGAATCGACCCGACAATAAATCCTTTTGGCCGCAAACCCATTGTTCTGGGCTGGTGCCCATGTCCTACTGGGGAGCTAATGTAGGTGTGGTGATAATAATGAAAATAATAAAACGTCAGGTAGATTTGGCTCGTTGGATTTGCGCAAGCACTGTGCTGGCGGTGGGTGTGACAGGTTGCGGCGGCAATGCGTCGCAGGACCCGATGGTAGCTCCTACTATTCGTCATGCGCGAACGGTCAGCGAAGCGTCCACAGTATCGCTCAACCCGCAACCCGCAGGCGAGCTAAAAACCCAGACATCACAAGATTTTGGACTTGCCAAAGAGGCCTCACCTGTCGCGTCAAAAACGGTTCAGTTCGGCGCGCAGGCACTGACCGATGTCGTATCGGGCTCTGTGTATCACTGGGCCAGGTGCCCTTTCGCGATTAAGAACGATCTGCTCTGGAACAAGTGACTGATGTGCGCAGACATATCCCTATGAGTATTCTACCGCTACTCGGCCATCACTCTATGTCGCTTCGCCAGTCTTCGACTTTAGCCCCCGCAACACAGCCACATTCCGCTCAGGTATTCCTGCCACATTAGGGTGTGCCGCAATCGCCTCGCTTAAGCTCTGCTCGCGCAGCAAATGCAGCATGGGGTAGGGCGATCGATTGGTTCTGTTCGCGGGGTCATCCGTTTCCACACCCTCAAAACAGTATTTGGGGTGAAAGCTGGCAATTTGGAAAATGCCCATGAGTCCCAGTGGCTCGATGATGGATTCCGCGACCTCAACAAAATCCCAATACACGTCAAAGTCGTCCAATGCATTGGGTATGATCAGCAGGGTTGTTTCGATTTCTGGTGACGTCTGCAAACGCTCGAGTTCGTCGATTAAACGCTCAGCTATCTGCGTTGGTTCGGCGCTGGCTTCCAGGGCATAGTGGATACGATCTTCTCGAAAGGGCTTAGCGGCAAAGGGGCATAAGTTGAGCCCAATAACAAACTGCTCAAGCCACGTTTTGGTGGCTTGAATCTCATTAACTTCGGTGTTCATAAACTATTAGGCGTCTTGAAACAGATGCCCAAGCTTACCTGCTTTGGTCGACAGGTACTTTTCGTTGTGCGGATTCTTGCCAGTATGAATTGGCTGACGTTCGGCGATTGTGACCCCCATGCCTTCGAGAGCGGCAAGTTTTCTGGGGTTGTTGGTCATAAGAATGACGGACTTGATGTTCAGATGCTCGAACATGGGCTGCAGCAAGCTGTAGTCGCGCATGTCGGCGCCAAAACCCAAGCGCTCGTTAGCTTCTACGGTATCGGCACCTTCGTCTTGCAGTGCGTAGGCGCGGATTTTGTTGATCAAGCCGATACCTCGGCCTTCTTGGCGCAGATAAAACAAGGCGCCGCGCCCTTTGTTGGCGATCTCGGTCAGGGCGGCATTCAGCTGGCTGCCACAATCGCATCTAAGACTGAACAGCGCATCGCCCGTGAGGCATTCAGAGTGCACGCGCGCAAGAACAGGCTCACCGTCACCCACATCACCCATCGTCAATACCACGTGTTCCTTACCCGTATCGGGGTCGTCGAAACCGTGCATTATGAACTCGCCAAGTGGTGTGGGTAGGCGAGACTGAGCGATGAATTTAACGGGCACTGCGTTCACTTCCAAAAAAGAGCGCGAAGTGTAGCAGGTTGAGCCCGCCAAGGCGACATTATGTCGTCCTTATGACCAGTTGGCGGCCAGCAAAAGCGCTGTGGCGCTCATGGCTCCCGCGACAACGTCATCGAGCATAATACCCCAGCCACCCTTAACTTGTTTGTCGAGCCAGTTTATGGGCCATGGCTTGGCGATGTCGATCAACCGGAACACCAAAAAGCCCGCTATCCACCAGAGTGGTTCGGCTGGAAGCAGCCACACAGTGATGAATACGCCCGCGAATTCGTCAATGACGATGCTGCCATTGTCGTGTTCACCCATTGCGCTAGAAGCGATGGTACAAGCATGTGTGCCAATGACGAGTGTGGCCAAAATAACTAAACCCGATAACCACAAGGGTAAATACGTTATTCCAATGGCGAGGGGCATTGCCGCAAGTGTACCCGCGGTGCCAGGAGCCCAGCGCGATAGTCCCGAGCCAAAGCCCAAGGCAATAAAGTGCCAGGGGTTTTCTAGGGTGAATTGTAAGGTGGGTTTAAAGCTCATACGGTAACCGCGGCAATTCGATGCCGAGATTGTACGTTGATTTGGAAGGGAGGGTATAGCCAAAAAAAAGCCGCACGCGATGCATGCGGCCATTTTGTTTTACTGAGTAGAAAGACTTTATTGATAAACAGGGAACTCGCGGCAAAGCGCAAGTACTTTGCTTTTAACGTCGTTGATCACTTGCTCGGAGTTGCCCGCATCGAGTGAGTCGAGTACGTCACACATCCAATGCGTGAGGTTGGTGACCTCGCCTTCTTTAAAACCGCGGGTAGTAATTGCAGGTGTGCCGACACGCAAGCCCGATGTCACGAAGGGTGAGCGCGGGTCGTTGGGCACTGCGTTCTTGTTCACGGTAATGTTAGCCGCACCCAAGGCTGCGTCTGCATCGGTGCCGGTGTAGTCTTTGCCGATTAGATCAACCAGCATCAAGTGATTGTCGGTGCCGCCCGAAACGATTTTGAAACCACGTGAGATAAACGTTGCCGCCATCGTGCGCGCGTTGGCGACGACTTGCTTTTGGTAATCCACAAACTCGGGGCTTTGAGCCTCTAAAAAGCTTACGGCTTTAGCAGCGATCACGTGCATTAATGGGCCACCCTGACCGCCGGGAAATACCGCAGAGTTGAACTTTTTGTGTAACTCCTCGTTTTCCCGCGCAAGGATAATGCCGCCACGAGGTCCGCGTAGGGTTTTGTGCGTGGTCGAGGTCACAACATCTGCGAAAGGTACGGGATTGGGGTATACGCCTGCCGCCACAAGACCCGCGATGTGGGCCATGTCGACCAGTAAGTAAGCGCCAACTTTATCGGCGATTTCACGAAAACGTGCCCAATCCATAACGCGAGAGTAAGCCGAGAACCCCGCAATAATCATTTTGGGTTTGTGTTCCAAGGCTAAGGCTTCGACTTGGTCGTAATCAACTTCGCCAGTCTCGGCATTCAAGCCGTACTGAATGGCGTTGTAGTTTTTACCCGAGAAGTTAGGTTTTGCGCCGTGGGTCAAGTGACCGCCGTCCGCCAGGCTCATACCCAAGATAGTGTCGCCTGGCTGAACCAAGGCTAAAAATACCGCTGAGTTCGCCTGTGAGCCAGAGTGAGGCTGAACGTTAGCGTAGGCTGCACCAAACAGAGCCTTGGCGCGCTCTATGGCTAGGTCTTCCGCTTTATCCACAAACTCACAACCGCCGTAGTAACGCTTACCCGAGTAGCCTTCTGCGTACTTGTTGGTCAGTTTGGTGCCCTGCGCCTGCATAACGCGGGGGCTGGCATAGTTTTCTGATGCAATAAGCTCAATGTGATCTTCTTGGCGCTGCTCTTCTTCTTGAATAGCAACCCATAAATCGGGATCAAAATCAGCGATGTTCATCGTGGATTCAAACATGATGGCTTCCTGTTTCGGGGGCGCGACGGCCTGCTTAAAGAAGGCGCGATTTTACCTCAAAGCCTTTGCGAAGATAACCGCTTTTTTGCACTCATTTCGTGCATGTTTCACACTTGTTCTACTCGTCTTGCCATGTCAAATACGATTCGCCAGGTACAACCACGGCTCGGCCTTTCAGCGCGGTACGGCCGAGCAGCATTCTAAAGCGCATACGCTCGCGGTTGGTGAGTGTGAGTTCTGCACTAAAGGTCTGGTTACCCAGCGTGATGTCGGTGTCTATCACAAAGCGTTCCTCGGCATGTCCACCGGAGTCTTTGACTGTGCGCTGATCTTTGACTGGGGCGGTGCAATGAACCTCGGTCGAGGGGTCGTTTTGAATCGGGTGCACGCCAAAACGCACCCAAGGTTCGCCATTGCGTTCAAACGGCTCGATGTAAAAAGTGTGCAAGGCACTGGTGCGTGCGCCGGTATCGACCTTCGCTTTAATGTGTTCAATGCCCAGTTCGGGCAATGCTAGCCATTCGCGCCAGCCTACTTGAATTGCCTTGGGCATGTTATTGCTCGGTTTCCAAAACTGAGAGTATCGCGACTTGACGTGAGTTAGGCAACGTTTGATTTTTGCTGGTTGCTGGTTGCTGGTTGCTGGTTGCTGGTTGCTGGTTGCTGGTTGCTGGTTGCTGGTTGCTGGTTGCTGGTTGCTGGTTGCTGGTCGCTGGTTGCTGGTTGCTGGTCGTTAGTATAGAGCTAGCGCACAGACTCGTGATTTGTTTTGCGAACACTCAGTGCGCTGCTTCGACCGAGCGCGGTTGGCGAGGCTGTCGGCGAAAATGTTTGAGCACGAGCCGTTAGGCGAGTGCGAGTTTTTGAGCCGTCGCCATTAGCGAGAGGGCGCGCGCAAAAGGAATCAAGAGTCGTTGCGCGAAAAGTATCTTTCAAGAATAAACGTTTAACGATCCAACTTAACGTCTCAGCCAATTTCCTGCGGACCGCTGCGAGGTCGTCCTTCGCTCGCTGCGCACACAAGGTCCCGTCGCGTGACGCTCCGCGCGAAACAGGCTGCAGCCGCTTGGCTAAGTATCCGTCTAGACACTATTGATGAAAAATTGTACTCGCAAGCGTCATTCATTTGCATTACATTTGGTTGGTATCACAAGCGAGGTGAGACTATGGCTGCCAATGCACTTATCCAAACTCGAATAGACGCTGCGGTTAAAGAACAAGCAACCACCGTGCTCGAGAGCATGGGTCTAACGGTTTCGGATGCCGTCCGAATTTTGTTAACTCGAGTGGCCAAGGAGGGCGCGCTTCCCGCGGGACTGACAGCCCCTCCTGAAGCTTATGACGCGTGGTTTAAGGCAAAGGTCATTGAAGCGCTGAATGATACTAGTCAAACCTACAGTCATGAGGAAGTCAGTCAGCATTTCAGCAAAAAGCGCGAGGCGTTGACAGAAAAATCTCGCGAGATTTGAGGTGCGAATTGAATGGTCACGGTTTGCGTTAGAGGACCGAGACCTGATTTTTGATTATGTCGCCAACGAGTCACCCCAAGCCGCAATAGCTATTGATCTCGAGATCGAGCAACAGATCAGTTTGCTGGCGACGTTTCCTGATTCAGGTCGTATTGGCCGAGTTCCTGAAACTCGAGAACTCATAATCAACAAAACGTCTTACATCGCCGTGTACAAGTCGACGGAACATACGGTTGTTGTGCTTCGCATTCTCCACAGTGCGCAGATTTGGCCGGATGATGTTTAGGTCGCGAGCAGAATAAATGATGAGGTGGACGTGGATGAGTATCTAAACAGTCCTTACGTTCTAGGCATCTATCTCTCAGCCTTCGCCATGCGCCCTAGTCCAGAGATTTAGCGCAAAATTCACGCGTTTGGGCCGCTAGGTGAAAACTAGGTCCTATGCGACAATGCCGAGCATCGGTTGACGCAAGCAACCCCACCCGACCTGTGTTCGGGTATACCCAATAGAGAGAAACATGAAGATCGCAATTCTGTCCCGCAACCCCCGTTTGTACAGCACTCGCCGCATAGTCGAGGCGGCCCAAGCGCGCCATCATGAAGTGCGCGTTATCGACCACATGAAGTGCTATATGGATATCACGAGCTCCAATCCAGCCATTTGGTACGAGGGCGAAAAGCTCGAGGGTTACGACGCTGTCATACCTCGCATTGGTGCCTCAGTGACGACTTATGGTGCCGCTGTCATTCGCCAGTTCGAAATGATGGGCGTTTATTGCTTGACGGGGTCAATTCCCTTGGGCCGTTCTCGCTCGAAGTTGCGCGCCCTGCAGCTCCTATCGCGCAAAGGAATTGGGATGCCGAAAACGGGTTTTGCGCATGACGTGCACAACACGCGTGAATTGATCAAGCTGGTGGGTGGTGCGCCTTTGGTGGTTAAGTTATTAGAGGGCACGCAAGGTCGAGGCGTCGTGTTGGCCGAGACCATAAAAGCCGCCGAGTCGGTGATCGATGCTTTTTGTGAGCTTAAAGCCGATTTTCTGGTGCAGGAGTTTATCAAAGAAGCCGGTGGTTCTGACGTGCGCTGTTTTGTGATTGGACGTAAAGTCGTGGCCGCCATGGAGCGTACAGCGCAAAGCGGTGAGTTTCGTTCCAACCTGCATCGCGGCGGTTCGGCTGAGGTCACGAAGCTAACGCCTACCGAGCGACGCACCGCGATTAAAGCGGCGCAAGCGATGAGCTTACACGTAGCAGGGGTGGATATTCTTCGCAGTGCGCGCGGGCCCTTGGTGATGGAGGTCAATTCATCGCCCGGCTTGCGCGGTATCGAGGAATCGACTGGTATTAATGTTGCGAATAAGATTATCCGGTTTGTCGAAGAGCACGCCAAGCCTTTAACTCTGCGTGGACATGCTAAGGGTTAGAGACATCGCGTTCGATATACAATAGCAGCGTTCTGGATAGGTCGCGTGCTAGCAGATGTCAGTATCGCGCCCCAACTCGCCGCAGAGCGCGAAGGGTTAAAAGAAGGTTTTACCTTGTCTTTACAGCACGCTGTGCTTTTTAGAAGGAGAGTGATGGCAGGGCCAATGGTGATCGGTGGAGTCGAGATACTCCCAAATACGCGTCAGATCGTGAACATCCCGGTCGCCCCGGTTTACACGCAAGACAGCTTGAGTTTGAACATTAACGTGGTGCGGGGCAAGCGTCCTGGTCCGACCCTGTTTGTGTGTGCTGCTATTCATGGCGATGAGATTAACGGGGTAGAGATTATCCGGCGACTGTTAATGAGCCGCATGCTGGATAAACTGCGCGGTACCTTAATTGCCATTCCTATCGTCAATGTTTACGGATTCGTGAATCAAACCCGGGAACTGCCCGACGGACGTGATTTAAATCGTAGCTTTCCGGGATCTGCGAGCGGGTCCTTAGCGGCGCGTATTGCCGAAACCTTTATGAGCGAGATCGTTGCGCACTGCACTCACGGTATCGATTTGCACACTGGCGCCCGCCATCGTAGTAACTTTCCACAAATTCGTGCGAATCTGCTTGACTCCGAAACGCTGGCTATGACCAATGCTTTTGGTGCGCCCATTGCTATTAACGCCCGAATTCGAGATGGCTCGTTACGCCAAGCGGCTGCCGAAAAAGGTGTGCCAGTATTGCTGTATGAGTCCTGTGAGGCCCTGCGTTTTGACGAAATTTACATTCGTGCCGGTGTTAAAGGTATTTTGAATGTCATGCGCCACATTGGCATGCTGCGCAAAAGTCGCGGTAAAACCAAACCACCTATGATCAGTGAGAAAACCGCTTGGGTTCGCGCCCCGGATAGCGGTGTGCTGCGGGTATTGGTCTCGCTGGGTGAGTTGGTCGAAGAAGGCCAAGTGATTGGTATTATTGCCGATCCTCTGGGTACACAAGAAGTCGCAGTGGTCGCGGACCAAACGGGTATTGTGATTGGTAGGACCAATTTGCCGCTCGCGTACGAAGGCGATGCGTTGTTTCACATTGCTCAAGTCAGTTCAGAAAACGACTGGAAGCTAGAGGCGTTTACAGAGATTTATGCGCCCGAGTCAGAGAGTCCGTTGGAGGTGGCCCAAGAGCCAGCAATTGCTCTTTAAGCATCGAGTCCGAGTTTAACGAATAAGTATCTATTAGGCTAACGCATACCCCAGAGCACGTGTGAAACTTGCGGATGGTATGCGATAATTCTGCAACGACTTTTGAGGCAAGACTCCCGCAACGGTGTCACTGAGGCAGTCTACCTCGGCCTTGTGTAAGGTTATTTTTGTTAACGAATGGTATCAGGTTGTTTCTATGGCGCAGTACGTATACACAATGAACCGCGTGGGCAAGATTGTTCCGCCCAAACGCAAAATTCTTGAAGATATTTCCTTGTCGTTTTTCCCAGGCGCCAAAATTGGTGTGTTAGGTTTAAACGGCTCTGGAAAATCGACCTTGCTCAAAATCATGGCGGGTTTAGATACCGACATCTTAGGCGAAGCTCGCCCTCAGCCCGGTATTAAAATTGGGTACCTGCCGCAGGAGCCGCAGCTTGACCCGAACAAGACGGTGCGCGGCAATGTCGAAGAGGGCGTACAGGACGCCATCGATGCCCTAGCCGAGCTTGATAAAGTCTATGCAGCCTATGCTGAGCCCGATGCTGACTTCGACGCGCTGGCGAAAAAGCAGGCGCAGTTAGAGGACATTATTCAGGCGACCGACGCCCATAACATTGACCACACCTTAGAGGTCGCGGCCGATGCGCTGCGCTTGCCCGCTTGGGATGCAGATGTTACGACGCTGTCGGGTGGTGAGCGCCGTCGTGTAGCCTTGTGTCGTTTGTTGTTGTCCAAGCCCGATATGTTGTTGTTAGACGAGCCCACCAACCATTTGGATGCTGAAAGTGTGGCCTGGCTCGAGCGCTTCCTACACGATTTCCCCGGAACAGTTGTAGCGATTACTCACGATCGTTATTTCTTGGATAACGCCGCCGGTTGGATCTTAGAGCTCGACCGCGGTCGCGGCATTCCTTACGAGGGCAACTATTCGGATTGGCTTGAAGCCAAAGAAAAGCGCCTCGAGCAAGAGAAGCGTCAAGAAGCCTCGCACCAAAAAGCCATCAAGGCGGAATTGGAGTGGGTACGCAGCAACGCTAAGGGGCGCCAAAGCAAGAGCAAGGCGCGTTTGGCGCGCTTTGATGAATTGCAGTCACAAGAGTTTCAGACGCGCAACGAAACCAACGAGATCTATATTCCACCCGGTCCCCGCTTGGGTGATAAGGTGATCGAAGTGCGCAATCTGCGCAAAACCTTTGGTGACCGGCTGTTATTTGATGATGTGTCCTTTGTGGTACCTAAAGGCAGTATTGTCGGTATTATCGGTGCCAACGGTATGGGTAAGTCGACGTTATTCAAGATGCTGGTAGGTCTTGAGCAGCCTGATGGTGGCGAAATTGAAGTGGGTGAAACCGTTCAGATTGCCTACGTCGATCAGTCGCGTGATGACCTCGAGGGCAACAAAACCGTCTGGGAAGAAATCTCCGACGGTTTAGACGTGATGCGCATTGGCACCTACGAGACTAATTCACGCTCTTATGTCGGTCGCTTTAACTTTAAAGGCAGCGACCAGCAAAAGTTCGTGAAAGATCTGTCGGGTGGCGAGCGCAACCGTTTGCACTTGGCCAAGCTGCTTAAGCAGGGCGCGAACGTGTTGTTACTCGACGAGCCGACCAACGACTTGGACGTCGAAACTTTGCGCGCATTAGAGGAAGCCGTGCTGGCTTTCCCCGGTAGTGCAATGGTGATTTCGCACGATCGCTGGTTCTTAGACCGAGTGGCAACCCACATCTTGGCTTACGAAGACGATGGTGGAGTGGTATTCCATGAGGGTAACTACACCGATTACGAAGAAGACCGCCAAAAGCGTTTGGGTGCTCAGGCACAGGCGCCACAGCGTGTGAAATACCGTAAATTAAAGGATTAAACCTACCCAAGCTGGGTGAGTTTGCGGTAGATGCCGTAATTTAGCATTGCGGTCATGGCTTAGCTGTTGCAATATTAAATGAAACAGATTGTCGGAGCTAAACATGACCGAGCATGAATCAGATCGTCGCCGCTATACGCGTGTCCCGATTGAACTGCCCGTGGAAATTCGGCAAGGCGCGTCGGTGTGGCACCGTACCTTGGTGAACCTGTCTCTAACGGGGCTAGCGATAGATGAGCCGCCAAATTTTGATGCTCAGTACAACGAGCCGTTTACTATTTTGCTAGAGACTGAGCAAGGCAACCTCGAGTTGCACGCCTATCTTCAGCATGCCGGCCGTTCGCAACTCGGTTTCGCGGTCGAGCATCTCGATCCTGCAACGCTCGAGGCCGTGCGTGGTTTGATGGAGCCAAAAATCGATAACCCTGCGATATTGGATCAAGAGGCGCTTACTCTTTAATCTCGCCTTCTGCAATTGTCGCTTAGGCGTCTTCAAAGGTAGGCCTGTACGAGTTCGTATAAGCCAATCAGACGTTTACCCTGGATTTTTTTTCACGCATTGTAGCCCTCAAAAAAAGGAGAGCTACAATGCCACTTTCGCGCCGTTCATTTCTAAATTTAAGCGTTGCTGCTGCCTCGATGGCGGCAAGTGCCTCCAGTCTAAGCTGGGCTAGCCGCACCCCGATCAGTTTGAGTGATTATCGCTCGTTGGACGCCTTAGCGTTAGCAGAAGGCATTCGGCGGAAAGACTTTAGCGCAACGGAAGTGTTGGAAACGGCGATTGCCCGTGCCGAGGCGGTAAATCCCAGCATTAACGCCATTGTCGAGCCTCTATACGATTACGCGCGTAACCAAATTAAGAACGGTTTACCCGAGGGCCCTTTCGCGGGTGTGCCGTTTTTGTTGAAAGACTTGGGTTTAATGCTAGAGGGCACCAAAACCACCGAAGGCTCGCGCTTTTTTAAAGATCAGATTGCCGCCTATACCGATACCGTGGTGCAGCGCTATCTTAACGCTGGCTTTTTGATGATGGGGAAAAGTGCCAGTCCTGAGTTTGGCGGTACGGCCACAACCGAATCGATTTTATTTGGCGATACCCGCAACCCTTGGGATTTAACAAAGACGACGGGTGGTTCATCTGGCGGGTCTGCGGCCGCCGTGGCTGCGGGTATCCTGCCTTTGGCGAATGCGACCGATGGGGGTGGCTCGATTCGAATACCAGCGTCCTGTTGTGGGCTTTTCGGGATGAAGCCTAGCCGTGCCCGAACGCCTCATGGGCCCAAAGCCATTCACGCATGGATGAGCGTTACCCACTGTGTTTCTCGCTCCGTGCGCGATAGCGCGGCGTTGTTAGATGCAACCGCCGGCGCAGAAGCGGGTGCAGCAGGTGGCCCGCAAAGTCCCAAGCACTCGTTCGCTCGTTTTGTTGGCGAGATGCCCCAGAAACTGCGCATTGGTTTGGTCACGACACCGGTGTCGCAAACACCCGTGCATGCCGATTGCATAGCGGCGGTGATGCACACCGCCAAGCTTTGCGAGAATCTCGGTCACAGTGTTGAGCCCGTGGCCTTGGGTATTGACCCGCGCGAGTTTTATGGTTCGACTGCTCAAATTATGGCGGCAGGTACAGTGGCAAAAGTCAAAGCGCGAGAACATGTTCTTGAGCGTCAAGTGACTGAAGACGATCTAGAGCCCTTGATTTGGTTGCGTTATCAAGCGGCGCTGAACAACAAAGCCTCGGATTACCACGAGGCGGTGCAAACCATTCACCGAATAGGCCGCCATGTGAGTGGTCTACACGAACGGTTCGATGTCTTGCTGTCGCCGACGCTGGCAAATCCACCTTTGGATTTGGGTAAGCTTGCCCTGACACGTATGGACAAGGGGTACGAAATGGACGTCGTGAGTTACTCGGCTTTTACCATGTTGTTTAATGCGACCGGCGCGCCCGCAATGTCGGTACCTTTATATTGGACCGACGCAGGTCTGCCCATCGGCACCATGTTTGCCGCCGATTTCGGCAACGAGGGTTTATTGTATTCCCTCGCCGGTCAGCTCGAGCAGGCGCAGCCTTGGTTTAATAAAGTGCCAACGATTTAATTGACAACCTCGCGGTGCTTTAGCACTCTAACTAAACGGCGTTAAGCAAATAATAAGAGGTCAGTAATGTACGATTTAGTGGTTCGTGGTGGTACGGTGGTCGACGGTAATGGCGGTACTCCGCGGCAGGCCGATGTGGCGGTGCAGGGCGATAAGATCGTTGCCGTCGGGCAAGGACTCGATCGCGGGGTCCAAGAAATTGATGCGACCGGCAAAATAGTCACCCCGGGTTTTGTTGACATCCACACGCATTACGACGGCCAAGCGACTTGGGATCAAGAGATGGCGCCTTCATCGTGGCATGGTGTCACTACCGTTGTTATGGGTAACTGCGGAGTGGGCTTTGCACCTGCTGAACCTTCTCGGCACGAATGGCTTATCGGTTTAATGGAAGGCGTTGAAGATATTCCGGGGTCGGCTTTGGCTGAAGGCATGAGCTGGAACTGGGAGACCTTTCCGGAATACATGGACGCACTCGAGGCCTTGCCTCGCACCATTGACGTGGCCGCACAAGTACCACACGGCTCGGTACGTGCTTACGTGATGGGTGATCGCGGTGCCCGTAATGAGGACCCCACCGAAACTGATATCGCCCGTATGGCTGCCATTGTGGAAGATGGTTTAAAGGCCGGCGCATTGGGTTTCTCGACGTCGCGTACAGTGCTGCATAAATCCATTGAAAAAGAATTGGTGCCAGGTACCACGGCAACCAAAGAAGAGCTGCTCGCGATTGGCGCCGCCATGGGTCGCGTTGGGCACGGCGTGTTTGAGTTGTCGAGCGACTTGGTGCCCGAATGGGATGAGTTCGGCTGGATGGGTAAGTTGAGTCGAGAGTACGGCGTACCGGTGACCTATACCGCGTTACAGTCGCCGATCAAAGCCATGCCCTTCGACGACATGCTGAAAAATATGCGAGAGGAAAATGCCAAAGGCGCCAATATTTTAGCCCAGGTATCGATGCGTGCCACGGGTTTGATTTTAGGTTTTCAGGCGAGTCTGCACCCCTTTACTGCGAAGGCGAGCTGGATGGCGATTGCAGACAAACCCTGGGCAGAACAATGGGCAGCACTGAACGACCCCGAATTTCGCGCTCGTTTAATTGCCGAGCCCAATGAAATACTGGACCCAGATTTGCAGATTATTATCGAGATGATGTCGTCGGCCTTTAACATGCTGTACGCCATGGGGCCAGGTTTTAACTACGAGCCTACCGCCGACGAATCGATTGAGTCCTTGGCCAGCGCTGCGGGTGTGGCGCCAGCAGAATACGCGTATGATTTGCTGCTCAGCAACGAGGGGACAGGATTTATTTATTTTCCCTTACTTAACTGGGCCGATGGTAACTACAATTTCCTAGAGGACCCTTTGCATTCAGATGACTGCGTAAACTCCTTGTCTGATGGTGGTGCCCACTGCGGCACGATTTGCGATGCCGCAGCTTCCACCTACATGTTGCAGCACTGGGTGCGAGATCGTCAGGGTCGGCGATTATCGTTGGAGTATGCAGTGCAGCGTCAGTGCCGAGACACGGCGCGTCTTTATGGCCTGAATGATCGAGGTGTTATCGAGCCAGGCTATTTGGCGGATTTAAACATTATTGATCTGGATGCAATCAAGTTGGGTGAACCCTGGGTCGCCGCCGATTTGCCCGCCGGCGGCAAGCGTTTGTTGCAAAAAGCGGACGGCTACGTCGCTACCATTAAGTCGGGAGCGGTGACCTTCAGGGATGGCGTAATGCAAGGCCCAACGCCGGGTGGTTTGATCCGCGGACCTCAAGTTCTTGCGCACTCTGAGTTACATTCAGCCTCTGGCTAAGCGAGCGTTTCATTAGGTCGGCGCCGTACGCAACAGTGTACGGCGGCAGACCTTCTTATTTTTTTGGGATTGTCTTGATACTTACAGCACTCGATGTGGGTGTGCTGATTCGTTTTCGTAACGAAAATCTATCTTTCACCTCTTGACACTTCAACAATTGTTGAATTAATGTGGATGGCAGTTTCAACAAGTGTTGAAAGCGAACCATAAACATAACGAGTGAGGATGGAGTCATGAACACGCGAATGAAGTTGTCTGTATTGGCCACAGCAGTGACCTTGGCAGTCACTGGTCAGGTAGCGACTGCGCAAAGCGGCGCAGAGAAAAAGCGTCAAGCAACCCTCGAAGTGGTTGAAGTTACGGCCCGACGTACCACCGAGAACCTACAAGAAGTTCCAGTATCAGTGACCTCATTGGGCGCTGAAGCCTTAAACAGTGCAGGCGTTTCGGTGCTTACTGAAGTTCAACAATTCTCGCCTAACACGACCTTGCAGAACAGTCGTGGTACCAACTCGACTCTGACGGCGTTTATTCGTGGTGTCGGTCAGCAAGATCCACTGTGGGGCTACGAGCCCGGCGTCGGTATTTATATCGATGACGTGTACATGGCGCGCCCTCAAGGTGCTGTGCTGGATTTGTTAAACGTTGAGCGTATCGAAGTCCTGCGCGGACCTCAGGGTACACTGTACGGCAAAAATACCATTGGCGGCGCCGTGAAATATGTCACCAAACGTATGTCAGGTGACGCCAACGCGCAGGTGGATGTGACCGTGGGTTCTTATGGTCAGCAGGATTTGAAATTAACGGCTGAATTGCCCTTAGTGAAAGATAAGGCTTATCTGGGCTTGGGCTACGCGGATTTGTCGAGAGACGGTTTTGGAGAGTACTTGATCATCGCTGATAGCATGGGCTATCAAGACCCAGAGAACTACAACAAAGATCTGACCGCAATGCGTGCGACCTTGGAATTGACCCCAACAGATAACCTGTTCATACAACTCGCCTATGATCAAACAGAGGACGATTCAAACGCGAAAGGCGGCTACCGCTTGTTGCCAAGTTTGCTCACCAATGCGCCTGTTCCCGGCTCGGTGTTTGATTCTTACACGTCGATGCCTACCGATAACTATGTCGAGCTTAAAGGCTTTAGTCTGACGGCTGAATGGAATGTATCAGACGAGCTAACCGTTAAGTACATTGGTGCGTCGCGCGAGAGCTACTCAGATACCAACATCGACTTCGATAACACGCCCTTAGATATTTTTGACGTACCGGCGTTTTATGACGATGAAAACACCAGCCACGAAGTGCAGTTTAGCTACGCCAAAGAAGGTTATTCAGTCGTAGGTGGTATTTATAACTATGACGGTGAGTCGTGCGGCCACTTCGACGCAATTCTCGGGTTCTTGGGCCGTGCGGCTTATGGCGCCCTTGGTGCAACCGGTTTAACCCGAGAAGTAACTGGCTGCAACAACAGCAAATCGACCGCTGTGTATGCGCAAAGCTCGATCGAATTGAATGACCAGTGGTCGGTGACGATTGGTGCGCGTTACACCGAGGAAGAGAAAGAAGCCTTTGTAAAGAATGGGGTTAATCTGAGCAACGTATACCCCAGCAGCGGCTGGATTCCTGGCTACGTGCGCCCAGCCACTGCTGTATTCCCGCAAGTGCTAGGTCGTGATACCAACGGCGACGGCGTGTTAGATGCGCCCAAATCAGAAGACTGGAGCCGTGTGACGCCACGCGTTGGTGTCGAGTACCAAATGGATGATCAAACCATGATCTACGCTAGCTACGGTCAGGGATTTAAGTCGGGTACCTTTAACCCTCGTGCCACCATTAACGAGCGTGCGGCAGATCCTGAAATCGTGGACTCGCTGGAAGTGGGCATTAAGAAAGATTGGGGTGCGTCGCTGCGTACCAACGTGACGGTATTTACCATCGATCACCAAGATCGCCAGTACATCACGGTAACGCCCGATCCAAATGATCCAACAGCTTTGAACCAAAACTTGGGTAACATCAAGGGTTCGACAGTTGATGGTCTGGAAGCAGAGATCGTTTGGGCGGCAAGTGACGCTCTAAGTATCGATGTGGCCTTGGGTATTTTGGATGGCAAAATCGAAAATGATCCAACCATCGCAGCACCTTTGGTAGGCTTGTCGAATACCCCAGATTACACCCTAAACGTGGGTGCAACCTACTACTTCGATACCGCCATGGGTAACTTCACTGCGCGCGCTAATTACTACTACCGCGACGACTACATCCTGTTCGAAGATTCCGATCTGTTAGCGCAAGATGGCTACGGGATGGTGAACCTAGGACTAACCTGGGAGAGCCCCAACGGTGATGTCTACGGCGGTTTGTACGTGAAGAACGCCACCGATGAAGAGTATATGGTCGGTGGTTATAACTTTGTCGGTGTTGCTGCCGATGGCAGCTACTTGCCCGGCTTAGGCGGTGACCAAACGCTTGTGAGCTACTACGGTGACCCACGCACCGTGCATCTGAACTTCGGCTACCGTTTCTAGTCTGGCGGTATCTAAAGTGACGAAGCCTGAGGGGCGCTCGCTCTTCAGGCTCATTCCAAACATAGAGGTGTGTTATGTTTCGGGGATTTGAATCTCCTAGCCCTTTGCTACCTGAAATTTTTGCGTTGCATGGGAAATGGCAGGTGGGTAAGCCCGCGCTGATCGCGGGAGAGCTGCGAGAAACTTGGCCAGAGATGATGTGCTCGACTCATCGCTTTGCTAATGCCTTGATCCACTCGGGTGTGCAAGTGGGTGACACTGTTGGCATTGTGATGAGTAACGGTGCAGAGATGGTTCACGCTTTGCTTGGTTGCATGAGTGCAGGTGCCGTCTCGGTGCCCATAAACTTGTCGGTCAGCGACGATGCCTTAGTCAACATGCTCATCGATGCTAAGACTGTTGCTCTGGTCGTCACCAGTGACCAGTTCGAGCGGTTGTTACGCTTACAAGGGCGGTTGCCCTCGAGCTTATCCGTGCGTGTTACGACCGGCACGTCGTCGGTAGTCGGCTGGACACAATGGGCTGACTTTGTCGGCAAGGCCGCGGATACGGTACCCAATGTTGATATTGAAGACGACGCTATACTCAATGTGATTTACTCGTCTGGCACTACCGGTGTGCCCAAGGGGATTGTGCATACACACCGTGGCCGTCGAGACTGGGCTTACGATTTGGCGATTGCGCTCAGATATCACGGGGCGGCGAAAAGTTTATTTACTATTGGGCTGTATTCGAATATCTCTTGGGTATCGATGCTGGCTACGTTGTTAGCGGGCGGAACTCTGGTTGTACATGAGAAGTTCGATGAGGCTGCGTTTCTTGATACGGTTGAGCATGAGCGCATCACGCACACGGCCATGGTACCGATTCAGTTTCAGCGAGTCACCGATTTGCAGCTGACGAGCCCGCGCGATGTCACTTCGATGACGGCCATGATGAGTGCTGGATCACCGCTGCGCGAGCCGCTGAAGCGACGTATTTTCGAGGCCTTTCCCTGCGGTATCATCGAGCTCTACGGTTTGACCGAGGGCATCATCACAACGCTTGATCCGGAGGATGCTGAAGGGCGTTGGTCGTCTGTGGGGCGGCCGTTAATTGGTACTGACATTGCGATTATTGATGACGAGGATCAGTTCGTATCCGCTGGAGTGTCAGGGGAGATCGTATCGCGCGGTCGAATCACCATGCCAGGCTATCTCAATCGCGCCGAAGCGAGCCAAGAGTCCGAATACATCGACGTCAATGGGCAGCAGTGGTTGCGCTCGGGCGATATTGGTCAGCTTGATGACGAAGGTTTTTTGTACATTGTCGATCGCAAGAAAGACATGATCTTATCGGGTGGTCAGAACATCTACCCCCAAGACATTGAGGCGGTGGTTGCGTTGCACGAGATGGTGTACGACGTTGCCGTTATTGGTGCGCCGAGCGAGCGCTGGGGCGAAACGCCCATCGCATTGGTGGTGCCGATGCCGGGTGTCACGGTCTGTGATGACTGCCGTGCGGCAATACGTGGGTTTGCCAACGAGCGCTTGGGTAAGCAGCAGCGTATTGCCGACGTGGTTGTGCTGGATGAGTTACCGCGCAACCCGAATGGCAAAATTCTTAAGCGCGAGCTGCGCGAGCAATTCAAGCACTTGTCGTACTGACAGGTCCATTCCTATACCGAGCCACTTGGCTCGGTCTTTTTCGTCCCTCTTTACCCTGATTCGTCTGCACCGGTCTGCTCACCTTTAGTCTGAATAGGCTAGGTTTGTTGTGCGTGCACACTTGGTTTGCTGTGCCATAGCTACTATTATTTATAATGTATATATTAATTAATCGGAGAGACTTTTGAATACCGAGTTCAATGACGCTCAGCGCGCCTTGAGGGATGAGTTTCGGGCTTACATGCGCACCTTAATGACACCGGAGCTTAAAACGGAATTACAGCTGTCGACCGAGGGTGGCGGCCCGTTGTGGCGCCAGGCGATGCGGCAAATGGGCGCCGATGGATGGATTGGTCTTGGCTGGCCCCTCGAGTGGGGTGGCCGGGGTTATGGTCCGATTGAGCAATACATTTTTATTGAGGAAGTGACGCGGGCGGGTCTGCCGTTTCCGTATTTAACCACGGAATCGATTGGGCCTGCGATTGCCGAGTTTGGCAGTGATCACCTTAAACAAACCATTCTACCTGGCATCTTAAGGGGCGAACTGGTAGTAGGTATTGGCTACTCTGAGCCGCACGCCGGTACGGATATGGCGGCGCTTAAAACCCGCGCTGTGCGCGAGGGTGATGAGTATGTGATAAGCGGTCAAAAGGTCTATACCTCGTTGGCGCATTTCGCCGACTACATCTTCTTGGCGGTTCGTACTGGCGACCCTGAGACACATCCCAGGCACAAGGGAATCTCGATTTTACTCATGCCCAGCGACGCCGAGGGCTTTAGTCATACGCCGATTCACACGGTGGCTGACGGAGAAACCAACACCACCTATTACGACAATGTTCGAGTGCCTGCCGACAACTTAATTGGTCCAGAAAATGGCGGCTGGGGCGTTGTCGTCAGTCAGCTAAACCGAGAGCGTCTTACGCTGATGAATCCCGGTACCGCTAACTTGATGTATCAACATACGCTAGAGCATGCCTCCAAGACCAAAACGCCCGATGGCACAGCGCTTATCGATCAGGCGCGCATACAGCGCCTGCTGGCATCGATCTATGTGCAGTTACGCGCGCTGCAATTGGACTGCCGCAAGCAAGCGTGGGCTATTGCGAACAATACCCTCGATGTCGCTGATGCCTCGGCGATCAAAGTGTATGGCTATGAAGCGTTTTTGCACTGCTATCGCTCGATGTTAGAGGTGCTTGGTCCCAATGGTTCCATTAAGCGCAATTCCTTCGGCGCCTTAGTTGAGGGGCAACTTGAGCTGATTTATCGAGCGGTACCGGTGTACGGCTTCGCCGGCGGTACGAACGAAATTCAGCGTGACCTGATATCACAGTTTGGTCTGGGCTTACCCAGAGCGAAGCGCTAGGAGACCTCATGGACTTTGCACTCAACGAAATTCAAACGGATATCCAAGCGCTGGCTGACTCTATTTTTAAAGACCTGTCGGCGCCCGACGCCTTGGCCAAGGTCGAATCTCAGCCTCTACGCATGGATTTATCCCTATGGTCGGCCTTGCAAGAAGCGGGACTGGATGTGGTCGCCTTGTCTGAAGAATGGGGCGGTGCGGGCTTGAGCTTTTTGGAGGCGTGCCTCGTGATCGAGAAATTGGGCCGTTATAGCGCGCCTGTACCATTAATCACTCATACTTTAGCGACGCTTGCTGTGGCTGAATCAGAGCAGGTTGTGCAGATAGAATGGCTACAGGGTTCGGGTGCGTGGTTAACTGCCAGCACTTGCCATGCACAAACCGCCTTGCGACTCGAGAATGGCTTGGTCTCGGGCACGGTATCAAACGTGCCTTACGCACAAGGTGCCCGAGGTTTGGTGGTGCCTGTTGTCGCGCCCACGCCTTCCTTGGTGCTGATCGATCCAAGCCACGCGGGTATCGAGTGGCAGAGCCAAACCAGTACCGCCCTAGAACCACAGGCCTATGGAACCTTAACCCACGTTCCCGCGATCGTGATTGGTGGTGACGAGGCGCTAAAGCATTTGCGCCTGCGTGAGTTGGCGGCGCATGCTATGGCTCAGCTTGGGGTGGTGGACGCGGCAATGGCCCTGGCACGCGAGCATGTCTGTGAGCGCGAACAATTCGGTGTCAAAATTGGTAGTTTTCAGGCGGTGTCGCATCGCTTAGCAGATTGTTGGATAGATGCCATGAATCTCCGTACTATGGCCTTAAATGCAGCATCGCGATTGAGTCACGCGTTAGACGCGCAAACCGAGCTTGACGTTTATGCGGCACAGTCTTGGGCTTGCGAGGCCGGACATCGAGTTTTGGCGAGTTGCCAGCACGTGTGTGGCGGGTTAGGTCACGACAGAGACTACCCGATGTGGCGCTATGCGGTCTGGTCAAGGCATTACGAGATGATGATGGGTGGCAACGAACTCGTTTTGGAACAACTGGGTAAAGTCATTGCGTTATCCCCCGAAAGCGCGATGTTGTAATCGATAGGGAGTCATATGAGTACGGTAATTACTAAGCAGCTGGATGATGACATTCTCGAGGTTAGGCTGAATCGCCCCGAGCGTTTCAATGCCTTGAGCGAAGAACTGGTAGGTGAGTTAACCGAGGTTTTCAAAGGCCTAAATCGCGATCGGCAAAATCGCGTCGTTATTTTAACCGGCGAGGGGCGCGGGTTTTGCTCGGGTGCTGATTTAAAGTCGGAAGATTCTCAGGCAGGCTCCATTCCGGGTACTGAGGGCATGGGTGAACTGGGCTATGTTTACAAGTTTCAGGAATACATCGCCGATATGATTCTAGCTATTCATGAGTGCGATAAGCCCGTGATTGCCGCGGTGAATGGTGCCGCAGTTGGGGGCGGTTTGTCGATGGCATTGGCTTGCGACATACGGATTGCCAGCGAAAAAAGTAAGTATGGTGCGGTGTATATCAAAACGGGTTTGTCGGGTTGCGATGTGGGGTCGAGCTATTTACTGCCCCGCATTGTGGGTTTGTCGGCGGCTACCGAACTCATGTTAACAGGGCAGGTGATAGGTGCCGAAGACGCTAAGGCCTTGGGCTTGGTGTCGCGGATCGTGGCGCCCGATGCCTTGATTGATGAGGCTCTGGTCACGGCGCGAGCCATTGCGCAAAATAGCGAGTACGGTGTGTGGATGACACGCAAGGGCATCCGCACCAATCAAGACGCACCCAGTCTGCGTCACGCGATGGAGCTCGAGAATCGTCAGCAGGTATTGGGTTATTTTTCGGGCTGTATGGAGGAGGCGATGGCGTCCTTCCAAGAAGGGCGAGCGCCGAAGTGGAAAAAACTGTAAGGGTTACAGGGTGAGGGCAGGAACAGTAAAGCGGGGTCGGCCGGCCAAAATATCTTTAGATGATATTGTGGCTAAGGCGATCGACCAGCTGTCGGTGGAGCCTGCCAAACCCTTATCCATGAATGCCTTGGCTAAGGCCTTAGACGTTACCCCTATGGCCTTGTATCGTTACGTGCAAGATCGAGACCATTTATTGCAGGCAGTGGCTAACCAGCTGCTTAATAATCTGGCCCCTGACATTCCAGATGCGCCATGGTCTCAACAGCTGCGGGTCTGGGCACTGGCAGTGCGAGAGTATTTTTTAGCTAACCCGGGTCTGTTTGGTTTGCTGGGGTGGAACGAGCATATTGCCACCGCGTGGTGGGGGCAGTTGGCGACCTTGGCCAGAATTCTCAAACGCGCGGGCTTTGCGAATCAAGCACTGGCGGATTTGGTGCAATGGGTCGGTAATTCGATTATGGGATCGATCTATTTAGAAATCGCCGGACAGCAGTCGGGTTTTAAGTTGAACGATGAAGACTGGCAGTCATTAGCTCGGGACGATGTGCAGGTCGTTGAAGAGTTAATAGAACATTTAAACCGCAAAAATGCGCGCACCGTCTTTATCGACAGTGTCGAACGAATAATAGCGAACATAGAGGCAAGTACGAGTCATGATTAGCATGCAAGATGTTCACAATAAGCGTGATGAAATCACCGCTCCCGGCGCTTTTTTTGAGCTGGATACTTTTAGCGTAGGTGATGCTCAATACACGGGCTTTAAACACGCGCCGGCCGACATGATGGGCGTGATGGGGGCAGGGCGTCAGCATCTGGACAAACCTTTTATGGTGTTCGAAGATCTGCGCTACGACTATGCGCGTTTCTATCAAGAAGTGGATGCGCTGGCCGCGTATCTTCAAGGTGAATTGGGTGTAAAGCCGGGTGACCGCGTCGTCATCGCCATGCAAAACTGTCCGCATTGGTCGGTATCGTTTTATGCAATCTTATCCGTTGGTGCTATCGCGGTACCCTTAAACTCGTGGAGCAAAGCGGAAGAGTTGGATTACCTTGTGGGTAACGCCGATCCGGTATGCGCGATCGTTGATGCGCGTCGTTGTGCTCTGCTTAAGACCTTAGATCACCGTACAAACCTGATTCTGTTAGTGACCGCTCAGTTAGACGCTTGCGAGCTACCCGCCAATGCCACGGCCTTAGAAACGGCACTCGAACTTGGTTGCGCGGAGAGTGCAACGCCCGTTACGGTAGACCCGAATGACGTCGCCATGATCATGTATACCTCGGGTAGTACAGGTAAGCCTAAAGGGGTTGTGACGACGCATCGTGCCGTTGCTCAGGCGGTGATGAATATGTTGTATCTGGGCTATTTGGTCATGAGCTTAGAAGGTGAACGAGAGTATCGCGGTGGTGCGACGGGCGAGACAGCAATGCTTACGGTCCCCCTATTTCATGGCACAGGACTGATTTCGGGATTACTGCTGCCTGCTTTTATTGGGTCTAAAGTGGTTATGATGCGGAAGTGGAATACAGAGACCGCGATTGAATTGATTGATCGCGAAAAGGTCACCACCATGAGCTCAGTACCCGCAATTCTGCGCGATGTGATTACCAGTCCATTACGTCACCAATACAGCATCGAATCGTTATTACGTATCGTAGCCGGTGGTGCCGCAACGCCGGTGGATCTCCCCGATTTAATCACCTCTGAGTTACCTCACGCGAGTCGCTCGGCTGGATTTGGTATGACCGAGACCGTGGCCGTCGGATCGCAAATGGCCGGTGTGGTATACGACCTAAAAGTCGGCTCGGCCGGTCTGCCATCGCCTATCATGGAATTCCGTATCGCCGATATCAACGATCAGCCCTTAGCGGCGGGTGCCAACGGTGAAATTCAACTGCGTGGCATTACGTGCTTGAAAGAGTATTGGAATAACCCCGAGGCCACCGATCGTGTTTTTACCGCAGACGGTTGGATGCGTACCGGCGATTTAGGGCATCTTGATGAAGATGGCTTTGTGTTTATTACCGGGCGTAGCAAAGAGATTGTGATCCGTGGCGGTGAAAACATTAGCCCCAACGAGATTGAAAACGCCGCCTACGAAAACCCCAAGGTGAAAGAGTGTGTTGTGTTTGGCGTGCCCGACCAACGCATGGGCGAGGAGCTCGCGATGGTGCTTTATGCGCATGAGGGTTCAGCGCTAGATGAAGCCACTCTGCGTGAGCACTTAGCGTCGCGCGTAGCGGGCTTTAAGGTGCCCAAATATATTACTCTGACCGACGGGCCCTTGCCTCGTAACAACAGCGAGAAACTGGATAAGCTTGCGTGCCGCAGGATGTACTATCCCGAGGCATAACACTGAAGTGATTAGTCGTTAGCAAAATAAATGACGAGGTGCGCGCGGATTAGAATGTTTTAACGCTTGACGATTAGGCATAGAAATTTTCAGGTTTACACGTTATCTTTGTTAAACAAATTTAAACACTTCTGGGCGGTACGTTTATGTTGGGTGTCCGATTAGATGATGAGCTCGAAAGCCGGCTTAATGCTTTGGCGGTTAAGCAGCAGCGATCCAAAAGTTTTCTTGCGAAGCAGGCCTTAAGGCGCTTTATTGAAGAAGAGGAGCAAAAGCACTTCGAGAATGAGCTGACTCTAGCTCGCTGGGAAGCTTATCAGACAACCGGTGCATCTATTAGCGGTGATGAAGTAAACGAATGGTTGAGTTCTTGGGGTAGTGATCAAGAGAAACCATGTCCGCAACAATAATTTGGTTGCCCGAAGCGGCGCAAGATTTACAACGCCTCAGAGACTTCATCAGATCAGAAAACCCGCTTGCTGCCAAGCGAGCTGCTGAACGTATTATCGACGGAGTATCGCTGCTGCAAATCTCGCCTGAGGCGGGCATGCCTGTTGAAAACCTCACTGCTTATAGAGATCTTGTACTTCCGTTTGGTAGCGGTGAGTACATCATTCGCTATCGTTTGGAAACAAGCACTCACGTTATAATTGTGCGAGTGCGTCATAGCAGAGAAATACGTTTTTAGTGAGTTAATCGCCATTTGTTGCTTTCTGTTCTGGACCGACTGCTCAGCTAGCGACAATACGTTAAAGCAACATAAAGCCGCCGTCGCTCACCAAGGTATGCCCAGTCGTATAGGCCGACATGTCGCTGGCTAGATACAGAATAGGGCTGATGATTTCCTCGGTCTCGGCAATACGTTTTTGCACGGTGGCATTAATGGAACCTTCCTCATAACCCGGGTTTGCCGCAGCGCTGTCGAACAGATCCGAGTGATAACTTCCGGGTGCGAGTGCGTTGACACGGATGTTCATCGGTCCCCATTCAATGGCCATGACTTTGGTCAGCGCTTCCAGCGCCGCTTTAGTGGCTGCGTAGAAGCCGAGATACGCCGGGGGTTTTAAACCCGCCACAGAGATGACGTTAATGATCGAACCACCGCCGTGCTCTGCCATTTTGGGCGCTATTCGAGACGCTAAGTACCATGGCCCTTTAGTGTTGACGTCAAACAGCTTTTGAAAAAGCTCGACGCTTAAGTCACTCAGCCCGCCCAGCATGGGGTTCATACCAGCGTTGTTGATCAGGATATCGACATGGCCGAACTCCGCGTAGCTCTGTTCGATGACCCGGTCTAGGGCTTCGGGCTCGCCGGTATGCGCCTGTATAGCCAGCGCTCGTCGGCCTTTTGCTCTGATTTGCTCGGCCACTGCTTCGCAATTTTCCAGTTTGCGGCTCGCGATAATGATGTCAGCACCGGCATCAGCAAGCCCCAGACTCATGGCTTTGCCTAAGCCTCTGCCTCCGCCGGTAATTAGCGCCACTTTGCCGCTTAAATCGATGGTATGCATGTTATCTCCTCATCACTTTGACGGGTGTGTATCCGCCCTTAATTATTTTTAATATATGCAATATATTATTTTTTGCAGTCCATATAGACGGCCAGAAGAGAGGCGGGTTTGTCGCTGTCATTGTAGCCGTGGTGCACGACATGCATGGCTTCCATGAAGGTGTCGCCGGCTGTGTAGGTGTTAATACCATAGCCCTCGTAGTCTACTTTTATGGTGCCCGATAATATTTGCGCGTAAAGCGGTGTGACGTGGGTGTGTTTGGCGCCTGTTTGCCCGGGTGCCATGGTAATAATGTCGGAATGAATGCGCGGATTGCAGCTCTGTTCGGGGTAGTCGATTGCGTTACCTAAGATGTCAGTGTGAGTATCCAATAAATTTTGCGCGGGGTAACCGCCAAGGACTTCGGTCGCTTTTTGCATTGGCGCAGCAAGTGTCAGCGAGCTAGTGCATACAAATAAAAAGGTAGTCAGTAAGCGCATTTTGGTCTCCTAAAAGTGCTCGCTTCAGTTTAGACCCTATTGCTGCCAAAACAAGTCCCTGATGAGTGCAGCGCCAATTTGGTACCGTTAGCGCTGGAGTTTACGGCCGTTTAGGTGAGATCTGAGTGTACTGTTTGATGTTTGCGTTGTAAGACAAAGGCTGCGCCCCAGAGTCCTGCGTAAAGTAAGAGTAAGGCGGCGAGGGCGGGATACGGAGCCTCTAGATTGCTACGAGAGCCTGCGTAGGTTGTGAGTAGCGCATAGGGAATGTGACCCAAGCAGAAAAATAGCATGAATTTGAGTCTAGGCATTTTGGCTGCGCCGGCCAAACAGTAAGTGATTTCTGGCAGCATGGGAGCCGAGCGACTGAGTAGCAGCATGAGCGAGCCATATCTGGAAAAGTCCTCGTGCACCTGTGCTAGTTCACTATCGGATAAACCCAATCTGGAGAGTAGCGGTAACCCCCAGTAGCGGCTCAGTTCGTAGGCCAGCATAGCCGCTACGCTGAGGCCTGCAAACACCGCGGTAAGGCCGAGTTGAAACCTCAGAAAATAACCTGCGAATAGCGCGACCCATACGGTGGGAATCGAAAACAGTAAATCCGCTATTAGCAAAGCAACGATCAAGGCGATTAAAGACTCTGCTGGCTGATGTTGTAGCAGTTCAAACCAGTGCTTGATGTCGCTTAAATCAAACCAGCCCATCAGGCGCGTCAGTAGCAGTAAGCCGATAAAAAATACGACTAAGCGAAGACAGGCTTTAATGATTGGGTGCATTAGTTGGTCATAAGGTAGCTGTTTAACCCATCATAGCAGAGGATGCTAAGTGTGGTGGTATTGTTACCTATAGGCTCTGGCTTTGATCGATAGCGATGCCAGTACATGGGTGTAATCTTCTAAATCGCCCGCGATAATATGGCTAACATTGTCTTTACGCTCGAGCGTACCCTTAACGACCAATAAACGTGCATTCATTAAGGCCTGCCGGCAGCGTTCCTGTAGCTTGGGCCAGACCACAACGTTGTGGTTACCCGTTTCATCTTCTAAGGTTAAGAAGATAACGCCCGATGCTGTGCCCGGTCGCTGTTTGCAGGTGACCAAACCCGCGATGCGCACAAAACGTTGCGACGAGGCGGCAAGCAGTTCACGGTGAGTCGAACAGCGCTTAAAGGGCCATTCTTTTCGCAACAAGGACAGGGGGTGGTCGCGTAGTGTGAGTCCTGTACTTTGATAATCAGCCAGTACGTTTTCGGCAACGCTTGGGGGCTCGATATTGGGGCTTTGATAGTTTTCGGCGTTATCCAAACGGGCCAGTAAGGGGCGATGTTCGGGTAACCCTAAGACCTGCCACTGGGTTTGGTGGCGGTGACCGCTGATGGTCGACAATGCATCAGCGCTACTCAGCGCTTGCAATTCATTGGCGGGTATAGCGGCGCGCTGGCGCAGCTCGTTTAATGCCTTAAAGGGACCATGTTGGCGTCTGCTGTCGACAATGCGTGTTGCAGTAGCCTCACTTAGCCCCTTCACTAAGCGCAGCCCCAAACGAATTGTGTTGGGTTGCTGGCGATAATCTGTGGCAACCAGTTGGTGGTCCCAAAGGCTCTGGTTAATGTCCAGAGGCTCGATGTGAATACCGTGGCGCTGGGCATCTTGTATCAGTTGTGAAGGGCTATAAAAACCCATGGGCTGGCTGTTGAGTATGCCCACATAAAAAGCGCCGGGGTGATGCCGTTTAAGCCACGCTGACGCATAGGCCAGCAGTGCAAAGCTAGCCGAGTGCGACTCTGGAAAACCGTAGCCGCCAAATCCCTTAATCTGGTCGAATAAGCGATTGGCAAAGGCTTCGTCGTAGCCATTAGCGAGCATGCCCTGAATTAACTTGTGCTCGAAAGTCAGTAATTTGCTGTTCTTGCCCCAATTGGTAATGGCGCGGCGGAGTTGATCGGCTTCCCCGCCGCTAAAGCCCGCTGCGACCATGGCTAGCCGAATGACCTGTTCTTGAAAGATGGGGACTCCTAGGGTTCGTTGCAACACCCCTTTAATGGCGTCGTTTGGAAAGCTCACGGGCTCTAAACCTTCCCGCCGACGTAGGTAGGGGTGCACCATTTCACCTTGGATGGGACCTGGGCGGACAATGGCAATTTCGATCACTAGATCGTAAAAGCAGGCAGGCTTTAAACGCGGCAACATCGCCATTTGGGCGCGCGATTCGATTTGGAATACCCCCAAGCTATCGCCCGTTTGCAGCATGCGATAGGTGCTGGCATCTTCTTTAGGGATTTCACGTAAATGCGCGATGGTCGGTTGATAATTCGCGATTAGATCTAAGGATTTGCGGATGGCGGATAACATCCCCAGTGCTAAGACATCGACTTTAAGCAGGCCTAAGGCCTCGATATCGTCCTTGTCCCACTGAATCACCGTGCGGTCGGGCATGCTGGCATTCTCGACCGGCACGAGCTGCGATATGGGGCCTGCGCTAATCACAAAGCCGCCCACGTGCTGTGATAAATGCCTCGGAAACCCAAGAATTTGACTGACCAAGTGCTGAAAATGCATAGCCTGCTGTTCGCTATGCTTAATGCCTTGCTCGTTAAAGCGCTGCTGCAGTTCAGCTCGACGATCCCACCAGGCGATCGATTGGCTGAGCTGCTCAATGAAACTGGCATCAAAACCCATGGCACGGCCTATATCGCGAATAGCACTGCGGGTTCGGTAGGTAATGACCGTGGCTGCAAGAGCCGCTCGACGACGCGAGTATTTTTGGTAGATGTACTGAATCACCTCTTCGCGCCGCTCGTGCTCAAAATCGACGTCAATGTCAGGGGGTTCGTCACGCTCTTGCGAAATGAAGCGTTCGAATAATAAATCGATGTGTTCGGGCGACACCTCGGTAATACCTAGGCAGTAGCACACCACTGAATTGGCGGCCGAACCTCGGCCTTGGCACAAAATGCGGCGCGATTTTGCGAAATTAACGATATCGTAAACGGTTAAAAAATAGTGTTCGTAGCGCAGCTGAGCAATCAGTTCGAGCTCTTTTTCGATGCGTTTTTGAATGGCATCGGGGGTGCCATTGGGCCATCGTTGACGACAGCCTTGCTTCACTTCTTGGCGTAAATACTCACTGGCGGTTTGATCGGTAGGTACAATTTCTTGCGGATACTCATAGCGCAGTTCCCGTAACGAAAACTGGCACTGATCAGCAATCGTCTGGCTTTGCTGGATGAGTTCGTCTGGGTATAAGGCTTTAATGAGTTCTAACGGGCGTAAATGCTGCTGGCTGTTGCCTAAACGCAAGGTCCCTAAACGATCAATCTGAGTGCGGTGATACAGGGCCGTTAGCGCGTCGTGCAAGGCTTTGCGTTTGGGTGAATGCATGCGTACATCGCCACAGGCTACCATGGGGATATTCAGTTCTTGGCTTAAGGCTTCAAAGGTTTGAAACTGTTGCCTGGTCTCGCCCGCTAACAAATGTTTAAACCCCAACCACAGGCGGGTTTTAAAGCGCTTGCTTAGGGTATGACCAAAGGCAACGTGTGAGCGATTAAGCTGCTCAGGTAACCAAATGATTAAGCAGTGCTTTAAATGAAAAATAAGATCGGGTAAGTGCACCTCATATTGACCTTTATTGGCTCTTCGACGTGCTCGACTAATCAAGCCTGAGAGTTCGCTATAAGCGTTTCGGTTGGGCGCTAGGGCGACTAAGCGGACTCCTTCTACAGTGAGAAATTCACTGCCAACAATGAGTTTAATGTCAGAGATCTCGGCTTGTACGTGAGCCTTTACTACGCCTGCAAGCGAACATTCGTCGGTAATAGCGATAGCGCCATAACCTAATTCGGCGGCGCGAGCGACCAGCTCGTCAGGGTGAGACGCACCGCGCAAAAAACTGTAATTACTGGTGCAAACCAGTTCGCAGTAAGGCATGAGAGTTGATTTACAGAGCTTAAAATCTGTATATTTATACAGTATTTTTTGCTTGTCAATCGTGGTCTGATCAGTATGCTGATAGCGTATAGTGACTAAGTTATTTATTGCCGCTGAGTGGCAAGACAGTTCCAAGGCTTGCTCTGCTGGCCCGATCCTTGTATTCGCGTGAGCGTTAATCCAAAACAACAACAAAACTTGGGTGTTTTATGACGAAACCAATTTTGCATCACTACCCCTTATCGCCTTACGCAGAGAAGATCCGTCGAATGCTGGCGTATTGTGAGTGTCCTTACGATTCGGTAGAAACCCCACCTATGCTGCCTCGCAAAGATCTTGACCAGCTAACCGGTGGTTATCGTCGTATTCCTGTGGCGCAGTGGGGGGCTGATATTTACTGCGATACGCGCGCTATTGCTGAGCGAATTGCCACAGACTGTAATAAGCCCGAGCTGGCACCTTCAAAGCAAAGCACGGAGCAGGCGGAGTTTATCGCGCGAGTCGATGGTGATCTGTTTTTCGCTTTGGTAGGTCTAGCTTTTAGCGGTGCATTAAAGCAAAAAATGAAGCAAGAATTCGGTTTGATTCGTTTGCTGCGTTTTGCCTGGGATCGCATGAAGCTAATGAAGGGTGCTAAACCCACGCCCAAAGGTGAGCAAGCAAAAGCCATGGTTCAAGCTCATCTTAACGATATGGAAGCGCGTTTAACCCAATCTTTTGTGTTTGGCGACACGCCAACACTGGCTGATTTTACCGCCTATCATGGTCTTTGGTTTTTGTATGCGGTAGGCGAGCATCCAGGTATCGAGGACTACCCGAATATTCAAGCGTGGATGGCGAAGATAGCAGCGCTTGGGTCAACTCAGGTCAGAGAGATTACCGCGGCCGATAGCCTGCATATTGCGCGAGACGCGGCGCCCCTAGACCACGGTTCGGGTAAGCGGATGGTCAGTATTGTGCCAGACGACTACGGTTTGCTGCCTGTGTCTGGCCAGTTGGTGCGTGAAGACGAGCTGGAGTATGTGATCGCACGTCAAAGCAAAAAAGCCGGCTTGGTTCACGTACACTTCCCTCGTCAAGGTTTTCGGCGCCAATAGGCCGGTTAAGACATGCGCATTGCGGGTTTTGACATGGCCTGGCGTCCCGAGAATAACAACTCGGCGCTGGCTATTGGCGAATTGGTCGGCACCGAGCTCAATGTGCTGTTCTGCCGTGTTGCGACTCAGTCGGTTGAGGCATGGGTTGCGGATATTGTTTCGTCTTCGATTGAGGGGATCGCAATCGACGCCCCTTTAATCATCAACAATCAAGAAGGGCAACGCGGGTGTGAAGCGCAGCTGAATCAGGTCTTTCGGGGCGCAAAAGCGGGTTGTCACCCGTCTAACTTAACCTTGTACCCAAACGCAGCCAGTGTTCGTGCGGCCGAAATGCTTCGCCTGCACGGATTTGAGCATTTGGGCACGAAACACTTTATGCTCGAGTGCTATCCACACCCTTCTATGGTCGAGCTGTTTGGCTGGCGCGAACGTTTGCTGTACAAGCGCGGCTCGGTAGCCGAACGCAAGCAGGGGCAAATCCAGTTAGCTCAGGCGATTCTGTCATTGCAAACAGCCGATGTGTCGCTGGTAATAGAAGACCCTATTTTAAAATCTCTGCAAGCCGATTACATCGAGGACTTACGTGGTGCGGCGGTAAAAGCCAATGAGGATCTGTTAGATGCCTTGGTGTGTTTGTATATTGCCGCCTTGTACCAAACGGACCAGGCCGCGTACGTTTTTGGTGATGTCGAGTCGGGCTATGTGTGGGTACCTAAATTCAGAGATTAAAGCCACTCATCAATATCTTGTCCCCCAAGGATAGCCATAATCTCGACGGTCTTGTTATTGATGCGATAGTAAATCGTATCGGCTTTGTAAGCACAGTGGCGGTAGCCATTTCGGATATGGTTTACTGCTGGGTATCTGAGTGGGTGTGCCGCGATTTCGTCAAATATTTGAAAAAATCCCAAAAAGTAGGCATCCGCATGCTTGGCCCCAAAAGCATGGTAGCCGTATTCGTAGATTCTTCGTAAGTCTTCCTTGGCCGCAATGGAGAGTCTATAAGTATGCATTTAGTCGGGTAGTTGGTTTTTGAATTCCTCCAGAATAGCTTCGGGTGTTGATTCAACAAAACCGCTTTCCTCGGCAAAGGCGAGCTTTTGATTAATAGTTTCTATCCTTCGAGCTCGACGTATTAGATCATTAACCAGATCGCTTTTACTGGAATACTCCCCACTGTTTGCAACGTGATCTTTAAGCCATCGATCGTTCTGCTCAGTTAGGGTAATGCTTTGGCGAGTCATGCTTGAAACTCCTAAGGCAAACATCATGTGGTGCATTATTGCACCACATGGGTGGGCTGTTCAATTGTGTGGCCTTTATAGATGGATTTCTATTCTTGTTACCACTTGATCTTTAAAGAACGCGTAAGTCAGCCGAGCGACTGCAGCCTGTTTCGCGCGGAGCGTCACGCGACAGGACGTCGCGTGCGCAGCGAGCCATGGACGGCCTTAAAGCGATCCGCAAGAAATTGGCTGAGACGTGAGGGCGGATCGTTTAACGCTGGTCTGAAAAGGATATAAACCCGCGTCCGCCTCGTCATTTAGTTTGCTCGCGCCCTCGTACTAATGGCGACGGCTCAAAAACTTACACTCGTCTATCGCCTCGTGCTCAGACATTTTCGCCGACAGCCTCGCCAACCGCGCTCGGTCAAAGCAGCGCACTGACTGTTCGCAAAACAAATCACGAGTCGGTGCGCTGGCTGCGTGCTACGGTGCTGTTATTCAAAAATACCGTGCAGATACCACTGCTGGGATCGCCGATCGCGAAACACCCAAAAGCGGTAGTGCTCGTTGTCGATGGCGATGTAATAGTCCCGACACTGACTGGATTCCCACCAGTAGTCTTCGATGCGCTCGGGGCCAAGCATTAAGGTGATATCACCATGTACCCATTGTTTGGCCTGTTTAGATTGCGTGTTCACCGGAGGGTTAAGCAACCAAAGTGGACGTGGGGCGCGAACCTCAGTCTGGGGCGATGTGGCGGTAGGCAGCTCGCAAGTGAACTGATGCGCATATTCAGGTATATGTTCATCACGCCGTCGGATATGTTGTACGGCTTGGTGTCCAAGACGCGTGCGTAAGCGGTCACTTAGTGCCTGTTTGGGTGCACCTTTCGTGCTGCCGAAGAGGTCGATGGCATCGGCTTCTAAAGGCAAGAGTTCACGGCACTCTAGCATCAGACTGTCGATCGGTTCCTTCAGCTGCAGGCTTTCTAGGCGTATAGCCATAAGGCCAAGCCAGGGGGTGATGTGACTGTGTGCTTGGCTGCTGCGCAAGGTGAACTGTTCGCGATAACGGTGAATACCTTCTAAATGCCAGGTCAGCGAGGCTGTGCGGTGCTGGTTGTGACGCAGAAAGGCGCTCAAGCCGTTCAGTAGATATTCAATACCCGGCCACAGTTCTTGGGTATCGTTTAGGTCATACCCAAAACGAAAGCGGTCTAAGAAGTACTTAGGCGGTTGGTAATCCGGCACATAGGCTTCGCGTTCAAGGCAGAGATGTTCGAGGTGTTCGACAAAGTGTTTCGAACACCGTTTGCGCAGTTCAGGGCGGGGCTGATTCCATGCGTCGGACAGTGTGACCAAACCGCTTTTTCTTAAAGCATCAATATCTTTAGGGTATAAGTTGCTTAAAGCGCGTAGTGATAAATGGCCAAGTTTATCTTTGTCTGAGGCCTCCAGTAGCGCGTTATCTGAATCTAAGAAACTAGCCAGCCACGAGCCTATGGGTGAGTGCCCAATCCCCAAGTGGTAGTGATACGAGTAGTGTTTTAAGTCGCATTGGAGGGTGTGTAGGAGGGCGTTTACACCTTTGAAGAGTTTCAAGCTTGGGCCAATGCGTAATAGCAGGTTCGACCCAAAATCAGAATAGCTGGTCGAGGTGTAGCGGTAGCCCCAGCCGATGAGATTGTTAAGTGCCTGGTGTTCTTGGGCGGGATCTCGGTCGAGCCAGCTGACTGGCTTATCGTTTGCCAGTTGCAGGGCGTGGCCAAGATTTTGGCCGGCGCGAATGCCTAGCGTGCGTGCCTCCTGGTTTGCACAAATAATGATTTGCTTATCTACAATGGCAGCGGCGGTGGGAGGAGCACCGATGCTGTCGAGTTCCCATTGAGGAAAGCGGACGCACAACCACATGCTGTAAATGTATTAGCCGGTGGTGGCGTTTTCGAGCAGGTATCCAATGACGATTTTTATTAGGAAGCCAAAAATGCCCATGGCAAGTGCTATGTATAAAATCATCGTGCCGAATTTACCTGCATCGCTACGTTTGGCGAGGTCCCAAACGATAAAAATCATGAATAAAATCAGTGCGCCAACGCCGAGGGTTACACCGTACTCTGTTAGCCACTGATCATTCATGTATTACTCGTTAAGGATAAGCCACAGTCTGAATTGCCGCCTGCTGAGTCGTGCTGACAGGTAGTTCCCAAAGCTGTGGCTGATTGGGTAAATCGTCACTTGCGGGTAAGTTTACCTGAACTTGCTGTTTGCCACCGCGCTGTTTAATGATTTCGAATTCTCGGTAGGCGCTGACTTTTAGACGTAAACAGGCTGGCGCGTGTTCGTCGGCGGCACTGAGGGGGCGGAACAACACAATCAGGTTGTCGTGTTCGGTTGCTGCCAGCTGGAGCTTGCGGAGTTCGGCGTAGCTGTAACGGTGATGTCCCAGCCAGGCAAATACCGTGGCGCAGGTGTTGTGAGTAATCGCTTGCTCGATGCTCCACAGAATATCTTCTTTCGAGTCGGTATGTACTAATAGGACCTGCTCTGTAGGAATGTCGCGTGCTTCCAGTAAGGGCGCATACGGCGCGCAAGGGGGGTTGATAAAGGCCTGCCATTGCCCCCGGCTTGAAAGTCTGTGCATAATGGGCAAGAACACACCCATGGCGCCAAGGCCGTGACCGTCGCTTAAGAGTTCGATGGTATTGCCTAAGGGCCAGCCGCCTCCGGTAAGTACAGCGTCGAGCGGCGCATAGCCAGTGCTTTGGCAGCGGCGGTAAGTGCTGACATTGAGTTCGCCGACGTTAAAGCCGCCGAGCCAGGTGTCTTCGCGTTGAATGGCTTGTTCAAGTAATGCGTTCATGGGTATGTGCCTCTTACTAGGGGCGGGCACTAAGCAGCCGCCCAACTAAACTACTGTATGCATTTACAGTAGTTTAGTTTTTGGCCGAACGCAAGAAAATTATTGGGTGTAATTTTTACATGTCGCCTTTGACGACACGTCTTATTTCTCTAAACGCATATTCACTGCACCTAAGTAATCGGACTTACCCAACGGCACGCCGTTGTGGCGCAAAATATTGTATGCCGTGGTCACATGAAAGTAGGTGTGAGGAATGACCCACTGCTGCATGTGCTCTAATGCCGTCTCAAAGTGCGCAATGCCAATGGGTAGATTGCAGGTCACGGGCTCGAGCATTTTGCTTTGGTATGCCTCAGGATCAATTTTATCCAAATCGCTCAATAGGGTCTCGAGCAGCGCATCGGCGCCGGCAAACGTATTGAACTGCGCATTTGTCGGTGAGGGTGTTACACCGGCAATACATAGGGCACCCTGGTGTGCGCTTAATAGCTGCACTGCAAATATCTGGGTGCGCAGGTCAAACATGTCTTCAAACAGTTTTTTCTGTAGCAGTGTCTCTTCTTCAATGCCATTTTCTTGCGCGTGCTTGGCGCCAATGTGCAGCACCTTGCGAAGGTTTTTAATGGCTTTCTTCATCGGTTTGATGGTGGCATCGTAAAACGAAATGGTCATGATCAATGTCTCTTAGGGGTGGGTTTTTAGGTTAACGGCAATTTGCTCGAAGATGCGCCATGGATCATCGTGCTTGGCGCCTTTAAAAGCTTGGTCAGCATCGGCTAGCTGCGAAGTGGCTCGCTCTAAACGTTTAGCCGACAGCCTCTTCACCGCGCTGCCGACCAGGTGCTGACGATTCTTCCAGACCCCAAAGCGCTGCATGGCTTGAGCGGGGTTGTTTCCCTCGTTCATGGCGGTTTTTAAATCGACTAACAGCAAAATTTCTTTGCGGAAAACCCAGTGCACAGCCGCCGCGTCAGTACCTTCATCCCGCACGCCGCGCAGCATGCGAATACAGTGCTCGGCATCGCCACTTAATAAGCTGTCCGCCAGGTCGTAGACATTAAAACGGGCGCTGTCAGCGACGGCTTCTTGTACGGTTGTTAGATCGATGGCACTGTTGTTGCCGGCGTAGAGTTTTAGTTTTTCGATGTCTTGGGCCGCTGCCAGCAAATTGCCCTCCACTCGTTCACTGAGTAATTTTAAGGCATCGGACTCAATGCTAAGCCCCGCTTGGCGCAAACGCTGGTCAATCCAGCTGGGCAGCTGGGCTGGCTCTACCGGCCAAATGCGCAGTACGCCACCCACGCTATCGATCTGCTTCACCCACTTACTGTTGAGGGTTGATTTATCGAGCTTGTCGGTGGTAATCAAGAGGATGTCGGTGCCGGGTTCGCACCGTTCGCAATATTCTACTAGCGCTGCGCTGCCGTCTTTTCCGGCTTTTTGTTTGCCAAGACGCACTTCAATTAAGCGCTGGCTTGCAAATAGCGATAAAGCATTCGAGTCGGCGCTAAAGTCATCCCAGTTGAACGAGCCGCTATCAGCGTGATGAACGATGCGTTCTTCGCAGCCCTGTTTACGTGCGGCTTGGCGAATGGCATCGCAGCATTCCTGAATTTGCAGAGGTTCTTCGCCGCTGACCAAATAAACGGGCAACAGCGATGTGCTTAAGTGTTGCGCCAGTTTATTGGGGTAGATTTGCATCAGGACTTCAGGGCTTGAACTCTGAGTGCGACTCGACGCGCTAGGCGCGAAGCCAGTTCTTGATACAGCGCTTGCTCGGTTTCATCGCGCTCGGCGCGACTCGCCAGCGGTGCTTCAGGGTCGTAATCTAGGCGCTGTGATGCTTCGATAATCCGGTCAAATTCGTCGCTTGCAGCCAGTTCATCGACTGCCGACTCCGGGTCGTTCTTGAAGATCAGCTGATAACGCACGCGTCCACTGACATCGTAGTCGGCGATGCGCAGGGATTCGCCAACGGTTAGCGTGTTTTGGCTAAATTCAACAGGTTTAATGATGAGTGTAAGATCCGCCCGTTCGGCTTGGGCCAACCCTTCGCGCTTAAGCGCAACCTGCAGGGCGCTGGCGAAGTCGCTGTAGGCGCTGAGCCCTACCACTCGGATAGGTAGGCTTGTATCGGCGTCGACAGCTTGGGTATCACTGCCGCGCAACTGAAAGCCGCAGGCGCTTAACAAGGTAAGGATTAGTGCTAGAGTAATTCGCCTCATGTTTAATTTGCCACTATGTTCACCAGCCGGCCAGGCACGACAATAATTTTACGCACCGTGGCATCCGCAATAAATCGCTGCACGTTGTCTTGCGCCAAGGCCAATTGTTCAATGCTTTCTTTGCTGGCGTCAACGCCCACGGCCATTTTGGCGCGGACCTTGCCGTTAACCTGCACGACGAGCTCAATCTCATCGCGCACCAACGCCGCTTGGTCGACCTCGGGCCACGCTTCGTTGGCGATATCCGATTTGTAGCCTAGCGCTTGCCACAGACTGTGGCAAACGTGCGGCACAATGGGCGCGAGCAAACGCACTGCAACCGATAGCCCTTCACGCATAACCTCGCGTGAGGCGCTATCGCTCTGGTCCAAACGCACCAGTTCGTTGCACAGCTCCATGACCGCGGCGATCGCAGTATTGAAAGTTTGGCGACGGCCGTAGTCGTCGGTCACTTTGGCAATGGTCTCGTGTAGCTTGCGACGCACGTCTTTGGCTGTAAGGGGTTTTTCGGGCGTATCTGCTGTGCCGTCGATGTGCTCAAAGGCCATGCGCCATAAGCGCTTTAAGAATCGGTGCGCGCCATCGACCCCGGCATCTGACCATTCAAGCGATTGCTCTGGTGGTGCGGCAAACATGCTAAACAGGCGCACGGTGTCGGCTCCATAGCTGTCTATGAGTGCTTGTGGATCAACCGTGTTGCCTTTGGATTTGCTCATCTTGGCGCCGTCTTTTAGCACCATGCCCTGCGTCAAAAGGCGTTTGAATGGCTCGTCAGAATTGACCAAGCCTTCGTCGCGTAACAGCTTGTGGAAAAAGCGGGCGTACAACAGGTGCAAAATCGCGTGCTCGATGCCACCCACGTATTGATCGACAGGCAACCAGTAATTGGCGTCGTCATCTAGCATTGCCTTGCCGTTAGTTGCGCTAGCGTAGCGAGCGTAATACCAAGAAGATTCCATAAAGGTGTCAAAGGTATCCGTTTCGCGCTCGGCTGGACCCCCACAGCAAGGGCAAGTGGTCTCGTAAAATTCAGGCATTTTCTTGATCGGAGAGCCCACACCGTCAAATTCGACATCGGTAGGTAAGACGACCGGCAGGTCTTGCTCGGGCACGCTCACCGCACCGCACTTGTCGCAATTAATGATAGGGATGGGAGCGCCCCAATAGCGCTGACGCGATACGCCCCAATCGCGCAGGCGGTATTGCACCGTTTTGTGCCCTTTGCCTGCTGCTTCAAGTGCAGCCGCAATGGTCTCGAATGCTTCAGCCGAGCTTAAACCATTGTAGTCGCCGGAATTAACCAGTATCCCCTTTTGGGTGTAAGCCGCTGTTGATAAATCGCACGCATCGCCGTTGCTGGGTTCGATGACCTGTTCAATCGGCAGTCCGTATTTTGTCGCAAACTCCCAGTCGCGCTGGTCGTGACCCGGTACCGCCATGACCGCACCCGAGCCGTAGCTCATCAATACGAAGTTTGCCGCCCATACGGGGACTTCACGCCCAGTAATGGGGTGAATGGCGGTAAAACCTGTCGCCATGCCCAATTTTTCGGCTGTCGCTAAATCGGCTTCTGCCATTTTGGTGTTGGCGATCGAGCTTAAAAAGGCTTTCAGTTCTGGGTTCGATTCAGCGGCTTTTTGCGCTAGCGGGTGTTGCCCCGCAACGGCGACATAGGTCACGCCCATTAAGGTATCGGGACGTGTCGTGTAGACCGACAAAGGCCCGTGACCATCTACGTCGAATTGAAGTTCAACACCCTCAGAGCGACCAATCCAGTTGCGCTGCATGGTTTTGACCTGCTCGGGCCAGCCGTCCAATTGGTCGATGTCGTTTAAGAGCTGCTCGGCGTAGTCGGTAATTTTGATAAACCATTGGTCAATATTGCGTCGCTCTACCGGGTTGTCGCAACGCCAACAGCAACCGTCGACTACCTGCTCGTTTGCTAAGACCGTGTTGTCAGTTTCGCACCAGTTGACTTCGGCTTGTTTTTTGTAGGCCAAACCTTTCTCGAACAGCCGGGTAAAAAACCACTGCTCCCAGCGATAGTAGTCTGGCTCGCAGGTCGTGACTTCGCGTGTCCAGTCGTAGGCAAAGCCCAAGCGTTTAAGCTGATCACGCATGTAATTGATGTTGTCTGCAGTCCAAGCGGCGGGTGGCACATTGTTTTTAATGGCGGCATTTTCTGCGGGCAGACCAAAAGCGTCCCAGCCCATGGGTTGCAGCACGTTCTTACCGAGCATGCGTTGAAAACGTGCGATCACATCGGCAATGGTATAGTTGCGCACATGGCCCATGTGAAGTTTGCCACTGGGGTAGGGGAACATTGCCAGACAATAGAACTTTTCCCGTTTGGGATCAGGCTTTGCGATAAAACTGGCTTGGGATTCCCAAAAGGCCTGCGCCTCTTGTTCAATGCTCGCGGCTTGGTATTGCACGTTGTCTCTCTTTTAGCTGTGGTGTGCTTTAGCTCTTGCTTCAGCGATCCGAATAAAACCGCAATCTTAGCAGTTATCAGGCCTTTGGAGTACTGCTAAGTCTATGGTTTTGCCTAGGTTTTTGGTGCTGCTTGCCGGTGGCGCCCGTATAGAAGAGCGATCAGCGCCAAAACAATAACGGGCGTACTACCGGTTTGCATGAAAGGCGTAGAACCCCGTCGGGACTCGATAGAGCCACGTAAAACGGCCGGTTCGAACTGTGGTGTCTGATTTACGATCTGCCCTTTTGGGTTCACAATGGCCGAAATGCCATTGCTGGTGCCGCGCACCAAGTAGCGCTGGGTTTCCAGTGCGCGCATTTGCGCCATTTGCAGGTGTTGCAAAGGACCTATCGAGTCGCCAAACCAGGTATCGTTACTGATGGTTAATAGCCAGTCAGCTCGTCGCGCGCCGCGCGCGACGAGATCGGGGTAGACCACCTCGTAGCAAATGGATGGGGCAATAACTTGATCTTGCACCCACAGGGGGGCTTGCCGAGCATCGCCCGCTGAGAAGTTCGACATGGGTAAATCAAAAAAGTCGATGAGTCCGCGCAGGATACTCTGCAGAGGGACATATTCACCAAAAGGCACTAAGCGTTGCTTGTGATACAAGCCTTCGCCACCCGCAAACACGGCAATACTGTTGTGATAGCTTTGTGTCGCGCGATTGGCAAAAGGGATACCGCTAATCAGGGCTTGCGATTGCTTGTTCATGCGCGCGAGTGCAGGTTTTAAGTCTTCTAAGGCATTGTGATAGTAGCGGGGGACCGCGGCCTCAGGCCATATGATGATGTCGCCGGGCTTAGCGCGTTCACTGAGATGCCCTAGATTATCGAGAATCGAGCTGTAATAGCGACGATCCCATTTCATGGATTGGGGCGTGTTGGGCTGCACAATCGCGACGTAGGTGGTGCTTTGTTTGCTTTGAGTCCACTCACGATTGTCTAGGATTTGACCGCCGCCAAATGCCAGCAAACTGGCCCCTAGAGCGGCAACACCATAGCTGAGGCGCTTTTGTGTCAGGGCGAGTGCCCACAAACAGCCCAGTAGACAAGCGATGAACGAGAGCGCGAAGACCCCGCCCACAGGTGCCCACCCAGCCAGAGGCGTATCGATATAGCCATAGCCCACAAATACCCAGGGAAAGCCCGTTAAAAACCAAGTGCGGATCCACTCGTTTAACACCCATAGGCCTGTGAATGCCAGCGCGTGGCTAATGTCTAAAGGGCGTGGATGAAGAAAGCGTCGGTAAACCCACCCCATAATGACAAATAAAATAGCCAGCAATGCGCAGAATAACAAGGTTAAAAACCCCGCTAGGCCGACACTGGCATTGCCGTGGTCGTGAATACTGACGTACACCCAGGAAATGCCAGCACCGAAAAAACCCAAGCCGTAACACCACGCTAGGCGCAAAATTTCTGTGGGTTTTGCTGTGTGCCATAAGATCCACAGGCTAGCGGCTGATAAAGCGCCAAGAGGCCAATAGTTCCAAGGCGCAAGTGACAGCGTGACCGCGACGCCCAATAGCGCCGCGATAATAGCGCGGACCCAAAGCGACTTGATGATGCTCACGACGTTAGCTTGGATACCCGCAGACTTTGAATCTTGCGCTGATCGGCGTGAATGACTTTGAATCTGAAGCCCTCGAATGTGGTGGTTTCGCCACGCGCAGGCATGTGTCCAAAGGCTTGAATGACTAAGCCACCGATGGTGTCGAACTCTTCGTCGCTGAGCTGCGTTTCGAAATACTCGTTAAAGTCTTCGATTGGCGTCAGAGCTTTAACAAAAAACTCGGTGTCGGTGATTTTGCGGATGAATTCATCTTCATCGGTATCGGTTTCATCTTCGATTTCGCCAACGATTTCTTCCAGCACATCTTCAATGGTAATTAGGCCAGCAACGCCGCCGTATTCGTCAATGACGATCGCCATGTGGTTGCGGTTTTGGCGGAATTCACGCAACAAAACATTGAGGCGCTTGCTTTCTGGTACAACAAAGCAAGGGCGCATAAGTTCGGAGACGGCAAAGGGCTCGGTGTCGCTTTTTAACAACCGTGGCAAGAGGTCTTTGGCCAGCAGAATCCCCAAGACCTCATCGGTGTTCTCACCTATGACTGGGAATCGCGAATGCGCCGACTCGATAATTTGAGGCAGTAACTCTTCGAGCGTAGCGTCTTCTTTAACGACGACCATTTGCGCTCGAGGGATCATGATATCGCGTGCATGTAAGTCGCTTACCTGCATGGCGCCTTCGATAATGCTGAGCGCGTCTTTGTCGATCAGTTCATTTTCTGACGCCACCGTTAGCACGTCATGCAGGTCTTCTTTAGTGCGGGGCTCGCCGGAGAAAAGTAGCGCTATTTTGTCCAGCCACGACTTATCGTTACTGTCGCCGCTGGTTTTGTCGTCGCTCATGATGGATGACACTCCTCAGTGTAATCAACATAGGGGTTAGGAAGAGATAAGCTCGCTAAAATGTCAATTTCCAAGCTTTCCATAATTTCAGCATCCGTGTCTTCAATATGATCGAATCCGATTAAATGCAAGGTGCCATGGATGGTTAAGTGGGCCCAGTGATGCATCAGAACCTTGCGTTGTTCACTCGCTTCACGCTCGATCACTGGGGTGCATAGGGCTAAATCGCCGAGTAGGTCCGAGGGGATACCCGGTGGCAATTCGCTTGGAAACGACAACACGTTGGTAGCTGCGTCTTTACCGCGATAGGTTTTGTTCAGATATTGGATTTCGTTGGAATCGACGATTTTAAGGTCAACGTGCCCGCTTTTGCGACAAGCTTTTAGTGCGGCGCTGACCCAGCGCCTAAAACTGTCGTCGTCGGGACTGTCGCCGCCACACGCGCGGTCGACACAAACACTAATGTTCATCGACTGTTGCTCTCGATTTTAGAAGGTGCCAACTCAGCTTTGTCGTAGGCTTCTACGACGCGCTGTACTAGCGGGTGGCGAACCACATCTTTATTGGCAAAGTACGTAAAACTAATCCCGTCGACGCCGTCGAGGATGTGGCTGGCATGGGTGAGCCCCGAGTGTGCACCACGCGGTAAGTCGATTTGGGTGGCGTCACCGGTAATCACGGCCGTAGAGCCAAAGCCAATGCGCGTTAAAAACATCTTCATTTGTTCGCGGGTAGTGTTTTGGGCTTCGTCTAAAATGATGAATGCATTGTTCAGTGTGCGGCCACGCATAAACGCGAGTGGTGCCACCTCGATAATATTTCGCTCGATGTACTTATTGACCTGCTCAAAGCCCAGCATTTCGTACAAAGCGTCGTAAAGCGGGCGCAGGTAGGGGTCGATTTTCTGCGCGAGATCGCCGGGTAAGAAGCCGAGTTTTTCACCGGCCTCGACCGCGGGGCGCACCAGCAAAATTCTGCGCACACGCTCGTTCAGCAGGGCCTCGACCGCGCAGGCGACGGCCAGATATGTTTTGCCTGTACCCGCGGGTCCAATGCCAAAATTGATGTCAAAATCTTGGATGGCGCGCACATAGCCTTGCTGATTCTTGCCGCGCGGCTTAACCGGTGCTCGCTTTGTTTTAATCACAACGACATTGTCTGTGGTTTCGGCGTCGCTCGCGCGTTGCTCTTTTAACACTTCAAGGCCTGCGTCTTGCATATGCACATGCAGCGATTCGGCTGAGAGGCCTTCTCCGCTGCAAATGGCTCGATACAGAGCTTCCAGCAGGTCCCGAGCCGCCTCTCGCGCTTCGCTAGCGCCGGAGATACTGAAGCGGTTGCCGCGCGACGCGATGGCAACATTGAGCCGCTGCTCAATTTGCTTTAAGTGGGCGTCAAACTGGCCACACAGAGTCGCCAGATGCGATGCGTTATTGGGTTCCAGAGTCGTAGAAATTGTTTGCGACGAGGGGTCGCTGATATCGGCAAGTTGTGTCAATGCGAGTCGGTGGCAAAAGCCCTTATGTATGGATATCCAAGGATAATCGGCTTGCGCGATGAGTCAAGCCGTGTGTTGCAGTTTTGTGCGAAATTAATGGTTTTTTAACAAGGTGCCACGCAATGAGTTGGGCAGCGCTTCGTCGACCGTCACCCACGCAAATTCGTTGATCAGGCCATGGTCTGTACAGCTAAAGTTAACTACACGGTTATTCTCGGTGCGCCCTTGAAGTTGTCCGGGATCTTTTTTGGAGACGCCGCTGACCAAAATGCGCTGCCGGGTACCCACCATGTTTTCACTGATGATTCGCGCCTGACCTGCAATACGGGCCTGCAGTATTTGCAGACGCTGTTTTTTAACTTCCATGGGCGTATCGTCAACCAAATCAGCCGCGGGCGTGCCGGGACGCGCACTGTAAATAAAGCTGAATGACGAATCGTAACCGATATCCTCGATGAGCTTCATGGTGGCATTGAAGTCCGCGTCGGTCTCGCCGGGGAAGCCCACGATGAAGTCGGACGACATGCTGATGTTTGGGCGAATCTTACGCAGAGCGCGAATTTTTGATTTGTACTCTAATGCCGTGTGGCCGCGTTTCATCGCAGCTAGAATTCGGTCTGAACCGCTTTGGACGGGCAGGTGTAAATGATCCACCAGTTGCGGAATTTCAGCGTAGACGTCAATTAGCGCTTGGCTAAATTCTACTGGGTGCGACGTGGTGTATCGAATACGCTCGATCGCCGGAATACGCGCGATATAGGTTAACAACTCGGCAAAATCGACGACCTCGCCTAAGTAGTTCAAGCCGCGGTACGCGTTCACATTTTGGCCGAGCAAATTGACCTCTTTGACACCGTGCTCCGCTGCGTGCGCCACTTCGGCGATGACATCATCCAGCGGGCGCGAGACCTCTTCGCCTCGGGTATAAGGCACCACACAGAATGAACAGTATTTGCTGCAGCCTTCCATGATCGACACAAAGGCGCTGGCACCTTTGATCTCTGGATCAGGAAGACAGTCGAACTTTTCAATCTCGGGGAAGCTAACGTCGACGACGATCGTGTTTCCAGGGCCTTGTTGGCTGCGCTCGGCCATCATTTCAGGTAGGCGGTGCAGGGTTTGTGGGCCGAAGACTAAGTCGACATAAGGGGCTCGCTCGCCAATTGCGGCACCTTCTTGGCTGGCAACGCAGCCACCCACCCCGATGATCAGGTTCGGGTTTTTTTCTTTTAAAGGCTTCCAGCGTCCCAGCTGATGAAACACTTTTTCCTGGGCTTTTTCTCGAATTGAGCAAGTGTTCAGAAGTAAAACGTCGGCTTCTTCAGGGTTGTCTGTACGTTCGAGTTGGTGGCTGGTTTTTAACAAATCGCCAATGCGCGCCGAATCGTACTCGTTCATTTGGCATCCGTGCGTCTGAATGAACAATTTTTTAACGGACATGTCATTAACCCTGCTGGTTCTAACCTTAGAGGGCCGCGAGTATACCGATGTGAGGCCTTGAAACCTAGACTATAGGCCACATTATTTGGTGTGCGCGGCGGATTTTTATGGCATTTTTCCGCAAGGTTGGTAGTATTGCGCGCCCGTAAATTTTGACGCTTAGCCCTAGTGCTTGGAGACTCGTGTGTATAAAGTGATTTTTCACAATGCAAATCAAGTGTTTGAGGTGTTTGCGCGTCAGATTTATCAGAGTGATATGTGGGGTTTTATCGAGATCGAAGAATTCGTTTTTGGTGAGCGTTCACAAATTGTGGTGGACCCGAGCGAAGAAAAGCTGAAAAACGAATTTGCCGGCGTGAAGCGTACCTATATCCCGTATCAATCCGTCATTCGAATTGACGAGGTTGAGCGCGAAGGCTCGTCGAAAATCTCAGAAGTTCCGGCCAACACCACCGGCAGTAACGTGACCCGTTTGCCGTTTGCGAGCATGGTGCCGCCACCCTCCGACGATTGAACTATCGAGCTAGCCTCGGGGGTCTTGCTACTAAGGTGCTGTATTGGCACTGAGCGTAGGATAGGCCTCGCTCAGCGCCCAGTTATCGATTTTTACTCGGCGACGATCTGCCGCTTTCCTTGCCCGTTACTTTGCTAGGCTTCGCAAAGTCGCCAAGCGCACACACACCACAAACGCATCCATAGTGGCTTGTACATCCGCTATGCTTGGAAAACTGGGCGCAATTCGGATGTTGCTGTCTTGTGGATCGTTACCGTAGGGGAACGTCGCGCCTGCCGGTGTCAGCTTAATGCCAGCATCGGACGCCAGTTGTATCACGGCTTTGGCTAAACCGGGTCGCGTTTCAAACGATACAAAATAGCCACCCTCTGGGCTAATCCAAGTGCCCATGCCTGTGCCGCCTAGCTGCGCCTCGAGGGTCGACAGCACGGCGTCAAAACGCGGCTTCATAATGTCTGCGTGGCGATCCATGTGCGCCATTAAACCGCTGTGGTCTTTAAAAAACGCCACATGTCGCAGCTGGTTCACTTTGTCGGGGCCAATCGTTTGAAAACCTAGGTATTTCTTAAAAGCCGCTAAATTGGATTTAGAGGTGCTTAAAAACGCCACGCCCGCGCCTGCGAAAGTAATTTTCGATGTCGAGCCAAATTGGACGATGTTGTCTAACGTGCCTGCGGCGATCGCGTGCTCGCGGATATTGCCCAGCGCAGGTGCATCGGCAGTAAGTGCGTGCACCGCGTAGGCGTTGTCGTACATGATCAGGAAGTCGCTTTTCGCCAGTTTAGGTAGCGCTGCCAGGCGTGCCAAGGTGGCTTCGCTGTACACGCAGCCGGTAGGATTCGAGAAGCGTGGTACGCACCAAATACCACAGACGTTGTCGAGTTCTTGCACGAGTGCTTCAGCAACATCCATATCGGGGCCGTCGTCGAGCATCGGAAGCGTGACCATCTCGATACCCAAGTATTCGCAAATAGAAAAATGACGATCATAGCCGGGTACGGGGCATAAGAACTTCGGTGTGCTGTCGCCGGTATTCCAGGCTTTGTGAAAACCAAAGCGTAATGCGAAATCGATGACTTGATACATTAAGGTCAAGCTGGCGTTGCCGCCAATCAGCATTTCGTCGGCGGGCACTTGAAGCACTTGGGCAAACAGTGCTTTGGCCTCGGGTAGACCATCGATGCCGCCGTAATTGCGCACATCGGTACCATCTTGTGCAAAATAATTGCCGTCTAGTATGCCATCTAAGGCGTTCGATAAATTGGCTTGTTCGGCACTGGGCTTGCCGCGCGTTAGATCCAGCGATAAACCTTGCGCCAATAGGGCGTGGTAATCAGATTCTGCTTGGGCAAGTGCCTGCGCACGCTGCGCGGCGTCGAGTTGGTCTACGTGCACGTAGGACTCCTAAAAAAATAAAACTGTGGATGCCGCGTAGTATAGCGCTGTGCGGATCAAACGAGAATGCGTGCCAACGGCTATGCATTGAAAAAACCGCAATAGTACCCATCTTATGCACAGTGTCAGACGGAGGATATTTTTATGGCGGATGAATCAACAAGGTCACCGGCTTTGATCGCGGATGTGTTGCCAGACAACCTGTGTCTGATGCCGATTCCCCACCGACCGTTTTTCCCTGGTCAGATTCAGCCTGTGGTCGTCAACGCCGGCGAGTGGGAGAGCACGCTCGAACGCGCCGTCAGCCAGGATAATGGCTTGTTGGCTTTGGTTTTTGTGCCTGATCGGACGCCTGGCGAGCTACCACGCGAGCGTGTGCCGGCAACAGGCTGCGTTGTGCGTCTGCACCGCCCCCCTCAAACCCAGGGCAATCACCAGTTCTTGGTGCAAGGCATAAAGCGATTTCAAATTACCGAGTGGCTCAGCCACGAGGCACCCTACCGAGTCAAAGTGGATTATCCACGCAGTCAGGGGGATCGTGACAGCCAAGAAATCCGCGCTTATGCGATGGCTCTTATCAACGAGATTAAAGCCTTGCTACCGCTGAATCCGCTGTACGGAGAAGAACTAAAACAATACTTGTCTAATTTCTCGCCCAATCAGCCCAGTTTGTTGGCGGACTTCTCTGCCGCACTGACCACCGCCAGCGGTGAGGAATTACAAGATATTTTGGATAGCTTAGATTTACTCGAGCGCATGGAAAAAGTGTTGGTGCTGTTGCGCCGTGAGCGGGAGGTGGCTGAGTTACAGGACAAAATTAGTGGGCAGGTAAACGAAAAGCTCAGTGAGCAGCAGCGCAACTTCTTTTTGCGTGAACAGCTCAAGGTTATTCAAAAAGAACTGGGTATTACCAAAGACGATAAGACCTCGGATCGCGAAACCTTCGAAGCACGTTTAGCCGATTTATGCGTGCCAGAGCCTGCGCTTGGTAAAATTGAAGCAGAGCTTGATAAGCTCAGTGTGCTCGAGCCGGGTTCGCCTGAGTACGGCGTCACCCGCAATTATTTGGATTGGGCCACCTCGGTGCCCTGGGGTAAACAGTCCACCGATAAGTTATCGGTGGCGGCAGCCCGTGAGGTGTTAAATGCCCACCACGATGGCTTAGAGGATGTTAAAGCTCGCATTTTAGAATTTATCGGCGTCGGCGCGTTTAAGGGTGAAATTGCCGGGTCGATCCTGTTACTTGTGGGCCCACCAGGGGTGGGTAAAACCAGTATCGGCAAGTCTATCGCAGAATCCTTGGGTCGTGAGTTTTATCGTTTTAGCTTGGGCGGTATGCGCGATGAGGCCGAAATAAAAGGGCATCGACGAACTTACATAGGAGCGATGCCAGGTAAATTTATTCAGGCCCTTAAAGATGTCAAAGTCGAAAACCCTGTGATCATGCTCGATGAGATCGATAAGCTGGGTCAGTCATTTCAGGGAGACCCAGCCTCGGCCTTACTCGAGGTGCTCGACCCCGAGCAGAACAGCGCCTTTTTAGATCACTACTTAGACTTGCGTGTCGATTTATCCAAAGTCCTGTTTGTTTGCACGGCCAATCAGTTAGACACGATTCCCGGGCCCTTGTTGGATCGTATGGAGGTCATCCGTCTAGCGGGCTACATTGCCGAGGAAAAGCTGGCCATCGCCAAGAATCACCTATGGCCCAAGCTCTTGGCAAAACATGGTGCGAAGCGCAGTCAGATACGCATAAACGATGCGGCACTTAAATACGTCATCGTTGCGTATTGTCGTGAGGCGGGTGTGCGCAATTTAGAGAAACAGCTGTCTCGTTTGATTCGCAAAGCCATCATGGAATTACTAGAGCGGGACTTGGCGAGACTCTCTATCTCTAAAGCA